>JBMHCO010000079.1:0-73268 GCA_049889895.1 Rubripirellula sp.
GGTGAAAATTACCAAAGGTTCATCCTGCGAGTTGGTTCACAGCTCGCATCGGCACTTGGTCATGTTCATCGTTGTGGTGTGGTTCACTGTGATGTGAAGCCCGCTAACGTCCTGATCGGCTGGGATGCGCAACCTAGGCTGCTGGATTTCAATGTTTCTCAAAATCGAACGACCACCCGGGGGCAAAGTGGTTACCTGAATCAACTTGTTGGCGGCACACCAGCGTACATGGCGCCCGAGCAACGAGACGCAATGGTCAAGAATGAGAATTTTGAACCAGACGTACGCGTGGATGTTTTTTCTCTCGGAGCGGTTCTGTTTGAATTGTTGACCGGAGTCAGGCCACCCTTGGGGTCGAGCGATCGATGGTCAGAGGTCAAAGCAATTTTGGCTAAACCCGAGTTGTCCCTATCCAAAGGATTACAGGCGGTGCTGCTCAAAGCACTGGCATACCGTGCTGTCGATCGATATCAAACCATAGACCAATTTGGCGACGATATTGTGTGTCTCTTGGAGGATCGTCCGCTGGTGAACGTGCCAGAGCCCAGTAGGGTGGAGGCATTCAATAAATGGCGACGACGGCACCCGCGTCTTTCCTCAGGTGGATCGGTTGCGATGTTCGCAGCGAGCATGATTTTGATTGTGTCGCTTTGGGGATGGACGCAGCATTCTGCTCAGCAGTCATCGAGACTGGCTTTGGCGGTCAAGCAACTCCATGACGATTTACCAGTCGCTACGTCGCTGATGTCTGCGGTTGCTGAATACGATGAACTGCGTCCAGAACTTGCTGTAACAATACGGAGTGTCCACGAGAATCTGAAGCTGATTGCACAGCTAAACGGGGGAAGCTCGGATCCTGTCCCAGCTAGTTATGCATCACTTGCACCGAAATTGGAGCGGCTACAACACTTGTGGCTTGGTCAAACGAAAAATAGCGGTGGGATGCTGTCGTCGATCTATCAAATAGATGATCCAAAGAGCGGCGATCATTTTTTTCGTGAAGATCTAAGAAAGCTGACGGGCGAATTAGGATTTGATATCTCAAACGCGATAGGTTCAGTCTCATCAGACGCAAATGATGAGAATCCGCATGGACCGGGGCGATTCGAGACTCTGTTCGCTCAAGGGCGATACCAGGACGCGATTGCCCACGCGGAGTCCCGTCCCGAAGAGTTCGAGGATTACGGACGGCAGATTTTGCTCGCTCATAGTTTGTTCAAAACCAAACAGTATTCCCGAGCGAGTAACGCATACTCTGAGGCAATCGCCACTGAGCACAGTTTTCCCCTTGCAGTTTTTTACCGAGGTGTGACGCAGCTCGCGTTGGGAGATCATCATCAGGCGTCACTTGATTTTCGGGCAGTGCTGAAGTCTCATCCAAACTTTGTCTCCGCAAAGTTCAATCTCGGACTTGCCCTGATGCACTTAGGTCGGACACATGATGCGGAACTCGCATTTTCAGAAGTTGTGAAAGCGGATCCCGGTATTACTCAGGCATGGGTCTCGCGTGCGCGGCTGAGGTTGCAGCTTAAGAAGGTCGATGACGCGAGACAAGACATCGCACGTGCCCTTGAAACCCAACCAACGGATTGTCGCAACCTCCTTAGCCTAAGTCAGTTACTTGTCTCCCATGATCCGGAAAAGTCGCTTCGCTTGGCTGAGCAAGCGGTGGATCAATCACCCAATGATTTGGATGCGAGGCAGATGTTGGCACACCTGTGGACGCTCGCCGGTAGCGATGAAGAAGCGATGATTCATTTGACACATATCCTCAAGATGGAGCCTGAACATTCGCTTGCGCTCGGTGGACGTGCCGTGTTGCTCGCTCGACTTGGGAAGCAAGCCGAAGCGGTAGAAGACCTTGGAAAGTTAACTCGTCAAAAGAATCATGACCCACTGCTGTGCTACCAAATCGCTTGCGGCTTCAGTTTGGTAGCAGGTATTGACGATGCGATGGAGCCGACCTCGCTGCTTGATATTTGCACCGAGGATTCTGGTGATCGCAGCACAATTGCAACAAGTGAATCGAGTGTCAGTGAAGATCATTTAAGAAGAGCGATGAATTGGTACCACAAGGCGGTGACGGCAGACCCGTCAATTCGCAGTGTGGCGGCAACAGATTCCGATTTGAAACGTTTGCGGGGCAGCAAGTATTTTTCAGATTTTGAAAAGATGTTTGAGGATTTTGGATTCCTCCGTGAAAGGTTCAGTGAGCAATGAATAAGAGGACAAAGAGAGCAAAGCTTTGCGTTCAGATTTTGGAGGATCGCTGCCTCCTCAATGCGCACATGAGTGATTTTCTTGGCATCGGAAATCATACGATCAGTATTGCACCAGACGATACTCAGTTTGGGTATCAGACTTCCAATCTCACGAGCGTTTTCGACCAGCGTTTTGGTGCGGATGCTTGGCGTGAGACGCTTCGTGACGCCGCTCAGACATGGGTTCCTCACGCGAATGTCAATTTCGGTTTCGTGGATGATGACGGTAGCGCGGCTGGCATTCAGGGGCCTTGGAGAGGCGATGAGAGGTTTGGCGATATTCGTGTCTTCGGAGTTCAGCTTGATGACGCAGTCTGGGCACAAGCGATCGGTGGCAATGCGCGAGTGGCGGGCACTTGGGCCGGGGATCTCGTCTTTAACACAAACGCGAATTGGACATCGCTCGAACAAGTCCGAGCGGCTGCTGTCCATGAGATCGGGCACGTGTTAGGACTTCAGCATAGCGATGATCCACTCTCCGTCATGAGTGATTTGGCCGGGCAACTCAATCTCGTGCCATCGGAGGCCGACATCGAGGAATTGCAGGCACTTTTTGGGGAAAGGGAGCACGATTACGCGGATGCGGAGAAGCGGAACGATCAAATAAAGCGAGCATCACGGATCAGTGGCAGTGGTGAAGGAAACGAGTCCGAAGACTTTAATGGTTCACAGATTTGGCTTCAGTTTGGTGACATCACGGTTGGCGACGATGTTGATCACTACCGTATTAATCTCGCCGATAATGCGGTGGGAGAGATGACGATCGGTGTGAGGACGAATGGCTTCAGTCTCGCTTCGCTCGAAGCCGCGGTTTTGAATCGCGATGGGGAAGAGCTAGCCAGCGTAAATGTGAAGCCAGAGTCGGATTGGGCGCTCATGACAATTGATTCGTCCACAGCGGAGCGAGTTTATCTCAAGATCGAGGGCGGAAGCTCAGATCACGAATCCATCGGTGGTTATGGGGTGATGGTTGCGTCGCCAGAATGGTTTGCGACTAGCAATGAGGTCAATACAACGTGGGTCGAGAACGCGTACCGATGGCATCAAAATTCAAGGTTTGGTGACCGCGGGTACTCGTATCGTCCTGGTGACGCGATCGGCGGGGCGATTTGGTCGCTCGCTGAGGAATTGCTCGACCAAACAGGGCCTGTTGATATCGTTCCGATGATTCAGACAGCAGAACGGACCGTTTACAACACAGTCGGTGAATTGGTAACTGTTGATGAAATTGATCAGTATTCAATCCGACTGCCGCAGGAAATTGATCCAAACCATTCACTGAGAATCGATGTGCATTCTCTTAATCATGACGGGGTTGTGCCAGATATTGAAGTGGTTTCTTTAAGTGGAGGATCTCTTGAAGTCCGCACTACCTCACGTGGCTATGGTGTGACACAGTTGTTGGTCGACGGTTTCACGGCGAGCGAACAACTGATGGTTCAGGTACAAGGCGGTCGCGTTGCTGACGGTTACAAGGTTGGGGCCTACAGCGTCAACGCCGAATTATCATCGCAGGACTTTAATGAGGTGATGTTGCTTGAGGGGCAATTGGATCATGCACAGCGTTCGAAAACTTCGACGTTCACCTTGTCAATGCCGAAGATCGCGAAGTTTAATCTTGCGGGAGCTTCGCAGAGCTTGGCTGCTAAAGTGGATGGGGCGGCACTTATTCTGGAGATCTTCGACGCCGAGCTTCACCCCATTTATACGTTTGCCGGTCCGATTGATTGCCTTAGAAGTATGTCGGGTGTTGTCTTGCCATTGGGGACGTATCATGCAAGGGCTTCGATCGCTTATCGGGGAAGTGAGTCTGTCTCGGTTTCCACGAGGGTGACAGCCGAGTTCTATGCGGACCCCATTGGGCCCCTCGCCCCACCGCTGGGAGAGGATCCGATGCTTGAGTGCTTGATCGGTGGTCCGCTCTGTCTGCCTGATAGCGAAAGTCATGAACATCCAGTGGTGGTGTTACCCGAATCGACGGTGTCTATTCCAGATAGGATCTGGGTTGAACCAATCAATCTTGGCGACGATTGGTACTGGGGTAGCGGTATCTTGCCGTTGGAGCAGCCTGCTGGAGATGGAGTGCTTGGGGGTGTTACCCAAGATGGCGGCGGCGATGTTATTGTTGAACCACCAACAACTGAAAACGCTGGTACTGGAGGGACGGATTCTCTTAGTGTCACAGGAGGGACGAACCCTGATGGGATTGTTGGAGACGGAGCGGCTGCTGTTGCCGGAAGTTCAGTCACGGGATCGTCAACCTTTGGAGCAGCCGGCTCTGGCGTAACTGGCTCTGGGGCAGCCGGTTTTGGGGCAGCCGGTTTTGGGGCAAGTGCCGCGGGCCCAGCTCACTTTGGCTCGACGGAGCCAGACGCGAACACCCAGGGTGATGCCGGCGCTGTTTCTGAAGACGTTGGAGTCTCGCTTGCAAACACCGTCGGTGCTACCGCTGGAGTCGGGAACAATACAAGCACTCTCACCGGTTTCGCGGATGCGGCAAGTTTTGTCGCTGGAGGTGAATCGACAGCGGATGCACTCTCCGAGGCAGCGAATGTGATCTCGAACATTGATCAACTGATGAGCGGTTTTGCGGCGGACGTGAGCGTCCAACTCGATGTGAATCGCGATCAGCTTGTGACCGCGGCTGATGCATTGGTGATCATCAATTTTATGGCAAGCCGTGGTTCGGGTAGCGTGGTCAACGACGCTTCCGCGGCAATGGACGCTAACGGTGACGGTCAAGTCACCGCGATCGACGTTCTTAGGGTGATCAACCAGATTACACGTGTTCGTTGATTGCCACTGGGGGCGGGGGAGACTGTGGGGGAACGGAGGGATCTTAAGGGGTCAGGACTCTTTTTGGGGGCAGCGAGCAGAGTCCTGGCCCTCCTTTTTTTGCTGACAAAACTTTCGGTTAGCTAAAGAACACTGCAAGCCAGATCGCCGCTGGCGAGGTCGATGTCGATTCCACGCGATGACGCGTGTGAGCGGGGATGAAGCAGTGGTCCCCACGCGTGAGATGCTTGCTTGAGCCATCGTCGAATTGGATCACAGCCTGACCTTCTAGGAGACTCACCCACTCGTGCTCGTTTTGGTCGTACCAAAAGTTGTCCGGAGACGCATGGCCCTGGGAGACGATTCGCTCAATCCGGACCGCTCCCGATTCCAGCAGTTTTTCCGTGAGCTCCATCTCGAGTCGTTGGTCGGGTTGGTGGAATAGGTTGGGACAGATGTCGTCGTTAGGCATTGTGTCACTTCTTTGTTGGTCACTCGGAGTGGTGAGAGTACGAGTACGCGAGGTATGCTTAAGGCCATCCGACCAAGAGCCATCGTTTCACTGATATATTATTCGAGCTTGATTGACCGCATTAAGCTTAGATGGTTCTGTGGTTGGCCACCAACGAATCGATTTTGTCACTCTATTTTGATTCTTGATCATGACTCGATTAGTGTTTCTCGCCGTTTGGATGTTGTCGTTAGCGATGATGGTGGATTGCATTGGGAACGAGCCCAACCCATCTTTCAAACTTATCGATCTGGATGATCAGCTATACCGGCAGGTTGTAGTAGATCATGAGGATGGACAATATCTAGGCCATCCGACCACCTGCTTGCTTGAAGATGGCAAGACGATTCTATGTGTTTACCCAAAGGGGCATGGGAAGGGAGGAATTGTCTACAAACGGAGTGACGATGCTGGGAGGACATGGAGTGACCGATTGCCAACTCCTGCTAGTTGGGCGACATCGAAAGAGGTGCCTACGCTTCATCGGGTTGTCGACGCAGCAGGAAACAAGCGTTTGATCATGTGGTCGGGGTTGTATCCAGCACGTCTAGCAGTTTCGGAGAATGATGGAGCGAGCTGGAGTGAGCTAAAGAAGGTTGGGGCTTGGGGTGGGATTGTTGTGATGGGATTCGTGGAGGCGTTGGCGAACCGACCCGGTCATTATCTCGCGATGTTTCATGATGACGGTCGTTTCTTTACTGAGAGTCCGATCAAGAATTCTCCACCTACGTTCGATCTCTACAAAACGTTTTCCATCGATGGTGGTTTGACGTGGTCCGAGCCAGAATCGGTATACCGTTCATCAAAAGTGCATTTGTGTGAACCGGGGTGCATCCGATCGCCGGATGGCAAAACACTTGCGGTACTCCTGCGCGAAAACACTCGAAATAAACGATCACACATCATTTTCTCGAAGGATGAAGGCGCGACATGGAGCGAGCCAAGGGAGATGCCACTGGTGCTCACTGGTGATCGCCATACGGGTAAGTATGGCCCAGATGGTAGGCTTTTTATCAGCTACCGATGTCGTTCCCCAAAGCCAAGTGTGGATCAGCGTCCGTTTGAGGGAGACTGGGTTGGGTGGGTTGGAACTTGGAAGGATCTCGTCGATGGTACCGATGGTCAGTACTTCGTGCGGCTCAAAGACAATACCAAAGGTTACGACACGACCTATCCCGGCGTCGAAGTGTTACCCGACGGAACCTTTGTCACGACAACTTATGGGCATTGGTCACAGGGGCAGCAACCTTATATCCTCAGCGTCCGTTTCCAGCTTGGTGAGCTGGATGAATTTGCGAAGCGTTAAGGGGTCTGACCCCTTTTTCATGTTGACCTAGTGATCGTGGGCTTCTTCTTTGAAGTCGCCTGAATAGGGTGTGCCTTCGATAACGCCGGTCATCGTCCCAGCGTATTCCTGCACCACACCGAGTTTTTCATTGGTTCCCACAAACCGTGATGAGGTGCCTTCTGGATCTCCATCCTGTGGCTGAGCAGACAGAATGACTTGCATCTCAGGCTCGACGATACTCAGTTCAATTGATTCCACCTTAATCGGTGTTGCGGTTTTTTCATCGGTACCCAAAACGTAGACAGTCGCGGTCTGAGAATCATGGTCGACAGTCAATTCGACGTGATACTTCCCACCACCCCAGTCGGCGATGATCCCATCGTGCGGTCCAGCTCCATGTGCGTGACCTTCCACGCTATGATCATGTGCATGGTCGTCGTCATGGCTATGGTCATGTTCTTCGTCGTGTGAACGACCATGGTCATCGCTTGCCGCACTGCCTGTGTCACCAGGTGTGTCTGGATTTGAATTGGGTGGGTTACACCCAGTCAATGAAGCGGTGATGTAGATGAAAACGACCAACATTAGTTTCTTCATGTCTTGGATCCTTCAAAAAGGGATGTCTTGTTCCGTATCTACTAGCCTTCTCGCATCCTGTCCGCTGAATTTCCAAAAGAGACCGGGGTGGATTAGAAACTCACAAAAAGTTGACGTTATTAGCCCGCCGAGAATAACCGTAGCGACTGGGTAGAGAATTTCGCGGCCGGGTGCCTCACCACCTATTACCAAAGGAATCAGTCCAATGCCAGCGGTTAATGCAGTCATTAAGACAGGAGCGAGCCTCTCTAAACTTCCGCGTGTGATCATTTCCTGAGAAAAGGTTTCGCCCTCTTCGCTCATCAGGTGAAAGTAATGAGTGACAAGGAGGATTCCGTTCCTGACTGCGATCCCGCCAAGTGAGATGAATCCGACCAGGCTAGCGACCGTGAGATCTTGCTGAGTGATTACCAAGGCAAGTACGCCTCCGATAAATGCGGTGGGTAACGCATTTAAGATCTGCAGCACGACCGGAACCGATGGAAATAGAATCAAAAGCACCGCAAACATCCCGAGCGCGGCAACGCCTGCCAACATCGTGATCACCCGAGTTGCGTTTTGTTGGCTCTCAAATTGACCACCATACTCGACGTAGTATCCGACGGGGAGTTCGAGATTCGCACCGACCTGCTGTTTGATTGCGTCGACGGCGCTGGCCAAGTCACGACCTTGGGTGTTGCAGCGAATAATGATTCGGCGACGCGCGTTCTCGCGGTTGACCGAGTTGGGGCCTGATCCTTGAAGGATGGTGGCAACGTCACGTAACTCGATTTGCCCGCGTTCTGTATGCCCATCGAGGTGTGGCAGGTCAATTCGCAGGCGACCAAGATTCTCGTAATCACTGCGATACTGCTCCTCCATGCGAATCAGAAGGTCAAACCGCCGTTGCCCAAGCAGGACCTGTGAGACCACTTCACCTTGCAATGCGGTTTGCAAGACGTCCGCAACATATTCACGAGTGAGACCATGCAGAGCGAGGTCCTCGCTACGCATCCGAATGTGCAATTCTGGCGTCATCCGGATTGGCTCGATGATCGGAGGTGTGATTCCTGGGATGTCTTTGATCGCGGCCTTGACCTGTTCCGATAGAGCGAGTAGTTGGGTCAAATCGTCGCCGTGAATCTTGATTGCAATCTGAGCGTAGACCCCCGATACCATATGGCTGATGAGATGAGCGAGCGGTTGTTCGACTTCGATTTCAACGCCGGGTACATCGGCATGGACTCGCTCCAGTAAATTCGCAAGCAATTGATCACGGTTGCCGCTCGTCTCAGGGTTCATACTCAAGATGTACTCACCGACATTGACCGGTGAAGCGTGCTCATCCATCTCTGCACGGCCTGTGCGGCGAACAAAATTAAGGATCTCGCCTTGCGGGTTCGCTGGCGAGGCTTGCATCGACAAGAACACATCATCGATGCTCGATGAGACTTGGTTGGAGGCTTGAAGAGATGATCCCGGTGGGAGAGTAACATTCACCTGAACGCTGCCCTCGTCAAATGCCGGGAGAAAGTTTCGGCCCAAGTGTGCGAGTTGCCAACCGGCGATGAAGACGGCGATCCATGTCAGCATGAGAAGGCTGCCGGGGATTGACATACTGATGCGAATCAAAGGACGTGTAACGGCTTTCAATCCGCGTAAGACCGGGCCATCAACCTCGCGGTGCGTTGCTCCGGAATTCGGAAGTAGGTAATAGGATAGAACGGGAGTTACCGTTAGCGAGACCAAGAAGGAAGACAAAATGCTAACGATGTAAGCGAATCCGAGGGGAGCAAAGAGTCGTCCTTCGATTCCCGAAAGTGCAAACAGTGGGAGGAAGACCAAAATCACAACGGCAGTGCCAAACAAGATGGCGCTACGGATCTCCTTGCTCGCTTCGTACACCACGTTAATGGCTGACAGCGGTTTTTCGCGGTGATGATTTTGCTTAAGACGCCGAAAGATATTCTCAACATCCACGATCGCATCGTCGACTAACTCGCCCATTGCGACGGCGATACCACCGAGTGTCATGACGTTGATGGACAATTCACTTCCGCTCAGCCAACTCACAATTCGGAATACCAGACTGGTCATGACCAGTGAAATCGGAATGGCGGTCAGTGTGATGAAGGTGGTGCGGAAATTGAGCAGGAAGAGGAAGAGGATGATGATGACTAGGCTGGCTCCGATGATGAGCGCTTCACCAACATTCAAAATGCCCCGGTCGATAAAGTTCTTGAGGCGAAATAGTTCTGAGTTAATGATGATGTCAGGAGGTAGGGAAGCCTCGACTTCTGCGAACGCTTGTGTGATGTCGTCTGTCAAGCGTCGCGTGTCGACGTGGGGTTGTTTGACAACGGTAAAGACAATTCCGCTTTGGCCATTGATGCTGCCATCACCACGTTTAAGCTCTTGACCTTCAACAACCGTGGCGATTTGATCAAGCAACACATTTCGCTTGGCGTCGCGGCGAACCGGGATTTTTCTCAGATCGTTGAGGACATCGTTAGAAACGGTCCCAAGGCGTCCAAGGATACGGATTGGACGTTCCGTTTCACCGGTGATGGCGAATCCACCGCTGGCGTTGATGTTGCTCTCTCGAAGCGCTTGCTGGACGTCCTGCACCGTGACGTCGTATTCCAGCAACGCGGTTGGATCGAGAAGTACCTGATACTGTTTTCGATCTCCACCCTGCATGAAGACTTCGGCGACACCGGTCACCTTCAACAAGCGTGGTCGGATAACCCAGTCAGCGATGGTACGAAGTTCAAGAAGTCGTTTTGCCTGCGTTTGGAACGGTATCTCATAGGTGCGGTCATCAATGCGGACAGTTGCTACGGCGGCCAGAGACGGGTCAGACAATTGGGTGGTGATTGTGAGCAGTTCGCTCTCAACCAAGTCCCAAAGGTCAACTCGGTGCCGATCACCCGGAAGCCAAATCTTGACCTCGGGGTCTTCGCCTTGGTTCTGCTTAAACTCGGCGACCCACGGCGTCCTATCAACGGGCGTGAGTCGGCCGCCGTTTGGGCCGAGTTGGCGGTAGATGCCGGCAATGACGATCTGGCCCATGATTGAAGAGGGTGGCGTCATTTGGGGACGGATCCCCTCGGGCAGTACACCGTCGAGCGTGGATAATCGTTCGGCGACCGTTTGTCTTGCGTCCCTGATTTCAGTTTTCCAATCGAATTCGATATAGAGAACGTTCAGTCCCGCTGTTGTTTGACTGCGTACCGCCTGCACACCATCGGCTCCGAGCAGTGAAATTTCTATCGGCTGCGTTACGAGCGTTTCGACCTCCTCGGTCGCCAATCCTGGTGCTTCGGTGATGATGACGACACGGGGACGATCGAGGTCTGGAAAGACATCGATTGGCAGGTTGGTTGCGAGGTAGGAGCCGTATCCAAGCAGCACCAAGCTGGCGAGTATCACCAGCATTCGATAGCGAAGGGATAAGCGGATGATTGCGTTGAGCATCTCGTTGATCTCCTAATGCGCCGCGTGGACGGTGCCGTCCGCGTGAACGTGGAGACCGGGCTGTTCACCGCTGGCCGATTGGGATTTCAAAACCCGCCGAAGCGAAGCTCCTGCGTTTTGCGCAAGAAACGTTCCCGGAGTGATGCTTCCATCATTGGCAATCACTGCGTGGCGACGATCCTTATGGAGAACATTTACGGCAATTTGGTTAAAGAGGTCTCCATTTTGCCGATACACAAACGCATTGGGACCCTCATAGGCCACCGCCTCGGCCGGGAGGACGAAGACATTCTCAAGTTTTTCTATCGGAACATGGATTCGGGTCCGCTGGCCTGGACGGAAACGCCACAGTAGAAATGTCTCATCCGCGTTTTCGTAAACTTGTGACTGGTTAACCAACGGAAGGTAAAAGTCAAAGGTACGGCTCTGTTGGTCGATTGTGTTGGACAGGTGACGGATCTCAAAGGTTTGATCAAGTGGTTGCCATGAGTCTGCGGAGTCATCTGCAAACTCCACTTCCACTGATCGCTGTTCACTCGCTGCACGTTCTAGCCACGCAGCTTCGCGTTTAAAGGCATGACCCACGATGTAGAGATGCCGGTGATTTGAAAGTTCGGAAATCAGCTCACCGGCTTGGACTGTCTGCCCAAGATCAACCGAGAGTTTCTGAACCTCGTAGGAGATTGTTTCCGTGATCTGATCACCGTTGTTCGGCTTTGTGCCGCTGCCGAATTGCTCGATGCTTGATTTGTCTTTTCCTGAATTTTTTCCAGCCACATCGTTGTCGTTTGGTGTCGTCTCATTCAGTCCTTTTGGCCTCGGGGAAGCAGCGTTCAAGCTTTCGGCGGTTGAACTTGTTTCCAACACAACCGAACGGGGAGCCAACACAACCGAACGGGGAGCCAACACAACCGAACGGGGAGGTGGTGCGACCACATCGATCGTGGAAACAAAATTGCCGCTGCTGATCTGTTCGACCTGCGAGGGAGCAAGACCGCGATTAAGCAGTTCTTGCTTGGATGCTTGGATGATTGTCTCTTGTCGGCGGACGTCGTTGTTGAGCTCAATAATCCTTGACTTTGAGATCGCACCCGAGGTTGCAACACTTGATAGCCGCGAGATTTCCTTCCTGATGAGTGCAATTTCTTGTGATGCTTTGTACAGCTGAGTTTGCGTGCTCTGCAGGTATTCGCTGAAAAGTTTGATGGTCACCAGTCGTTCGCCCGGTCTAACCGTGTCGCCAGGGTAAACATGAATCTCGGAGATGTTACCAACCGCAGGGGAAGTGACACCGCGGTCAGAAACACCGGGCCGGTCTTGGACAGCTCCGGGGATGGTGATCGTCCGCCAATAGTCACTCGGGCGGGCTGCTGCTGATGTTAACTTCAGATTTTTTCGTGCCTGCGACCCAAGTTCCAAAACTTCAAGTTTCTCGGCTCGATCAGTTTGTGCGTGCGTGGATAGATCTTCCCCACTCGGAGTTTGGAAAATCTGCTCCCTAAATGCCCAGACTGCGGACGCGACTGCAATTACGAGCATGGGGCCAATCATCGCATTGGGTGTTCTGTTTCGACTCATGGTTTTTTATGGTTCAACGAGCATGCATGGTTTGCAGTCATGCTGTCGATCTCTTTTTTGTGTGGATTCTAGCTCGTCGACAGGGTCGCCCGATCAAGTTGCTAGGCGAGTGGTTCGCGAGATTGGATGCTTGTTAAGGCGACGTCTCCGCATCGCAGTATTTCGCTCCAAAAAGTCAATTAACTAAGGGCGAGCGGAGAATGGGCGCTGATTAAGAGAAGTGATGAACGCCATAGATGGTCGTTCATCGATCAGCCTATAACCTCAGCGCAGCATGCAGCAGAAAGAGCGGTCGGTCGGCTTGCCGATGCGCACGAACCGAATCAGCTAGATCGTATTCGGGTGCGGCCAAGTCCCCGATCAAAGCCGGGAGGAAATCTGACCGAACATCAACAGACTCTAAGACGTTCCGGTCAGAGGGCGGTAGGAAAGGGTCAGACGACCCGAGATAGATGGCGTCGGAATCATGTTGATCCGAATGCTGATCACTGAAAACCTTTTCGGCCAAATCATTGCCATCCGAATCATGTCGATTGGGGCGGCTGTGATGATGGTGATGGCCGTGATGATGGTGATTGTGGTGATGTCCGTGAGTTGCAGTGTATGCATTCAGGTGAACATGTGGACGAATAGGCGACTGTGAGATGACACAAGCTGACCCGAGAGTTTGGGGGAAAACACTCCCAAACGCTAAACAGAGGATCAGTAGGTGTGTCAAAAGTCGATTCAAAATAGATTCTCCAGAGCCAAACTCACTCCGCCGTTTTGGATTATGGCTCACTTTTTGTGATTCGTCCAAGCGTAATCCTTGGCAATCTTCCAATTGTGTTGCGTCTAGCGTGATTGACGCGGGCGAGAGTGGAGGCGCTTTTCGGATTGGATTCTTGGTGTGCAGATTCAGTGCAATTTCTAAGTGCAATTTCGTTGCTCGTTAGGCTGAAAAAAGCCCCGCCTCGACCAAAGTCAAAGCAGGGCTCTCAAGGGAAATTCGCACCATTAAAAGGACTGGAATTGCATACCTTAGAATGATTCACGTCCGAGGCTGTCAGCATCGCAGCGGTGGGCAGGGAAAGTCAGCGCAAAAGAAAACCCCGCAATATACGGGGTCTGAACTTCGCAGTACCTTGCTGGCACTTGCTGGCTATCTAGAAAGCTGCCCGACTAGGATTTGAACCTAGAACAATAGAGCCAGAATCTACCGTGTTGCCAATTACACCATCGGGCAGTGGGACGCATGGTTGAGGATCAACCTGATCCGCACCAACTTGCAGAAGAAGCACCGAGGAGCGTTTGTTGACACCTCGAATGCGCCGTCATTGAAAGACGGGATTGTAGCGTTGTATGCAGCCTGCACTAGTAGGCATTTAGGCAGTCGTAATCCGCTTTTTTCATTCGGATTGTTCCGCTTTTGAGATTCTTGTTGATCAGTTGGTCTCTGCGGTGTGGTTTGTATTGATGCGGTTGAAGCTTCTTCTCGAAACTCCAATGGAACTTTGCCTCCAGCACCACTCGTGACGCGATTACGGTTTAAACTTTCTGACTAGACCGCAATCTGAACACGGCATCACACGAGATCCATCCATGGCATTTCTGAAAATCATCTCTGGCGCTGCCAATTCCACCTCCACTTTTGATCTCGCAGACGGCGAGACGTCTATTGGGCGGCACCCGGATTGCACCATCGTGGTTGAGGCCGGTGCTGTTAGCCGATTTCACGCGAAAGTGAATGGAGCAGAAGGGAAATTTGAACTGGTCGACTCCGGTAGTCGGAATGGGACTTTTCTCAATGGGCAGAAAGTTGCCGCGCCGACGCGTCTTAAAAATGGCGATCGAATCCGGATTAGTGAGGTGGAATTCTCTTTTGTCGAGGAAGAACAAAGTGGGTTTGCCGGCGGGGAAATGACCTTTGAGGGTGCCAACTTCGGCATCATGATGGTCGATGATCGAGAACCTGCGTCGCAACCCTTTTCTACCGGCGCACCGATGGTGGAAATCCGCAATTCTGTGGATGGCTTTGCGATGAGTGCGACTCCCGAGGCAAAACTCGAAGCGCTTCAGCAGATCATCAGCAGTCTCGGCAACGCGTTGGTGGTCGATGAGGTTTTGCCGAAGATCCTAACGAGTCTGTTTCGATTGTTCCCCGCAGCGGATCGGGGTTTTATCGTGATGAGGGATGAGCAGGATAATTTGATTCCTCGTTGGGTGAAGACTCGCGGTAAACATGATGAGACGGAGACGATTCGGATCAGTAAAACCATTGTTCGTCGTGTTATGGAAACAAAGGAAGCGATCCTTTCCATGGACGCTTCGGACGATAGTCGCTTTGACAGTAGTCAGTCCATTGCTGACTTTTCGATTCGATCGATGATCTGCGCGCCGCTGTTGGATTCCGACGGCGAGGCATTCGGTGTGCTGCAAATTGATTCAACACAGGGACGCGGTCAATTCCGTGAGGACGACACTGACCTTCTAGCTGGCGTTGCAGCATACTCAGGGATTCTCATCAACAACGCGAAGATGCATGAACAGGCGATGCGTCAAAAGGAAGTTGAGCAAGATTTGCAACTCGCCACTGGCGTTCAGCAAGCCTTTCTGCCGGACAAACCGCCGAATACTCCGGGATTTCGTGTTTCCAGTTATTACCAGGCGGCGCACCACATTGGTGGTGACTACTACGACTACATCCATCTCCCTGGTGGTCGTGTCGCGGTTGTCGTTGCCGATGTTGTTGGGCACGGTGTAGCGGCCGCGATGTTCATGGCAAAACTTTCCGCCGAGACACGTTTCTGTCTCGCTAGCGATACGGATGTTGCCGCAGCGATTGAGCGATTGAACGACCGAATGAGCGCTCTTGAGGTCGATCGTTTTGTCACGTTCCTCGTCATGGTGCTCGATCCCGAGAGTGATCTGGTTACGATCGTCAACGCAGGCCACATGCCACCGTTGGTTAGAAATGGTGTCTCGCGAGAGATCTGCGAGCCGGGCGAGGAAGAGTCTGGCCTTCCGATCGCAATTGCTGAAGGGATGGACTACGAAGCGGTTTCCTTTCCGATGCGGCCAGGTGACATGGCGGCGATGTATACCGATGGGATCAATGAGGCCATGGATGTCAATGATGAGGAGTTCGGCATCCAACGCATTAGGGAATTGATTCAGGCCGGAGGTGATTCCGAAGAGGTGATTAAAGAAGTCGTTTCATCGGTCATGACTCATGTGGGCGATGCGGATCCTTTTGATGACATGTGTTTGGTGATTGTTGAACGTTACGAACGCGAGGATCAGCTAAGTACCGAAGAACAGATTCAGAGGCTCAAGGAGAATGCGGCTGATATCCCGACCGGCGATGTGCGTGGACTTGATTGAGCCGTAGTTGGGTTGAGCGGGGGTGAGCTCAGTGGCAGATAAAATAATCCGACAGCGTTGGAGATTTGAGGGAAACGTTCAGGGAGTAGGCTTTCGCGTTTCGACGAAGGCCATCTCAGCGAGATTCGACGTTGTAGGATTCGTACGTAACAACGTCGATGGCACCGTAACCGTCGAAGCTGAAGGACGAGCCTTGATCCTCAATAGCTTTCTCTCGGAGATACGATCTCAATTAGCGACGCGGATTGATCACTGCGTCAAGGAAGATATCGCCGCGGTTACCGGTTCAGGCGCGGAGGCTGCGTTCGTCATTCGTTAGGCGAATCAGGTTAACCGCGATGTTGGTCCCTGCTGCATCCTACTGGTCAGTAATTTTCTCGTACCAGTAGACGTTCTCCAAGTGGAATGGGATCGCTAAACTGTCGGCATGAATGAAATCGACTTATATGATTACGAGCTTCCTCGCGAACTGATCGCACAAGAACCGACCAGTTCGCGTAGCGATTCGCGACTACTGCAACTCAATCGCGGCAGTGGTCAGGCCGAGCATTACCACATTCGCGATCTTCCTGACCTACTTGATCCACGTGACGTACTTGTAATCAATAATACTCGGGTGATGCCCGCCAAGCTTGTTGGTTATCGCAAGGAGACCGGCGGTCGTTGGCAAGGTTTGTTTTTGCAGGCTGACGAAGCTACCGGAATCTGGGAGGTGTTGACAAAGACTCGTGGCAAATTGCGGCCCGGTGAATTAATCACGGTGCAGGATCGTCACGCTCGTGACGGCATGGAGCTGTTGGTGGTTGCGAGAACCGAGTCCGGTAATTTGCTCGTCACGCCTCAATTACCGGATGGCCATGTATTTCACGAATCGGACGATAAAGCACCACTTCAGTCACCGGCAGATTGGCTTGAGCGGTATGGAAGAATCCCGCTTCCACCCTATATCCGAGACGGACAAATGGTCGATTCGGATATCGAGCGTTACCAAACGGTCTACGCCAAAGAACGTGGTAGCGTTGCCGCGCCGACCGCGGGACTTCACTTTACCGACGCCCTCATGACTCGGATTCGAGCTCTCGGAGTGGCTGTGGCGGAGGTGACCTTACACGTTGGGATTGGAACCTTTCGACCCATTCAGGTTGAACATCTTGATGACCATGAGATGCATCAGGAGTGGGGTGCGATCGATGCGGAAACCGTTAATTTGATCAGAGAGCGACGTCAAAATGGTGGTCGCTGTATAGCTGTGGGGACCACGAGTGTCAGGGTGCTTGAGAGTGCAGCCAAGGCAAACGATGGGGATCTTTCACCATGGCAGGGCATGACGAATCTCTTCATCCGGCCTCCGCATGATTTCAAAGCAGTAGACGCCCTGATCACCAATTTTCACTTACCAAAAAGTTCGCTGCTGGTATTGGTTAGTGCGTTGGCCGGACGCGAGCTGATACTTGACGCGTATCAAACAGCGGTGAATAACGAATATCGGTTTTTCAGTTACGGTGACGCAATGATGATTGTTTGAGTTGGTTGATAACCCGTCACCGATGCTGTTGGCGAAGGTGCTGACGCACGTAATCGATCAGCTTCCATTCTGCTAGACAGAGTCCAACCGGCACAGCAAGAAGCAGAAACTGCGAGATTTCAGGCTTCATTGCCCATTGGTGTCCTTGCGACGCAAGGAGGGAGAGGAAAGCCCAGACAAAAGAGCCATTTACAAATAGCATCAGGCCCGTGATGGATGCTGATGCCAAGGCGAGAAGACAGCCGCGGTTCACCGCGCGTTTTATCTCTTCGCTCTCGCCCGATCTTTGCATGGTCGTTCCGTCTTCATGTTTCAGTGTGGTCGTTCACCTAAAGCTAAGTCTAGTGGTCTCTCACAGAGACGCCTGCATCGGAAGTGTTTGGCTCAACGCGACCGTCATACCAAGGCCAACCAGTGAAAGAATGATTAGCAGCGGTGTCCAGCTCTTGAGGGATTCGGCTTCGGTCAAGCCACCCATCTTGGTGAAAACCCAGAAACCACTGTCATTCATCCAGCTACCCATAAGCGACCCCGTACCAACGGCAGTCGCGACGTAAACCATGTGGAACTCGGGCTTGGCGTCCCCGATGATCGCGGACATCATTCCCGCACCGATGATCATCGCAACCGTGCTACTGCCTTGTGCAACTTTGAGGACCGCCGCGATTCCCCAGCCCAGAAGCAGAAGCGCTGTGCCGGATGCTGCCGCGCTAGAGAAGTAGTCTCGGATGGTATCGCTAATATTGGTTTGTTGAAGCATGGCGCCGAATGCGCCTCCCGCAGCGGTGATCAGGATGATTACTCCTCCGCTCATTAAAGAGTCCTCAACATCTTCCCCAAGGCTTCGCCAAGAAAGCTTCCGCACTGACTTGAGTGTCAGCATCGCACAAATGGCGGCTAGCATCAGTGCAAAGTTTGGGTTCCCCCAAAGGGAGAGGCGGTTGGCCAGCTTTCGACGACCCGAATCCCATTGGTGAGCGGCAATCAGCTGTGGGAAGGCGTCTTCAAGGAGCGAGCGATTCATGCGACGGCGATCAACCGGTTTCATCCGCAGTTGGTTCGCATTGAGTTTTGATTTGGAAACGGAGGAGAGTGGAACACCGATGAAGGCCGACTCTTCGTAGAGATTGGGGTCGAGTAGGACATCGTTGAGGATATTGGTTACCTCGATTTTGTCGGCGTCGGAAATGGCAGGCGTGCTGAGACGGTCGCGTTCGGTTTCGGATAGGCGACTGCTGCCAATCAGACGCGTTGCCGGCGTCGCTGCTCCGTCTCCCTCCGCTAAGCTCTCTGATGCTACTTGCAAAGTACTGGCGAGCTCTGCGTAGTCGGTCACATCTGCCGGTTGTAGTTTTGCAAGGTCTTCTCGGTCGGCGAAAGTGCTTGCCAATGTTCCGGCGCCAATCATCAAAACCGGTAGGATTACAGGCAGCAGGGCGACCCAAAATCTTGGGAGCTCAGATTCAGGTAGTGCAGCATGTTTGTCCTCCTTTGCCCCAAGAGGTCGCATCTCAATCGGCATGATCTTGTCAGTGATCACCGAGTAGATCAAACCGGCAATTGCCGAGGGGATTGCCACGAGGGTACCAACCCACATCATGGTTCCAATGTCCACCCCAAGGATGGATCCAACCAATAAAGGACCCGGTGTGGGCGGTACGAGTGTATGGGTGATAGCGCCACCGGTCGCAATTGCCATTAAATAACGAAGGTAGTTTTGATTTGTCCGGCGATAGAGACTGCGAGCGAGTGGAACCAGCAGGTAGAAAACGGTATCAAAGAAAACGGGAATAGCGAGGATGAACCCGCTGAGCATGAGGCCTAGCGATGCCTTCTTCTCGCCAGTCAACGAGACAGAATTTCGTACGATGCGATCAGCCGCACCGCTATCGAGCATGCACTTACCAATGATCGCGGCCATTGCGATCACAATTCCTATGCCGCCGGCCGAGGAACCAAAACTCTGCACGACCGCATTCATCCGTGTGCCCGCATCCTCGCCCTGAGTCCAGCCAACCCCGAGACTGACGATGAGTGCCGAGATGATCAGTGCGAGAAACGCATTAAGTCTCAGGAAGATGATCATTCCCAGGACGCAGACAATTCCAAGTACCAAAAGCCCCACTGAAATTTTTTGTTCCGTGGAGAGCGTCGGCCTGGAAGTGACCGCGTCCGCCTGCGTTTGGGCGATCGACTCTTCCTCCTCGGCGGCAGCGTCCCCGCCCGATGTCGCCGCCTCAACATCACCACTCAACTCGCCGGCAACGGTTTCATCACCTTCTGTCGGCTGAGTCTCGGTCGCCGACTCACCTGACACAGCAGCAGCGGTTTCAGCGGAGCTAGCAGAAGGCGTTTGGCCTCCGGAGCCATCTTGCTGCATCGACCACGCCATCCCCGATGTGGCAAAAATACTGATCGCCAAGAGCAACAACGAAAAGCGATTTAAAGCGGCCATCAACATCTACCTTGGAAGAGAACCCTGACTGTGTGATCCGCCGAAAATTCTACCCACAAACAAGCTTGCCATGGGACGCGTAGATAAAACGTTTTCAGTAGAAGCAATTTTAATCCCCATGGGCGGTGCGGAGAAAACAAACTGCGTACGAGTCGCTGCCTAAGTGCGGCGGAAGTCACTATTCACGATTCAACGCACTCGTGAAACACTGTTTCGCTAATCTTGACCATCATGCCGTGAAACGCGCCGGGAAACTGGGTGGGTGCGGGAATGCATTGCGACAATGACCGGTATCCGCAGCGTGAGATACAAAAAAAGGCAGCCGTAGGTACCGGCTGCCTGAAGGTTAATTGGCGATCTCTGCGCTGAGATTAGCCCGCGATTTTGAGTGCGGGCGGTGATTTGTCGGCCAACATATCCCTAAGACGCTCGAATTCCTCAGCGTCGCTAAAGTGGATCGTGATCTTTCCACGACCTCGAGCGGAGCTCTTGATTTCGACCTTGGTGCCGAAGATCATTCGCATTTCCTGCTGCATCGCATCGAGGTGTGGGGAAGCTTGCTTGCGACGTTGCCGGGTGGCATTTAGCACCTTACGGCCAGTCTCGTCGTCTTCCTCGTTCTTAAGCATCTCAGAGACATAGGTCTCGGTCGCTCGTACACTCCATCTCTCCTCCATAATCTTTTGCGCAGTCCGCACCTGTACCAGCTCATCACCAATAGGTAGCAGAGCTCGAGCATGTCCGGCGCTAACCTCACCAGCAACGAGCCAGTCTAGGATTGACTCTGGTAGTTCCAGTAGCCGCATGAGGTTGGCAATCGTGCTGCGGTCGATGCTCAAGCGTTTGGCAAGGTCATCCTGTTTGCACTGGTGTTCTTCGATGTATCTCTTAAAGGACATCGCTTTTTCAACAGGATTCAAATCCTTGCGTTGAAGGTTCTCGATAATTGCCAACTCCGCGACCAGGCGGTCATCAGCCTCTCGCACCTCGGCGCGAATGGTTTGTAGCCCCGCGTGGATGGTTGCCCGCAGGCGACGCTCACCGCTGATGAGCTGGTAGCGTCCATCGACCACACGCACAAGGATCGGCTGAAGCTGTTGATGGTTTCGGAGGCTTTCGGCGAGTGATGCAATCTCTTCATGATTGAATTCACGCCGTGGCTGAAAGGGGTTGTTCTCGATCTCGTGTACGGGGAGCTCGAGCGTTTCGATCCCCTTAGCAGATTCGTTCTGCTCGACGGGATTTCCGTGTTCATCAAGCGGTGTACCGAGGAGTGCGGCAAGTCCTTTGCCGAGACGTCGGTCCTTGTTAGTGGTTGCACTAGTCACGCTGGAGCACCTCCATGCACAGCTGGGTATAAGCGTATGCTCCGCGGGATCGCGGAGCGTACTGAAAAACGGTTTGTCCGTGGCTCGGTGCCTCGCTGAGAGCGACGTCCCGTGGCACCACGGTGTCAAAGACAATTTCGCCGAAGAAGTCTCGCACTTCCTCGTCCACTTCTTTGGTCAGTTCTAAGTAGGGGTCGTACATCGTTAGGAGGATACCTCCGAACGAAAGCCGTCCACTGGTGGACACAATGGCTTGTTTGATAGTTTGGATCAGTTGGGTTAATCCCTCCATCGCGAAGTATTCGCATTGGATCGGGATGAGCACTTCAGTGCTTGCAGTTAGGGCTGTTTGGGTAAGTCGCCCAACGCTAGGCGGGCAGTCTATCAGGACAAAATCAAAGTTAGTAAAGGCGTCGTCGAGATGCCGCTTCACACGTTGTGTATCGCTGGTGTTCGATCCAGCCAATCGATCGACGTCCTCGAAGCTTCTGCTACCAGGAACAATCGATAGACAACTGGATTTGTCGTACTGGATGCTTTCTTGGATTGGGGTTTCGCCTATCAGGGCGTGTCGCTTAGTCGGTGCGATCCCGAGGGATGAGGTTGCGTTACACTGAGGATCCATGTCGAGTAGGAGGGTTTTCTTGCCGGCAATCGCCAACGCAGCGCTCAGGTTGACGGAAGTTGTTGTCTTCCCAACTCCGCCTTTCTGGTTTACCACGCAAAGAATCCGTCCCACGGGGGCACTCAGTTATCTGGGTAGCGGTCTGCCTAATCCCTTGATTGGCCAACTTTTGGGGATGTTAGGTGATTTTCCGAGAGTGAAACAATACTGGTTTCACACGAAACTGACCTTGACAGTGAGGTTCTCGTTGACCGCGAATATCTGATGTTGTCGCCGGTGCGTGGCGACTGCGTTGCTGGCCATGTGTCCAAAAGAAACGGCCGCAGATCTCTGCGGCCGTAATGAACGAGTCTTGCGATACAAGTGGCGACTTTAACGCAGCGGATTGAAGGTCAGTCCGCTAAGTAATTTCGGATAGAAGTACGTGCTTTTAGCAGGCATTCGCTCTTTGTGGAGGCTGATGGCTTCAACATGCTCAAGCTTTGCGGGCATGACGAGAGCGGCCAGTGTGTATGGCTCGTCGCTGTCGCTTTCGGCCTGACTTCCTTCGCCGCGAATTCCCTCGATGACTTCTGATACTTCGTGGACGTAAGTCGGTTTGGGGTGGCCTTCACAGCCAAGCAGCGTGTCGATGACGAGGCGGTGCAGGAGGCTAACTCCGAGTCCCCGCCATTGTTCGCTTTGGTTTGCCGCTAGTTCCTGCATTTTTGCGGCAGCGGATTCTGTTGCTTCAGCCAAGACCCAGGTGTCGTCCTCAACGCCGTAGAGGGCGACTACTTCTTGGCGGTCAGCCGATTCCATTTCCGACCACGCTTGGGTGGCGGCATTCAATCCGCTCGGTAGCGTGTTGCAATTGAACGCATCACCGAGATTCTCAATAATTTCGGCGGATGAAAATTTTGGTGTGCCTCGAAGCAGGCGATGAGTCGGGAGAACGATCATTCCTGGGTCACTCATGCCGACAAGCATTGTCATCACAAAGTTCGCAGGATGGTCTTCCGGTAGTGAGCCGAGTTCTTCCTCGAGTTGAGCTTTGTAATTGGAAGCCGTCTCGTATCGGTGGTGGCCGTCGGCAACGAACATTGGCTTGTCTTCCATGATCGCGGCAACCTCTTGGATGACCTGTGGGTCAGTGACGGTCCACAGGGTGTGTTTGACGCCGAGGTGATCGGTGGCTTCAACTGGCGTTAGGCCTTTGCAAGCGGCATCTAACTTTTCGATCGCAGTGTTTTCTGGGTCGGGGTAGAGGCCGAAAATCTGGCTGTTATTTTGCTGGGTCGCATTGGTCAATTTGAGGCGATCGACTTTCGCTTTGGGGTGAGTCTCTTCGTGTGGGTAGATGTTGCCTTCGCCGAACGGTTGAATGCGGACGCGAGCCATGAAGCCCCGTCGATTAAATGTCGTTCCGTCGATTTCAAACTGCTGATGGTAGACGTAGTATGCGGGCTGATCCTCGCGATAGAGGACGCCTTCGTCGATCCATTGTCGAACGAATCCTGCAGCTCGTTCGTAACGTTCGTCTCCGCTGTCTCCAGGTTCTACTCGGTTTAGGATGACGCGAATGCAGTTCGCTGGGTGCCTTTTGTAGAGTTCGTCTTGGAAGTCGGGGTCGATAACGTCATACGGTGGAGCGATCACATCAGACAGTGAGCTGATGTGTTCAAGGTTGTATCGAAGAGCGGCGAACGGTGCGGTATTGGGCATGGAATCGCATGGGTGAAAAAGTGGTGCTATCAATCGAAACAGACTAAAGATCCTAGGTTAATTTGCCGACGGCGCGGAGTGGTGATGTTGGTGAATGTGTGTTTCACGGGTGTGAATTGTTGCGTAGGTGCTGCGTGGTTACGTCGGTCTACAAAAAAAGCCCGAGAGTAAGGTTTCTCGGGCTTTTCGCTTTTCGAGTTACGCTTCAAGCGGTGGGAGCATGTCCCTCGAGCTTGATTAGTAGCGGTAGTGCTCAGGCTTGTATGGCCCTTCCACGGGAACACCAATGTAATCGGCTTGTTCCTGAGTCAAGGTGGTCAACTTCACGCCAAGCTGACTGAGGTGGAGTCGGGCTACTTCCTCGTCGAGATGCTTAGGTAGCATGTAGACTTTCGGTTCGTAGGTATCGTTCTCGCGATTGCCCCAAAGTTCCATTTGTGCAAGCACTTGGTTGGTGAACGAAGTGCTCATCACGAAACTTGGGTGTCCGGTAGCACATCCAAGGTTTACCAGGCGGCCCTTCGCAAGGATGATGATGCTGCGACCTGAGTCGTTGAACGTATACCGATCAACCGCGCCAATGTCGGCAGCTTTGATCTCGCTTTTGGTGGCCTTACCTTCAGCAACTTGAGCCTCCAGCCAAGCGACGTCGATTTCTGTGTCAAAGTGACCGATGTTGCATAGGATCGCATCGTTAGGCATCTCGAGCATGTGGTTGCCGAGAATGATGTCCTTGTTTCCGGTGGTGGTTACAAAGAGCCGACCTTCTTTGCAGGCCTCTTCCATCGTGACGACTTCGTAACCTTCCATTGCCGCCTGAAGGGCGTTGATGGGGTCGATTTCGGTGACAATGACTCGGCATCCATAGCTTTTCAAGCTTGCTGCACAGCCCTTGCCCACGTCACCGTAGCCGCAAACGACTGCAACCTTACCGGCAAGCATGACGTCGGTGGCTCGCTTAACACCGTCAGCAAGCGATTCGCGACAGCCGTAGAGGTTGTCGAACTTGCTTTTCGTTGCGCTGTCGTTGACGTTGATCGAAGGAACGGCCAAACGACCAGTCTTGTTCAGGACTTCCAAGCGGTGAATCCCGGCAGTTGTCTCTTCGCTGATACCGTGAATGTCGGTCAACAGTTCTGGGAACCGGTCATGAACCATGGCGGTGAGGTCGCCACCGTCGTCGAGGATCATGTTGAGCTTTTTGCCCGATGGAAAGTGCAGGGTTTGCTCAATGCACCAGTCGAACTCTTCTTCGGTTTCGCCTTTCCAAGCGTAAACAGGGATACCCGCAGCGGCGATCGCTGCGGCAGCGTGATCTTGAGTGCTGAAAATATTGCAGCTACTCCAAGTCACCTCGGCTCCGAGTTCAACAAGCGTTTCAATAAGAACCGCAGTTTGAATCGTCATGTGGAGACAGCCAGCGATCCGGGCACCAGCGAGTGGCTTTTCTTTGCCGTACTTTTCGCGAAGCGCCATCAAGCCTGGCATTTCGTTCTCCGCTAGTTCGATCTCTTTGCGACCAAACTCAGCGAGCGTGATGTCTTTAACCTTGTAGGGAAGGCGGTCGGTTTCAACTTGCGACACGAGTTCTCTCTCTTTCCTAAAAAACGGGGGATTCTTCCTGAATGCGTTAGAGGGATTAAGTACCTAACACAAGGACTCTCGCTGGTACGCAAGCCCACGAACGCGGTTCAGGTCTTGGACGAAACATAGAACGTCAGCAATGGCTGGGTATTTACGGGCGATGACGGAGGTAGGATCGCGATCACGCACCCAATAAGCCGATGCATCGGTTTTATAACCGGAAATTCGGTTTCATTCACCACAGTCTAATCATGTACAAAGCGATTTCGCAGGGGGTGTGCAGATCCCAGGGATGCTTCGACACGACGCCTTATACTTCGATCGATCATGCGGATTGTGCCGCTAGATGTGTCTAGGCGTACAGGGGCTGGCCTGATTGAGATTCGAGAATGTCGCCTTGTTGCGAATCGTTCTCAATAGTGGTAGTCTATTTGGGAGTTGAGCAGCGGAATGGGCAGCCTTAGATGAGATTCCGTACAGAAATCGAATCAAAATCTGATTGTGGGCAAGCAATTAATGGCAGATGGCGACGACAAGATCGAACCAAACTCGGGGGCGTCGCCAGATTTAGGCGTCGCTCAGGAGGCATTGAGCGTTAGTGAAACGCCAATTTCGTCCGCATTTTTGCCTAAGATCATCAAGTTCAGTGACCTAGCGCGGTGTGGCGATGAGATTTGGATTGAGTTCGAATCGCAACTCTACCGTCTTCGGAAAACCAAGCAGGGGAAGTTGATCCTCACCAAGTGATGATGGCATCTCCGGGGGGCAACTTCGGATGTGCGTTTTATCTGCGCACGCGTTTATCTGGGAGGTAGAACGTTGCCTCGAGATCAAGAACGTTGCCTCGAGATCATCTAGGGAGTGAGCAGTTGCGTACGAATTCCCGGATCAAGGCCGAGTTCTTGGTTCCACGAGGTTCTTCCACTCCACTTGCGGTGTCCACGCTCTGGGTACCGGAAATAGTGATTGCTTCGGAAACGTTCTCGGGGGTGAGGCCTCCGGCGAGCGTAAAAGCTTGATCGGGGTTCAATTCTCGCCACTTGTTTATGCTTTCCCAGTCGATCTGCTTTCCAACTCCGCCATGCGATGTGCCGGCGTCTGCATCGAAAAGCGGGTGGAATCCGTTGTCCAGCCACGGTTGGCACAACTCATCGATTTTTGAGGCTGATATTTCACCGGTAGGGAGTTTAATGGCGCGGATCAGCGGAACACCCAAGGTTTTCCAATGCAGGGCTTCACTCGGTAACTCGTCTCCGTGTAGTTGGATCGCATCGAGCGGAATCGTTTGAAGCAGTTGCTCGATATCAGGTCGCGTCATATTGACGACGACACCAACTCGGGTTAGCGACAGTTTTCCGGCTTCCGCGGATATTTGCCGTGTGTGTTGGGTATTTGGGGGCAGATAGCGAACGCTTCGCGGAAAGAAATTCAAACCAACCGCATCGCCCCCTGCTTGGGAGACGGCCCGTAGGTCATCGGAGGTTCGAACACCACAGATTTTGATTTTGAACATCGCTTCACTAACCGAAATTACCGGAATAACCGGCATAAAACGACTGCACTCGATTGCCGTTCGCGTCCGATCTCTACAGAGTGTGTCTGATCGTTGCGAATTCGAGAAGTGTAGGGGAATTACATGCTGGAGCCTTGTCGTCGCATTCCTCGCTCGGATTTAATGCTCGCAATGCTATCAGCGGGCATGATTATCTATTTTGGTTGGCCTGACGGTCCTCAGCAGCAGCACGTCTCGATCCGGGATCAGCACGGGGAATCACACCAGCTCGTTGTCTCCGTGGGTTCGCCAGCGTGGGAGCGAGTCGTTGAGGCGCGCGAGCGATGGCTCGAGGCCGGTGAAACGGTACAACTGCCAGTCTACGTTTGGCAGCAGGAGGTAGCGGATCATTATGAGCTTTTGGCCAACGAAGCCATCGCAGTGGCCAAGAAAGCCTCAAGTGGTGAGATTCTGTCTGCATCTGAGGTGAACGCACCAGACGCCAGCCTCGCCTCGACGCGTCTCGCAGATTATCAGCCGCGTCTCGCAGATTATCAGCATAGTGCGAAACGTTGGAAGTTGTATCGCGAGAGGATTGCGTCGAGGCTGCGCGGAGTTGAGCAGCAGCGGCAGCATCGAATAGCCAATCTTGAGCAGTCTCCAATTGTCATTGGAAAGGCGTTTCAGGGTGGTAAGCCGTGGGCAGCTTTCGCGTTTGCGGTGACCGGTGCGATCGTGGTCGGTGGAGGATTTTCAGCCGCTGCGCGTCGGTGGCCGAGAATGGTGATGAAGCCAAGCTCCTCGTGGAACTCTCTTCAAGATTCAGTCGATCTGACATTGGAGGGGCAAAATCCCATCAGCGATCGGCGATTTGGCGAGTTTTTCGCGGTGGATCTTCCCGACTCATGGTTTCGCGTGAGTCAGTCTCGAGGTGTTGCAATTCGACATGGCGCACTCTCTGCGTTGGTGCTCGCAGCCATTGTGTTGGCGGCGCGGTAGATAGGGTCGACTTTGAGCAAAATCGTCACGCAAGGTGAACTTCTATCGCTCGGGTGCTTTTCCTTCTGCGTGGGATCGGGGACACTCGTGGCATGAACGCAAACATCGCCAGCGAACTGTTTCCCTACGCATCGTCTGAATTTTCGGTCGATGGGCACACGATGCGCTATATCGATGAAGGCAGCGGAGATCAGACGATCCTTTGCGTTCATGGAAACCCGACTTGGAGCTTTTACTATCGTCGAGTGATCGAACGGTTTTCAGCTACCCATCGAGTGATTGCTGTTGATCACCTTGGTTGCGGTCGGAGTGACAAACCAAAGGGCGACGCGTGTCTGTACAGGTTTGCATCTCATCGTGACCGTTTGGTACGACTGATTGAGCATTTGGATCTGAACCAAGTCACCCTTTTGGCACATGATTGGGGCGGGGCAATCGGTTTGTCCGCCTTGTTGAAGAGCCAGTCGAGATTCGAAAGGATCATGCTCCTGAATACTGGAGCTTTCATTCCTCCGTTCATCCCTTTGCGGATTTCAGCTTGTCGAATACCCGTTCTTGGTAGCCTTGGGGTACGGGGGGCGAACCTTTTTGCGGGTGCTGCAATTCGGATGGCAATGTCAAGACAGAGACTGAGTGATCATGCCCGCAGGGGCTTGCTCGCGCCCTATGGCAACTGGGCCAATCGGATTGCAATTGATCGATTTGTAAAAGACATTCCAATGAACCGGAAGCACCCAACCTATGGGGAATTGGAATCACTTGGGCAGTCGCTCGGAGCGCTCTCCGAGATGCCATCTCTGCTAGTGTGGGGGATGCGTGATTGGTGTTTTCGTCCTGAGTGTTTGCGACGCTTCCAGTCAGAGTGGCCCAATGCGAAGTCGTTGGAGATTGCGGACGCTGGACACTACGTGATCGAAGATGCACCAGAGGAAACACTGGATGCGATCAGTGGTTTTTTATCTGTCTGATATTCTTGCTTGCTCACTTTTCTGGTTTCCTTGTGCAGATTTGATTGGGGAAAGACTTTGATGTCCAGCAGTGATCAAGGAGACCAAGAGATTAAGGTGTCACCGCTGCACTGGCTCGCTCCCCGCGTGACCATCTCTAGTGAGGCTGTACGTTGGTCGTGTTTGCTCGAAGCGACCTCACCTAAGTCGGGTAACGTAAGTCCCGGAGTTTCCTTTTCCGATCTCTGCTATCTCGATTTTGTGACAGCTGCCAATGTTGCTGCCGAAGCGTTTGAAAAACATCGTCAATTCGCACGGGCTATCTTTGAGGCAGCCAAGATAACGGCAGAATTGTGTCGCACGAATGTGAATTTGGGCATCTTGTTGCTTCTCGGTCCACTGGTTGCAGCAGATGAACTGTTATCCCAACGCAATGTGACGTCACCGAGCACCGAGGACTGGCTAGAGGCGATCGAACAGGTGCTCTCAACGATGGAGCAAGAGGACCAGCAGTTGATTTTTCAAGCGATTGCTATCGCTAACGCTGGCGGTCTCGGTGAGGTTGACCAGTGGGATGTCAACCAGACGCATGAGCGGGTTGATCTGCTTGCAGCGATGGCGGACGCCGCGAAGCGTGGTGACCGTGTCGCTTTGCAATATCAATCCGGATTTTCCGACCTGCTTACGGAGGTGGTTCCCGTTCTTTTGGCGGGGATCCATGATGCAGGAGATGTTTTGTACGGGATCATGCAAGCTCAGGTGCAATTGTTGGCCAGTTCGCATGATTCCTTGATCTTGCGTAAGAATGACGCAGTGACCGCAGAACAGGTTCGTGTGGCAGCATCGGACGTCAGGATTACTGACCCATGGCAACACTCGCGACTGGATCAGTCTCTGCGCACCGGCGGCGGGCACCATCTCAACCCAGGGACAACGGCGGATCTGATTGCTGCTGCCTTGTACGTGTTACTACGAAACATGCCTGAGGCGAGAGGTGGAAGCCGTGAAGCGGAATAGAAATTTGAACAAACTTTGACCAAGGTGACAATTGTGGAACAGGGCGTATACAGAGTCGATGTAACCAAGCAGCAGTTTGTTTTTTCAGCGGCCCACTTCATCACCTTTGCGGGTGATATCTGCGAGCGGTTGCATGGTCACAATTACAAAGTGAGAGCAAGCGTCGAAGGTCCATTGGACGAGAATCGTTATGTGGTCGACTTCATTGCGCTGCGTGACGCGGTTCTTGAAGAGACCGCTGCGCTTGATCATCACATGATTCTTCCGCGTGACCACGCTGAGATCAAAGTTCACACAGGAGAGAAAGAAACCACGGTGACTTTTCGTGATCGTCGCTGGATCTTTCCGAATGAAGATTGTGTCATTTTGCCAGTGGTAAACACAACAGCGGAAGAATTGGCGAGGGTAATCGCCGAACGCGTGATCGAGAAGACTCGTGAACGCTTTGAATCCCACTTGAACTTCATCGAAATTGCCGTTGATGAAAATGAGGGGCAGTGGGGTGTGTGTCGTTTACCGTGGCCCGCATGATTTGTTTTTCATTGAAGAGTGATCGATTAACCATTGATAAGTGAACGAGTGATCAATTGAAAACTGTTTATTGCGTACCGCGATCATACACCGCAGTAATTCTTAATAGCCCGTTGAATTTGGAACGCGTGATGGCGAAGCGAATGGTAGTTTTGTTTGCAGTTGTTTTTGTTTTGGCTGCAATTTGCGTGAGTCCTTTAGTTGCTGCAGAGGCAGGGCAGGTTGATGCGGCCACAACTGGGATCGTTAAAACCGAGAGCCGTCCCAATATCTTGTTTGCGATCTCAGACGACCAATCGTTTCCTCACGCGAGTGCCTACGGATGCGATTGGGTGAAGACCCCGGCGTTTGATCGCGTGGCAAAAAACGGGCTTCTGTTCAATCGCTGTTACACGCCGAATGCCAAATGCGCGCCGTCGCGATCCTGTTTGCTTACTGGGCGGTATTCTTGGCAATTGGAGGAAGCCGCCAATCACTGGTGCTACTTTCCCGCCAAATTCACCAGTTACGTTGAAACGCTTGCTGAGAATGGATATCGAACGGGGATGACTGGTAAAGGTTGGGCTCCTGGGATCGCGGTGGACAAAGATGGAAAACGTCGTGATCTGGCTGGTAAACCTTTCTCCCGTAACAAGGCAAAGCCTCCGACCAAGGCGATCTCATCGAATGATTACTCAGCCAACTTTGTCGACTTTTTAGATGCTACTCCCAGCGATGCACCTTTTTGCTTCTGGTACGGGGGGACTGAGCCGCATCGCAGATATGAGTATGGAACGGGTGTTAGTGTCGGAGGCAAATCAGTCGAGTCAATCAAGGAGGTCCCTAAGTTTTGGCCAGACCATGAGGTGATTCGTAATGACATGTTAGATTATGCACTGGAGATCGAGCATTTTGATATGCACTTGGGGCGAATGCTGGACGAGCTCGAGAAAAGGGGCATGCTGGACAACACCTTGGTTGTCGTAACAAGTGACAACGGGATGCCGTTTCCGAGAATCAAAGGTCAGAGTTATGACTGGAGCCACCATCTGCCGTTGGCGATTTCGTGGCCCGAGGGAATTCAGGATGCCGGCAGGAAAGTTAACGAACCGGTATCTTTCGTGGATCTCGCGCCAACCTACTTGGAGGTTGCGGGGGTGGCAGCCGGTGAGACGTCAATGGCTAGCCTTTCCGGGGTGTCGCTTTTGCCGATCTTTCGCAACTCCAGAGAGCGAACTCGCCGCGACGCCATCCTGATCGGAAAAGAACGCCATGACATTGGGCGACCAGGGGACGTTGGCTATCCGGTTCGTGGCATCATCCAAGGTGATTTTTTACTGCTCAGAAATTTTGAAACGAGCCGCTGGCCGGCAGGTGATCCGATCACTGGGTATCTCAACACAGACGGTAGCCCGACTAAAACCATGATTCTTGACGCCCGACGCGAAGGTGGAAACTCGCACTGGTGGCAATTGGCCTTCGGATTGAGGCCGGAGTACGAGCTGTACAACCTAGCGACGGATCGGGATTGTGTGGTGAATTTGGCTTCGGAGCCTCGCTATGCACAGCAAAAACTCGAAATGCTAGGGCGGCTAGACGCAGCACTAAAGGATCAGGGTGATCCCCGAATCTTGGGCAATGGCGAGATTTTTGATCAGTACCTGTACGCGAATGAGCGTGAGCGTGGATTCTACGAGAAATATCTAGCAGATCCCGAGAGCATCAAGGCAGGATGGGTTAACCCAACCGATTTTGAGCCGACCAAATCAGATCTCGAGTGAAGTTTCACCCGTTTTCCGATCTGTGGGGTGTCATCGTGCGTATACTTCACCACACGATTCGAACCGCTTCGCTTCGGCGACTCGCGTGATGGTGGGGCAATGGTGAGGATAAAGCAGGCGTCATGCTACAGGTAAAAGCACTAACGAAATCATTCACGCTAGAGGCGGGGTTGGTGCATGCCGTCATGAATTTATCTTTCCATGTCGATCAGTCTGAGGTTTACGGTTTGCTCGGACCCAATGGCGCTGGGAAGACCACAACCTTGCGGATGATTCTCGGACTGCTTGAGCCAGATGAAGGTTATGCGGAGGTTCTGGGGTACCGCACCTCTAGTGACCCTGAGAAAGTGAAGCAGCGTCTCGGGTTCGTTTCAGCCAGTGATGGGGTTTACCCGTGGTTGTCGGTTCGTGAGATGTTGCTTTATTTCGGTGACCTCTACGGTGTCGCTCCTGAGGTAGCAGCTGATCGCTGCAAAAGTCTTGCTGCCTTGATGGGAATTACCGAGCTGCTAGATCGGCGAGCTGGTGGGCTAAGTACTGGGCAGCGGCAACGCGTCACTCTCGTTCGAGGACTCATTCATGATCCGCCGGTGATGCTTTTGGATGAGCCCACTCGCGGTTTGGATGTGGTAGGTGTGCAGACGATTTTTGAATACATCGGGCACCTGCGGGAGCTCGGCAAGGCGGTGGTGATTTGTACGCACCGTCTGGACGAGGCGGAGCGGTTGTGTGACCGGTTTGGACTGCTTCACCGCGGTAACCTTGCCCATGAGGGGACACTGCAGCAGTTACAACAGGCGACTTCAAAAGAACATCTGGTTGATATGTTTGCTGGGCTGTTGAACGCTGGGCTGTTGAACGATGGGCTTGTGAGAGATGGGCTTTTGAGCGGCGGGGCCCATGTTTGAGCAGCAAAAACTAGGGCTTGAATCTGACGAGGTTCAGCACAACGACGACGATCCTGGTAAGGATGTTAGTGACCATCCACCTCCGTTCTATCGTCTAAGACGATTGGCGAGAATGTATCGTAAGGAGCTCCGTGAGACGCTCCGCGATCGCCGAACAATGATCACGCTGTTACTGATGCCACTTTTGCTCTATCCAATTCTGAGCATGGCGTTGAATCGATTCCTCTTGTCGGTAAATGTCCCCGAGGCTGGTTACACGATCTGTGTGCAAACGCAGGGAGAACTCGAGCTATTGGGTAGCTGGCTGGGGGATGATCGCAGTCATCCTCCCAAGATGATCTTGGATAGCCGAGGTGGAAACTTAGCGACTTTCCGTCTTGGACTCTGTCAGTCGGGTAACGCCGCGTCGGCGATTGAGGGAAATGAAGCCGATCTTGGTGTGCAGATTGAAGTGACTCAGTTTGGCGAGAACATCGTGTCGGTCTTCTCCCATCGAGGTGACGCGGTAAGCGAAAATGCGCGGCAGATTCTTGTTGAGCGGTTGCACTGGCTCTCCGAGTCAGATGCTGCAATGTGGATCCGATCGCGATTCCCAAATTATCGCTCACCGTTGAGTGTGGTGATTGAGGAAGTGGGTGAGGTGAAGGAGTCGAACTTGCTGGCGACACTCATCCCGTTAGTTCTCGTCCTGATGACGATTACTGGAGCCGTCTACCCGGCAATTGATTTGACGGCTGGGGAGCGAGAGCGAGGGACACTCGAGGCGGTAATGGCTTCGCCTGTTCCGCGTTTTGCAGTGCTCCTTTCAAAATATCTTGCGGTAATCAGCGTTGCTTGTTTAACGGCGATAGTGAACCTAATTGCGATGTTCACAACCCTCTGGGGTAGCGGTCTAATTGAGATGATTCAGCAGGGATCGGGCACACCGTGGGGGCTCATACCTCCGATGCTATTGTTGCTCATTCTGTTTTCATTTTTCTTCTCAGCGGTTCTTTTGGCTCTGACCAGCTACGCGAGGTCGTTCAAGGAAGCACAAGCGTATTTGATCCCTGTGATGCTGATGTCACTTGCACCGGCAATGATTTCCTTGGTGCCAGGAATTGAACTCAAGGGCGTGTTGCTAGTCGTTCCACTTGTAAACATTGTGCTTTTGGCTAGGGACATGCTTGCGGGCGATCTGTTGATCCAAGCAGCAGTAGTCTCGGTTGGTGTGACGATTCTTTACGCTTGCGGGGCACTTGCGGTCGCGGCAAGATTATTTGGTGGCGACGCGGTGATGCGGACTAGCGAACAATCAATTGCAAGCCTTCTTCGTCGACCTGACCGAGGCAGTGTGGTGCCAAGGCTCGAGCAGGCAATCCTACTGCTCGCGTTGTTAATACCGTGCTATTTTGTTGTTTCAAACGGCCTGATGTTGTTGCTGCGAAGTTATGGCGACTTTCTTGATGTGAGCTATCAACTTCTTTTAAATGCGACCGCATTAATCTTGACGTTTGGTTTGTTACCTTTGGTTAGTGTGTTGTGGGAGCGGTCTCGTGTGCTGCCGTCGTTCCGAGTCCGCACTGCGTCGTTCGGGGCGTCCCTCGGCGCGATATTGCTGGGTCTCGGTTGTTGGGCCTTTGCGCACGAAGCCTTCGTGATTGCTGATTCTCTCGGCATAGGTGGGCTGAGTGAGACTCAGATTCAATCCGCCGAAGCGATGGTGGAGAAGATGCGGGAAGCTCCCATTTGGCTATTACTCATGGTTTTTGCGGTGACACCGGCGGTGGTGGAAGAACTGTGTTTCCGCGGCTACTTTCTATCCGCGTTGGATTCGGTGGTGAAGCCTTGGTCGGCGGTCATGAGCACAGCGATTGCTTTTGGATTGTTTCATGTCCTGACTGGAAATGCTCTACTTGTAGAGCGTTTTGTTCCATCAACTTTGATGGGAATTATCATCGGTTGGGTCGCTTACCGCACCGGAAGCGTCTTGCCGGGGATGTTGATTCATTTCGTTCATAACGCATTGCTCAACGTTGTGATTTATTACGCTGATCATTTGACGTTTTTAGGTGACGGTTTTGATGACCAGTCGCATTTGCCACTCGCTTGGCTTTTGTCGGCTGGTATTTGCGTCTTGGTTGGTTGTGTGTTTGTGCATCGTTCAACACGTTTGCCGGTCAACACGATTGGTAAGGAAGACTGACCGACAACGCCCTGCGACTTACTGTTATCAGGTGTGTTGCGTTATTTGTTCTGTTGAATGGAAGAATTTGTGGCGAATCTTGATTGTGGAGTCGAGGCACCAGCTTTCCCCATGCTCATTACGGGGCTTGCAGGCGTGCCGGGTTACAACGCCTATCACTACTTTAGGTCCCTGTATGGTGAGAACGTTGTTGGGATCCGACAGCCGAGCATGTGGCCACTAAAGGGTGACGGGATCATCGCTTGCGACCTTGACGATGATGTGGCGGTTGAAGAACTATGGGAAAAGTATCAATTCAAGACCGTTCTCAACACGATTGGTAGTTGCCGCTTGAAGTCATGTGAGTTGGACCCCGAAATGGCGCATCGCGTGAATGTCTTGGGGACACAGCGAATTGCTAGGCTTGCAGGACGACAGGGAAGTCGAGTGATTCATTTATCCATCGACCTCGTGTTCGGTGGTAGGGATGGAGGCAACTATACCGAGGAAGATAGGCCAGATCCTGTGACCGTTTACGGTGCCAAGATGGTTGAGGCGGAACGGGTGGTACAGGAGACGGCGGAGAACTCTTGTGTGCTCCGAATTTCCTTGCCGATGGGAATCAGCTTCAATGGTCATGCGGGGGCAATTGATTGGATAGCGTCACGATTTCGCCAAGGAAAGCCGGCGACGCTCTACTTCGACGAGGTTCGGACACCTGTCTATACCGACTGCTTGAATCGACTATTTCATCGCCTGCTCTCAAGTTCCATTACGGGGCTCTTTCACGCGGGCGGGTTAAGGCAATTGAGTCTTTATGAGATCGCGCAGATCGTTAACGTGGTGGGAGGTTACCCGTCAGAACTTTTGATTGGATGCCCCAGAATTGATGCGGGCCCGATGCCGCCGCGCGCGGGTAATGTAACGATGAATTCGGATAAGCTGGACGAAGTTTTGGGTTCGTCCTGGGCTGACCCTTGGCCGTATCACGATGAGGTCGTTCCCACTTCGAGAGATTGGCATCAGGTGTATCGACAGAGAGAAGCCGGTGAGTCGCTCGTGCATCAGTGGCTTTACTGCAATCCTCATCAGCCGGGTGTGGTACCGCCCAATCGGAACACACTTTGGGGCGGTGAGCGATTCCACTAGTGCGCGGCTTTTGACCTATCGGCGAGTTTTGAGAGCTTCTTTTGCGAGGGACTGCAGTAAGGTAATGCGGATGGTAAACTGCTACATCCCATCTGTGACCCATTGCCTAGCCCTGATGTAGTTGATTTTGGTGCCGGGTTAGTTTTGTGGTTTGTGGTCGCAATCGTATTCGAACTATCAAAATTTGCTCCATCAAAAGCCTTGAGTCATGAATCAGTTTCGCCCCAGCCCGGCACGCATTCAATCCCGAGTAGTTCGCAAGGTGTCTCGATGGCGACTGGTGGGTGCTATGTTGATCGGCACTTCGCTTCAGGCTTTTTCTGCTGCACATGATGGTGATGCGGGGCATGAGCACGATGCCGAATACTCGCAGACTGCCAAGGGAATCGTGTTTAACGATCTCAATCGGAATGGAAAACGAGATCCAGATGAGAAGGGCGTTGCGGGAATACGAGTCAGTAATGGGCGAGAAATCGTCGTGACATCCGATGAGGGGAGATACGAACTCCCCGTGAGTGATGACACGATTGTTTTTGTGATCAAGCCACGGCACTGGGCGACCGCTATCAATGACGATCAGATTCCGCAATTCTTTTACATACACAAACCGAAAGGTTCGCCACCGGATTTTCGATTCAAGGGCGTCGAGCCAACTGGTGCACTACCTGAGTCGATCGACTTTGGGTTGCATGAGCAAAGCGAGCCGGGGCGTTTTAAGGCACTGTTGTTCGGCGATCCGCAGCCTCGCAATTTAACTGAAGTTGAGTACATCCAGCACGATGTGATTGAACAGATCGTGATGGAGGAGGGGCATGACGCCTCGTTTGGCGTGACACTCGGTGACATCGTTTTTGATGATCTATCGGTCATGCAGCCACTCAGTCAAGCGATCGCACTGATAGGGATCCCTTGGTACAACGTGATCGGCAACCACGATCTGAATCTCGATGCTCCGAATGATAAGTTGAGTGACGAGACTTTTGAACGCCATTACGGACCGAGTTACTACTCATTTGATTACGGTCCGGCACACTTTCTGGTGCTCGACGATGTGATGTGGCACGGTCCGGAAGAGGGAAAGAAGGGACATTACCACGGTGGGTTAGGCGATCGGCAGATTGAGTTCATCAAAAATGACTTGGCGATGATTCCTCAAGATCAGCTAGTGGTGCTAATGATGCATATACCTCTTGGTGGAGTGCAAGATCGACAGGACTTGTACCGCTTGATTGAGCAGCGACCTGCTACCGTATCTATCTCCGCTCACACCCACTACATGGAGCACCGATTCATTGGTGAAGAAGATGGGTGGAAGGGGCCTGAGCCCCATCATCACATTGTCAATGTGACTGTCGGTGGAAGCTGGTGGAGGGGGCAAAAGGATGAGCGTGGCATCCCTCACGCAATGATGAGTGACGGCGGTCCGAATGGGTATTCCATCATGGAGTTCGATGGCAACCGCTACTCATTGTCTTTCCGTGGTGCGGGACGTCCAGCACATTATCAGATGAGTATCTACTGTGAAGAAGCAATCAAGCAAAGCGAGCTTACCGAGAATTCCTTTACGGTAAATGTGTTCAACGGTTCTTCTAAAACATCGGTGCAGTATCGGATTGGCCAACAGGGAGAATGGAGGCCGATGGAGCAGCGAACGGCAGTCGACCCCTTCTTTACTGCGGTGAAAGCAAGAGAGGATGAGGTTACTGAGAAGAATTGGATCGATCTTCCGGGGCCTCACCGGACTCCGCATCAGTGGACCGCTTCGTTACCTGCAACGCTCCCCATGGGAACCCACTTAATTGAGGTTCGTGCCACGACAGGGAACCAAGTGGTAAACGGCAAGCGGATCGTTCGAGTGGTCGAATGATTCAAGGTGTTGATTAAGGGGCGGTGTAAGTTTCACCGCCTGATTCTCTGCCGATCATGCGTCATTGGTGTCGGCTTTGGGGAATCTTCGAAAGACTACAACCGCGACGATCGTGGAAAGTGCCAACAAGCATGAACCGACCAGGAAAGGTGCTCCCGGCAAGTGGATGGGGCTGTGGTCGCTTATGAAGTAGCTAAATAGTAGGGTGTTGAAGAATACCGGTGCGATGATATTGGTCAAACTTGTCAGGGAAGTCAGGGCGCCTTGAATTTTCCCCTGTTCCGTTTCGTCAACTGTACTCGTCACCAAACTTTGTATAGCGGGACCCGCTAACCCTCCTACTGACGTTGTCATGATGATGACGTAAACCATCCAGCCTTGATCAGCCAAACCGTAGCCGAGGAATCCAAGTGTTCCGACGACACTGCCGAAGATCACGGTTTTGCGTTCTCCGAAGCGTTTGACCACTGGGCGTACCAATCCACCTTGGACCACGATCGCGCAGATGCCAACTAAACCCAACGCCATCCCATTGGTGGTGGTGTCCCAGTCATAGCGATAAGAGGTATAGAGAACCCAAACATTCTCAAGCCCTCGCTGTGCTAATGACTTACACATGAAAACGATGGCGAGTCCTGCAACGATCGGGTAGGCACCGAGTCGCATGATGCTGGAAAATGGGTTGGCTTCTCGAAAAGACAGCGACGCACGTTTTTCAGGTGGCAGGGATTCAGGTAAGACGAAATAGCCGTACAGCCAGTTGACTAGTGCAAGGCCTGCCGAAACAAAGAACGGTAATCGAGGGCTCCAATCACCAAGGAGTCCACCAATGGCGGGTCCGATGGTGAATCCTAGGCCAAACATCATTCCCATAAAACCAAAGTTGCGTGCGCGCGTGTCATCAGTCGAAACATCGGCGATGTAAGCATTGGCGGTTGTGAAGTTTGCCCCCATTACTCCTGCTAGGATGCGGCCCGCAAAAAGCCAGCCGATACTGGTTGCAAAGCCTTGGATAAGGAAATCAATCCCGAGGCCAAAGAGGGACACGAGGATGACCGGCCTTCTTCCGAATCGATCTGACAAGACTCCCATGATCGGAGCAAAAATAAACTGCATGAAAGCATAACTTGCAGCAATTACCCCGGCGTATCGACCCGCGATCGAGTACATCTTGTCCCGAGTGATGACTTGGCCAACTCCGGTGATCGGGTCGACCACAGTGATCGTTTCTGCTGTTGTGGCACTATGACCCCAGAGCAGTTCGATGATGAGCTCTGGGAGCACCGGGACGATCACCCCGATACCAAGAATATCGATGAACAGGGTCACCAGGATGAAAGCTATCGCAGCTTGCCTTGGTTTTGGCGTTTGATCCGTCATAGGGTTGCGATACGGTGAAGGGATACTGGGGTGAATGCTTGGCGCCGGCTTGCTTCGAGGTCCTGGCTGCCGCGAGCTAAGGCAGAGTCTGGAAATTCGCGATCTGGATACTTTAGACTCTGATAAGGTAAACGTTTTCTGGCTTGAAGACTCGCCGAAGCAACGGAAAGTCGAAGGCAAATGCTATTCGCCGCGGGACGTAATGATAATGCCACTGGGAACGATCGTGAGGGGACCTTATTTGCGGGTCGGAATTGTAGGGGATGTGATGTCCGTACAGAAGGACGTTTTGCAAGCTGAGCTACAATCCTTGCCTTGGTGCGGGTAGCCGGATAGTCTGTTGCGGTTCAACTCCCACTTCATACGAAGCCAAAATTAGATGAATCAGCCCTCAGGACAAAATTCTTCTGAACAAAGCAGCAATTCGCTCAGTTCAGACGATGTCTCTCGAATTGAGCGTCTGCGCGAATGTCACGATCGCCTGAAAAGGGAACTTGGTCGTGTCATCGTTGGGCAGCAGAGCGTCATTGAGCAATTGGCGATTGTTCTGTTTGCCAGGGGACACGGCCTATTGATGGGTGTACCCGGACTGGCCAAAACCCTACTTGTCAGCAAACTCTCTGAGACTCTGTCGCTCGGCTTTAGCCGTGTGCAGTTCACACCTGATCTGATGCCAATGGACATCACGGGGACGGATATCCTTCAAGATACACCGGATGGTCGTCGCGAGTTCAAGTTTGTTCATGGGCCTATCTTTTCAAACATCGTACTCGCTGATGAGATCAATCGAGCGCCCCCAAAGACTCAGGCCGCTCTACTAGAGGCGATGCAGGAGCGTCGGGTCACGGTGTTGGGGACATCGTACGAATTGGAGCAACCATTCATGGTGCTCGCAACTCAGAATCCCGTAGAGCAGGAAGGTACCTACCCGCTGCCCGAGGCGCAGTTGGATCGATTCATGTTTCTGATCGAGCTCACCTACCCATCAGAGGAAGAGGAAATCCAGATTGCCAGAAGTACAACTGGTGAAGATTTGGTGACTTTGGACGCTCTGATGTCCGGTGAGGAAATCATGGAATACCAGCAACTCGTTCGTCGGATTCCTGTACCAGAGCATATTTACCGATATGCGGTCAGACTGGTTCGCAAGACGCGACCTCAGGATGACGTCTCGCCCGACTGGATGAAATCACTGGTTTCGTGGGGCGCCGGGCCTAGGGCGATCCAATATCTCATTTTGGGTGGCAAGACTCGTGCCGCCCTTAGTGGTCAATACATGGTTCGCCTGGAGGATGTGCAGGCGGTTGCTGAGTCAGTCTTGTCGCACCGTTTGATCACAACCTTTGCTGCTCAGAGTGAGGGAGTGAGCGCTCGCGATGTAGTGAGACGTTTGGTTGACGAAACGGCAAAAGAAGGTGTGCTTGGCTGATGCATCTTTTTTGGGCTGCCACATCGTTCATGGGCTGAAACAATGCTTCGGGCTGATACGGTGTCCATGGTGGAAACAGCTTGGCGAGGAACGACGGTTCCGTTCGTGTTGGAAGTCGGTGCGTGCGTGTCGATGATTGGACTTTTGGGAGTGAAGGTCGGCGTGGTTAAGAGGTTGCAACGGAAAGTTGTTCTATCGATCGCTGCCCTCGGTTGCTTTCTGATCCTACCCAACGGGATGTGTCAGGAGGTTTCCGAGGCGGGAAATCGAACACGAGATAATCTCAAAGATTCGAATGTCGCGGACACCATTGTCGGTAATCAAACCGTCCTGATCGCGTCAGATCCGTTTCAGGTGATGTGGCAGCGTGCGGTTGAGGCGCTGGATGAGTCCTACGATCAATGGAATTTTCGACCCGAGGAGACGGTCGACAGTACGACTTTCACCATCAACTATATCGCTTCTCTGGCCACTGACGGGAGGAGGCGTTTAGATCGCGTGATGATTTTGCACGCTGACCCCGATCAGGATCGAGCGGTCACCCGCGACGAGGCTCTGGATTTTTTGCAGTCTCAGATTGGTCTCAAATGGATCTCTGGTCAGCCTCTGCGGCATGATGACGGACGCGTCCTTACGTTTGGGGATTTTTTGAGAGCGGACACTGATCAGGATGACGCGATCAGTGAGCAAGAATTCGTCGTGGCAAGATGGGACCGTGAAGGTGGGGACACTGATTTTTCCGAGATGGATAAAAACGGAGATCGAAAAATCGATCTTCAGGAATACTCAAGTTCCACCGGGTCCAACTTTAGAAACGTCGTCGAAGATTTTCAGAGCCTTGATCTGAATCGCGATGGTTTGGCGACTCTTGAGGAACTTCGCGGTAGTGTTCCGCTTCCGAGGAGGCACCTTGTTGATACGAATCTTGCTGCCTTTGACGATGACGATGATGGACGGTTATCGATTGATGAATATCGGCTAACGATGTTGGCGAATTACAACTATCCGTGGGAACACTTGCCAGAGGATGATGACCTTGATGGTCAGATCTCCTTCGATGAATTTCAATTCCACCCGAGGGATTTGTTTCAGCTTCAGAAACGTTACTACTTTCATCGGCTTGATCGAGATCAGGACGGTCTCTTGTCGGAGGATGAATTCGTTTTCCAACGCCAACCGATGCATGGTTTGGTTCGCTTCGAGATCGGCCGAGACGCAGGTAGTGACGGCGGAAGCAGCAGAGAGATTTTTTCCGACAAGAAGTACCCTCGCTTGGGATCTCCCGTCATTGGCAGAGGTGACTCCGAAGTGCTTTTCCACGCTGTACCGCGTGATGGTGAACACCAAGCGACGCTTTTTCTCCTCAAGTCAGATGGCTCGGAAACGCGAGAAATCGGTCATGGCTTGATGCCCAGTTGGTCCCCTCGTGGTGATCGTTTTGCTTGTTCGCGATACGACGGTGGGGCTTCGGTTTGGATTTTAGGACTCGATGGGAATGCGAGAAATCGCATTGATGCAGGGTGGGGTGCGGAGTGGTCTCCGGATGGTCAGAGGATTGCTTACAGAAATGACAACGGCATTCGCCTTTATGATGTTCAGTCAGGTGAATCAATCATTTGGTTTGATAAACACGAGCATCCCTATCGTTACCTACAACCGTATTTTGCATGGTCACCCGATGGTCAGCGGTTAGCGTTGTTTGCGCAGCGGCAGCAAAGTGTTGAATTGGTTGTGCTGCAATTGCCCAGCAACGAAGAGGTCGAGGCAAGCAGTTCCACGGATTTCAACGTATTGTTGCAGACAACGGAGGATGTGTTGGGGGACATTGTCTGGACACGCGATGGACGTCTTCTTTTCTCGATGTTCTCACGTGATCTAGGACGTCGCGTGATTTATCAAGTGTCCGTTGGTACAAACCAGAAGCCGAGGGTTTTGGAAGAAACCTTGAGTGTTCAGGGTGTTGTTGAGTTGGATGTCGCTCAAGGTGGCGAATTCTGGATTCTGAATCGTGCAGAGTAGAGGTGACTCGTTCCTCGGAGCCAACATGGTGAGCCAAGCAGAGATCAAACTTTCAACCGGCAAGAAAGTCTTTTTTTCATCACTGCTGCTGTGCGTTTTTGTTTTGACTACCGAAGCAGCATTACGCTTAATCGGAATCGGTGGTAGCGATAAGTTTGACGATCCATTTGTTGGTTTTGATGCCAAGAGTCCTGTCTTCGTGGAGGCTACGGATTCGGACGGTCGGCGTTTGGAGACAGCATCTGGAAAACAGGTTTGGTTCAATTACCAGTCTTTTAATCGAGAAAAAGCTGAAAACACCAAACGTATCTTTTGTCTCGGGGGGTCTACTACGTTTGGACGACCCTTTGATGATAAGACTGCGTTCTCAGGTTGGCTTCGGGAAATACTTCCTGCTCTTGATCCCACGACACAGTGGGAAGTGATCAACGCTGGTGGAGTTAGTTATGCCAGTTATCGCGTCGCCAATGTGATGGAGGAATTGTGCAATTACGAACCAGATTTGTTCGTGATCTTGACGGGCCATAACGAGTTTCTGGAGAGAAGGACTTATTCAGGTCTCATGGAAGACGGTCTCAGTAGCGATCAAGTCGTCGCCAAGACCCGTAGCACCTTGCAGTCATCACGACTCTTCAATCTGATCGAGGGTCTTGTACGACCCAACGTCGGTTTTCAGGTGGAAAGCCGAGACAAGCTTCCCGAGGAAGTGGATGAAATCTTGAATCATTCCGCAGGTCCCAAAGATTATCAACGTGATGATTCGTGGCATCGAAACGTGCTTATTCATTTTCGATCGAACTTAGAGCGGATGGTCGCTATGGGGCAGTCTGCGGGTGCAGAGGTTCTTTTGATTTCACCCGCTTCGAATTTGCGAGACTGCCTACCCTTCAAATCGGTCAGTGATCCTGCGGACGTGGGTGTGGGGGTGGCTAATCAGGAAGGATCGTCAGGCTCCGTCAGCAGTTCAGATTTGTTTGCCATTGAAAATCGTGCCACAAGCTTGCGTCTTCAGGAAAAGCTCGATAAAGATGGGCCAAATGAAACCCTTGACTGGGTCAATGAAAAGCTTGTCAGCGATGCAAGAAACGCTGACCTTCTTTTTTTTAAAGGTCGTTGCTTGTTTCAGTTGAAAAAACACACTGAGGCACGCGCTGCGTTTCTTGAGGCTTTGGATCAGGATGTCTGTCCGCTGCGCGCGACTCGAGAGATTCGTCGAATGATCTCGGAGGTTGCAGACCTTTATGGAATCCCATGCGTTGAGTTTGATCAGGTTCTGGGTCGCAAATCAATGCTGGAACGGGGCCACGAATGTTTCGGCTCGGACTACTTCCTCGATCATGTTCATCCGACAATTGACACACATCGACTCATCTCTATTTCCGTCATTGACGAATTGCAATCATCAGGCTGGCTTGATCCAGTAATCTTGGATGAACAAAAGCTCGCTGCGGTGTCTTTGGAGATTAACTCAAGGGTCGATCCTGAGAGGCAGGCGGTGGCGTTTAGAAATCTTGCCAAAGTGCTCCACTGGGCTGGGAAATTTGAAGAGGCGATACCAAAAGCCGTTGATGCAACGCGTTTGCTTTCGGACGATTTAGAGAGTTGGTTTGTGATGGCGGATTGTCTACGACAACTCGGTCGAAACGATGAAGCCTATCTGGTTTATCTGCAATTATTCCAGAAGGGCGATTACGGGCGAGCTTACCTACCATTTGGCGAACTCTTGATGGATTTGGGGAAGTATGACCGGGCTGTGGAATTTCTGTTGATGGCGACGATTGCTCCAAGTGAGAAGCATCGCATTCGAGCGTTCTACGACCTCGGGTACGCGCATCTTCAGCTCGGTCAGTACGACCTTGCTTTGGAGAGTTTATTTGAGTGCGAGAAGTTGGCCGGAGATGAGTCGGCGACGGTCGCTTTGATTGGTGAGGCGTTGTTTTCTCTTGGACGCTTTGACGAGGCTGAGCAGCGGTTTACTGAGTTGTTAAGTATCGGGGGGGATCCTGTCTACGCCTTTCTGCGACTCGCCGAACTTTGCCGTGCTCAGGGGCGGATCGGTGATGCGGAAGCTTACGTGCTACGCTGTTTGGAAATTGAGCCATCGGAACCATCCGCGATGTCGTTGCTTGAAGAGTTGCGGTCTGCGGCCAAGGGCGTTGAGCCGGAACCGACGCAGTGAGAGAATCGAATCAGGGCGAGTCGGCTAATAGCGATAAGTCCGGAGATTACTTCTGCAGAGGGGTTTTTCCGGTTTTTCTTCGTCGGTCGGATGATTGCAGCGTCTTGTGAAGCTTTGGCTCTTGAGGAAACTAGATTGAGTCGATAGATTGCTGCACTTGTAGGAAAAAACCACAGACATTTAAGAGTTGGACGATGGCACATAAGAAAGGTCAAGGTTCGAGCCGCAACGGACGCGATTCGAACGCTCAAAGACGTGGCGTGAAGAAATTCGGCGGCGAAGCAGTTCGCGCCGGCAACATCTTGGTACGTCAGGTTGGTAACAAGTTCCACCCTGGTAAGGGTGTTGGACAGGGCAACGACTACACCTTGTTCGCACTTGTCGATGGCAAGGTATGCTTCGACCAAAAAGGTCGTCGAATCAACGTCGTTGCGGAAGCGTAACTCATTCCGCTAGATTTGGCTGATTGAGCGTTTTCGGCAGCGAAAAGCTTCTGACCAAGAGACTTCGCTCAGCAATTCACGCGTGCGGTTCATCCGTTTCTCAGCTAAAGAGATGAGAAAAAGCGAGTGATGACAGAATTAAGGAACCCGCCCCCGATTGGCGGGTTTTTTCGTGCGCACGTGACGCTCTGGAGTGCTTGAAATAAAGCAGGGTTTGGAAACGGGGTCACACTCCTGTGCCGTCACTCGAGGATCCCACGACACGGGAGGGTCCTAGATCGTTTATCGGTTTTGGACAAATTTCGAACCATTCATGGTAGGACTTCGAGGACGATCGGATGGCTAGTGACACCGCCGTCGGTCGCGGCTCGAAGGTGGAAGTCTCGTTTCCCCAGTGCGGCGATGGGGTCGGCGGTGATAAAGAATTCGCGGACCGACTCATTTTGACGTACCAGAAGGCCGTTTAGGCCAATGTTGTCCACGTACACTCCATGTGTGCTATTCCGCCCGGCATCTTCCTTTCCAAAGCTGATCTCCGCGGTAAATCCTTCTTTGCGGTCAACCATCACGCGTGCTGTCACCGTTTCTCCACGCCTGACCTGTAGCGTCCATCTCTCGTTGGTCGCCACCTCCCGATCAATTGGGTGGATGGTTGGTACGGCGTTCGGTCGATCTTCAAGGGTTAATTCACCCACCGATCCAAGCGATCTCTCGACTGTCTTTCCAAGGATTGTCGCAGAGGCAATGAGTTCCGGTGAAAGCGTTCCCTCCCACGTCTCTGCATCACTCGGTAACCATAGGCAGCCCGTTGCAAAACGTTGTCCGCTTTCAATGGTTAAAGGTAAATTGGTGACAAAGGCTTCGGGTAGATTCGGTATATCAAACGTCACCTCTCCATCGTATCCATCGATGCGGTCGACACGAACCGTGAACTCCCGGCCGGTACCGCGGTGTATTTTTCCGTTCGCCTTACTCAAGGTAGGAATGAAGCTTGGGGACGATGGACGTACTCTTGCTTGGTACTGATACGTCTCTCCACCCATTCCTCTCGTGTCAGTAATCTGAATGAAGTAATTGCCGTCGTTTGGAGCAGAGAAGAGGAGACGGCTATTTTTTCCCGCGATGCGACGTGGGTCATCATCATTTTCGTAATAGACATTGAAGGTCGGTAAACCATTGTCCGGGGGGATTTCTTGGTTTAACAGCGGACGCACAATGTAGGCCGGTTCTCCCAGTGCATGGGTTGTGTGTGATGTTCCGAAATAGGTCCAGCGTTGGCCTTCATTCGGATAAACGTTATACCCAGAGTCTGGGCCACGCGGATAAAGCCAAAGCCTCGTGACTTCGCCGGATGAATAGAGGAAGTCATTCAGGTGCATCTCTTCCCAATTGAAGAGTCGAAAGTCACCTACCTGAGTGCTGTCCTTGCCGCGGAAAGTGAAATACGACTCTCTGGTCGCCTGCAATCGGGTCCTCAGCACGGGATTCATATCTTGATCAAGGATGGTCACGATCGGATCGAGTGGACTATCCTTGGTCGCATCGACATCGATGGCCCATTGCTCATTTTTCTTGGCTGTCCAGCGGTAGAGGTCGACTTCATTACTCGCCGCAATGCTGCCGGTGATCTCGACGTGCCGAGGAATCGCGATAAACGGATGGGTTGCCGTCTGCGTTGGTAAATCCGCTTCGTTAAGCGAGGTTTCGGTTCCCAAATCAAGATAGATTTTTTTGGCTTCGGAATTAGCCACGGTCGCACGACTTGATGGTGTCGCGGGGATCGGCCGCTGGACCGTCTTGCCATTCATCATGCAGAGGAATAATTCTTGCCGTTTGTTATCTGCAATGATGGCCGTGGCGGTATCTTCAATGGCGTCCAAGGTTGCAAAGAGGGACCACGAGGTGGTGTCGAGCATTTTGATGTTTCCTGCTGCCGTCGTGACAGCGATGGCTTGCTCGTCATTCGTGAATTGAAGATGCGTGATCGCGGAATCATCGACGTATCGCGTTGCTATCAGCGGATTTCGCTCAACTTGGCCATCCACCGCGAGTTCCCACACTCGAACGCGGTTGTCTGCACCGCCGGCGATGACGAATCGCCCATCGCTTGACACAAGAAGCGAGATGACTTCTCCTTCGGGTTGCCCGAGTGTGTCGATTCTCTGTCCCGAGGCGACATCCCATATCTTGAGTGTTTCGTCGGCGCATGCGCTGACCAGTCGGTTTCCATCGGGAGTGAATGAGAGGCTGAAAATCGCACCATTATGGCCGGACAACTGTCGGATCGCTTCGCCCGTGCGAGAGTCCCAAAGGATGATTTCTCGATCATAACCAGCGGTTGCGATGATGGATTCATCGGGCGAGAACACGGCGGAATAGAGGACATCACGGTGTCCTACCAGTTCCATTAGTTGCTCTCCATTGTCAACCGAATAGATCGCGGCGAGTCCGTATGCTCCGGTTTGTCCCGACGCTACGAGGAGACGTTTTCCGTCGTTGCTAAATTGCAACGAATTGATCTTGTGCAGATCGTCAGTGATCCGGGTCACCACTTTTCCCGATGGATCGGTGATGCTGATTTCACCGTAGCGTCCCATTGCGGTGAGATCGTTGACGCGATGTTTCGCGATGGCGGTGATAGGCAATGAGACTTGGCTGTTTCTATCGATATTGGGTGTGATGGGTTCAGACTTAAGGCTAGGTGCTCCCTGTGGACCTACGGCGCCTTGCTCAATCCATTTCACCAACGTTTCGATTTCCGATTCCGTCGGTCGCGGCTCACCTTCGGGAGGCATGGTGGGTTGCAGTTTGGCTTGAAGCATTAACAGCAGTCGACTGCTGTCGGTTACCCCTGGGGTGATCGCCGTACCGTGCTCACCGCCTTGCATCAGCTGACTATATGTCTCCATCACATAACCGCCCTCGGGATCGTCCTGTGTGTGGCAACCGACACAGTAACGAGTGAGGACAGGGCGAACGTCGTTTTCGAAGCTGACCGATTCGGCAGCAAAGCCGGAATTCGATCCAATGAACGCGATAAGCAATACCTTGACGAGAAACATCTGGATCAAGCATCGAGAGCGTACCCAGGTTGTTTTTGCGTTGAGTTGAGGCTGAGGATTCATCGGGAATGATTTTGCAGTGTTGTATTCAGTTTTGCTGAAGATAAAGACAACGTGAGGATCGAAACTTGTCTGCTAGTGGTTGAATGTGAATTCCGCGCTAGTCAAAACACTCCAGGCCACATCCTGTAGTGCAGTGCTGCGATCATCACCATATTCTTTAACAATCGCGAGCAGACGCTCTTGCTCATCCGGGGAGGGGCTTCGAGACAATGCAGCAATGAATAACTGTTCGATGATTTCCGCATCGGTGGAGGCATTAGCAAGCATTGTGGCGATCAAATTTGTTTGACTGGCGAGCTTGGGATTGAGTGTGTCACCGTTGGAGAGGTGAAGCACTTGCACCATACTCGGGTCATCACTGCGTTCGCATTCGCAGGTGATCTCTCGGGGGTTACGTCCGAAAGTTTTTAGGAAATAGGATTTGACGGCTGCGTCATAGAGTTGGATAGCCCGAGTCCCTTCGGCGTAGAATTCAGTTTTTTGGGTGTCAGCACCTGGAAAAGCGATTTCATTGAACTGTGTGGTTGTGCCAAGAGTTTGGTCAATGGAATCGAGAAGGACCTCCGCCATCATCCGTCTGGGGTAGTACCTGCTGTGGTATTTATTTTCTTTGGCGTTTTCCGGCGTCGCTACACTCGTGCGTTGATAGGTTTCGCTCTGAAGGATGAGTTTCATGAGCTTGGGGAGATCAAATTCAGCTTTGGTAATGTATTCGGCGACTGCAGCTAGTAGTGTTTCATTGGTAGCTGGATTGCTGAGTCGCAAATCATCGACCTGCTCAACCAAACCGCGGCCAAAGAAGTTCGCCCAGATGCGATTCGTGATGGCTCGAGAAAAATAGGGGTTCTCCGGAGCGGTCATCCAGTCCGCAAGCACCTCACGGCGGTCTGACGTGTCGCTGAAGGCGATTGGCTCGGCATCGAGTGGGGCCGGTGGTTGCGGTTTACCTCGATTCGGTTGTATCAGCTCTCCGGTGGTGGATACAAAAAGGGTGCGTATTCCATCGCCGTTACGTCCGTCTCCTCCCCATCCTTTGGCCCTCACTCGGGAGAAAAGGTTCGCCATTGCATAGTATTGATCGTTGGTCCATTTTTCTAATGGATGATTGTGGCACTTGGCACAGCCGATTGAGAGCCCAAGAAATGCCTGACTTGCGTTCTCGGTCATCTCTTCGGGACTCTGGTGCAAGGCATAGAAGTTTGTGGCGCCGTTCTGGTCACTGCCACCGGTCGCGGTGAGGATCTGCCGAACAAATTGATCCCACGGAGTGCGGTTTTCAACGGCGTCACGCACCCACTGGTAATAGGTTTTGACTGCGACTGGACGCAGTTTCGTTCCGTTGATCAGTAATAGGTCACACCATTTGTAGGTCCAGTAGTCAACGTAATCATCACTTGCGAGGAGGTGATCAATTAGCCAATCACGCCGCTCTTTTTCGGGTTTGCCAAAGTAAGTTTGACGTTCTTCTGGGCTAGGCAATCGACCAATGGTGTCGATCGTGGCACGCCTTAGGAATGTTGCGTCATCGCACCGCGGTGAGGGTGGTAGGTTGAGTTTTGCTAATTGGGCAAGGTTCGCTTCGTCAATCAGGTTCCTTCTCGGAGCGTTTGTAAATACTTCTGGATTAAGTTGATTGGGATAGGGAACGGTAATGCGAGCGAGGTTTACCTTGCTGCTGAACCACACCAAGATAGCACCCTGCCCACTGTCCCCAACAAGAACATTCCCCGCCTCGTCCACGGTTGCGATGGAGTCGTCAGTGGAACTGAACTTTGCCCAACGCGTTACATCTCTCGTCGTCCCGTTGTCGTAGTGAGCTGTGACCAGAATCTTGGTGATATCCCGCGGTGCGAGAGTTGATTCACTCGGTTCAACAGTTATGTTCGTCAGAGCGGGGTCATCTGAGGTGGGAGCCGCACAACCCGAGGCGATCCAAGCTGAGAGCGTCCGGTAGTCATGGCTATCTGTATCTAGTCTCAGCCCTCCCTTGTGCGGTAACGCCCCGGTGGGTTTGGTCAGTAGTAAGCTCTTAGCTGGATCAGCGAATTCAACTCGCCGGCCTAGTGATTCACGTGTGATGGTTCGATAGTCAAATTCTGGGTCGTAACCACGTAGGGAAAGACGGAAGCCACCCTTTCCTGCCAATGCGCCGTGACACGCTCCCGCGTTGCAGTTGAGTTTCGTAAGAAGCGGTTCAATGTCGTGGCGAAAACTAATTGATGTGTTGGATCCGATATTGGCGACGCTTACTTGCGTCTTAGCGGTGGCACCATCCTCGGTTTTTATTTTCAGCAAAGTATTCCCGTCTTTCGAAGGAGTTAACATGCCACCAGCGATGTTCGCCACCGACCCATCTTCAAGTGTTGGAACATACTCAGCGGGACTCAAGACACGGCCAATCCCACCGGATGCGTTCTTTTCAAAAACGGCAAAGGTCTGACTCGCACGTTCCTCTGTTAACTCGATCTTCTCAGGCAAGATGATCAATTGCCTCTCAGCAAACACATGTCGTTGTGTGTGTACGGTTAGAACCAGCACGAGGAGAAGAAGTCGAGTGGGCATGGTCAAATTCAACAGCAGGGAAATGGTCGTGTCTTAAACGTTGAACCGATTGGGTGGCGATCAAGCCATGGTCAAGCTTGTAATCGGTCCGCAAATGGTGTTTGGGCGATTGAGGTTAGAGCAATTGCGGCTCAGCTAAATAACTCTGTGATTTCACGAACACCAAAGTCGACCAACGGGAACGGGCGACCAGCTGGGCCCGGGAGTTCCGCGTGAAGGTCGAGGCCGAGTCCCTTGAAAATCGTTGCGACAATCTCACCAGGATTGGTTGGCCGGTCAGCTGGGACAGCACCAATCGGATCACTTGCCCCAATCGCCCTACCGCCTTGCACACCGCCACCGGCAAAGGTGCATGAGAAGCATTGCGGCCAGTGGTCGCGACCGCCGGCGGGATTGACTTTGGGGGTACGGCCAAACTCTGCCAATCCACAGACCATGGTGTCTTGTAACATGCCACGCTGATCAAGGTCTGAAATCAGAGCTGAGTATCCTTGGTCGTACATCGGAGCAACGATATTCTTCATTCCCTCGATCGTGGTAAACGGCTTGCTTCCGTGAATATCCCAAGTCAATTCGTTAAAGACTGTAAGGAAGGTATTCACGGTGACAAAGCGAACACCAGCTTCAATCAGTCGGCGGGAAAGAAGACAGCATTGACCAAAGCGGTTCATTCCATATCGCTCGCGCACCGCGGCGGGTTCCTTGGTCAAGTCAAATGCTTCGCGAGCCTGCTGACTATTCATGAGCCGATAGGCCGATTCAAAGTTTTGATCAAGCATCGCGGCGGACTCTGTCTGCTCAAACGCCTTCAGGTTTTCTTCAATCGACTGACGCATTCTTCGGCGTCGATCAATCCTTACGTCACCCAAAGTGTTTGGCGGTAGGAGGTCGGGAACTTTAAAATTCTCCTTGCTGGGATCCGCCATCAAAGCAAATGGATCATAGGCTTTACCAAGGAAACCACCTGCTTGACCATTGGGTAGATTCCCGCCACCGCGTCCCATTGTTTCAGGCAGAACAACATGAGCAGGCAGGTCTGTCCGGCGTCCCCTCATGTACTGAAGGACTGCACCGGCATGTGGGTAGTTGACGCCGCCGGTGAATTGCCGACCGGTCTGCAGCATCTGCCATCCTGCATCATGTACAGCCGCTGCGGTGTGATAGCAGGAGCGAACGATTGAGAATTTATCAGCGATCTCTGCGTGCTTCGGCAAGATCTCTGAAAGCTGGAAATCACCTTTTGTACTGATCGCCTGAAACGGACCTCGTACTTCGGCCGGTGCATTCGGCTTCATGTCAAAGGTGTCAAGCTGGCTGGGTGCTCCCAGGTTGAAAATCATGATGCATGATTTTTTATCGTGATGCGGATCAACCTGACCGGCGGCTTCGGCCGCAAGCAGTTCGGGAAGTGTGAGTCCCGCGGCTCCGAGTGCGCCGACCTGTAGGAAGTCGCGTCTTGTTCCGCCGTTGCAGGTGTGTGCTTTTGCTTTGGATGTCAGGTTCAGCATCTCATCAATTCCATCAATGGTTTCAATCTCGGTGCATCTCGCATGAGCTGCGATTCTGACCGATTTGGCAGTGTGAATTGTAACAAAACTGGCGGCACGGACGGGAAAAGTTCGTGGGGTAGCAGTCAGCGGTTTTACTCGCCAAAAGCTAGGAGGCGGTGAAAGCGTCTAGGAGTGTGATGCTGTTGAGAATCACGTGCACCAGGATGGGAGCGGCAAGTGAGCCAGTCTGGCGGTATAGGTAGCCCAAGCCGATCGAGAGGACGAAGATGGGGATGGGAGCCGCCCCTTGGCCAGGAAAGTGCATTGCCGCAAAGATGAGGCTGCTAACGATCACAGGCCAAACGGCGAGCGGTTTCCATGTCTCGCCTGTTGGAGTTGGATTTGCTAACGCTTGCAGCGAACCTTGGAGAAGCCCGCGAAATAAAAATTCTTCATAGATGGGCGTTGCAATAGCAGTGGTTAAAAAAGTCAGGACGCAAAACAGTATCGACTTGTTCTCAAAGAGAGACTTGAGGACCGGGTGTTCGTATTCCACAATTGAAGAGGCAAGCAAACTAATGATCATGACCACTGAAAGTATCAACGGAGTGCTGATCAATCCCAGTTTTAAATCATCTTTTTTAAAATGAAAACCTAACCGCTGCAGAGCATCGCGTTGTAAGAGAGTAAGCCACCCAAGCATTGTTGCGATGGCAAACACGATTGCGGCGAGTTGTACAATTAAAGGAGCGGTTGCTTGGCCCGCTTCTTCGATAAGAAGGCCTGAAAGTCCGATCGTCAAGATGATTCGGAGACCGAAGGCGAGTAGGAATTCTGCGGGTGTCCAAAATGGCTTTTTCTGCCGACGAGCGGGAACAAGGCGTTCCATGATCCCCGATGTTGATGTCAGATCGGAAGAAGGGATCGCAGTATCAATCGTTGTCGACCGCGAACGTCGCCAAAAACAGAAAACTCGCCACCATCCAACGAGCCCGCTCACGAGGATCGCGAACATTAGGGATTGAATGAGTAGGCGAGGAATCTCTGTCATGCCTAATTACTGTCAGACTCGTTAGCGGAGCTACTCATGATCTTGGCAGCTGCCCTTGAGTAGTCGATTCCGGAGTAAACGGTTAATGCAATTGCACTCCAAACGAATACCTGACCGATTTGACCTAGAATGGGCATGCTCGGCTGAATCAGGGCGGCAAGGACGCTAATGACCGCCCCGCATTGCAGAACCATTTTCCATTTCCCGAGTTGGTTTGCGGAGAAATCGCCTCCCGCACCCTCAATCATGCCTCGAAGACTCGTTACCAGTAACTCCCTGCCCACGATGATTGTGGCCATCCACGATGCGACGGGAGAGCTCGGAATTGCGACTAAAGCGATGAAGGTACCGCAGATGATGATTTTATCAACGAATGGGTCAAAGATCCGACCCAGCTTGGTTACCTGTCCATACTTGCGTGCCCAATAGCCATCCATCCAATCTGTCGAGGCAGCGATGACGAAAATCACTAAAGCAGCCATGTAGTGACCGGTGGGGATTAATGCCATCACAGCGATCGCGAGTCCAAAACGCATCGACGTCAATGCGTTGGGGACGTTGTAAATCGAGACGGGCTTTTGATCTGCCATGCCGCTTGAAACTTGAAGATTTGCGTGTGAAGGGCTTGCCGGGACCGCGGGCTGTGTTAAATCGAACCCAAGAGAACCTGTAGTCATCAGTTTACCTGAGATGGTGCGTGGAAGAATTAGGGGTAGGCGAGCGTTTTGTGCATTTCGTGGGAACTTTTAACAACGAAGCACTAAAAGATGACAACGGCGACAGGGACCCGCCGAGCGTCATGCCGCTGACAATGGCGACCAACCAATTCGAGCTAATGATTTGGTTTCAATTCGAGAGCCTGCCACCTACGACTGCTTCGCGCGATTCGCAAAAAAACAGAAAGATTACTCTCTTGCCATCGGGAGCAGCATTGCGTTGGTGAGCAACACATTCGGTGGCGATCACCGAGCGGACTTTCGGTGAGAACATAGCGAAAGGGATCGCAGCGAGTTATCACGCGATGGGAGCAGCGATAAGATCGTAGCCATCAGTCGCGACGATTTCACATTGAATCATGTCGCCGACGGAGACTTCTGTGTCGTCATCAAAACCGGAAACAATCACGACACCATCGATGTCGGGCGCCTCACTTTTGGATCTTCCTATCCAGACGCCGGGTTGATCGGGAAGTGGTGAATCGAGCAGGATTGGCTCGGTCGAACCAACGCGGCCTTCGAGCCACTCGAAAGCGACTTGCTGTTGGATCGCCATCAGCTGCTCGTAACGTTCGTTCGCAACTTCCGCAGAGACGCGTTCTGGCAGTTTTGCAGCCGGCGTGTCTTCCTCGACCGAGTAGGTAAACACACCGAGGTGTTCAAACTTTTGTTCGGCAACGAATTCTGCGAGCTCGGCGAAGTCTTGATCCGTTTCGCCCGGAAACCCGGTGATCATCGTTGTTCTCATCACCAAGTTTGGAATCCTTTCTCGCAAATCGCGAAGGATCTGCTCTTGGCTTGCACGAGTGGTCTTTCTTGACATTCGCTTAAGCATGCGATCACTGGCGTGCTGCAGCGGCATATCAATGTAAGGCAGGATTTTTGACGAAGAGGCCAAAGTGTCTATTAGTTTGTCATCGATGTACATTGGGTAGAAATACATCAAGCGAATCCAATCAATGGTTTCGATCTTATCGAGTTGTGTTAGCAATTCTGCGAGCTTCGGTTCGCCGTAAAGGTCCTTGCCGTAGTAGGTCGTGTCCTGAGCCACGATAACTACCTCACGCACACCGCTTTGACCAAGTTGGTTTGCCTCGGCAACAACCTGCTCAATAGGCTTGCTGTAGTGTTTGCCTCGCATTTTTGGGATAGCGCAGAAGGTACAAAGTCGGTCGCATCCCTCACTGATTTTCAAATAGGCGAAGTGTCTCGGTGTGACGGCTCGTCGTTTTGCGTCGGAGAGTGGTTGCACCGCGGCTGGTCGGAATACCCTTTGTTGTTCCTCGATGCCGGAGCGGAGATTTTCTATCACCGAAACAATTTCGTTACGTCCAAAGACACCAACCATTGCATCAATCTCTGGACGTTCCTGCAGGAGTTGGCCCTGTTGTCGCTCGGCAAGGCATCCGGTGACCACAACATTTCGGATTTTTCCTAGACGCTTCAGCTCCAGCATCTCATCAATCGCATCGAGGGATTCCTCGCGCGCCGAATCGATAAAGCCGCAAGTGTTGACGACGACAAAGTCAGCCGATTCGACCGAGTCAACCATCCGGTATCCATCCTCGTCCAAACGACCGAGCATCTGTTCGGTGTCGACGAGGTTCTTTGGACAGCCCAAGCTGATGACGGCGTAGCTACCGCGGCACTCGCCGTCTGTTTGCTCTAATTCCGAAGCCGTTAGCGTGGAGGGTTTATCACCGATAATTGGCAGTTGCATGATTTTGTTTGTCGAGGTCGTCAGTTGTTCAGCATCACCAATTCGATGGGTGCATCATGGATTGAGTGCGAGACACAACCAAATTAGACAAAAGCGAATGAAAACACGCAAATGCCAAAACAGAATTCAAGCAAAAGTGGCAGGAGAGAGTCCCCGTCTATTTTGCTGCTTTGACTGCAGTAGCGAGAGCCTCGTCGAGATCCACGGGATGACCAATCCAATCGACCATTCCGCCTTTACCGATAATGAAGGCGGTGGGGATACCCATTTGGTTAGCAGCAGCCATGTAGTTGGTGTACATCCCCTCGTTGAGGTCGGTGCCAAGGCGGTAACTGATTTCGGACGACCACGGATCGCCCGACGCTGACTCGGTTGCCAAGAATGCACGAACTTTGGCTGCGGATTCGTCAGTTACTCCAATAAAGGTCACTTCATCTTTATACTGCTCTTGCAGCTCGGACATGTGAGGCATGTTCATCAAGCAGGGACCGCACCACGTGGCCCAGAATTCAATCACGTATACTTTGCCCGATTCGATCTTTTCGACTGCGTCACCTTGGAACCAATCTTCGATCGCCAGCGGGGGTGCTGGATCTCCGATCTGTAAAGACCCTCTGCCTCCATAGGAAGAGTTAGAACCGCTGGGTACTGGTCCACAGCCGAGCAAAGAGGCGGAGGCAACCAAAATAAGTAGGTTGAAGGCTGGTGGTTTCATCGTCGGATCGTGCGAGTCAAAACTTGGTTAGATCAGGCATATTCTAGGGAGCCTGAATTTACCCGTTTGCGGATCTGCTTCATAGCGTGGCATGGCAGGACGTTTCGGGGTCAAGCGGTTCGCATCCGGCAATGCGAGGCAATCTATAAGCCGAGTTAGTCAATGAGTACTGGGGATGTATAGGCGCCGACGATCAATCCTTCCTCCGCACAGAGATCCTGACAAGGGCGAAGCAAGCCATCGTAAAGATACGAGGGCCGTACTTCCAGCATGATGTCATCGCTGCTGTGGGTTGGTGTGCGTTTAAGTGCTACAACGACCCAGTCCACGATTTTGAATTCAAGTTCGCGTCCATCTCCGAAACTTTGTGTGTAGAGCGGCACCAAGCGAGCTTTCTCTTCGATCAACGGGATCGTCTCATGTAATTCCTGCGGTAGACCCGTCTTGGCACGAACCCAAATTTCTTGCCTGCTGTCGATCGTGGAGCGAATCTGAATTCTTCCGTCTCGGTACAACTCGGTCATGTGGGATTCATGGAGGCCATTGAGTACCTGATAGTTGAGGTTGGCTGCTTCGTTGCGGCGTGTCCCAAAATCAATGGTCCCCCAGTCTTTCGATAGCACTTGCCCCTTGGCATTGACGATTTTTCCATCACCACGGAGGCTCAACGGGGTTTCTGCATCATCGCTCAGCCAAACCTCTGCTGGAATCGCAAACGGTAGGATGTCAGCCCCCGGGCGGATTGCTACCGGGCGTTGAACCACTGCGGTCGCTGTGGCCATCGCTTCACTTTCAACAATTCCAAAGATGCCACCAAAGAATAACGGCAACGGATTGTTTGCTGATTCATCACGACGAAGCGTGACGCGAACGGTGTCGAACACTCCGTTGGTCTTGATAGTGAAGTTCGTATAAGCGGTGGCGGTATCGTACCTTCCGATCGTGATGTCATCATCCAGCACGGTAAATCCGTCCAAATCCGATAGTCGACTTTGAGCGGTTTCTTGAATCTTGGCACGGACCTGCTCAAGGTCTTGATTACCACCCACGTCTGGAACGAGATGGCGGGCGCCTGCGAGTGCAGCCAAATCTGCTGCCCGCTGGAGTTCATCGTGTTTCCGCATCGAGTAGCCAACGTCAACGCTCAAAGCGAGCATCCCAACGATCGGGACAAGCAAGACTGCGACAAGGATTGGCAGATTACCGGCTCGTGTTGAACGCTTGTGGGACTGGAAAACGGATTGGTTGGAAATGCCAAGTTTTGAAAAGGAGTGAACCATCTTCATCGAAACGTGTTTAGGGGAGGCGTGAAACGTTGATGCCGAGGCAGCGAAGTTAGACGCTCTTATGCGTCAGATACACTTCACTACACTGCTATAGCAACGCGCGTCATCGAGCCGGGTGTTGATCGATGGAGCGCGGGTCGATGGAACTCTAGGTCGCAATTGCGTGTTGTCGCGTAGTGGTGCAGAGTTTTTCGCAGATACTTGCTTTTTGAGAGGCTCAACACCGCGCCGACTGTAAATCATGGTGCGGCTTATCGGGGTGAACACGATTGGTTGCAGGCTGGATCAGCGATGAACTCCGCAATGCGGGTTTCCTGATCGACCCGGCTGTTTGATTAGAACGGATGAGAGGCATATCCCGTTTGTGCCGACTGATCAGGCAAGTAGTTCCGGAATGATCCCGGTGCTATCGGCAAATTGGTGCATTGGAAGGCCGCAAAGCTGTGCTTGTGTCAGCCAGAGGTTCGCAAGAGGAGTGCCCTCGGGCAGGTTGATGTGTCTCTGAAGACGCATTCGATTACCGCCTCCCGCCACGATGATTGGAAGATCGTTGTACTGGTGGGTCGAGCCGTCACCGAGTCCGGAACCGTAGGTCAATAGAGTTTCATCAAGAAGATTGGTCCCGTTTGGTCGCTTTGTTGATGCCAAACGATTTGCGATGTAAGCGAACTGCTCCATGTGAAAGCGGTCAACTCGAAGCAGGTCATCAATCATCTTGGTCTGGTTATGTGACATCTGATGATGACTTCTCGGTTTATCAAAAAGCGATTCGTAGAGATAAGGAGTGTCCCATCTTTCGGGGCCCACCATGAATGTTGCAACGTTGGTCAGTCCTGATTGCAATGCTACGACGAGCAGGTCACCCATCAGGCGAATGTACTCCCCGCGTGGTAGATGTGACTCGGTGGGCTCGTCCATTTTCACCTGATTGAGGCTGGATCGAAGATGCTCCAATTTTGCGATCTGTTTCTCGATCGTCCGAATCGATTCAAAATACTCTTCAAATCTTTCGCGATCGGCGTGGCTGAGTTCCCTCTTTAGCTCGTTAGCATCGGCGAGGGCAAGGCTGGTAATGTCCTGTTGCGACTGAGAATTGCTGGTTGAAAACAGCCGGCGATACATTTTCTGTGGGTCACGGATTGAAGGAGCGAGATGCCCCGTTCCGTACCAGGAGATGTTGTCAAAGTAGATTGATTCTTTGTTGTCGCGGTGGCTATTACAGCTGAATTCGAGCGTTCGGAAAGGTGTCTTTGAACCGATTTGGTCAGCTACGAGGTGATCAAGAGTTCGGTCAAGCGGCCATGCTGTGCCCTCAATTTCGTACGCTCTTGCGCTGCTCAGGTAGCACGAGGCGCACTGAGCATGGACATCGGTTCCAGCTTGGAATTTGCGATCCATCCCAGTGATCAGTGTGATTTTGTCCTGTAGTGATGCCAGTGGCTGCATGGTTGGCGTGAGTTCATCGAGTTGACGATCAACAAAGTTTGGGTTTTGCTCTCCAAGGGATGCCATGACATTCCCGAGATTACCTTTTGGGATAACATGATCCGCTTCCCCAGGGAAAAAGCCGCGACGAACGACACCGATGGGTACATAGAATTGAACCATACGAAGAATGTCGGACTCAGCGTTTTCTTCAGCGGTCACACTTTCGAACCATGGCAACGCGAGCACTCCGCCGCCAATGCCTCGTAAGACGGTTCTACGGTTTGGTTGTCGATTCATGATTCACTTTTGCTGTCGGTGCGTCGGGTGCGTGTGTCGTTGCGTTGTCGTTTGACCGGTCAATCCTCGATCAAATTAGTTACTCTGGAAACTATCCGTGTGAATGATACATCGAATCACCTCTCGAAGTTGATACTCGTTTTCAGCGGTGCTCGATGTCACATCCTGAACGGCGTAACGGTCGTGCGGTGTCAGTTCGCGTGCCAGTGCGTAGGTGAAGAGGTGTTCTGTAAAAGCCCTTGCGAATCGGTCTCTTTCCGCTAAAACCGCGTCTTTGAACTCGACGGGGTTTTGGAAGGTGTCACCACCGTAGATTTTTCCTGACGCAACGATTCTCGCACCATTTGAGTACGACTCTCTCCATTGTCCCACCGTGTCATAGTTCTCGAGAGCAAATCCGAGTGGGTCAATCTGTTCGTGACAGCCACGGCAATCGGAACGTTCTCGATGTATTTTCAATTGCTCGCGAAGTGAAAGTGGCTCTGCGGCATTAGTCGTTTCCTCCTGAAGTGGAGGCACGTCCGCTGGTGGTGGCTTTGGAGGTGAGTTGAAAATCACTCCCGCAACCCAAGCCCCGCGGGTGATTGGTTGGGTTCTGTTCGGTCCGCTGGTCATCGTCATGACTGCCGTGTTGGTAATGACCCCTCCGCTTCTACGATCGGTCAAGGGGATGCGTTGGAAATCGAGCGTGGTGACCTGACCGCCACGTCCAGGTTTAACTTGCGTGCCCGTTTTTAATTGTCCGTATGCGTTTTCGAGAAGCGAGCTTCGATAGGTAAAATTTGGGTCGATTAGATCGAGGATACTGCGGTTTTCGATAAGGACGGTCTCGAACAGTAGGAGTGGTTCGAGCATCATGTGCATGCTTCGTCGGTACTTCGAAAAATAGAAGTCGGGATAGAGGTCGGGATTCGGGATCGATGAAATCAATCGCTCCAGTTGTAGCCACTGCGAGGGGAAGCTGTCGCAGAAGCGTTTAAGCTTGCGATCATTCAACATTCGTGTGATTTGGCCATCTAGAACGCTTCTGTCGGTGAGCGATCCTGACGCAGCTAGATCTAATAGCTCTTGATCGGGGATGCTGCCCCAAAGAAAAAGCGACAGTCGTGTCGCTAGGTCAAACGCACGAGCTTGGTTTCGCTCACCTTGTTGCCACTGGTCGCCGTCTGTGTCGGTCGGTGTGTAGAGGTAGTAGAATTTCGGTGAAGAGATTACCGCAGCGGCGATTTCTTTCACCGTCTCGGTGTAACTCCGGCCTTCAGCTAATTTTTTTTGCCCGTAGCTTACGTACCGACTGATGGTCTCGTCAGATGCTCTTCCGCGAAATGCACGGTTGATGAATGGTCTGAGTCGCTCCTCCAGTACGTTCTGGTTCGGCTCGCCCTCACTCGGCTCTGCAAAAAGTGAATCCCAAATGCCGACACGTTGACGGGTGAAGTCGGGGCTCTGGGTGATGGATGTGCCTAGTTGAAGGAATGATTCCATCAACAGCGGTGACATGCTCAAGTGGTCGCCCTGATTGTCGTATCCGTGTTCCGCTCGCAAGTCTTGGGGGAAGGCTGCGACGCCCGCTAGCCGAGGCTCAATCATTTGGGACTTCCCAAGCGGTCGATTGCCGACGGTGATCACCTCTGGCATGACTCCGGACGCGGGGTCGAAGTAACGCCCATGTTCACGCATGATTTTTTCAGGCAGAGTAAAGACAATGCAGTTCAGCTCGAACAGGTCCATCACGGCGTTATTGTATTGGAAACGATTCATCCTTCTTACGGTCGGACTCGCCGGCCGCTGCGATTGGTTGATCGCGATAGAAAGCGATCGTTCTAGCGATTGCGTGAAGGTGCGAGCTTCCTGCTCAGAGGGAGACGAATAGTCTTCGGGAGGCATTCGGTGGTCTGAGATTGCTGCGATAATAGAAACTGCGTCTTCGAGTTCGTTAATTTGACGTTGTTCGATGACTCGAGCCAGATCGAGATTACCGGAAATGTCTTCGGGGTCTGCGCCATGGCAGTCAAGGCAGTGTGTTTCGAAGAATTCGAGGTCCCGATGAGATAGGAGGGTGGCGGGTTCGGCTGATTCAGAATCAGTCACGGCGTGTTTCGCTGATGACTGATCTCTGGAATTCAGCCGGGGATCCGAGCTTTGGGCGTTCGAGACAGAGATCCAGAGTAGTGATGCGATGACGGTCGGAAGGATACTGAAAGTGCAACGATGCATCGGTCGCGTTCGGTCGGAGAGCTAGTGGCTTCAAGTCAATCAGATCGCCTCGAGCAACGGAGTTGCAGTGCCGACACAGATGGTTTTCATCAGGTGAGCTTAGGGCGGGATCGTTAGTGTAATGGAGTTTTGAACGCAGCGGGAACAATTTTCGCACTGGTGGCTGTATCGAATCGCTTGAGCGTAATGCCAACGCTGTTGTCCTGCTACCAGCTTGGCGTTTATCATTCACGAGTGTCGGGCTTTCGTTTTGTTTGAAATTTCAATGTCGATTTTCGCGTGGTTTCTGTCTCGTCGAATGATCGCTGAGTATCAATCTTAGAAAACTTCGACGATGTCTTTTTGTTGGTTCGTTCCTGTCCTCCCCTCGTCCTCTGTTCTGCGAGAGTGTTTTTGATGTTGAGAAGTCTATTGCGTCTCGGATCGTTCTGTGTGTTCGCAATTTTGGTATCGCTCGTTGTCGCCGCTGCCAGTAGCCCATTCGGTGATGATGTGCAGAAAGAGCAGGAACAGAGAACTTCTAATTCAGCGAAATCCACAACCACGATACGTGTGATTGCAAATGCAGATGGAGAGCAAGGATTAGGTGACGGTGATAAGGATGGCAATCGTGCGGAGAAAGACCGTGCAGAGAAAGACTCACTACCCAAGAAGCCCGATGCCACCGTCACGTCTGGGCAGATCACGATCGAGATTAATGGCAAGAAGCATTCCTTTTCGTTTGACGAAGCTTCAAATGATCTCGATCGTACTTTCAAAAAGATTATCCGAGACGGCGAGAAAAGCATCGCAGTGATTGGTGGGTCCATCGATTCGCTCAATCTAGATCCACAAGCGATGAAAAAGATGCTAGAGGAGGCGACTGAGTCCGTCCAACAGACCGGTGAGTTGGCCGATCTTTTGAGTGATCTGCCCAAGGAGGTTCGCCAGCATGTTCAGCGATTGACTGAGGAGATTCCGGATGGTGAATCAATTAAATCTGCCATTGCAATTGGATTTGATGAGGTGGACATGGGCGAGTTGGATCTCTCGCAGATCGGGATCGGTGATCTTGAGCTAAAGTCGCTCCCAAAAATTCACGTGGAAGGTATCACCATCGATGGGGTCGAGGAATTAAGCAAGGAAATGAAACGCCGCGTCGAGCAAGCCATGAAGAAGGTAGCCGATGGAGACAAGAAAGGTGGGTTGTCGAAGGGCAAGGCTTCAGTGAGGGTCTTTCGAATGAAAGATGGAGAGATGCAACTGCTTCACCAAGAGGACTCCGAACTAGGGGATCGAAAGGAAAGTAAGGAAGTGTCTGAGGTAAACGCTGAACTAAGTGATCTGAGTCGGAAAATGGATTTGATTTTGGAACAGCTTGGACGCCTTCAAAATGATGTGGACGCATTGAAAGCCGCCAAATAACACCTTCCCTTGTGGATGCGAAGGGACCCATCACTGATGGGCCACAGCCCTTAGCGACTAAGTCGCAGTCGCAGTAATGATGGTTCGATTGTGAGGGGTTTGAGGATTTTAGGTGCTGCGAACACTTTATCCTTCGTAGTATCCGCGTTTGGTCGACTCATGATTGGTGTAAAACCGACCCGAGGGTTTGGTGTATACTGGGTAGCTGAAGAATCGCTCAGTTCGATTACCAAAATGAGAAAAGGGTCTATCTTGCTAAATCGCAGAAATCTCCTCCGCGGTCTTGTCGGCGGTGTGGGCGCCGCAATTGGCAGCCCAATGACAACAGAAAATTTGCTTTCGGCGGCAACCGTTGGTCCGAAAGGCGAGGTGCAACTCACGCCGACCAATTCGACACCGAAGCGTGTCATCTTTTTCTTGCAAAATCAAGGTTTTGACCCGCGGACCTGTGTTCCGGAGGGAGCAAAGAGGTCGGGTGAACTCAATCAGTGGAAGTTGCCTGAGCCGATTCAGGCGTTGGAGCCTTACAAAGATCGACTTCACATTATCAACGGTTTGCACGGCACTCACACCAGTCCCTCTCACAGCGCGTTCTTTGGCGCCCTCGGTGGGTACCGTGGTGGAGATGGTGTTCCGCCAAGTGCATCGACGATCGATTATGAACTCAGTCGAGTGCTGCCGGAAACGTTGATGCCGCATTTGTGCATCGGAATGGATTCGATTGAGAATATGCGGAGTAAGCCTACCATTGCGACGCTCTCTGCTAGCGGAGCGGGTCAGCCTATCTTCATGCACTCCAATCCCAACCATCTCTATCAGATGCTCTACGGCGGGATTTCCAGTGGTGATATTCGAAAGCAGCACGAGGCTCGCTCGAGTGTGATGAATCGAATTGAGCAACTCGCTGCCGCAAAAGGTAACGGTCTGCCACAGGCTGATCTCCAAAGGTACGGGCAGTTTGTTGATGGCTTTCGTGATGTAAATGGGTTGCGAGAGAGGCTTGCCACCGTCTCCGATCATTTGAAGAAGTTCGCACCCGAGGTTGACAGTCGATACGCATCCCCAGAGTACGAAACGGATTGGCACGATGTGCTTTTGGATCTCGGATTATCAGCGCTTCGGGCTGGGATTACCAATACGCTCACCATTGGTTCAGGGCGTGGGGAAATTTTCGGTGCGTGGAAGGGGATTGGAGTCGAACAGCAAGGACACAATCTCGGTCACATGGATCAGCCGGGTAATCCAATTTGGGTAAAGATTCGTCAGTACAACAGTGAGATGCTCGTTCGCACGATGAAGGCACTAGAGAGTGTGCCAGAAGGCAACGGGACGATGATGGATAACACCCTGATCGTTTACACAAGCAATAACGCTGATAAACAACACACCAACGGGGCCAATTGGCCGGTAATGTTGTTGGGTAATCTGGATGGAGCTTTCAAGACAGGTTGTTTTACTCAGCTTGATGGAAAGCGACCCATTAATGCTCTGTATACAACCTTGCTCAACGTTGCGGGTAAGCCCTGTGATCGCTTCAACATGAATGAGAAGCTGGCTAAGAAATTTGATTCAAGTGAAGGTGTATTGAGAGAAGTCTTAGCATGATTTCGAGGCTCACGTGTTCAGCTGTGTTGGTGATGGCACTCTGCCAGGCAGCGAATGTGTTCGGCGACGACTATACGCCGGGGCATCCGGAGGGGATTACGCTAGGGAATTTTGCGCGTAACTTTCTTGTTTCGCACTGCGTGGATTGTCACCAAGGTGAGGAACCAGAGGGTGGCCTTGATCTGGAAGGCCTCGGGCCTGTTGATGAAGTGACGCTGGATGTTTGGAGGAACGTTTGGGCACAGGTCACACTCAAGGAGATGCCGCCCCCCGAGTCAGATGCGCCCGAAGTGATCGATCGACTCAAGTTCTCGGACTGGATTGTTAGCGAACTTCAAAGGCAACTCGCTGACGAAGGTGGGTTTAAGGATCCATCCGATCCCGGCAAGGGGAATTTTGTGGATCACGATTTGTTATTCGGGGATCTGCCATCAGGCGTCAATCTTCTTCCACCCGCATCACCTGCGCGGCTATGGCGTGTGACGCCTCAAGAGCACATTACTCGGCTGAATGAACTGATTAATCGTGAACCGGAATTTGATCCCAAACGCCCTGGGCAGCGAACTCGTGGTGATGTGGTGCCGACAAATCACGGTGGGGAGTTGAAGCTATACTTTGGTACCGACCGAATCATCAAGTGGCAGGGTGGCACGGTTGCCTATGCGACGGCGGTTAAAAGCGTTCCCGTGGTGCTCTCCACGGCACGTGATCATGGCTTCGAGAATTACCCCGATCTTTACACGGTCAATAGCGCAGAGGCGACCCAGATCTTGGGTGTAGCTGAGGATTTGATCAAGTACATGGCCTACGGGCCGCTTAGTATCGCAAATGCTTACCAGATCACCGATGACCCCAATTCCATCGCTGATAAAATGAAGGGGGATCTCCGCGGCTTACCGACCAGTATTGTTTATGGGACGCAGGTGAAACGTCCCATTACTCCGGTTTATGATCTTTTGGGCCGACCCGAGGCCGAAAGTCAAAGCGACGTCAAGGAAGAGTCGATCGTTGATGCAGTGGAGTACCTGTTTGAGGCACTTACCTTTCGGCCGCCTAGTAGCGACGAGTTGGCAACCTACGTTCGGATTGTAAAAGACTCCGTGGATCAGCTTGGTAAAGAGGACGGTGTGATCCTTGGGTTGTCAGCAATCTTTCTTGATCGCGATGCTCTGTTCCGACCTGAATTGGTGGAAACTGGTAAACCGGACGCGAGCGGTAGGGTGATGATGCAAGACTGGGAACTTGGTCTAGCAGTGAATCATGCACTGAATTACTTACCACCCGATGAGGCAATGCGGTCGGCGATATTGGCCGGCGAGATGAAAACGCGTGGTGACGTTGAACGCGAACTCACTCGGTTGCTTGGGGATGAGTCCATCAGGAAGCCGCGGCTGCTGCGATTTTTTCGCGAGTTCTTTGATTACGACTTAGGGGGTTACATCTGCAAGGATAACCGCGCGTTGGCCGACACTGGTGTTAACATTGGAGGTCACTATCGAGCCATGTTTGATGCGACCGCTAGTACTGATCGTTTGATCGAAGAAGTGCTGCATGAGGATCGCGATGTGCTTAGGCGTCTATTAACCACTCAGCAGGTCGTGGTTTCGAATGCTGACAAGGTTTATTTCGGACGCAGACGTGATGATGACGAGGAAGCGTCATCGATCAGAGAAGCAAATTTGGCGGCGAAGGCTGCTGCTGAAAAAGCAAAAGCTGAGTTGGAGGCATGGAAGGTCGCTAACCCAGGGAAGGAGCCTCCGAAACCTAAGAAAGAGAGAAAGCCAACGATCAATCACAAGGTTGATGAGGCAGAACTCGATGGAGAACGGATTTACGCACGCGTCAGTCGACGCAGTTTTGGTGCGGGAAGCATGAAGCCTGAGCGACAACTCGGCTTGGCTCCGGAAGGTCAGCGTCTCGGGCTTCTCACTCATCCAACCTGGCTCGTGTCCCATTCCGATGCAATGGATAACCATGCCATACGCCGTGGACGGTGGGTACGCGAACGATTGCTGGGTGGTGGGATTCCTGATGTTCCTATTACCGTGGATGCAATGTTACCCGATGAGCCAAGTAAAACACTTCGCGAACGGATGAGAGTGACACGAGAGGCTTATTGCTGGACCTGTCATAAGAAGATGGACCCGCTCGGTCTTCCCTTCGAGATGTATAACCATGCCGGCCTTTACCGCGACAGCGAGAAGGGTAAGCCAGTTGATGCCTCCGGTGAGGTGATTGAATCAGGTGACCCGATGTTGGATGGTGAGGTTGCTGACGCCCTTGAACTTGTCGAGCGGTTGGCTGGGAGCGAAAGAGTGGAACAAGTATTCGTTCGGCACGCGTTCCGATTCTGGATGGGACGGAATGAGACCATCCATGACCGAGATGTCTTGCAGAATGCTCATCGTGCTTACCGAGATAGCGGAGGGAGCATGAATGCCCTTTTGCTGTCCTTGCTTACCTCTGATGCGTTTCTTTATCGGCGGCCTGTCGTTGAGGGTTTTTAAAGCGTTCTCAGATTCGACCGTCGGCACGCAATTGATCGACGAGAGTTGATTGGTAAGTCGCTGCCTGTTTGTGATCTTCCACGGCAAGTTCGCCATAATAAATAAAACCCAACGCGCGTCGGTTTTGATCCTTTGACTGATTGTGGCCAGCGCGATGGATGGTCAATGCATGGTGGACGAGAAGGTCGCCTGGTTTTGCGAGTATAGCGACCTCCATGGCTTGCTCGGCAGTTGATGGATACATCGGGATTCCCTGTGAGAATCCGAGGGTGTCGGTCTTCTGATGCTCACGCAGACCGAGGCGGTGGGAACCGGGAAGATACATCACGCATCCGTTCGATTCGTTTACATCGTCGAGTGCTAACCACATGGTCAATGCGTGAGGTGGGCTAAGTTTAAAGTAGTAGCCATCTTGATGTGGGGGTGTTGGTAAGCTTTTGCAAGGGGGTTTATTGAAATACTGTAGGTTTCTCCCGACCGCCCTCTGCTCAAGCAACTTTTCGGCCAGTTCTTTAAAGACGCCGTGATGGAATGGTTCGCGTAAGACCGGTGCGTAACGGTCGAGATGTTGAATCTGCTTGAGTGAGTTCGGGTCCGTGATATCTTCGTAGAAAACATGCTCACGGGGAATTTCACGAAGACGGTTCGAGATGAGGTCGTTGATGCCTTTCTTGACGTCATCGAGACGATTGCTGCCGAGGAAGTCGCGGATAACGGTGTATCCATCCTGTTTGAAACTTTTGACGTCATCGGATGCGTGCGTGTCGTCAGAATTCGATGGACTCATGCTTTGGCTGCTTGTTCTGTAGCACGATTGCAGGCGTGATGAGTTAGCACGCAATCGACCAATCGTGGATATGAAGGAGGCTCTTGTTGGCCGGCTGGATGCTTAATTTCTACTCGCGAAATTGAGGTTCTGTGCCGGCGAGGGACAGTATGGAAAGTGAACAGGATACATTGTTGCGTGTCGCAGTGGTTTAGTGGGGTTTTTGACTTTCGGGGATTCGTGGATGTTGTGGTTTCGGGTTTATGGTGTGGAGGCTGAAATTGTCAATTCGTCACCGCGGAGCTTCTTGCATCAACGGGGGGATTTTGAAGGTCGATGGATAGTTGCTTGGATACGGAGTGCTGTCTGGTCGATCGTGATTCAGCTTTTGTTTGTGTGCTACGGCACGATTGCTTTTGCCGAGCAAAGACCACCGAACATCCTTTTTATTTCGATCGATGACTTAAATGACTGGGTTGGTTGTTTGGGCGGGCATCCTCAGTCGCTCACCCCCAATCTCGACCGGCTTGCCAAAAGAGGCGTTCTTTTTACCAACGCGCACTGTGTTGCTCCCGCTTGTAATCCAAGTCGATCGGCAGTTTTCGCCGGTAGACCGCCGAATCAAACAGGACTGTATCGCAACGAACAATCCTTGCGTGGTGTGATGCCTGATGCTGTGCTTTTGCCCGATTTCCTTCGTCGTTCGGGTTACTGGGCGGCCGGCTCCGGGAAGTTATTGCACTATGTGATCGACGCTCAATCATGGGATGAATATTTTCCGGCCAAGGAAACCGAAAACCCTTTCCCCAAACATATCCCGTGGGGATCGCGCCCCAAATCACTGCCTAGGGCAGGGAAATGGCAATACGTCGAAACCGATTGGCACGCGTTTGATGTCACGGATGATGAGTTTGGTGGTGATGTGCTGACGGCAAAGTACATTGCTCGCCAGCTTGCAAAGCCGCATGATCGTCCGTTCTTTTTGGGATGTGGCATCTATCGACCTCACGAGCCGTGGTTCAATCCAAAGCAGTACTTTGATCAGTTCCCAATTGAAACGATTCAATTACCTCCTGGGTATCACCCTGACGATTTGAGTGACCTACCGGCTGCGGGATTGCGTTTGGGGCCAAATCGATATTTCGATCATATTCGTCGCCACGGCCAATGGAGAGAGGCGGTCCGAGCTTATCTTGCTTCAATCGCGTTTGCGGATGCAAATCTCGGAAGGGTTCTTGATGCCTTGGAGGCCGGTCCCAATCGTGATAACACAATCGTCGTTCTTTGGAGCGATCACGGCTGGCATCTTGGCGAGAAACAGCATTGGCAGAAATTCACAGGCTGGAGAGCGTCGACGCGAGTACCTTTGATCATCTCGGTTCCAAAGGATGCTCCAGGGCTGCCTGAGGGGACCATTGCAGGGAGTGTTTGTGATCAGCCAGTTGATCTTCTTGGTTTATTCCGAACGGTTAGCGAGTTGTGTGGTTTCAGTCCGCCAACCCATGTCCAGGGGCAAAGTCTGTTACCGCTGTTGCGGGACGTCAAAGCTCAATGGCCTCATCTCGCTTACACGTTCCTCGGGAGTCCCGGATCTGTTGCGATGAGTGGTTTACGGCATCGCTATATCAGGTACGCCAACGGTGATGAAGAGTTCTACGACATAGTGGATGACCCTTATGAATGGCACAACGTCGCGAATGATCCGGACTATGTGCAAGAGTTGGGAGAGTTCCGAGAACGTTTACCCGAGTCGTTTGTGCCCATTCGCTGATTCGCGTTTTATTCGATGGGCGTCTCTCTGACTGACTAAACATCGCGATCGACAGTAACCATTTGGCACGGAGATGGCACGCGTTCTTTGAGGAGCTCACGTCAAACGCTGAAGTTCGTTTGAGTTCGACTTTTGAGTCGGATGGCGTTTCCTAATGATGAATTCGGCAGTTTTCCCGTCGACTGCATTGGATATAACGCTCCGTATCTGTCTCGCAACGACCTGTGCGGCGTGTAGCCCAAAGGTGGGGTGTGTAAGCTTCTGTCATTGACATTTTGCTAGCGGGGGAATGTGACCAAAGAACGGGTTTTCACGTGGGACTAATGTTTGCGAAGTGTGAGCGAGTCGCTATTCGCAGTTTGTGCAGAAAAATTGTCAGAAAAGATTTATTCCATAAAATTGGAATAAATTGACTCCTTTCACTATCTTTACTGACGCTAACGTATAACTTAGAGGTGGCACGGGAATATGGGAATAATCGTTATATTCGTTACTCCTTGAAAGGATTACTCGTGCGCAAGTGGTTCTCATTGCGGTGGTTGGCTATGGCCACCGTCTTATCCGTCGGGTTCGGCAATGCTAAAGCCGCCGACGTCAATTTGAATAATGGTTGGGAAGCGTTCCCAACACCGGAGTCTCGTGCTGCAGCAATCAAGCTCGGCAAGGCTCTTTTTTGGGATGAACAACTCGGCAGCGGAAATGGCGGACAGTACGCTTGTGCGTCATGCCATTACCAAGCCGGAGCGGACTCCAACCCGCTGAGAATTCAGGCCGGCCGGCTCGACAGTGGAATCTTCGGCTCGCTAGGTGTCACAGCGGCAAATTTTCAGGCGATTACGTGCGTTGATGATCCGAACGCACCGGGTGGTCTGTGTGCCGAGCCTCTCGACACCTTTGAAACCGTGGGTGCCCTGCACATCACGGGGCGAAACGCTCCCACTTCAGTCGATTCCAACAGCATTCACAATTTCTGGGATGGACGTGCGAATTACGTCTTCAACGGAATCGACATCACCGGCGAGGTACGACCGGGACTTTTTACTCCCTCAGGGATGAAGAGTGTCATGATTCTTGAGTCTTCTCAAGCATCGCAGGCTGTTGGACCGCCCAACAGCGATGTCGAAATGGCTGCAGCTGGACGAACCTTCAATGACCTAGCATTCAAGATGTGCCACGTCATTCCACTGGCCACACAGTCCGGCGACATCGTCAATCAGCTGGACGCTGAAGGTTTACGGGTTCCAGGTGGTTACAACACGATGATTCAAGCTGCGTTCGGTGATGGTCCGCTAGCGGAGTTTCTTTCTGATGAGATCGCACCTGGTGCATTTGCGAGAATTTGCAGAACCCCCGGGTTGGTTGAGGTATGTGAGTGTACGATCACCGAGGCAAACTTTGCCCTGTTCTTCGGTTTGGCGATTCAGGCCTACGAGCAAACTCTCAGTTCGCAACCCGCAGAACAGCCAACTCGTGCAATGGTTCGAGCATTTGAGGACATGCGTTGTGATAAATGTCACTACGCTGATGGGCGAAGTCACGCGGTGACCGGCGATGTCGGTAATCGTCCGTTCGCTGTGACCGGTGTCGCACCGCTCGCAGTGGATCCCGGCGCCACAGAAGCAGCTTTGAACCTGCTTTCGCCATTTCCCAACGACGAAGCCGAACCCGGTGTCGGTTCGTTCAAGTCAAATCACATGTTCAATCTGCCTCTGACTGCGCCCTATTTCCATGACGGGAGCGCTGCCGATTTGCAAGCGATGCTAGACTTCTACGTGAGGGGTGGAAATCACGATCTTCCTGAGAAGAGCAGTCATGTACGTCCCCTTGATGCGTCTCCGGCACAGCAGCAGTTGGTGATCGAGATGATGGAACTGTTGACCGACCCGCGGATTGCTGAGGGCTCAGGACCATATGCTCACCCTTCATTGAAGTTACCACTGGCCGATGGTTCACACGTGTTGATGCGTGCTAGTGATGATCCGGAAGCGCAGCAGGATGCGATGCCCGGATTGAGCTACGTGCATTTCACTCTCGGCGGGCAACAGATCGCTGTCCCTGCTGTAGATAACGGTGCAGCTGCAGCGCCGGTTGTGAATGGTGGAGATGCACCAGCTGTACCGCCGGCGCTTCCTGCCGGTGATGCTGATGCCGGTGCTCCTGATGCTGATGCCGGTGCTCCTGCTGGTGATGCCGGAGCGGGCGAAGCAGATCCATCGGTGAGAGGTAACCGTAACCGTCGGAGTACTGGACGTGCAGCAGGGTCGTCTCGCGGTAGCCGAACGCGATCCCGATCTCGCGGTCGCTAGGACGCTGTTTAAGTCAAAGAGATTAATGTCGACTCTTCGCCCGTGAAAATGGGCGAAGAGTTTTTTTATTCTAGGTCAAGATTTCCTTGACCACTCGGCCGTGGACGTCCGTCAGACGGAAGTCGCGACCTTGAAACCGGTAGGTCAACCTCTCGTGGTCCACACCGAAAAGATGCAGCATGGTTGCGTGCAGATCATGAACGTGGACAGGATTTTCGACTGCCTCGTAGCCCAGTTCGTCCGTCGCTCCCCATGAGAAACCGGGACGAATGCCACCCCCGGCCATCCAGCACGAGAATCCCATAATGTGATGGTCTCGTCCTGATCCCTGCGCCATTGGTGTCCGACCGAACTCACCACCCCAGATGACGAGTGTGTCCTCGAGCATTCCTCTTTGCTTGAGATCTTTCACCAAAGCAGCGGTGCCGCGATCAACAAGTTTTGCAGTAACCTCCGCACCCTGCTTGATTCCGCCGTGATGATCCCAGCCACGATGGTAAAGCTGAATGAATCGAACTCCGCGTTCCGCTAATCGTCTTGCAAGCAAGCAGTTGGCGGCAAAGGAACCGTCTCCACCTTTGGTTCCATAAAGGTCTAAAGTCTCCTGTGACTCATCTGAGAGATTCATCAGGTCGGGAGCCGACATTTGCATTTTAAAGGCTAGTTCATACTGTGCGATCCTCGTCCTGATCTCAGGATCTTGGAACCTTGCGTCACCAAGTTGATTCAGTTGTCGAACGGCATCAATGACTTGTCGCTGATTATCTAGATTCACCCCGTTGGGGCTTTTTACATAAAGCACGGGATCACCCTGCGAGCGAAACTCGACGCCTTGGAAACGACTTGGCAAAAAGCCACTGTGCCACTGTCTTGCGGCAATCGGCTGTGATTGACCACCGCCGACTGAGGTTAGGACGACATAGCCAGGTAGGTTGTCGGTTTCACAACCGAGGCCGTAGAGTAGCCAT
>JBMHCO010000080.1:0-2527 GCA_049889895.1 Rubripirellula sp.
TCTTTGCCGCCGATCGTAATGGAGATGGCGTTGCAGAGATCATTGAGGAGCGGTTCAAGGGTTTTGCTGAAGGAAACCAACAGCACCGTGTCAACGGTTTTGAAAGGGGCCTTGATAATTGGATTTATGTTGCCAACGGCGATAGCGGTGGTGAGATCGAGTCGATCAAAACAGGCCAGAAATTATCACTCGGGGGTCAGGATCTCAGGATCATGCCGGAACGTGGCATCATGGAACTGCAGACAGGACGAACACAGTTTGGTAGGCATCGCGATGATCATGGTAATTGGTTCGGTTGCAGCAACCCGCTGCCAGTGAGGCACTTCGTTCTTGCAGATCAGTACACACGGCGTAATCCTTTCATTACCTTTCCCGCACCGCGTCTAGATATCGCACGAGTGGACAACACTGAGCTGTTCCCAATCTCTCGTATTCTGAGTCATTGGTCTGGGTATCGTCCTCCGGAATCAGGAACCGGACACAAATTCACATCCGCTTGTAGTACAAGTATCTACCGTGACGATTTGTTCGGCGAAGATTACCACGGCGATACGTTCACCTGTGCTCCTGTTCATAACTTGGTTCATCGCCGAAAGCTGATTCCAGACGGAGAATCCTTTAGCAGTATTCGTCCGAGTGAACTTGCTAATCGAGAGTTCCTTGCATCGACCGACAGCTGGTTTCGTCCCGCAACTGTGACCACTGGTCCCGAAGGTGCATTGTGGGTCGTTGATATGTACCGGTTGGTGATTGAGCACCCAGAGTGGATCGATGATCAAAGAGAGAAGGAGCTTTTTCTTCGTGCCGGTTGCGATCGAGGCAGGATCTATCGTGTACTACCGTTAAATCACTCGGCACCGCAGACCCTTAATTTCAGTTCCCTTTCGTCTTCTGAGCTCACTGGCATTTTGGAATCTTCCAATGGGCGAACGCGAGACCTTGCCCAGCAAGAATTGATCTATCTGGCCGATCAGAGCATTGAGAGCAGACTGGATAAAATGGTCACCCAAACTTCAACCGAGATGGGACGCCTTCATGCGATGTGCACACTGAGCGGGCTAGGGAAAATTCGTTTCTCCACGCTCCAGTCCGCACTGGCAGATTCTTCGTCGACGGTGAGACGACATGCGATTCGATTATGTGAACCCCATTTAGCTTCCTCTGATCCGAATTCGGTGCAATGCTTGAGAACGCTCGCTGGACTCGTATCCGATCCTGATCCAATGGTGAGGATGCAGCTTGCCTACACGCTTGGCGAGGCGGAGGGAGAGAGTGCCGCGGGTATCCTCGCTTCCTTGGCTCAGCACAGCGTTGAGTCCCCGTACCTTCGGGCCTCCATCACAAGCTCTTTGCACGAAGAGAACCTCATCGCTTTTCATGAAGGTGTCGCCAAGCAGAAACACCTAGCAAGGCTCTATCAACCGATCATTTTGAAAATGGCATCTCGCATGAATCGAATGGATTTAATAGCGATCGTGTTGAAGCATTTCCTTGAAAGTGGGGAGGAGAGTGTCTTCACGTCGGGCGGACTCGACTCCCTGAACCAGATACTTGGCACCGTTCAGCAAAATCTGGATGAGCTACCCGGTTCAACTCAAAGCCTTCTCGAAACATGCATGGAAAGGGCGGTTCAAATCGGCAATGACGAAACCACGGATACCGACCGACGTGTTGCAGCCATTGGCCTTTACTCACGTTCTGAAAGGTATCGCCAACACACCAAAGACTTACTAAGCGCCAATCACCCAGTGGACGTTCAGATTGCAGCCGCAGAGGCGCTCGCCACGTTCAACCCAGCAGCACTGCTTGACCAAATCCAATCCTTCAGTCCCAATACTCGAGTTGCCGCTATCGCGGCGCTTTTGTCAAACCGATCAACAAGCCTTCATTTACTTGACTCTCTTAAACACGGAAAGATACCGACAAAATTGATTGGTTTGAATCATCAACAGAGACTCATTCATCATGCGGATCGAGAGGTCGCCAACCAAGCCGCTTCCTTGTTCGGCTCACAGGAAAATCATAGCTCACGAACCCAGCTGATCAGCCATTATCAATCGAAGATGGACGATCTGGGCAACGTTGAATCAGGGATAAATATATTTAAGACTCATTGCTCTTCGTGTCATCGCCTCATGGGAATAGGTAATCAAGTTGGGCCAGATCTGTCCGCGATTAAAAATCGATCTCGAGAGGCGATGCTCACTGCCATTCTCGTGCCTGAGGCCGCCGTGGAAGATAAATACTTAAGCTACAACCTCCTCACGATCGACGGAACCATTCACACGGGCATCATTGAAGGGGAGACAAGCACCACGGTTGAACTCTTGCTTGCTGACGGGAAAAAGAGATCGATACTTCGAAGCGAGATTGAAACCATGCAAAACACTGGTCTTTCTCTGATGCCTCAAGGATTCCAAAAATCCATCCCGCCGAGCGACATGTGTGACCTGATCGAATTCATAACTGAAGCGGGATCAGCGCACGACGCGACAATGAACTCTCAGGTAAGTCAGGCTTTGCAGGT
>JBMHCO010000081.1:0-3764 GCA_049889895.1 Rubripirellula sp.
GGTTGGCTCCATGTTGCTCTAAACAGGCAACCCTAGTGGCTGAAGGTTTCTGGGTATGCTTCGATGATTTGGTGCGCCCGATTGATTTCTAGGCCTCTGAATTCTTGGGTGAGCCCGGTAGGCCAACGGATCAGAATGTCACAGGTTGGGTCATCGGGACCAAGGGAAAATCGCACTTTTTTCTCGTTGCTGCACAAGTAACCATCACCGGCAATTAGCCAGTTGGAATGGGTTCTCGATTCTGTTTGAACTTGAATGACCGTGCCAATGGCATCACGACTGCTGGTCGTGCCGATGAGTTCTAATTCAAGGAATGAACCCTGCTGTGCTGTGTGGTTGATGAGTAGTGCCACGGGCTCTGTTTGATGTGTAATGACGAAGTCAGAAAGATGATCACCATTGGCATCGATCGTCCAAAGAGCTCTGCCGACGTGTGGCTGCTCTAAGTAGCTTTCTGATTTATCAATGTTGGCAGATTGATAGGTCTGTTTGTCGGTTTGTTCGAAAATTTGAAACGGGTGTTCGTAAAGTGATTTCTCATTACCTCTGGAGAACATATCAACGTGGCCGTTGGTTACCAGCAATTCTAATTTGCCATCACCGTTGAGATCATTTGCTTCGGTTCCGAATCCGACGAGCGGCATCGAGGGTGCCGCAAGTTCCAGCTTCGAAGTTACATCCCGCCATATACCAGCTGATTGATTTTGATGGAGTGTGTTGTATTCCTTGTCGAAGTTCGTAACGTAGAAATCAAGGGTTCCATTTTGGTCGAAATCTGCGCTCGCAATTCCCATGGATCCCTGAGGGATCGCGCGGTCATCCGCACCTAGACCGCGAAGCATTGCGGATTCGATAAGTTGATATTCAGGATGATCAGTTTCGCTATTTTTGCTGAGTGTCCAAAAATGATTGTTGGTCATATCATTCGCAATGAAGACGTCATTGCCCGGTGATTCGTCTAGGGATCCGATTACCAGTCCTAGTCCTCTTCCGGTAATCGTTGGCTTCCCATTCCACATCTCGCTCATGTCAATCAGTTCACCACGTTCGTTAGCGTGATAGAAAACATCCGAGGATGCAGAAAACTTCATCGGGCTACATGATCGAAATAGTTCTGAATCGGGCATCGGGCATGTCACCGTGACGGGTTCCATTCCCGCACAGTAATTCAGAACCACTAAATCACTGAGCCCATCTCCATCGAGATCCGCAATGGCACCACTGGTTGACCACTCCGGCATGTTTGAACTGAGCTGATCGCTTGTGTCCGAGAATGTCCCATCGCCATTGTTTGTCATTAAGACGTTGGGGCCGTAATTGAGAATGAGGATATCGGGGAAACCATCTTCATTGACGTCACCGACCGCGATTCCTTGCGCAAATCCATGGTCAACCGTATCTGATTCATTCGTGAAATTGTGAAACGAGCCAACCTGATTACGGTACAACGCATTTGAGGCGGAATCTCTTGAATTGGGTGTGCCACCTGCAGCAGCTAGGTAGAGATCACTCCAACCATCAAGGTCGAAGTCGAGCGTGCCGCCCCCACAGCCCAGTGTCTGATAGAGCATGATGCCGGGTTCAGATAACGTATCACTAGTTCGTCCAAAAAATGTGAGGCTTCGTTCTTGTGCTTCATCGCGTAAGACAAACTTAGGTTGGGCCGACATCGCTGATGTTGATTGCGAGACTTTCTTTTTTGCCGCGGTCTGAAATCGATTGATTGATGGCATGGCCAGATGGGTCAGATCGGCTCGAAGTTCATCATAAAGATCGCTTATCTGCCATGGCGTTTCCCGGGTTAGTTGCTGAAGGATTTCGTTTCTGAATTCCTGCACTGGAACCGAGTCATCTTCGGGAAGAAGCAACGCGACGGAGCACCAAGCTTCTGCTTCCCACTTTCTTCCCAAAGCGTTCAGCGTTTTGGCGATTTCGATGGCGGTTTCGCGAGAGACGCTACCACTTCGTTCAAACTTTTGCCTCTGTTGGTTCAATTGACTGAGCATTTCGGAGCGACCGTTAATCGCAGCAACGAGGCTCGGGGTGATCAGTCTATTCTTGTTAGCGACAGACGCTTGTGGTTGCTCGGAAATGCCTTCTGCCTGTCTCAATGCCAGGCTTAGTTTGGTCCACGGTTCAGCCAGTTCACCATCAATTCGCGTGGCTTCCCAGTAGCATCGGGCTGCTTTCTCAAAGTCATTCTCGTTTCGAGCCCAATCGCCGAGTGCCAGCCAGTACTCGGGGTACCCGGCAACTTCGCTCGTTACAGTCGAGGCCCACTTTTCGAGTGACTTCCAGTTTTCATTTCCAGCGAGAACGCGACCAAGAAGCCCTTGGGCCGGAGCATAATCAGGGAAGCGATCGATGATCGATTGCAAAACCTCGGCTGCACCGTTGAAATCGCGCTGGTCAAACTTCTGCCTAGCGTCTCCGAGTAACGGACGTGTATCTTCAGGGAACCGCTCCGTCATTTGCAGCAATGGTTTCACTTCCATTGTGCGGTACTCAGTATTTGCCAACGCCTTGAGTAACTCAATGTCAAACTGCCGATCTCGTATTAAGCGGCGACCGTGTTGAAGACCTCCCTGTCGATCTTCACAGCCCATCAAGAGGTCAAAAAGCCAACGACGCGACTCATGTTGGTCAGGGTGTTCATCAATAGCACTCCTCAGTAGATCTAGGCCTTGGAAGAGCTTGCCGACACCCACAAGTGCGATCATTGCCTGTTGTACTCGTTGCGGCTGATCGTAGTTTTCAGCTACGCAAGCTAGCACGAGGTAATCCGCTGCGTGTTCCGGCTTTCCAGCGTTATGTGCGAGTTGTGCTACCTGTGCGAGAATTTCTGGGTCGTCGCTATATTTCTCCGCGACCTGTTCAGCATGAGTCCAAGCCTCATCAAATTGGCCACGGCTTGCCAAGGCTCGCATGGTACTCAGAGGATATTTGGTTCCTGAAGAATCTTCGGGGCTCTCTGGCGGATTGCATCCGACGCACAAAATAAACAGCAAGACAGAAATCATCGTCCAAAGCCGAGACCATCTCCCCTGGCTCGTCACATCACAATTCATTGATTGATTCCTGATCGCGTTGGGGATTTAAGGTGTTGTTTCGTCGGTTTTCACACTCAATTGCTGTCTTTTCGCGATTTAGTGGTGGTGGATTATATTTTTGCGGTCATCAGAGTTCATCGCCTCATATGTTAAATTCTGTAAGCGATCTTGGCTAATGCTGTTCGTCCGGTCTCCCCGCTATTGCTCAAAGTCATAGTTTGAATCATGCATCGTGATGAATTTGTTGGTATTCGGAAGCTCGTGAATGTGTTGAGGCCTCACCGTTATACGGTGTCACAATTCATTCTGGGCAACAGTGGCCTGTGCATTGTCTCTATTCGCCTGTGCGTTGTTTTTACTTGCCTGTTTGCTGGTTGCACTTCCGAAGAATCCGTGTCTGTAGGCGATAGTGATTCTGATGCGACGATTGTTGAGCAAGAAGCGAGTGGGACAACACTTGCCAGTGCGCAGAGGCAGGCGTGGATTGATGAAATACGGCCCAAGGTGGAAACATTTTGTGGCGATTGTCACGTGATGCCGCGTCCTGGAAGTTCCACGAAAGAGATGTGGGTAGAGGAAGTTAATCAAGGATTCGCACTCTACGGCGCTTCGAACAGAAATGATCTTGAGGTTCCCCAGTACGACGAGGTTCTAAAGTTTTTCCAATATCAGGCGCCCGCAGAGTTGAAGCTTCCGACCTCCATCGATCATTAC
>JBMHCO010000082.1:0-10690 GCA_049889895.1 Rubripirellula sp.
TCGCTCCGCTTCCGAGGCAGCATCCGGCACCTCAGTCGGTAAAGGTTCGGCGAGTTTCAGTAAACTCGGGCTAGCAACCTCAAGCGGCTTACCGATCTCGCCACGCGCGAGAACGTGTATCGTGCGAGGCACACCCGAGGTTGGTTTGAAATTCCCTTGTGGCTTAAAGTGAGTCGCCGCAGCATAGACCAACTTGCCTTCAGGAATCTTCTTGATTTCCGCCTCTGCATCTTTCACTCGCTTTTGCAATCGATCTTTCTGATCCATACGATCCGGACTTTGGATCTTCGCAAGTAATTGATCACGCTGGTGTTTCACATCATGAAGCTCATCTGCGAGTTGGCGATTCAAATAGTCCGCCCATTTTCCATCGGTGAGGTTCTTCTTCCCCCAACGCACAGGAGCCTCGATAGAGTCTAGGGCTCGGACCTCGCAACCGAGTGCGAGATTCGTCTGATCGACACCCAGCACTTTGATCTCAGCGAGAGCCAAATGATAATCGTTCGCTCTCTCCATCAACTTGATTGCAGTGACTCGAACTCGCTGAATCTCTCGTGGTTTGTCCAGTTCAATTCGTAGCGACTGCAACCCCGGGTTCGGCTGATCCACTTCACTACGATCAGCAACGACCACCCCCTGCTGATCATCCTCATCAGCGAAGACCTGAATTTGGTAGCGAACAGGAAAGCCAAATCCGGCTCCGATGTCAGCATACTCGTCGTGGCAAGGCAATACTTCCAGCGCTGCAACCAGACGCGACTCAAAAAGATCCACCTCGACCCATTTCTCCTCGTCAGCAGTTTTGGCGAGCTGACTGTGGTATCCGAAACGAGGATCTTTTTTCACCGCAACGCGATCTTTGAGTTCCGAATAGCGTTGGTCCAAGTTAACAAGCAACTCGCCGCCATCAGCACGAATTTCCTTTTCCAATGCGTCGATTTGCGTCTTGGCATCACTGATTTTTAGTTGCAACTGCTGCTTCGCCTGCTCCAAATCTGGATCAACGTCGTAAGGTCTCTCGGCACGATCCACTGCAGCAAAAATAGACTGCAAACTGTAATACTGCTGCTGAGAAATCGGATCAAACTTGTGATGATGACAACGCGCACACTGGACTGTCAAACTACAGAAAGTGTTAAACACCCCGCTGACCATATCATCTCGATCAAGATTCCTAGCAACCTTGCCATCTAACTTTGACTCCGGCACCTCAACATGGCCAATAAAGTCCCACGGGCCGGCGGCGATAAAACCTAAACCCAAAATCCCATCTGCTTGGCCCGGATAGAGGATATCGCCCGCGACTTGTTCTCGAATGAACTGGCGATAGGGCTTGTCCTGATTCATGGAACGAATCACGTAATCGCGGTAAGGCCACGCATTTTCTCGTAATTTATCTTTGTCATAACCACATGTGTCAGCGTACTTGGCCACGTCCAACCAATGCCTTGCCCATCGTTCACCGTAATGTGGTGAAGCGAGAAAACGCTCAACCCAATTTTCATAGGCCTTCGGATCATCATCCGCCAAGAACTCATCTATCTCTTGCTTTGTGGGAGGCAAACCAAGCAGGTCAAACTTCAAACGACGAAGCAGTGTCCTTCGGTCCGCCCGCTTTGACGGGGAAAGGCCACGTTGCAGTAATTCACTTTGAATGAATGCGTCAACAGGATTCAGATCCAACGATGCAGAATCTCCAGTCGGTTCTATCACAGGTATCTCGGGGCGGAGAATGGGACGAAAAGACCACCAGCTCAAATCCTTGATCACTGAGGGATGTAACTCTCGTTCTTTCGGCCACTTTGCACCAGCGAGAATCCACTGCTTAATCGCCTCGAGCTCCACATCCGACAGTGGCTCTCCATCCTTCGGCATTTCGGCCTTTCCGTCACGTGGCTTTACCGCCTCCCATAACCGACTCGATTCCAAATCAGCTGGCACGATGTAACCTTCCTTCATGGTCGACTCGAATGTCGACATTGAAAAGTCACCCTCGCCAACACTGTCTTGATGACATGACAAACATCGAGACTGAAAAACCGCTGCCGCGTGCTCGAACAAATCCGTGGAAGAAGTTGCAACGAGAACTGCTTTGCCACCTGTATCCTGACTTGTTTGGGCACCACCTGAAACTGGTACGTCATCCACTGGACTCTTCGCCAAGCAGTGAACTTGCTGATCGGTCACCGCCCAAAACAATAATAGCAAGACCCGAGCCCAGCACATTTTCGGCACTGACAGCTTGGGATCCGGCAACTTGGACGCCGGCAAATTGAGCGTTGACAAATTGAGCGTTGGGCATTCCCCGATAATTGAATGATTCTCTGCAATCATTGATCAAACAAGTCCCAGTCTTCCAAGTCCCAGTCTTCTATTCGGACGTACATCGCCAAACAAGCACAAAACGCACACTCCCTGCCAGCTCACACCCCTGATCGCAAGACCTGCCAACTGTGGTGTCCTCTCGCATCGCTCCGCATGGTTAAACTGTGACCGTTAAAACCGAACAGTCCCAACTGACCCAGTAGTCCCAACTCATGATTGTAAGAAAGACTCGCCGTTCAATCCAATTCCTAAGAACAACAGCCATAGGTGGCCTCCTCTTTCTTCTTCCACTGATTGTTTTGGCAACGCTGATTTCTCAGGTAGCCCCAATCTTGCTCCAAGTCGCACATTTTCTTCGCGACAACCTACCCGCGACGGATTCGGTCAGTATTTCATTGATTGTTTCGGTGGTCGTTGGACTTCTATTGCTCCTCTGTTTTGCGGCAGGCATGGTGGCTCGCTGGTCGATAAGCCGACGACTCACCAAATTCTTTGAAAAGAATCTCTTACTACTTTTTCCGAGGTACGCCATCTTGAAAGATCAGATGGCCGACACAATCGGCGGGATCGAGAATCGTCCAAACACAAAATCAGTGGTGGTGACTTTGGCAGATCGAATAGTGATTGGCTTCGAAGCGGAGCGGAGCGAGGATAAATCGCAGGTTGTTGTCTACTTACCTGGATCACCTGACACTTGGGCCGGATCAACCATCATCGTAAACGCGTCACAAGTCCAAACTCTTGATGCATCCTTTGGTGAAACCGTATCCATTCATGAACAGATGGGACGTGGATCCTTACATTTAACCAAAACCCTCCGGTCAACTTCGGCTCCTTGAATTAACCACAAGTGAAACTAACAAAGCAAAACGCGCCCCAGATCGGCGAGGCATTGCCAAGCAATCTTTAGCTTGACCGATTTCCCCCATCAACTCGAGTTGCATAGAATGGACGAGTACATTTCCCCAGTGAACTGAAAGCTGCCCCCATGCATCGCTTATTCCTTTTATTGATTGCATGTTTAATTGGCCCTGCATACTTCTTTGCGCAAGCCCATCATTCTCTCTACGCACAAAACGCGTTCGCCCAAAACGCAGAACAACGTCTTGTCTTATCAGCGACCAGTGTTCTCCGAGAAAGCATTCAGCGTCCAGGCGGCCGAATTCCGGAAAAACTGCTGTCCCAATCGCACGGTGTTGCGATCATCCCGAACGTGATCAAGGGTGGATTTGTTGTCGGCGCGAAACATGGAAGAGGACTGCTGTTCATTCGCGAACCCAATGGAGTGTGGCGAGCTCCGACGTTCATCTCCCTGACAGGAGGAAACATCGGATGGCAAGTGGGGCTGCAGTCCTCTGATTTGATCCTGGTGTTTAAGACTCCCCGAAGTGTTCAAGGAATTCTTTACGGAAAGCTGACCCTTGGTGCGGACATTGCCGCAGCGGCAGGTCCCGTTGGCCGAAATGCTGCTGCATCGACCGACGAAAACCTGCGTGCTGAAATCTATACTTACTCTCGTAGCCGCGGTCTCTTTGCAGGGGTGTCCGTTGACGGTTCTTCCCTTCGAATCGATCAAGCTGCTACGGCAAGGTACTATCAGCAGTCGCCGCAAAACCCAACCGGCTTTGTTCCTAATGAGGCGAGCGAGTTGACCATGATGGTTGCCAGTTACGCAACTGCCACGACCACTGAAACTCGGTTACCGCCTCCTGAACGCAGTGATCGCTCAGTTCAAATCTCAATCACGGCTGCTCAGTTGCAAGCTCAATCCAAGTCGCTGCTGGGCCTACTTGAGCCCGCTTGGCAAGAATTCCTGAAGCTACCCGATCTCACTCAGATCGGCACCGACGCCAGTTCCAAAGTAGCCATCGAAAAAACCATTGGCCGCTACCAACGCGTCGCAGAAGATCCACAGTACTCCGCTTTAACTAGCCGAGAGGATTTCCAAGCGGTACTCAAGCTTCTTGAAGAATTGCGCGCCAGACTTTCCACTGAAGCAGCAACACTACAACTGCCATCACCACCGAACCGTTGAGCATCATGTCAACGATTACACTACGAATCAAACCGTAGTTCAATCTTGGAGTCGTTGAGATCGATACACAACAAGAGGTCATCCCCTTCCTGCATCCAGCAGCCTGACTCCAGTTGCTTGACCTGGCTTACCTCACGCAGAACCTGAACCGATTGGTCACCTTTCGATCCTAATTCATGACATCGAACAGGGCCCTTTTGGCCTTGAATACGGATCGTGAACATCGGAGTTTGTATCGGACAATCGATCACTAATTTCCCTGCTGAAGCGTTAAAGATGCAGGCCGCTTTTGATGCCCAATAACGTGCAATTTCGCTGACCTTCATCCAAAGCGTTTCCGCTCCAAAACGACGCTCAATCGACTCGACGACCCGCTTAAAAGCAATAAAACCTTCCTTTGTGCCGTTGCTATACATTCCCGGCCAGTGGCATAGCATTACCGCTGGCTGTCGGCGTTGAATCAGTTCAACCATTCGCCCCGACGTGGCATCCTGATTTGCATATCGGTCAGGCTCAGAAAGACGGTCACCTTGCCATCCCCCAAACCAATCACCGGTTCCCGCAGGAACGTTCACGATCATCTGCGGACTTAAGGTTCCCTCATTTCGAAAATTCTCAATGATCGGCTCGGTACTTTGCTCACCGGTGTGAACGTATTTAAAATAATGAGGTAACTCGACCTGATAGACATCACGGACTGCCTGGTCTGCGGCCAAAGACAGCTCGCTTTTAACCTGATTACCGAATCCTCCGGGCGTCGTAACTCCTTCGCACGGCAAATCACACTGTTTAAGAATCCTTAGCGCGTAAGCTAAGTAAGCGGCCAATTCATCGATACTTTTCTTTTCCTGAGGATAAGAATTCTCCATCGTCCCCGCATGAATCTCTTTGAGGGGACGCCCCGTCTTTAGATCAATGACTCGTGTGTGGGTGATCATCTCGGGATGAATGTCCCAATTGGGTAACATCAACTCCCGAACTAGCCGTAAACTCTCCTGCAACTGTTTCCGAGACCAACCAGGTAACTCACGATCCATCCAGCCAACACATGCAGGATTGGGAACGATGCTGTACTTACCTCGAACGCCCTTCAACGCACACCATTCACCAAATTCACGAACAAATGCATCAGGGATCTCCCGTGGCCACTGTTGCCACGGCTTTTGATATTCCCCTCGGTCCGGCCAAGCTTCTGCGAATTGCGGAGTGCAGAAATGCCCCATGTTCACGAGACAGGTCGAGTCATCGATGATGAAACTAAGAGGCACACGATTTCGCGGTAAGAGCACCTCTATCCCGTGCTCCGACAAGTTCACCTCTGACCCAACCACTCCGGAACCGGCTGCCTCAGAACCGGCTGCCTCAGAACCGATCACTTTCGACCCACCAAGCAGCGTCTGGCCAACCACGGGGGACAGCAATCCCGAATGCAAAAAACGCCTGCGATTGAGTGAATCCAAGAACATGGCGGACGACCTCTCATCTAATTCGAAGTGCCACAATATCACTTGCGAGCTACCTTCGAAACCAAGCAGAGTGAATTCGCGCTATCACACCATCTTAGTACTGATTTGATGCAGCGAAACGACTAGCTAATGTAAATCAAAACACTGGCTCAGTGGTGTTCACTGCATCGACGCAGATTAAAAAGAGCGGGCCGGTCGCATCGCGTCACTCGGCCTCATCACTCACCCTCAGCGGGCGAGGAATCTGTTTCGGAATTGGCCTCTGCACTCGTCTCCTGCTTGACTGGCTTCGGCGGCCAAGCGGCGATTTCCTGCCCCTCTGCCGGCTTTGCAGTCGCAGGATTACTACCTCGAAGAGAAGCGACATAACTCGAGACGAGCACTAATTCGTTAGTCGAGAGTTTACCCTGCCACGCCGGCATCGCGCCACCACCGGCGCCATTCTGCAACACCTTCAAGATATCACCAATCTCTTTGATATTTTTGTAGCTGTCATCACACAAATTAGGTCCAGCCAAACCGCCCCCTTCGCTTCCGTGACACGAGACGCAGTTTGACTTAAACACTGCGCGACCAACTTTCAACCAAGAATCTTCGTAGAGAAACTTCAGCACGTTCTCACGTGTCGCACTCAACTCACCAATCTCAGCGAATTGCAATCTCAAATTTGCAGCGAGTGCAGCATCGTAACGCTCTGCCGCCGTTCGCCCGGGAGCACCATTGTGGAACCAGAAGAAGTAGGGCGGAGCGAAGGCGATTGTTGCCACAAAAATCAACTTCCACCAGTTTGGCAACGGCTCGTCTCGAAAAACTCGACCCTGATCTGTGCCGGCATCATTCGATGCATCAGAAGTATTCATTTCACTTCCAGATAAATTCGATTGATTGTCACTCATGACGATTTCCCTCCACCTGAACTGACAAGTGGATTAGTGATTCTGTTTTTTTTGAATGTTGTTTGACAGCGATGTGCGCTTGTTTTTACTGAGCAGCTGCTACTTGTGCGGTATCCGATTCAACAGGAGCATTCAGATCTGTCCCAAGCCGCTGCAGGTAAGCAATCAAAGCAACCGCCTGCGACTCAAGAGTCATCACTCCCCCACGCTGAATTGACCCACCTGTTGATACGATCTCAGCAGCAATTCGCTCAGCTTGTTCCTTGGCGTCCTGTACCAGATCCTCATTTTCCCCGTCGTAATCAACACCCAACAATTTTGCCGAGTCGACGTAAGATGGAATTCTTTCGAAATCAATCCTCGAATCCAGCAAGTCGCTGTAAGACGGCATCAAGGTGCCTTCGACAAGAAGACCTGGGTTATCCAGATGCTGCCAGTGCCACTTACTGCTCTGCTTGCCGCCCTCGCGAGCAAGATCTGGCCCGATTCGACGCTTCCCCCAAAACGCTGGAAAATCATAGACGAACTCACCTGCCCGACTGAAATCACCATAACGCATGGTCTCCGCCACCAGCGGTCGCACCACTTGCGTGTGGCAGCTATAGCATCCTTTTTGCAGATAGATTTCGCGTCCCATCAATTCAAGCGGCGTGTAAGGTTTTACCGAAGCAATCTTGGGTACTGACGACTGCAATAATAGTAGGGGTACCAATTGTACAATGCTGACAATCAAAATCATCAGCAACGGAATCGCATAGAAACGGCCCGGACTGGATTCCCAGATTTGGTGCCAACGCAGAGTCGATGTTCGTTCGAATGATCTTGCAGCATCCAGAACCGGTGCTGATTCAAGCAAACATGGAATCTCAGCACTATCTTGCAGCTCATTCGACGCTTGAAGCATCGCAAGTCTTGCAGCATCCTCGGACGCGAGACCACTTGGCTCAGATGACAACAACCAAGTCAGCAAGAAATTACCTGCCATCACCACCAAGCCAAGCAAATAAAACGAACCACCCAAAATTCGCGCCCACCACATACCACGCGATGCATTTAGAGAATCGATGAAATCAGGATGAGCCAAATAACCTAGCTCATCCAAGGAATTCCACATATTGCTTTGCTTCATCCCTGAAACATAAATCGGTAATACCGACAGCAAAACGCCAACCAAGGCGAACCAGAAGTGCACCGATACCGCACGGTCGCTCCAAAGCTTTTTCTGAAACAATCGAGGGGCCAGCCAATAGAACGCACCGAAGGCAAGCATGCTGTTCCAGCCCATCATGCCATTGTGAAGATGGGCGATTGTCCAATCTGAGTACTGCGTCCACGCACTCACGCTCTTGATACTCAAGAGGGAAGCTTCAAAAGTGGAGATGGCATAGAAAACTAATGAGCAGGCCAAGAAGCGATAAACCGTGCTATTGGAAAAGTTAGCCTCGCCACCACGCAACGTTCGCCAACCGTTAAGCAATCCACCCCAAAGTGGCATCCAAAGCATCAAGCCCGCAAGCATACCAGCCGTGGATAGCCACTCCGGTATCGCTGTGTGGTGCAGATTTCGGGAACCGGACCAGAGTAGCAAGATCACCAACGCCCAAAAATGAACGATCGCCAAACGATGACTACTAATCGGTTTCCCTGAAACCATTGGCACAAAGAAATACATCAGCCCAAGAAAAGGCATCAGCAATAGGTAGTACACGGAAACCTGACCGTAACACCACTGAAGCACGATATCCTGAACTCCACCGAGTAGTGGATAACTTTTGACCCAACTAACCGGCAAGACAACATTACTCGCGGCCATCAAAACTGGGAAAGTAACAATCGTTGCAGAATAGAACCAAAGAGAAACATTCAGTTGTTGAATGCGACGACGACGCAGCGTCATCCAATAGTTTAAACCGAACAGAACCGTCCAAATGAAAATCATCGCGAGATAGATCGGCTGAACCAACTCCGCGTGATCTCGACCTTGCATCAAACCACGGGGCAGGGTGTAGACCGCCATCCCTACCACCACCTGCCAGGCGACGAAGTGCAACCATGCCAGCGCAACACTCCATATCCGCACGCCACATAATCTCTGCACGCTGTAGTAGAGAGCGGCAAACATCCCGTTGACGAGGAAGGCGTACAGCGCGACGCTCGAATGGAGCGGACGAAGACGTGCAAACGAATACACTTCAGATCCACCAAACATCTTGGGGATCACCAACAAATGAGCTACACCGAGACCGACTAATATCGCAAACAAACCCCACAGAAGGGTAGCCGCCGCGAACATTCGTACAATCGAATCATCAAATGACTTTGCATCCTGCTCACCGAACGACGCTGAGCTTGCTTCCGTCATGTCCGCCCCGAGTTCCGCGCCAGAATTCATACCTGATGCCACTCTGCTCTTCCCTTGAATAAACCAACTGCTTCACGAAAACCGAGCGAAGCAAAAGCTGCTTCGCAAACCGCGTAGTATATCAAGCAACCGCAGATTGAAACCCGTGTTACTGCGACAGTGTGTCACGAAAAATCCTCAACCGGCTCACCTAAATGGATCATGCGAGGAAAACTGGAACACCAAAACCGAGGCATCCGGTAACCCGTTGCCTAACGCTGCCATGCCATTCTCAGCAGCTGACCGCAAGATCGACACGCCTCTCGAAACGTCAGCTTGCTTGCACCTTTTTGCCGATCGGTGAAGGTAATTGGCACTTCGGAAAGCTGAGAACCTTGCTCGACTAAGCGAAGCAAAATCTCCTCGAGCACGGCGTATCCGTTGACCCTAAGCGACTCAAGATTGACTCGAACCAAGGCGTCTACCCGATAACACCTCATCGAACCGCTGCAATCACCGACGGGTAACCCGAGGCAGGTGACCGCAAAACGGTTAATCAACCAACTCATCCATTTTCGATGCATTGGCCAACCGACGATTTTGCCGCCTTCCGCATATCGTGACCCAATGACCACGTCGAGATCTGGATCGCTCTCGATACGAGAGAGCAGATCCGGCAATTGCCGGGGATCATGGCTGAAATCACCATCCAAGTTCATGAAAAAGTGATATCCGGAATCGACCGCATGCTGCATTGCAAAACGAATCGCACCACCAAGACCTTTATCATTCTCTCGAACCCTCAAGATGACTTGACTGTCCTCACCAAAATGCTCTTCAACCAAATCAGCAGTCCCATCCGGTGAATTATCATCCACAATCAAAATATCAGCCGAAGGAATTTCATTACGCATCGACCTAATCAACGAGACGATATTCTCAGACTCATTGAGAGTACAAACCGCAATCAAAACCTTGTGATGATGGGCCACACTTTCGCGTTCGGTGGATGTGGATTCGGTTGACAAGAGTTACCGTTTTCCTGTGAATCGAGAGAGATGTAAAAGAACTGAGCAAAATGAAATTGGTGTCGTCGTAAAGATGGGTTGCCACTTTTCAATTGCCCCGAGCGTTTTACTGGGCCGTGACTCCCAGCGTTTCGCCGAGTGGTCACTCCCAGCGTTTCGCCGAGTTGTCACTCCCAGCGTTTCACTGGGCGGTCAATGATTTCTTTGAGTAAAAAAGCCTGCCGCACTCCGCCAGGTCTTCCCAACATCTGCACCAACTCCAATGCATTGATACCAGTGCTTGATTCGCCAGCAGTTAAGGCTCTGCCCGTTGATTCACCTGACTTGGGACTCCTTGATGACCTCAACACACGAGTTTTTTGCTCTGAAGTTTTTTGCTCTGAAGTTTTTTGCTCTGAAGTTTTCTGCCCTGATACCTTCTGCCTTGGCGAGATTGGGCTGGCCGCTTTTGCATCGTTAAGTCGCTTCGTTGTCTTTTCTGGCACCAACTCTGCAACGATCTCAGCCTCCAGTATCTCGTCGTCATCATCATCGAGGCGAACCAGTCGCTCGGTCTTGCGATTTGAATACTGCGACTGTACGGCTGTTCTTGAGCGCTG
>JBMHCO010000083.1:0-18237 GCA_049889895.1 Rubripirellula sp.
CAAGTGTTATGTGCCTTACCCAATCGTTGCAACCCGGCTTTGGGCAAAAAAGCACACGTTTTCCGCGGTTTTTACGGTAAATAAGGCTCTCAAGGCCAATCTAGAGCCATAAATGGCACTCCAGGGCAATTTCTCGGCTTACCAAAGGCAATTTGACCTCGGCCGTTTTTAGCCTTTGAATCACGTCTTCGCCATGATCAGGATCGCCCCGGAATCACGCAGAAATTGCCAGGGAATCGCTGAAAAACAGAGGCAGATCGTTTCCGTGGCACCTAACGGATTTCGCAGGTGACGCATCGCGGACCGCTCTAGTCCTCGATCGATTCAGTCAAGGCTTGGTCAACCGCTTGCAGGTTTGCTTGGCGATCATTTGCCAACTGCTCAACCAACGTTGCAGCGGCTTGTCCTTCCTTTGAGGAGGCCTGTGGCGAGAGGGCGATTGTCCCAGCGGAAGCAAAGTTGCCACTGCTTAACGGGCGTGCTGTGCTAACCTGTCTCTCAATGTTGGTTTGCCATACTTCAGCTTCGCCGGTTCTTAACACCAACGCACTGTCCGGCTGTGAGGTTTGTCCGATCGAAGGTACGAAGATATCGGCAACCGTTGCGGCAGAGCCGACGATTCTCGATGAGGGCATTGCTGAAACCAGCTCGGGCGAACTTGAAAGCGGAGCAGTAACTTCGTCTTGCAGCGGGGCAATTGATTCACCTTCTGCAGAAGTACTAAAGGAAGAAAGTGGTGGTGAGTCGATGGAGATTTGCTCACCTTCACCTTGATCATTGGTGTCAAGGACCGGTGTAAAGCTGAGTTGGTCCGTGGCAATTCGATAAAGCAACATGCCATCGGCTTCACCTCGTTGCTGAGCGAGGTTTGGGTTGGTTGCATCGATGGTGGCCTGAACCCTTTCGCTAATCGCATTCCCACTATCATCAGTTGTGATTTCCGTATGCTGGATGGTGAGCAGCGCACCACTGCCATCAAGTCTTACTTCGGGTGATTCGAAATCGGCCTGCGAAGATTCTGAAACCAAACGGTGTGATTCACCTGGAGCGATCGCGACCAACAAACGATTTTTGGGTGTGGACCTCAGCCAGTCTCGCACCGAAACATATTCTGCCCGTAAACGTCCAACGCCAGATTCGACGGTTGTGTCACCATCATCTGCTCCACTGGAGATCTGAATTTCACGTGGTGATTCCGCATTCTGCATGAATGGGATTGCTGGTATCTGGATGGTGTATTCGCCTGGCAGAAGATCGTTGAATTCCGCTTGGTCTGCGTTGTAGGCGATAGACTTCTGAATCGTATTACCAGCTAGATCTGTTCCCGAGAGTGTGATGCCAGAGATATTCATATCACTGATCGGCTTCGGAAGTGTCAGCTTGATTTGGCGAGGTTCGTAGTCGGTGACGTTGATCGTGATCGTCCCCGAAGCAGTTAGATCGGACCCGTCTGATACGGTGTAGCTGATCGTGTCTGTGCCAATGAATCCAGCCGGCGGCGTGTACAGAATCGCTTGAGTCGAAGCATCGACCTCCGCGATCCCTCCCGCTTGTGTCGGTGTAATGACGGTCACGCTCAGAGACTCACCTGCGTCAGGATTTTCCGGTAAGTCGCTCAGGCTGAGAACATTCTGGTTCACACCGCCTCGGTTACGGCTGAGTGTAAGGTCGGCAACGGGTGGAGCATCGTTGACTGCTTGAACATCAAAGGTCACAGTCCCAGTTGCAGAACCACCACCTGAGTCTCGCAGGACATAAGTGAAACTCTCGGTGCCATTGAAGTTTGCCGCTGGTTGATAAAAGAAGTCGAGTCCGTCGGCTGAGATTCTCACGCTGCCACCGGAGCTGGGAGTGGAGACGGAGTCAATGTAAAAATCCTGCCCGTCCACATCTTGCGAGTCATTGGCTAGGAGATCAAAAGACGCCTCAGCATCGTCTTCGACAATATTGAATGAATCATCAGCCGCGGTTGGAGGATTGTCGGGATTGACCACCGTGACCGTCACATCCACTTCTTGTTCGGCTGTGCCATCGCTAAGAGTGTAGGTGAAGGTATCGGTACCGGAGAATCCGGATACTGGCTGATAGAAAATGCCAACTCCGTCCGGCGCAATCGAAATGGACGCACCATTGGCAGTTGTGCCGCTAGGAGTCAGGCCGGTAACTTTCAGCGTTTCCCCAACGTCCGGCAATGATGAATCGTTGTTGAGCACGTTGAGGAAGTTGTTACCGGAGTCTTGGTTGACGGTCAATTCATCAGCAATACCAACCGGAGGGTCATTTACCGCTTGAACCGTCACTGTCACAGTGGCGGTTTGCTGGATGCCGGATGTATCACTAACGCGGTACGTGAACGTGGAGGTGCCGTTGAAATCAGCAGCTGGTGTGAAGGAAACGATTCCCGCGTTAAGAGACGTCGCTCCTCCTGCATCGGGTTGGCTAACCTCGATGACTGTGAGGTTGCCGCTACCAGAAACGACTTGATCATTATCTAGTACGTTGATGATGGTGCTACCCGAATCTTCCGCAACGGTGACACTGTCATCCGCCACGGTGAAGCTCTGGCCGATATTCAACGCCGCACTGCCGTAGCTGATTGCTGAGGCCGGAATCTGTTCGTCGATCCCAAACATCAGGAATTCACTGTTAGCATCATCCGCTGGATCGCTGAGAAAGTTAACGGTTCCATCGGCGATCGCTTTGAATTGGACGGTTGCAATATGGCTCTCGGCAACATTCGATGCAGCAATCGAACTGCTAACCGCCCCGAGTTCATTGATTTCTCCGCTAAGGACGGTTCCTTTTTGCAAGACCCCAAAGCCTGAAGCGAATTCAATTTCTGTGCCTGATTCGACCTGAACAAGATTTGCATCGAAAAGAATGTCAGCGTAGGCACCGTAAATTCCCGGTTGCGTGAAGGCGCGTGCATCAACTGCAATCATCTTCAGTAAAAATGAATCGCCGACCGCTAACGAATCGACTGTGTTACCAGACAGGTCCGTTAGTTCGAGTCGAACTTCAGCAGTCGGTGCTTCGTTGACCGTAATGGTCAACGTTTCGGTTCTCACATTGCCCGCGATATCCGTGAGAGAGATTTGAACGTCATGGTCGCCGAGTTGACTTGCAATTGGCGTCCAGTTGATGACTCCCGTCGTCTCACTAATCGACAGACCGCTCGGTCCTGAGACGACCGAATAAAGGAGACCACTGCCTTCTTCGCTGCTGATGAGATCAGTCGAGAAGGCACGCCCAACGTTGGCCTGAGTTGATGCGGTTGCAATGACCGACGCAGGGGGAGTGGTGTCGTAGATTAGATTTAGCGTCGGTGAATCCGAGCTGAAAACTCCTCCCAAGGCTTGATAAGCGGCGAGTTGATAATTTCCATCACCCAACGCAGCGATGTTGCTCGTGGTGATGATCGCGTTCCCTCCCGAAGCGGTTCCCGTGCCAATGATGGTAGAGGAGGTGGTTTCCACAATGTTAACGGTGGCGCCATCGGTTACACCCGATATCAGGAATGACAGTGACCCTGTTCGAGTGATGTTATCGGAATTGCTTGATCCCGAATCGCTTCCCGTGCTGAGGTCGATCGAGGTGGGGGCGGGCAGTGTGTCTGCCTGAAATACAAAAGACACTCGCTGGGTATCGGCATCACTCGCTCCGTTGCCGACAACACCACTGCCGGGCGCAACGCCGACCTGAGCTGTGATGGTGCCAACGAACCCACTTGCAGGTGTGACGGTGACCTCACCTGATTGAGAATCGACCGAGACGGTGCCGTTGGCTGCAGCGGAGAGTGACTGACCAAAGTAAGTCACCGCATCACCCTCAATGTCAACGCTGCTGAGTTGCAACTGAGCAGGTGTATCGACTGATGAAGTCACCGTCTCGGGTAGGTCATTGAGGTAGGGCTGACTGTTGGCCGTGTCAGCGGTCACAGTTACATCGAACGATTCCACCGATGTGTTGCCGCTCTGATCGGTCACCGTCACCGTTACCGAAGTGGTGCCCGTCAAAGATCCGGTCGGCTTGAACATGATCACGGAATTTTCCGTGTCATTGAAAACATCGATCGTGGTGATGGTCACATTATTGAGCGGTTTGTTTGAAGCGTTGACCGCTGTGCCACTGATCGCTTCTCGCACATGAGACCCTTCCACCAATTGGCCGAAGACCGAGTGGTTGTAGTCAAGCCAACGCGTTGGAACTTCGGTCACAAAAAACTGCGAGTTGTTGGTGTCGTCAGACGACTTGGCGAATGACAAAACACCTTCTCGGTTATGCTGCAGTTCCGGGTGGAAGTCATCATCAAAGTTCCCGAGGCTCGATCCACTCGTTCCAGTGCCGGTTGGATCTCCGCCTTGAATCATGAAGTTGTCGATCACGCGGTGAAAAATGATTCCATCGTAGAATCCATCTTCCGCAAGCTGGATGACACGACCGGACGCAGTTTCGGCCCGCTGCTCGAAGAGTTCGAAGACCATGTCGTCGTAACCATCGAGGTCGATGCGAATGGATCGGTTTCCACTGAGCACCGTCGCTTCCACCAAGCTGGGGTCACTGACGGTGACCGTGACAGTCAGTGCTTCACCTGTTGGAGAATATGCGTCAATTGGTATGTGTAGCGGCGAACCGATTTGAACCGTCTGGTTTCCAACGGTCAGGAACGAAGGGGCGACGCCTTGCGGGATAGCCACCCCACTCAGCTCGCTTAATGTTTGAAGCGTTTGAACCCCAGTTACTCGCGTGCCATCGGCAAACTCCCAAGTGGGAAATGTTTCGATGTTTTCGCCCACGCCGGTGGAATTAAGGCTTCGGTCCGGATTGGTCACTTCAATGAAAGGCAGGAATTCAGATCCATCTTCGAACAGTTGTTTTTGTTCCGTACAGAAAGTGCACCATGCAGCTCCATAGTATTTGGCACCAGCCGCTGAGAGGTCTTTGGCGAATTGAACCAAGTCTGGTGCTGCTTCACCCTCGGCTGTGGTCGTTGTCTGAAAAGCTGCTGCAGTGGTAACTGCCGTAGACACCTCCGCACTGCTGCTTGTCAGATCCAAGTCGGTGGTGACGCCATCGGTGAAAAGCAGATCCGCGTCACCGGCGAGCATGGCACGTTTCTCAAGAGACTCCAGTAGCAACCTGCCCCGTCGAGGATCGGTCTCGTCGTCCTTTTTCGACCACGGTAACGCATCAAAAAGTAGACGCTGGAGGAGGTTCCGGCGAAGATTTTTTCGGTTTGTGTTCAAGGACATGAATTGAGCTCTACTGTTTATTCTCTCTTTGGTTCGCCCGATCAAGCTAAGGCGAGTTCGTTCGGGCTTGTGTTTTGATTCGATCTCTCTCGAGATGAATTGAATTGCACCAAGTCTTGGCCCCACCGGTTTAGGGGGTGCGTCTTGGGTTCTTTCCACTCCTGTATCTACAGACCCTCTTGATGACTTTCGACACCGAAGCAGGCATAAAATCAGTGAATCCGCTACAACCGCTAAACTTTGCCACTCCAATCTGGACACAGATGCACGCCGGTGCTTGGTTTGCTAGCTGAACAGCGTGCTCAACCGGTTTGCTCTTGATTCAGGCCGGCAACGTCTGAGACGCGAGCGATCCAGCTGGAGTTCCCCCTTTAACACGTCACTTGCCGATGCAGACTTCGAGATCGATTCTAGCTCGCATCGCAGAAATGGCACTTTTGAAGCGGGGAGTCAGGGAGAATCTTTCAAAGTGCCGTCTCTTGGATCGAAAAAACAGATTGCAGCGGTAGCAGTTCGGCCAGTGTTGCGCTCTCAAACTGAAGTCGCCGATGCAGCCTTTTTACCTCGCAAATCCAACTGCCTGCTGCAGCAGTTGGCCAGCAGAACTGGGACGCTGAGGGGCTCTCTGATCAGGAGGCAATTGAAGCGAGTGAATAAGAAAAGTTGTTTGTTGGGTCACTCACGCCGGACAGTTAGTCAGTTTGCAGCTTTTAACTCAGTCAGCCGCTGCTTTTAATTCTGCTAACCGCAGTGCTTCGGCGAGACTCTGGATCTGTGGCACTGACAGATTTTCTGCTCGCGATGTTTCATCGTAGCCGAGAGACTTCAGTACTTCGTCCACTTGTTCTTTGGTGAGTGTTTGCTTGGTTGCACTGGCTACCACGCTGCGTAGAAACTTTCGGCGGTGAAAAAACAATGCACGCACGGTTTGGTGAAAGTGCTTTAGATCAGCGAATTGCTCCCGAACATCTGGGATACTTTCAAGCTTCAGAATTGCAGAATGAACCTTTGGCCTTGGCCAGAAGACTTTGGGGGAGAGAATCCGAACGATTTCAGCTCGGCAGACCGATTGAATCCAGATGCTCAGGGCGCCGTAATCCTTAGTCCCCGGTTCAGCAATGATGCGATCGGCAAGTTCCTTTTGGATGGTCACCACCATAGCGTCCGGGTGGGGTGTTTCATGGAGTAAGTTACTGATGATCGGTGTTGCAACGTTGTAGGGCAGGTTTGCAACGAGCAGGAACCTCGCTTCGGGACCAATCCTCTCCATGGCCTCGCGGATCTGTTCCATCAGGTCGGAGCGAAGCGAATTCTTGTTGCGTAGTGCGTCGCCGTGTATGAGGCGAACATTGGGTCGTCCCGCTAATTCTTCGGTGGCTAGTCGATGGAGGTTATTATCAATTTCTACCGTCAGCACCGCTCCGGCTTGATCCGAAAGTCGAGTGGTGAGTGATCCAACGCCAGTACCGATCTCGAGGACAACGTCCGTTTTCCGCAATTCTGCTGATCGAGCGATGAGATCGACAAGATTCAAATCGATAAGGAAGTTCTGTCCAAATCGGGAAACAGGCCTGAGACCTGCTGCTGTCAGACGCTTGGAAAGGTAGGTTGCAGTTTGACGCGAGTCGCTCAATGCTTTGATCCTTTGTGATCGTTGGCGTGGTCGGTTGTCTCGTTGGCGGATCGAATCCCTAGGCTTCGCTGGACGTATTTCGCCAAGACATCGGTTTCCAAATTCACGGAGTCGCCAATTTGTCGACTGCCGAGGGTGGTGACTTCGAGAGTATGAGGGATCAGGGCGACCGAGAACGAGTCTGAATCTGCATCCACCACCGTTAGGCTCACCCCATCGATTGCGATACTGCCTTTGCTTGCCACTTGGGAGGCGAGCGCAACTGGCAGCCGAAAGCGAAGGTTGGCCCAAGGCGGATCCTCGCTACGTTCGATTAGTGTTCCGAGTGCATCGACGTGACCGGTAACGTAATGCCCCCCGAGCCGGTCACCGACGGCGAGTGAACGTTCCATGTTGACTTTGGAGCCAGGCTGCAAGTTGCCAAGATTGGTTCTCGAGAGTGTTTCCTCTCCAGCTTCGAAATCTAGCTCCTCACCGTTGATTTCAATCACGGTCAGGCAGCAACCGTTGATACAGATACTGTCACCGAGTTGTGCCCCTTGGGCGGTGATTCCCGAGGCGATTCGGAGACGGCAACCGGGGGGTTGGTCGAGCCGTTGAACAATCGTTCCCATTGTTTCGACAAGTCCGGTGAACATGTTTTCTGACGGTTTGAGTTGCGAGGTACAGGATTCGGATGAGATTGTTGCAGGAGCTGCGGGGATTTGCTACTCGCTAAACGCGGCAATCTCAGCGTGAATCGAGTCTGAGATCAGTGACCCATTCGGTTTTTACGATTAAACGGCGAAAGCGACGTTATGTTTTCGGGAACTGCTTGATGCCGGGTAGCCAGTTTTCCCAGCATGGAACAAAATGCCACTCCCAAACAAGAAACCAATCTTATTTTAGAGCAATCCAAGCAGAGGTTCCCATGACGTTAATTGAAGCAATCCACGCTCGTCAGATTCTCGACAGTCGCGGAAATCCAACGGTTGAGGCAGAAGTGCTGCTGAGCGACGGCAGTTTCGGACGCGCCGCAGTTCCCAGCGGTGCCAGCACCGGAGCACATGAGGCTTGGGAGTTGCGTGATGGTGACAAGGCGGTCTTTCTCGGGAAAGGCGTTTCGCAGGCCGTAGCGAATGTCAACGAAAAGATCGCCGGAGCACTTCAGGGGATGGAAGGCACCGATCAAGCTGGAATCGACGCAGCAATGCTCGCTCTTGACGGGACTCCCAACAAGAAAAACCTCGGTGCTAATGCAATTCTCAGCGTCTCTTTGGCGACCGCGCACGCGGCAGCCCAGGCAACCGGTCAGCCTCTTTACCGGTACCTCGGTGGAGCAGGCGCTCGTCTTCTCCCAGCACCGATGATGAACATCATCAACGGTGGTGAGCACGCTGACAATTCCGTGGATGTTCAAGAATTCATGGTGATGCCACTCGGTTTTGAGCGTTTCAGCGACGCCCTTCGTGCGGGAACCGAAGTTTTTCATCATCTGAAAAAAGTTCTGTCCTCAAAGGGCTACAACACAGCAGTGGGTGACGAGGGTGGTTTTGCTCCTGACTTGAAAAGCAACCAAGAGGCACTCGACGTTATCCTGCAGGCAATTGATCAGGCTGGCTACAAGGCTGGTGAGCAGATCTGGATCGCATTGGACGCGGCTTCCACCGAGTTTTACAACAGCGAGACCGGAAAGTACTCCATCGATGGTAACGAGCTCAGCGGTGATGAAATGGTCGATTTCCTCGCTGACTGGTGCAGTAAGTACCCGATTTGCAGCATCGAAGATGGTTGCGCCGAAGATGATTGGGATACCTGGAAAAAACTCACTGAAAAAGTGGGCGACTCGGTTCAACTGGTTGGTGATGACTTATTCGTCACCAACGTCGAGCGACTCCAAAGAGGGATTGATCAAGGAATTGCAAACAGCATCCTGATCAAGGTCAATCAGATTGGTACTCTGACCGAAACCATTGATTCCATTCAGCTTGCTGCAAGAAATAACTACACTTCAATTTCTAGTCATCGAAGTGGCGAGACTGAAGACTCGACCATTGCCGATCTCGCTGTTGCCCTGTCGACCGGTCAAATCAAGACGGGTTCAGCTAGCCGAAGTGATCGCATGGCAAAGTACAATCAGTTGCTGAGAATCGAAGAGATGCTTGGTGACTCCGCCCTGTACGGTGGCCCATTATTCCGGCACAAGTAATCTGCGTTGGCTGAATGTCAGCCGCGACTCCACTTAAAAACGAAAACGATGTAGCGACCGTCATAATCGCTGCATCGTTTTTTTATGACCATTCGTCATGTGGTGTGCCTCGCGTTCCCAGTCATTGGTTGGTTCGGTGGTGGTTGGTTGATATAAAGGTTACCGATGCATCGCGTACTGGTTTCGCTTCAAACAAGGACTCTCCATGGCTGATTTGATCGCGGAACGACCCATGGTGGTATCGATCTTGTTGTTTGCCATTACCACAAGCTTCATCTACGGATGGCTACAGACCGGTAAGCGTCAAGCAGCATGGGCAGCTCTTGTGCCGTTGGTTCTCGTGCCGGTTGCACACTGGGTTGCCGCAGAGTGGGAAACCGATCGCGAAAAAATTCAAACTTTGTTGTATGAGTTAGCTGATGCGGTGGAGGGCAACGAGATTGATCGCGCGGTTCTAGCGATTGGGGACCCTGATATGCAGGCTCGGGCACGCTCCGAACTACAACGCTATCGATTTCAGATGGCATCCATTAACAAGATTAGAAATATCCACTTCATCGAAGGTTCTTACCCTCCCGAAGCGGATGTTGAGTTGAGCGTGAAGGTGGACGTCAGTGACAATGGCGGTCGGTTTCAAAATGTAAGAGTTCTGCGACTGCTGGTGCTGCGTATGGTTTTCAAAAATGAGCGTTGGTCGATTATCGATTACCGACATTTTCCCATCACCGGTCAACCAGACGCCGCCAGTCAGTTTTCAAATCAATTGAGTCGCTAATGAGTCAGCAACAGAAACAGTCAATGTTTATTTCAATTGATGGAATCGATGGTTGTGGAAAGTCGACCCAGATTCAGCGTCTGATGGAGTACCTTGAGGGACGCGGACGGGAAGTGCTCACTGTGCGAGATCCCGGAAGTAGCGAGGTCGGCGGCAAGCTGCGGAAGCTACTACTTGAAAGCGACCTTGTCATGCATCGGCGGACTGAAGCGATGCTCTTCATGGCGAGTCGATGCGAAATGGTTGAGGCCTCAATTCGTCCCGCATTGGATCGTGGTTTGACGGTCATTTCCGATCGATTTCTCCTTGCCAATGTGGTCTATCAGAGCGTCGGTGGTGAAGTCGCCGCCGAGGAGCTGTGGCAGCTAGGTTTACTCGCAAACGGAAATCTTCGACCTGATTTCACAATCCTTTTTGATATGCCTGCAGCTAGTGCGATGCAACGCATCAAAGGGCCTACCGATCGGATGGAGAGTCGAGGCGTTAAATACATGGAAGCGGTTCGTCAGCAGTTTCTTGCCCAGTTGCCTCACAGCAGTGACTCGGTTGCGGTGGTGAACGCAGACCAATCTGCAGACGCAGTCACGGAAGAGATGCTGGCTCGAGTGGCCGAGTTTCTTAGTAACGCCTGAACGTTTCTGATTTCAGGTTCATGGATTAGGCAAGAATCGGTTTGATCACCTTGCCACCAATATCGGTAAGTCGGTATTGGCGACCTTGAAAGCGGAACGTCAGTCTTTCATGGTTGATCCCCATTAAATGCAGAAGCGTCGCATTGAGATCGTGCACGTGAACTGGATTTTCTGCGATGGTGTAACCTAGGTCATCCGTTTGACCGAAACTCAGTCCGCCTTTGGTGCCGCCGCCGGCTACCCAAACGGTAAAAGCATCTTTGTGATGATCTCGACCTGCTTTCTTTTCATCCTTTGCACCTTGAGCAAATGGAGTGCGTCCGAACTCTGTCGACCAAACCACTAAAGTTGAATCGAGAAGTCCACGTTGACGCAGATCCTTGAGCAGAGCCGCAATGGGTTGATCCACCTGTTTGGCTTTGTTCTTCACTCCGGAAAAGACGTTTCCGTGTGCGTCCCAGCCTTGGTCGAAAAGCTGCACAAAGCGAACTCCACGTTCGACCAAGCGACGGGCTAGCAGGCAGTTGTTGGCAAAGCTTGTCTGCCCAGGTTGAGTACCGTAAAGATCATGGATCGACTCGGGTTCCCGTGACAGATCCATTAACTCAGGGACACTGGTTTGCATCCGGTATGCTAGTTCATATTGGCTGATTCGAGTTGCGATTTCGGGGTCAGAAACATCCGCCAATTGAACCTGATTGAGTTGGTTGACGGTGTCGATGATCTGTTTGCGAGATTCAGGTTGAACACCTTTTGGATTGGACAAAAACAGGACCGGATCGCCTTTGCTGCGAAACTCAACACCCTGATAAACACTCGGTAAGAATCCGCTTCCCCATGCGGGACTTCCCGCCCCCAAAACATTTCCAGTGATCAGAACAACAAAGCCGGGTAAGTCTTGGTTCTCGGTTCCCAGGCCATAGTTGAGCCAAGAGCCAATACTCGGTCTTCCAAAGCGACCAAAGCCACTCAGCATGAACATCTGAGCGGGACCGTGATTGAACTCCTCGGTGTGCATCGATTTGATCATCGTGATCTCATCCGCAACGCTCTGGAGATGAGGCATCAGGTTGGAAATGGGAAGCCCCGAATCCCCACTTGCTGTGAATTGGTACTCCTTTTCATTAGGAGTGCCCAGTAGCTTGGGAAGTGAACGCACAAAGGCGAATTTTCCCGATTCAAATAGGTGTTCGGGGCAATCCTCTCCGGATCGCTTTTGCAATTCAGGCTTGAGGTCAAATAAGTCAAGGTGACTTGGTGCACCCACCATGTGCAGGTAGATCACACTTTTGGCTTTGGCGGGAAAGTGCGGCGATTTAACGCTCGATGGGCCAGTAGGACGATCCGTAGCGAGTTGCTTCACGTCAGAGCCGAAAGCATTCTCTTGGCCAAGCATCTCGGCCAATGCGTATGCACCAATTCCCAATCCACCTCGTTGTAAAAGTGTGCGTCGTCCGATTGGAGTGGTTTGCAGATGCATGGTGAAAGGTTTTTGAAAAGTGTTTTGAATCGTCGGGTTCTTTTGGTGGTGGAATGATTTTAGCGACTCATGGTTTCGTCTAAATTCAACAGTGCATTGGCGACCGACATCCATGCGGCAAGTTCCACTCGCTCGCTTGATCGTAATTTAATGACGGCACTGGGGACTTGGATTCTCGCTTCGATCAGTTCTGGTTTTTCTTTCAGGCGTTTACGTTCTTGCTCTAGGAGAGTCGAGACTATTGATGATTCGTTCACGCTCGGTGAGCGAGCAATTGCGATTTGAAACGCAAATTTGATCCGTTCACCGTCATCACTCGAGGGTGATTCGCTAATGATTCGATCTGCAAAAGCCAATGCCATCTCGATGTATGCGGGGTCATTGAGCAATGTGAGTGCTTGGAGCGGTGTGTTACTTCGTCCTCTCTCAACGGTGCAGGCTCCGCGATTGGGAGCATCGAAGTTTACAAAGCTCGGGTAGGGAGCAGCACGCTTCCAAACAACGTAAACACCCCGACGAAATCGATCTTCGTTTTCGGCTGCAATCCATTTTGGTTGATTTCTTCCAACACTGCGCCACAAGTCATCAGGCTGGTAAGGCATGATTGGTGGCCCTTCCTGTTTCGTCGAAAGAAGTCCGCTGATGGTTAAGCCATTGTCACGAATGAATTCCGCTTTCATTCGCAAACGCGGTGCACGAGCGAGCCAAAGATTGTTCGGGTCATTCGATTGTATTGAGGCATTCGATGCGTTGGATTGGCGAAATGCCAATGACATGACCATCAATTTGTGTAGATGTTTCATGGACCATCCACTCTCGATCAATTCGCTTGCGAGCCAGTCGAGTAATTCAGGGTGCGTGGGGCGTTCACCCTGCGTGCCAAAATCTTCCGGTGTGCTGACTAGGCCTCGCCCAAAAATTTCAGACCACCATTGATTGACGACCACTCTTGCGGTCAAAGGGTTGTTTGGTGAGGTAAGCCAGCGAGCGAGGGCGAGCCGATTGCCTTGGCCGGCGGGGCGCTCATCACTCTCGAGGATACTCGGTATTCCCGCTGAGACTTGGGGGCCAACGTTTTCGTAGTCACCACGAATCATCACAAACGTTTCTCTCGGGCTGTCTTCTTTCATGACTAGAGTGGTGTCGGGCTTCAAGCTTTCCGCTTGCTTCTTTAACTTTGCAATCGATTCGTTGAGACTCTGGACTGTCTCATCCTTGTCGTCAAAAGCCTTCCGCAGGCGTTTGTTTTCTGCTGGAGATCGTTTGTCCTTGGACGCAATTTCTATGAGTTCCCTCTCAATCCCCAATAGTGTTGGGTCGCCGTGATAGAAGGAGATGCGAGGCTTTCCGATCACCCTGCCACCGCCATAAAACTGCTTCAAGATGATTCGTATTGCTGTCGGCTTGTCAGTCGTCGTGGGCGGATCTGAAATGACAAAACTTGCCCAGTGCGGCTTGCCAAATTGAGGAGCGATTGCCCACCCGGTTTTGGGATCACCATCAATCGCTTTTGACACTTCCCATTTCGTTTGTGAAAAATCTGCTTGCGCGTTAGTTAGAGTTGCGACATGAGTTTGATCGCTTGTGATTTGTTGGTACTCAATTTCACTCAGGATGATGTTGGTGCGTTGGGGGTCGCCTCGGCCAGGACCTTTTCCGGGTATCTGGTCGTCGGTGAGGGCTTCAAGACGAATGGCCGTCAACGGGAGAACGGATGCATCGAAGGTGAGTACGTACTCAACTTTGTCTGGAATGGTTCCCGAGAGGAGCACTGAGCCGTCATCTTGGATCTCAAACGTTTCCGAGCCAGTGGTTTCAAACTTCACCGGTGTTTGTACTTGCCACTCCGCCTCTTGATTCGCTGCAAGTTGTGCGATCCAGTCGCGATAAGGCTCCTGGTTGCCTTTTTGATGTTCTTCGATTTCACGTTCGAGTTGTTCAATTTGAGTCTTGAGGTTTGCAAGTTGAGTGGCTTTCTCCTCATCCATCGGTAGTTCCATTGATGGGCCATAGAAATCCCACGTGACTCCCGAGGTGTTTTTTACTTCGATGGAGGTGTTGTTGAAATAAGCAAAGAGCCGATAGTAATCTTCCTGCGAAAATGGATCATATTTGTGATCGTGGCACTGAGCGCATTCGAGGGTGCTTCCGAGGAAAACCGTGGCGGTGGTGTTCACTCGATCAACCACTTGGTTGACTCGGTTCGCTTCCGGATCGACACCCGCTTCAACGTTGCAGGTAGTCATGCGATGAAAGCCGGTGGCAATTTGTTGGTCGATGCTAGGTTGATCAACCAAGTCGCCGGCGATTTGATCCATGATGAATTGGTCGTATGGTTGTGATTGATTGAACGAGCGAATGACCCAATCTCGATAGGCCCAGTTGTCTCGAATCTGATCGGCTTGGAATCCATTGCTGTCGGCATATCTCGCTAGATCCAGCCAGTGCACCGCCCAGCGTTCACCGTACCGAGGTGAACTGAGACAGTCATCGATAAATCGTGAGTAAGAATCGATAGAAGGCGAGGAGAGAAACTGATTGACCGCTTCCGGCGAAGGCGGTATTCCCGTCAACGCAAGCGATGCACGTCTCAAAAGGCGACCAGGGTGTTCAGGAACCGAGAAGCTCAAGCCCCGAGTTGTATGTTCCTTGCTGATGAAATGATCGATGGCTGATGAGGCTTTGATGTCCTCAGGCAGGTTCGGGCGAATGATCTTCTGGTAGGACCAATGTCCCTGTGCGGTGTCGTGGTCGGGGGGCTCTGAGATCGCACCCTCTTCGATCCATCTTTGAAGTGTTGCAATTTCGTTCGTGCTAAGTGGATCCGCATCAAGCGGCATGATCTCACCTTGATCGGGATCGGTGATCCGTTGAATGAGTTGGCTCGCCGATGCGTTACCCGCAACGATCATTGAGGGCTGATGGATCTCTTTTTCGGAGTCGCTTTCCCTGCTGATGATTGAGTCCAGTTGATCGAGTCTTAGATCCGACTCCTGTTGTTTTTCCCCGTGGCACCTGATGCAGTGTCGCCGCAGGATCGCTCTAACTTCTTTACTGCCGCCGTATGAATGAGCCGTAGCAGGTGCAGGTCTGCCGTCACCGCTCGGCTCATTCTGGTCTTGAGCGATTGCGAACGGAGAGATCATGAGGGTGCACTGGAATACCAATGTCAACCAAAGCGAAAACAGTGGTTTCATGAGCCGCAATGTGGGGATGTTGCCGACAGGTAATCGGCTACGCGCCAAGGTAGCCGACGGACCAAGCCAAAAATGCTCGCGTCAAATCAATTGCACAGCCAAAGCCTACGGCGAGAAGATTCGATCACTGCGATTCGCTGTGATCGCTCTCGGGCTGAACGTGATCGCCAAGGATTAGCAATACCGAGTATAGCTTAAAGCCATGGGTGATTCCGCAGTTGAAATCGCTCGTTTCAAAATCCACGCGATTTTAGGATCCATGTGCTTTCCAAACAGCCGCGTTATCGCGGCACGTTTGAATGTTACTTTCAGAATCAATGATCTCGATTTCCGAAATTGTTGATTGGAGCCCGGGCAGCGAAAGTTAGTCCAGTAGGCTGTCGCAAACCTTTACTTCCGCCCAGTTTTCTTTGTTCTCTTCGATAAATTGAAGATGACGCTCAGCGGTTTGATAAGCATCGTGTGCTGCTCGGTCCGCAAAGATAGTGTGAAGCGAAACGTCAAAATCATGGTTCACCGGACGGTCCAATTCCCGATCGCGGCGACCCACAGAGAAGCCTACAAGCCCATCATGGTTATCGAGGTATTTCTTGCAGGCTGCGAGCAGGGTTTCGATCGACTCGTCGCTGCGATCCTTGAGCGTGAAAAAAACGTGATGCGCAAGTTGAGCCATGGATGTCGTTCTCTTATTTTTCTCGGTGAATTGAATTAACCAACTGACGCATACTTTGCAAAAGATTCAGCCCAATTGCAACTGCCTCAAGCAGTGAGTTCCACCAGTTGTTTAGGTTGACGATTGCGATTTGCCTCGATAGCTCGCTGCTCCGTTTCTCGATCCATCAGTTGGTAGAACACATCTCGCTGCCTCGCTTCAAAACCGAGTTCCTCGATCGCTTCGCGAATCTGATCGAGCGAGAGGTAATGCACCGTTCCAGCTTCGGCGACGACGTTTTCTTCGATCATCAGGCTGCCCATGTCATTGGCGCCAAAGAGCATTGCTAACTGACCAATTTTCAATCCCTGAGTGACCCAGCTACTCTGAATGTTGGGGAAATTATCAAGGTACAACCGTGAGACGGCTTGGGTTTTCAAGTACTCGAAGGAACCCGCCGCGGGAATGTGAGACAAAGTGGTGTTGTCTGGTTGGAACGTCCAGCAAATGAATGCTGTGAATCCACCGGTTTCATCCTGCACTTGCCTGAGTCGTTCGAGATGTTCGATCCTTTCTTCGAGTGTTTCAACGTGTCCAAACATCATCGTGGCGGTCGACTTTCCACCCATCTGATGCCATACCCGCATCACCTCAAGCCAATCATCAGACATCACCTTGCCACGAGTGAGTTCATTCCGGACTCGATCGACCAGGATTTCTGCTCCGCCGCCGGGGATACTGCCGAGTCCTGCCTCTTTCAGACGCGAGAGAACTTCTTTGATGCTCAGGTTATTCACTTTGGTAAAGTGGTAAAACTCTGGCGGGCTAAAGCCGTGAACGTTTACTCGTGGGAATTCGCTTTTGATGCTCCGCAGCAAGTCCTCATACCAATCCAGCTTAAACTTTGGATGAAGGCCTCCTTGCATCAGTACTTGATTGCCACCTAGTTCAACGGCTTCTGCGATTTTCTCGAGGATCTGCTCAGTCGAAAGCACGTAGCCTTCATCGCTTTTAGGTCCTCGGTAAAACGCGCAGAAGTGACAGACCGCAGTGCAGATGTTGGTGTAGTTGATGTTGCGATCGATGTTGTAGGTGCGATAGCCCTCGGGGTGCAGTTTGCGAGTCACCTGATCGGCAGCGGAACCGATCGCTGCAAGATCATGGCTCTGCAAAAGCTGTAAGCCTTCTTCGGGACTCAGCCGTTCACCCGCGATTGATTTATCTAGAATCTCTCGTACCGATGTCGCTTTGGTCATGGGTTTCTCAAATCGTTTCAGAGATGGAAGACTTGCTCGGAGGCGCCAATCCTAACGCTTGGCACTTTTCGTGAAAGGTCTTTAAGCCGAGTTGTTCACCGGGTCCGAGAGTGAAGTGTAAGTTTTCGGCAAAGTAGCGATAGAGATCTTCGGCTGTGAGGCCGTGTGTTGCGGCTTCTTTTTTGGCGATCGACTCCAGATATTCGAGACCCGAATCTCGACTTGCTTCAAGCATCTCAATCAATTCCTGCAGGTTCTCCTCACTGGGAACGGCTTCGCCACGGGATTTCGGTGTTTCACCGCCGCCGGATGGGAGTGGCTCTGATTGATGGGGGATGCGAGCAACCCACATCGCGAAAACAAACGGTAGTTCCGTGTGCCTACACCAACGATCGCCTAGATCCCAGATTTCTCGGTAGACACCACGCTCGGGATGCATCGCTCGGTCGCCAATCATCAGTACCGCATCGGCGTCCACCGATTCCGCAGTTGTGTTCATTGGAAACGGAACCGTTTCGGGATGGACCCCATGCATTTCGCTCAGCAAGATCCGCACCATCGCAGAACTTGTGCGGCTGCCTTCATCCATCGCCAAACGCTTGATCTGCTTCGTGGGAACGCGGCTCAGCAAACGGACGCTCCATACCGGTCCTCGGCACGCAATCGCCGCATTCGAGATGACGCGGTATTCCGCATCCTGATCCATCGCACCACGGAAGTACTCTACCGATGGAATCAGGGCAACATCGAGTGCCCCACTGCGAAGTTCATCAGCTAATTGGCTAGGAAGCGCAAGCCGAAGGCTCCCACGATTTCCAAGCCTCTGCTTGAGACCATGAATCAGTGGTTTGGTGTTTAGATAGGAGACTGCGCCTATTCGCAGCATTTGGTTTTCCTCACGTTTCGGCAAACATTTGAAATTCGTCGCTTGCTTGAAATCCTAATGGATTGATCCGATGCCAGAGAAAACAAAGGGGATCGTCTCTTCGTTTGCAATTGCGGAGGATATGCTTTCGTGAAACCGATGACACATTGTAGAAACAAACAAAGGTTTCAGGGAGTCGGTGACCTCTCCGCCGCAGATCTGGCTACAGAGATTCATAAACTGGTGTAATTAGCTTTCCAAACTTGGCACGAAAGTGCTCGGCAACGGAAATAACCTCTCCATAGGA
>JBMHCO010000084.1:0-24396 GCA_049889895.1 Rubripirellula sp.
GAAAACCCAAAGTTTCTCGAGAAGATCGATACAAAACTTCTCCCCGAGACGATGCAAAAGATGAATGCTGCAGAGCGTGAACAACACATCCTGAAGATGGCATCTAAAAGAGAAGCAATCCAACTACAAATCAACGCCGAAACACAAAAGAGAGATGCCTTCATTGCGGCTCAGATGAAAAATCAAGCTGATCTCAAATCCGACACATTCGGAGACGCAATCGGCATTGCTGTGCAATCACAACTTCAAGACTTTGGCTTCGAGGTTGAATAGCCAAATCATCGCGCCTTCGCTGGTCGTTCCACCATGATCGCTTGAATCATTCGGATCGCTTGAATCATTCGCAATCCCACAAAGCCTCGCATGAGCATTCAGAGTAAAACCTATGACGTGATCATTGTCGGCGGGGGACATAACGGACTGGTCTCGGCATGTTACCTGTCAAAAATGAAGAAGCGAGTACTCATCCTAGAGAGCAATGCTAACCTTGGTGGTGCAACCGCTAGTGCGAAGATCTTTCCATCATACGAAGCGAACCTTTCACGATACTCATACTTGGTTTCTCTACTACCAGATCAGATCGTTAAAGACCTTGGACTGAGATTTAAGACTTTGGAGAGATCCGTCTCCTCATACACTCCCTGCTTAATCGATGGTGAATGCAAAGGACTCTACGTTGCGCAACAGTGGGACGCACGCACCGAAGAATCGTTTCGATGTGTAACCGGATCGAGGAAGGAAGGAGCGAACTGGCAAAACTTCTATGCTGAGATTTCGCAACTCGCTGCACGACTTGCTCCAACGCTACTTCAACCTTTGCAATCCGCTGCCAACCTACGATCACAGGTGGGTTTAGCCGACATCTGGAGTCAAATTATCGAGAGACCAATAGGACAGACCATTCAAGAGCGGTTCCATCATGATGTCGTGCGTGGCGTTGTGATGACGGACGCTCTGATTGGCACGTTTGCCGACGAAAACGACCACCATGCCAATGCTTGTTTCCTTTATCACGTCATCGGTAATGGTACAGGACAGTGGCGAGTACCGCTGGGCGGAATGGGTGCACTGGTTAAGGAACTTACTCGCGTTGCACAAAACAATGACGCCGCCATCGAGACAAATGCAAAGGTAACCGACATTGAAATTGGCACCAACGGAGTTTCTGTTCGAACCGAGAAGGACAGTCGATTCACAGCAAGAGATCTGATCTTTGCTGGCGCGCCGCAACAACTTCAAGGGCTTCTCGGTATGGGGCCAACCGAATCTTTGCCGGGATCTCAGATCAAAATCAATATGCTGGTGAACAAACTACCACAATTAAAATCCGGCATGGATCCTCATTTGGCCTTTGCCGGAACACTGCATATAAACGAATCATTCACCCAACTGCAGTCTGCATTTCAAACCGCTTCTCGAGGGCAAATACCGAAACCGATGCCACTGGAAATTTACTGCCACACCTTGGCGGACTCCAGCATCCTCAGTGAAGAGTTGGCACAGCGAGGCTTCCATACACTGACTTTATTTGGGCTACATACTCCGCATGATCTCTTTGAGTACAATCATGAGCTCACTAAGCAGACTGCCGCGGAGCTTGCAATCGACAGTCTTAATTCGCATTTAGCGGAACCTATCGAATCGGTACTAGCTCCTTGCGTGAACAACACGCATGCTATCGAAATCGTCACCCCTGTCGATCTCGAAGCGGAGATCGGATTGCCTCGAGGAAATATTTTTCACAATCAACTCTCACTTCCATTCCTGAGAGAGGAAGAAACCGAGAGCGATTCAACGCAATGGGGAGCAGAAACTCCGTACCCTCATGTCTTCATTGGAGGAGCTGGCTCGAGACGGGGCGGCGGCGTAAGCGGCATTGCAGGACAAAACGCTGCGATGGCAATCCTCAATCAACCTTAAGGATCGATACTGCTGAAGTAGAGCCTCAAAAAAGCAACAGCACTACCGAGCAATATTGGTCCGCCCAACATGAAGTGGGTTATCCAATGATGGCAGGGAAGGGGGTCAGAACCCTTTTATTTAGGGGTCCTGACCCCTTTCCCTGCCGCCTACCCCCCTTCACCTCAGCTTATTCCAACGCCGTAGCTTGCAGCTTGGTGTAACGCCCCCTGTCGGAAGGAATACACCCAAAAGATCGGATGATAGATACTCAAAAGAGAGGGTCCGCCATTTCCCTGTTCAAGGTCTCCCACCGATCAACGAGCTCTTCCAATTTTCCTGGATTGTTCGTGGCCAAATCCTCTTGTTCGGAAAGGTCATTTCTCAAGTCGTACAGTTCCCAATTCCCGCGGCCAAAAGTAAGCCTTTTACCCATGCGGACGATCTTCCAGTCACCGTGACGCAGTGCGGTCCTACCGCCTTGCCTCCAATAGAGCGTTTCATGCGGTTGGCCGTTAATCTCTTCTCTCAGGTACGGTAGTACATCCACGCCCTCGACACGCTCAGGCACGTCAATACCTGCAGCAGCCGCAGAAGTGGCAAAGAGATCCATCGAGCTTACCGGCGCTTCATAGACCTTTCCTGCTGGTAGGTGACCTTTCCACTGCACCATGAAAGGCACACGCAGAGCCCCCTCATACATCTGCCCTTTTTCTCCACGCAGAGGCAGGTTCGATGACGTTAATTCGCGAGTCGGACCACCGTTGTCACTGAGGAAAAAAACCAGCGTATCTTCCTCCAGCCCCGAAGACCGCAACTGCTCCATGACCGCCCCAACGCTGTCGTCTAAATTCGCAAGCATGGCAGCAAAAATGCGACGATGAATGTCTTCGATATGTGAAAAACGCCTCATGTACTCATCCGCACCTTGCAACGGGCTATGCACCGCATTGTAGGCAAGATAAAGCAGAAACGGCTTGTCATCATGGCGACGAATAAAGTCAACCGCCTCTCGGGTCAACGCATCAGTCAAATACTCCTCTTCTACCAACGGTTGACCACCACGAACGATCGGATTGTTCGCATCGTAATCCGGCTCATCGTGCCCCATGTGGGTCGTGTAGATCAACCCTCTTTCGCCGTGCCAACGTCCACGACTGCCACCCGGAAGCGTCTTTCTACGCAACATGGTGGTGACACCCTCATAAGGAGGAGGTACAAAGTAATGTCCCTCATGAGTAAACCCGAAGAACTCATCAAATCCATGACGAAACGGATGATAGGGTGCGGCGCCGCCTTGATGCCACTTCCCGATCACTCCGGTGGTATACCCCGCATCATGAAACGCTTCGGCAATCGTGATTTCGGTCGCGGGTAAGCCATGTTGTAGATCTTCATTCTTTGCACCGATTGGATTGAATTCGTATCCAAATCGAGTTGGAATACGTCCGGTCAATAGACCCGCCCGAGATGGACTACAGTTGGGCCCTGCCACATACCCCGATGTAAACCGGATACCAATTCCCGCGATCGAATCAATGTGGGGCGTGGGAATCTCAGGGTTACCTTGGCAACCAAGCTCTCCGTATCCAAGATCATCGGCCAATAAAATCACAATGTTTGGCTGACGCCCCTCCGCTTTGGCAATTCCCAAACAAAAGACAAATGCGAAGCAAACGAAGCGACGTGCAATACGATCTGAATTCATCAACTCATCTCAAAGGAAATACTGAAGGTCTCTTTGGATTTTCATCCGGCCAACTCGATAATCGAATATTATCTTAACCGATGAGAATAACCGACAATCAGGCATCAAATGTTTCAGCGACCTTCACTCGATAGAGAAAATGAATAGCCCAAGAAAGTTTGAAGCCCGATACGTCATCAGAGCGGCGATCCTCGTTCATGTCCTCATAACCACTTCTTGCAATCGTGATCCGTCAAGCGATATTGCACAACTGCTATCGGGCATGACCACGACTCAATTAATGGATCGAATTGAGGGTGCAGGGTCACCGGAACAGGCAGCGGTCGCAATGGCTGCCGGGATGACCGAAAAATCGCCGGAAAAATTTTTGCAGCATCTATGTCTCGGTGTATGCGATGGCCCAATCAGCACCATCAACAAGTATGACGAATGCATGCACCAAAAATACCTTGCCGATGAATCCGGTACGTATTCAATCTCTGATCTACCAAGCCAAATCATTGAGGGTGCTCAAGAAGCGATTGAGACCCGAGTCTTTGATCAGGAAGACCCACGCGTCGTCAAACTCGCCGGTGAACTGCTAAGCACTTACTACGGAGAAGAATTCCACTGCGTTTGGCTATCCGCGCGGTCGCATTCCAAGAAGCATTATATTTTTCGAGTGGTAGTCACTCGTGTTGGAAACAAGTGGTTCGCAATCCCACGTTGCGGGAGCTCCAATCGTTTTTACGACATCGCTGACAGCATGCAATTGCAACAAATCACCTCCCAAAGATTGCGGAATGATGATGCGTGATCTACGCGCCGCCGAGAGGCACCAAGTTGCCCCGCCAAAACGCTGATCGCAGATACGGTTCAAGCGAGCTCGATAATCTCATACAATTTTGGGCGAGTGCGCATTTAATGTTGGCGAGTGCGTTCTCGATGCTCCAATAAAAAAGTTCAATGGATATACGATTCTCTCTCACCTTTTTGCCGATTCAGTGCTGCTCCACTCGCAATCTCATTTTAATGCTCGCGTTTGCAGCTTTATCGTCACTAGCGATTCACGCCGAAGAAGAGGTTCAAACAGGTACGCTAAGTTTCCGGATTGTTAATCATAAGGGGCAGCTTACGCCAGCAAGAATTCATCTTTACAACAAAGAAGGCGAGCCACACCTTTCGCCGGACTGCCCTAGTTGGCACGACCATTTCATATCCAGTGGCGAAACCACGTTGAAACTGCGTCCAGACATCTACCGGTGGGAGATGGAACGTGGTCCCGAACATGATCGCCTTGCGGGGGAAGTTCTGATTCAGAAAAACGCTTCTGTTCATGTCAACGCACAGATCAATCGTCTCCCTTCACTCACCGACAATGGATTAATTGATGAGCATTGGTACAGCGGGGACCTGCACGTGCACCGTTCCGTCTCCGACATTAAAACGCTGATGGATGCGGAAGATCTCAATTTCGCAACCGTCGTTGAATGGTGGAACGCACCCGCCAAAAATAACCAGCGAACAACCACCACCACGTATGAATTCTCAGATCACCGTCTCTACTCCACGATGGCAGGTGAAGACGAGAGAGAAGGAGGTGCATTGCTGTACTTCAATTTGGAACAACCACTCGATCTCAGCGTCAAAAATCGAGAATACCCATCTCCAATGGTATATTTGGAACAGGCGAGAACGGAGAACCCGAACGTCTGGATTGATGTTGAAAAAACGTTTTGGTGGGACGTGCCACTGTGGGCGGCCATAGCCGATCCAGACTCTATTGGAATTGCCCATAACCACATGCATCGATCGGGCGTTTTGGATAACGAGGCGTGGGGAAAGACAAGAGATCGCGATCGCTACCCCGGACCTCGTGGCAACGGGCAATGGACACAAGAAATTTACTACCATCTTCTGAATTGTGGTTTCCGCATTCCTCCCTCCGCGGGCAGCGCCTCTGGTGTGCTTCCCAATCCAGTCGGGCACAATCGTGTTTACGTACAACTCGATGGACAACGTTTTGCGAAAGAAGCATGGTTCAACGCGTTGAGGCAGGGTAAATGCTTTGTCACGAACGGGCCATTGCTTCGAGTAAAAGCAAACGGCGAATGGCCGGGAGCTGACCTTGAAAACGCTGAACGTGTCACCTTCGATATCGCACTCACATCGAGGACACCCGTTTCTTGTATCGAGATTATTCAAAACGGAAAAATCGTCGACAGCATCCCGTGCGATCATTCTATTTCCCAGACATTCAAGCACACGATCAGCCTCGATAATCAAGGTTGGTTTCTGGTGCGAGCAATCGGCACTGCCGCTCACACGTATCAATTCGCGTCCACGGCGCCATGGTTTCTGGGTTCACCTGAACAAGGCCCCTATCTCGACCCAGAGTCAGCCAAATTCTTTGTTGATTGGGTTAACGAAAGGATTGAACGCGTCAAATTACATTTACCGGATCGAGAGCAAGAATCATCGGTGCTGGAGTATCACCTGAGAGCAAAAAACTTTTGGGAGCAGCGTCTCCAACTTGCGCAGGAAGAACCTAGACAACGAACACGTACCCTACGAGCAATCGGCTACCCAGATTCAATTTCACTCCTGCTGGAACTGAAACGACTTTCCGAAAGTCAATCCCGAGGTAGCTTGCCAAATCAAACCACGGGAAGCCCCATCGCAGCAAACCACAGTTCCAACGGGGAAACCGACGAAGTCATAAATTTCACCGACGAGCAAGTGATCAATCGAGCCATCCGACGTGCCTACCTCGCGCATAGCAAGCAAGAAATCGAAGAAGCGTTAGCTCCACTTGTATGGCTTGAGTTCTCAATCAATCCCGAATCTCGCGTGAAAATACAGTCAACTAAAGATCGAATGCGATTCCGCCAAGGCATCCCGCTATACCGATTAGCGAAAATTGAAAACACTGCAGGCATCACCGCACAATTAAATCTCTCAGCAATTGACCTCTCAACCTATCCTCCGTCTAAAGTGAATAGGTTCGACGTTGCATTCGTTGAACGAGACAACCAACCCAACCGGCTGACCGGTGGACTGAACGAATATAAAATTGTGAAAGCAACGACCCATCAAAGTGGCCTACGGGAAGTTCGTATTCAGGGAGACGCAGGCCAGGGTACGCAAGACCTTGGCTTCCGTGCCACCACCGATGTGCTTTTAGAAACCTTGGAGTGAGAAATTGATTTTGAGAATCCAGAACGGTTCCGTCGCGTTGGGTGTCATGTTGGCATGCTTGCTCCACATGATGGATCACAAGATTCTTACTGCGAGGGAGAACCAAATTTCCGTTGCTAGAGAGGAGGAGGATGGCCGACGAACCGACGATCGCAACGATTCCCTCACAAGACAGCTTGCTGATCCAGTCTTAAAAATCCCAACGCAACCTCTGCTTTCTCAATCGCATCGACTCAGTGAGGCACTTGAGGCAATCGGGTCACCTCTACCCAAGCACAGCCTCGAAAAGATCTCACACCTAAAACAGCTCAATTCAAACATTCAAAATTCCGCCGAACTAAATCCCCCCACACCACGATCAGTTGTGGAATCCATCGAAGCAATCTTCGATCCACTATGCCTAGCCACTGTCACCATACCCAAGACCGGTTCACCAACGGTCATCGAAGGTGACGCCGAACGCGTCTTGCTCGAACAGGGATGGCGAACATTTCTCATCAAAGTCATTAATCCGCACCATCGCACCGGCAGGCTATTTGTTGAAAGCCCCAATGCGAGGCCGCTACCACACTCGCATCCTGATCAAGTTACCTCACGTTGGATGCAACTGTCTTCCTTCGAAGGACAGCCGATGCGTGCCAACCTGAGTGGACTCGGTATCGAGTATCGAATCATTCAAATTTACAGTCGCGACAAAGGACAAAAGGACGCAATCCTTGAGTTCAGCGTCTCCGGAGACCCCAAAGGTGATCGTCACCTGATTCACGAATGGCGTTTTGCCAACGGAACCGATGGCTGGCACGAAATGAATCAGATAAACATCACTGCAAAAGACGGGTCTCTGCACATTGATTCGTTGGGAAACGATCCCTTTATGGGAACCACAGTGACCCACCGAGGCGGGCCTATGGTGCTTCGATTTTGGGGCAAAGCGGAAACCGATGGCATCGGGCAATTCTTTTGGTGGACCAAAGATATCCCACAAGCAACCGGGGATCGTCAGACCAATTTCATCCTCGAGCCCAACCGTGAACACCTCTACGAAGTACCGTTCTTTTGTGATGGCGAATTGGCAGGCGTACGAATCGATCCGCTGGTAAAACCGGGGAAGATGAGAATCGATTGGATTGACCTTTATTCATCACAACGAAATGACAACTGGGCTCAACTGAAACTGAAATTTGAGTCACGTGGCGCAACCCCGGTGACGTTTCGCATCATCGATCAAGAAGGTTTACCGGCGTTCGCGAAGTTTGAAATTCGTGACAGCGAGGGAAGAAATTATCCTGCACAATCTAAGCGATTGGCTCCAGATTTTTTCTTCCAACAACATATCTACCGTGGCGACGGTGAAACCATCTCGTTGCCTCCCGGACAATATCAAGTCAAAGTCTCGCGGGGCCCGGAGAGTCTCACAGAAACCCTTCCACTGCAAGTTGGAACGGAACCAACACACATTACCTATCAAGTGCGAAGGTGGATTGATCCCTCCAAGAGTGGTTGGTGGTCGGGTGATCATCACATTCATGCTGCAGGTTGTTTGCATTATGACAACCCCACTCAGGGCGTTCAGCCGGAAGACATGATCCGACACCTGATGGGTGAAGACCTGAAGGTGGGATGCTGTTTGACATGGGGCCCTTGTTTTGATTTTCAGAAACGATTCTTCACTGGTGATGTCGATGAACAGTCGAGCTATCCGTACACGTTAAGGTACGACATTGAAGTCTCGGGGTTTGGATCACACATGTCGGGGCATCTCAACTTGTTAAATCTAAAAGAACAGATCTACCCTGGTGGTGAATCCAAAGATCATTGGCCAACCCTCGGACTGAACACTTTAAAGTGGGCCAAAAAGCAAGGTGCGATCTGTGGTCCTGCACACTCGTCGATCGGCCTGACACAGTTTGTCGGTCGACTTGAAGGAACCGAGGGTAAGGACGGCCCCCATAATCTCCCAAATTACAATCTCCCCGCCTTCGATGGCATCGGTGCAAATGAATTCATTGTGGACATCACGCATGAGGTCCCTGGCCCCGACGGAAACCTCGTTCCATCGGTCGATTTCATCTCAACCATGAACACCGAACGCGTCGCGGAATGGAACATGTGGTACCACGTCTTGAACTGTGGCTTCCGCGTTGCTGCAAGCGGAGAAACGGACTTCCCCTGCATGAGTGGTGAGCGAGTCGGGATCGGGCGTGTGTATGCCAAAGTGGATGGCAGGCTTACGTTTGACAAATGGATCCAGTCGATCGCTTCCGGCCGCAGCTATGTGAGTGATGGTTTGTGTCACCTGCTTGATTTTGCCGCCCGGTCTGATCAATCTTCGAAACGCGTGGACGTTGGGACCAACGGCAGCGAAATGCAATTGACTGGCCCACAGCGAGTCACCTTCTCTACGGACTTTGCGGCGAATCTAGCCGCCGATTCAACAGAGATCGAATTGATCATCAATGGATATCCTGTTGCTCAGCGTCGTGTCGACGCTGACGGATCCAAAACGCGAATTGAGTTCGACCACAACATTACAAAGAGCTGTTGGGTTGCAATGCGTGTCTTTCCGAATGCTCACACCAACCCAATCTACATCACGGTTGAAGATGAACCGATCCTTGGTCCAGCAGAAAGTATTCGCTGGTGCCAAGCGGGTGTGGAACAGTGCTGGAAATCGAAACAAAACATGTACGCAATTGATGAACAAGCAGACGCTCGATCAGCCTACGAACATGCTAGAAGAGTTTACGCTGACCTGCTGCAAAGATCCCAACAGCGTGAGCGTCCTGAGTAGAATGATCAGCGAAGCGAGTTGAACCTTAACTCAAGATCCTTCACAGATGTGCCCCTCCTTCATATCTGCAACTCGGACAAGACGCTCCTCTAAGCCGGCATGGCGATCATTTGAAACTGAAAACCATCACCCAGTTGCTCACATTCATCTGCTGTCTGGCAACAGGCGATCTTTCGGAAGTGCGAGCGCAGTCATCGGTCGACTACGTTGATCAGATCAAACCACTTCTCGCAAGAAAGTGCCTTCCTTGCCACGGCGCATTGAAGCAAGAGGCCGATCTTCGCCTCGACACAGCCAACTCGATGATTCGTGCTGGAGTTATCGTCCCGATGAAACCGGAGCAAAGCGAGTTATTCCAACGCATCAAAACAGAAGATCTGAGCTCTCGTATGCCTCCCGAGGGTGAACCTCTCTCTGCCGCGGAATCTCTGCTGATTGAGACTTGGATTAAGCAAGACGCTGAACATCCCACCGACGAACAACCACAGGCGGATCCGTCGCAACATTGGTCGTTTCAGCCAATAGCACAACCTGTAATCCCTGATTCATTCACTGGAAATCCCATCGATTACTTCATCGGACGTGGTTTGACAACGTCAGGTCTCACAATGTCGGAACCAGCAAGTTCAGTCGATCTATGCCGACGAATTCACTTGGATCTTCACGGCTTGCCGCCGACGCGAGTCGAAGTTGAAACGTTCTTAGCTGGGATGGAACAGGACGCAGTCACCACAATCAGTGATAAGGTACGGACGTTACTTGATAGTCCGAGGTATGGCGAGAGGTGGGGCCAGCACTGGCTGGACATCGTCCGCTACGCTGACACACACGGATTCGAAGTTAATACGCCGCGTGAAAATGCATGGCCATATCGCGATTTCGTCATCCGCTCATTCAATGAAAATAAGCCATACAACCAATTCATAAGGGAACAAATCGCGGGAGACCAATTGGAACAAGACACCGCAACGGGTTTTTTAGTCGCGGCTCCCGTCCTACTACCCGGTCAAATTGGAAAAGACGAAGCATCCAAGCGGTTAGCGAGACAAGACTCTCTCGACGAAATTGTCGTCAGCACCTCAGCTTCGTTCTTAGGACTCACGATCGGGTGCGCTCGATGCCACGACCACAAGTTTGATCCGATCAGCCAACAAGATTACTACGCATTCCAGGCTTTCTTCGCTGGTGTGCAATACGGAGACCGACCTTATCGTGACGAAAAAACCAACGAGAGACAGAACGAAGCGAGAGTGCTCGCAGAAGAGATTGAGCGGATCAAAGCAAAACTCGCTAGTCATTACCCGCTCGCTCAAACCACGCGTACCGTCATTATCGATGACGAGGACACCGATCGCACCACTCATCTAACTACCAAAAACGGGCACGGAACAAACCCAGAAGGTCGCGAGCGCGGATATCGCGACGACCCTGGCAGCGTAACGAGATTGGGAAACTTAAGCCTAGGGCGATACACCTGGTGGGATAACAAACCAGATAGCGATGTCTTCACGTGGGATCTAAGAACGACCGGCAAGTTCCACCTTTGGATTTCCTGGGGTGTGCATGGCAGCGGTGTTCATACGCACGACGCTCAATACATTCTTGACCTAGACGGCGACCTGAAGACAAAGACTGATCAGAAAGAGGTCGCAACAGTAGATCAATACTACTTCTCAGGACAGTCTCAGGGTGAAAGCGAAAAGAAGCCTTTGTGGAGTGGACTTCACTATGCCGGTCAACACACCCTAACAAGAGATTCCAGGTTGATCCTTCGCGGAGGTAAAACAGGTACTGGAATCACCGCAGATGTAATCGTGCTTCAAGAAGCGAAGAAGCAATTAAGCTCATTGCCAACACTGAGAGAGCCGATTTCCGCAAAACGAAACGTTGAGCGGTTCGAGCAAGTCGACGCCAAGTTTGTACGGTTCACTTCACAAGCAACGATTGACGACAATCGCCACCAACCGTGCTTAGACGAAATCGAGATCTACGCGGCGAATCGACCAACAGAGAATCTCGCACTGGCGGCGCGAGGAACAATCGCCACCTCATCCGGCAACTACTCAGAAACTGGCAAGCACCAGTTAAAGCACATTAATGATGGGAATTATGGCAATGACAAGAGCTGGATTTCCAACGAATTCGGAAAAGGCTGGGTTCAACTAGAGCTTCCAAACACGACTAGCATCGATCGTATTATCTGGGGTCGCGACCGCAACACGAAATTCGGAGATCGCCTACCGGTGAAATACAAAGTGGAGGTTTCGCTCGATGGTGAACAATGGACCTTGGTTTCTGGATCGGTTGACCGAGTCCCAATCGGCACACCTAATGATGAAGCGATCAACTTCGCTCGCCAGAGCTTATCAAATGCAGACGAACTAAAAGACCGATCAGAAATAACTAACCAACTAAATAATCTACAATCTCTCGAGAAACGCTACGCATCTCTTCAACAACCGTCTCTCGTTTACGCGGGTATTTTTGGGACGCCCGAACCAACACCCTTTCTTAACCGCGGCGATCCAGAACAACCGAAAGACCTAATTGCGCCGACGACCCCACATATTTTAAGTGGATTTACTCTACCCGAAACAGCGACTGATAGCGAACGCCGAATGAGGCTCGCAAACTGGATAGCTGATCCCGCAAATCCGCTCACCGCCAGAGTCATGGTGAACAGAATTTGGCAGTTCCATTTCGGAACTGGCTTAGTCGACAGCCCCAGCGACTTTGGAATCAATGGGTCGCAACCGAGTCATCCGGAGTTGCTTGATTGGTTGGCAAGTGAATTCATCAACAACGGATGGTCATTGAACCATCTCCATGAACGAATCATAACTTCCAGAACTTATCAACAATCAAGTTTGGTTCGTGCGGAAGCGATGGCAATCGATGCGGATTGCCGGCTCCTTTGGCGTTATCCCAGCAGGCGGCTGGAGGCCGAATCGATCAGGGATAGCATTCTGCAGGTTGCAGGGAATATCAATTGGAAAATGGGAGGCCCTGGATTTAACTTCTTCAAGACACGCGGTGGACTCAGTGGATTCCCTCACCTCAAGAGTTTTACAACGGAAGAACTCCGGCGCACGATCTACTCACATAAAATCCGGATGGAACCGATCCCCGTCTTTGGTGCCTTTGATTGTCCGGACGCAGGCCAACCGACAGCACAGCGAACACAATCAACCACGGCCATACAAGCACTGAACCTATTCAACAGCGACTTCATCGTCGAACAATCACGAGTCTTTGGGCAACGGCTCATCACGGAAGTTGGTGCTGATCGGAAACTTCAAATCGAGCGAGCTTTCCAAATTAGCCTTGGACGAATCCCTACGGAAACGGAACTGAGGAGATGTGAGCAGCTTGTCGACATTCACGGAATCGAACCTCTGTGCCGCGTCCTATTGAACAGCAATGAATTTCTGTTCATGCCGTAGAATGGTCCTCAATCAGAATCATTTCAACTGTCGTACATCGCTCACAGCCACTGTCTGATGAACTCTTCAAGTCTACCCAACCATTACCGTAAACAAATGCTTGACCGCCGCGGGTTCCTTGGCTCAACCTGCACCGGATTAGGTTCGATCGCTTTGTCGACGTTGGTCGCACAAGAAACCGCAAAGGCTTCGAAGCCCCCAAAGATTGACCCTGCGAATCCGCAACGCACTCGCAGTCCACACTTCAGGCCGAAAGCAAAAAATGTGTTGGTCATCTTCTGTGCAGGTGCCTGCAGCCAACTAGAAACCTATGACTACAAGCCGGAACTCGACCGTCGCGATGGATTGAGCTTTGATGGAGCTCCGGCAGTTACATTTCAAGGCCCCTCTGGAAACCTAGCGAAACCGCAATACAAGTTTCGGCCTCGTGGTGAATGCGGAAAGATGGTCTCAGAGATGATCCCGCATCTCGGTGACCTCGTCGATGACATCGCGTTTGTCCATTCGTTGACGAGTAAATCGAACACACACGGTCCAGCCGAGAACTTTCTTTCTACCGGATTCACGCTTGATGGTTTTCCGAGTATCGGCTCTTGGGTTACCTACGCTCTTGGATCGGAAAATCAAAATCTACCGGCATTCGTTGCAATCCCTGATCCCCGAGGTGTTCCGCAAGCAAGCGTCAACAACTGGGGGCCCGGTTTTCTGCCAGCATTTTTTCAGGGCACGGCTTTCAACGCCTCCCAGCCAATTCGGAACCTTGCATCGCCTGCAAACGTCTCACCCGACGCCAATACTGCCGCCCGCGCCCTTCTCAATGACCTCAACCAAGAACACTTGGAACGCAACCCGCTTAATTCGCAACTCTCAGCAAGAATTGCGAGCTATGAACTCGCGGCACGAATGCAGCTATCCGTACCTGAAATCAGCGGCCTAGAAAGCGAGACAGCAGCAACACTCAGGATGTACGGTGCCGACTCTAAAAACGAAACCAAGGCATCGTTCGCCAAAAACTGCATTTTGGCTCGCCGCTTGATCGAGAAAGGCGTCCGTTTTGTTCAACTATTCAATGGTGCCTACGCCAGCGGTGGCAAGCTCAATTGGGACGGGCATCAGCAACTTCGTGAACAGTACGACATTCACGGTGAAATCTTGGATCAACCCGTTGCGGCACTGTTTAAAGATCTGAAACAGCGAGGATTACTCGAAGACACCCTTGTCGTCTGGTGTACGGAATTTGGCAGAATGCCAATGTTCCAAAAAGGCGCTCAGGGACGAGACCACAACCCTCATGGATTCACCGCGTGGCTGGGTGGTGCAGGCGTAAAGTCTGGGATGAGCTACGGCAAAACGGATGAACTCGGTTACAAAGCGGTGGAAAATGTTCTATCCGTTCATGATCTCAACGCAACCATCCTCCATCTATTGGGTCTTGAGCACACACAACTAACATTCCGCCACAATGGCATTGATAGACGACTCACGGACGTCCACGGACATGTCATCCACGAGATCCTTCAGTAAACTCATTTGCGGATCCTGAACTACGACCGTAGACTGCGTCTCAATCGAGATCAAATTTCACGAACCTTTACCACAACCAAAACCAACATGATGCTCCTACCCAAATCAATCGCCGCCATTACCTTGCTTGCGATTAGCCTGAACCCACACTCCATCCATGCCGCGGATTCTTACTCGGTCAAAGACACTGAGGGAAAACATGCGGACATCATCACACCGGATGGAAACATCATCTTGAGGTACATGTACGAACGTGACACCACCAATGAAACAACCACCTTTGATACGGCGAAAGTCTTTGCTCATGTCATGTCTGACGACGGCGAAACGACTCTCACCAAGGGAGCGGGTGGGAAATTCCCCCATCACCGCGGCATCTTCATCGGCTGGAATAAACTTGACCAAGGTGGCAAAAAGCATGACTTATGGCATGTTCGCAACACTGAACAAAAACACCGTGAGTTCGATGAAATTGAATTTGCGAAAAAAGGTGCCCGGATCACGTCCCTGATCGACTGGATCGGGACCGACGGCAAGGCAGTCGTGCACGAAAAAAGAACCTACAAGGTCACTTCCCACGATGGCGTTCACGCAATGATCGATTTCTCGTCGACGCTGACAGCTGCTGACGGGGACGTGGAACTAAACGGCGACCCAGAACATGCGGGAATCCAGTTTCGCCCATCACAACTCGTTGCTGACAACCAATCAGCAACCTACACCTTCCACGAAGAAGGCATCGACCCAACCAAAAACTTGGATCTACCGTGGGTAGCCGAGAGTTTTAAAATTGGTGACCAGTGGTGGTCGGTTCAGCACATGAATCATCCGTCCAACCCAGAAGGCGCACGCTGGTCTGCTTACCGCGATTATGGCCGCTTTGGACCATTCACCGTTGTTAAAATCAACGACGGTGAATCCACCACCTTTCGCTATCGCTTCTGCGTGACCAAAGGAAAGAATCAGGACCGCGATAATTTGGCGGAAACCTACAAGCAATACGCGGAATGAACGAATCCCGACAGTATCGCAATCTTCATCTCGCCCGTCCTGATGAAGATTGCGTGGTGATCAAAGGTGTGTTTTGGGGAAGGGTGAGTAGTCAGCGACACCGAAGAGGATCTCGTTTTCAATCCTGTCTTTCAGCACGGCGAGAACCGTGCTGCATACCGAAATCGAGATTTAGAACAGACGCCCACCGGACAGTAAATCGTTCAACATCTCATCAAGATCATCGTGATCTCCCAGCCAATCAGCTAAGGCTGAATCAGTCAGATAACTCGATTGCCCCCCGGCCAAACCACCGAACATCTGGTCAACCAAAGACGCTGCTCCATCTCCGAGCAGTGAACTGAAGCCTGAACCAAACCACGCATTGTCATCTGAATCCAAAGCACTTCCATTATCTGATTGATTACTGGAAGCACCCGTTACGCTGGCTCCCGTTTCGACGCTGAAGGGAGCCGCGATCGGATTGGAGCCAATCACTTTTACGTTATCAACGTTGGCATCTTCACGAGAACCGCTGACTGAACTGCGGAACCGAATCTTAAGATCGGTACTTCCAAACCAAGACCCAAGATCGACTTGGGTACTTTCACCTTGTGCATACCCCGGATTCCAGACGTCCTCCTGACTAAAATTGCCCTGCAGGACTCGGACATTTCGAGTCCAACTCGAACCGCCGTCGCCGGAGATATCCAACGAAAGGTATTCGCCTCGGTCAAATCCTCGCTCAATAAACCAGTCAAAACTTAGTGTGACGGTGGAATAACCGCTGATGTTAATTCCCTCAACAAGTTCCACGTACGCATCACTCGCTCGACCATCTACCTCCAACGAGAAAAAACCATCCGTCGCACGTTGTGTGGAAAGGAACCAATCCCCCTGGCCATCTTGAATCCAGGCATCCGCATGCCCTTCAAAACTGTCTTCGAATAGCACCTGGTCCGCCGGGGCATCATTCACGATTACGGTCACCGTCGCCGTATTTGATTCGGCTCCATTATCATCGCGAACGGTGTAGGTGAATGTGTCGGTACCAACGAATCCGGAAACGGGAGTATAGGTTACCGTTCCATCCGCGTGATTTGTCACAAAACCATTAGATGGCTGTCCAGTAACGGAAACGGTTGAACTGACCAAGAAACCATCAGAATCGAAATCATTGGCGAGCAAGTCGATGGTCGTGGCTGTCCCGACGAAAGTTGATGCAAAATCGTCATTTGCTGACGGAGCTGAATTCGGATTCCCTACCGTAATACTCACGACTCCTGTGTCTTGGCCACCGTTACCATCGGATACGGTGTACGTGAATGAATCAACACCAGAGAAACCGACCGCCGGGGTGTAGAAGAACGTACCGTCCCCATTATTGACGAGTGTTCCAGAGAGTGACTGGCTATCAACCGATAGCACGCTCAATGAATCACTTGCATCGGGGTCAGTATCATTACCGAGGACGCTCGGTGTGGTGAAGGACGTTTCAAAAGCCGTCGTGAAACTAACCCCAGAATCATTACCAGCGACCGGCGTGTCATTCACACCATTAATTAGAATCGTCACGGTTGCGGTATCCGAACGTCCACGTCCGTCGGTAATCGTGTACGAGAATGAATCCGTTGCTGTTTCACCTACCGCGAGAGAATTAAATCGGCCAGCAGGATCATACTGAAAATCACCGTTCCCTAGATCGTTAAGGTTACCGACAAGAGACGACGCATTCACACTCTGGATCGTGACGACATCTTCCAGATCTGGATCACTGTCGTTGGCCAGTATGTTTTCGAGGAAGAATGCGTTATCCTCGTCGGTTGAAAACCCTGATCCACTGTCATCAACGGCAACGGGTGGATTATTCGGGTTTCCGGTACCGGTCGCCCAAAGTTTAACGTTATCAACATTCGCATCCTCCCGTGACCCGCTAACGGTACTGCGGAAACGAACTTTAAGAGAGGTGCTTCCAACCCAGTCGCTCAAATCGGCCTGTGTGCTAACACCAGCTGCATACCCAGGGTTCCAGACATCTTCTTCGGACTCGTTACCTCGCAACTGAAGCACATCCAACGTCCAACTCAAACCACCGTCACCGGATACATCGAGTGATAAATATTCGCCGGTGTCGAAGCCTCGTTCGATCAACCAATCAAACGTCAATAATGCCGATGAGTATCCACTGATATCAATTCCATTCAACAATTCAACCGACGCATCGAACGCTCTCCCATCAACCTCAAGCGAGAACTGCCCATCGGTGGCACGCTGAGTCGAGAGGAACCAATCCCCTTGGCTATCCTGCACCCAAGCGTCCGCATTCCCTTCAAAGCTATCTTCAAAAATCACCTGACCATCGGTGACCTGAACCATCACGGAGGCGATATTGGAGACCGCACCATCATCATCGCTTACCACATAGGCAAACTGATCCGTCCCAATGAAGCCAGGCATCGGTGTGTAAACAACCGTTCCATCACCATTGTTAACCACCTGACCATTGAGCGGGCTAGAAACGATGCTCACACTGGCTCCGTCCAAGAAACCGTCGTCATCAATGTCGTTGGCGATGAGATTGATTCCAACTGGCAATCCGGTAAGAGTCGAAACGCTGTCATTGATCGCAATCGGCGGATCATTGGGTTGCTCGTCATCAATGATCGATACCGTCACACTGCCAGCAACGAAACCTTCATATTCCGCACCCGAAGCATTATGAGTAATCGTTTCAAAGTGGTTACCCTCGTAAACAGAATCATCCACGGCGGAAACGACAACCGTCTGAGGTTGGTTCCAGTTGGTGGGAGTGAAAACAAGGCTGCTTTCAGGGTTTGTAGTAACCTGTGGTCCTGCATTAACTGAAATGGTTACATTTCCTGAAGGCCGTGAATCAAGCACCACGGTGTACCAGTCGTTGGCGCCCCCTTCCACCACTTCGGTGAAGCCATCCGTTTCAGAGATCGTCACACCAGGTTCCACGACAACCGTGGACGCAGTGACCTGCAGTTGATACATCTGTGCGGCTGATTGAGCGCCGGAAATACGTGCGTAATATGTGCCCGCCGATGACAAAGTTAGGTCCGTGACATTCTCCCCTAATCCAATTCCGTTAACATTCGCGGAGGCAAGAATCGTGGAACCATTTTGATCATAGATCTGCAAAGCGAGATCACTTTGAGCCATCGCATTAAATGGCGATTGGGAACCACCTTGTGATCCCTGATTGTACGTTGGCCCCAGCGGATCTAAAGAAACGGTCAAAGACGAACTGCTAGTCACCGTAAACTGGAAAAAATCCACATCCGATGCGTCGTCGATACTGACAAAGTTCACCTCAGACGGTGAAACCACCGTTCCCGTTGCATCAGCGCCAATGACGATCGGCTGATCACTAAGCAAAGTGCCAAGATTCGTAGCGGTACTGGGCGTATCGTTGCCTGCAAGTTCATTGACATCGCCGTAACCACGATGAATCGCCAAAACATCGTCAAACTGCGGACCATCGAAACTGGTATTGATGAATGGCTCCATCAAGAACGAAGCGTTATTGGATTCGACGTGATTGATTCCCAATCCATGCCCAGCCTCATGCATCAGCATGTTGCGAAGACGGATCGAGTCGCCACCGGTATTTCCAAAGAAAGGATTCGAACCGACCAGATCAGACGTATCGATCACCATGTCGGAGATATTCGGAAAGAAGTTGTAGGCGAGCACACCGCCACCACCATCAATGTTATGTCCCGAGATCCTCACATCTCCGCGAACTCCAGTTTGCCCACCAGGAAGTGATGAACTGGTCCAGGCTGCACCATCGTCGTTGGGTTCGTACACATAATTGATCCCGGACAGCTCACTGATCCGTTCAAATGATCGCTCGAATAGCGGCAGCCAAGTAGAAATACTTCCGTAAATGGCATCCAAACTCGATCTCAGCAAACTTGGAGCGGCAGCCTCGCCGTTGTAGCCATGAATCGATGTTCCATCGGGAACAATACTCCAAGTGATCGTCGTTCCATCACCTTGCCCCAAGCCGCCACCATCGGTCGTGGTTCCCCCCCAACGCTGACTATCATCAAACTGAAATGCCGCGAATTCACCCGGTGCAATTGATCCTTCTTCGGGCATCTGCTGCATACGCTGCTCTCGATACTCATCAGGAGTCCCAGGGGCAAACAACACATCCATCAAACCGTGGTCGTGGCCGCAGTGACCATCGAGAACGACTCGTTGCTCGAGACTTTCGATCGTTCGAATTCGACGACGCCTAGAAAAGATGTCCGATTCACGTGCAAAGAGATTCATGAGTTGGCGAGCAAACGATGCCCTTCGAGAATCATCGGATCGATTTTTGCGGCCGGTAGTGAAAGAAGCTGTATCACGCTGAGAACGAGTAGGCATATCGTCTTGTGGTTGATTCGCGTTATCGATTAGCCACCAATCCGTGAGAGACTCTTCGCGATCCGTGCAAGTCAAGAATGAGATGAGTTCGATTGGGCAACTGAAAGCTGGTGGATGATTAGTCTTGCAAACCCACCACCGTCTTTCAAATTTCGCAGCCCGCATAGGTTAACTATTCAGTCGACGTGCGTGATGCCGTTCGAAAAATCATTTTTTTCGAAGTGCTAAGACACTTGGACTCAGCTCGACCGTCTTGACCGGAAAAGCTTACCACGATTGCGTGCACCTATACCGATTTTGCCGGCACTCAACGAGCAGAAATTCGCAAACAGCAGAGTTACCAAGAATCCCCCCGACCGAAGGCAGCACACTCAATCGCCGTGGGAATGCGTCCGCATGGAAGGACGTCGATCCATCAGGCAAGCAGCCACCGTTACTGTTACACTGCACAATCTGTTCATTCATTCACACTGCATTACCCGTTCATTCATTCAATCCGGAATTCGGAAAGATCCCATGCTCGCCAAGGCTATGCCCCTGCTGCTTCTCCTACTTACATCCTGTGTCACCGCTGCTGCAGAGCCACCTAACTTCATCATCATTTTTGCTGACGACCAAGGCTACGGTGATCTCAGCAGCTTTGGCTCCGAAACCATCAAAACGCCGAATATTGACCGACTCGCTGAAGAGGGTCGAAAGTTCACCAGTTTCATGGTGGCATCACCGGTATGCACACCCTCTCGCGCGGCTCTGCTCACCGGTTGCTACCCGAAACGTGTTGGTATGCATCAGCACGTTCTTTTTCCGACCTCCAAAAAAGGACTCAATCCATCGGAACACACCATCGCGGATCACCTCAAAGCACAAGGTTACTCCACGGCCTGTTTCGGGAAATGGCATCTCGGGCACCAACCCGAAGTACTCCCAACCTCCAACGGATTTGACACCTACTTGGGAATCCCCTACTCCAATGACATGAACCACCCCGACAACAAGGGGAAACCTAAGGGTGGTCCTGACGGAATGGATATCCTGTGGAACGATCCTGAATCGACACTCACCAAATGGAAAACACCATTGATTAAGGATGAGAAGATCATTGAACTGCCAGTCGATCAACGAACGGTCACTCGCCGCTACACCCAAGCAGCAATTGACTTTGTTGAGACACATCAAGACAAACCGTTCTTCGTCTACCTCCCACACTCGATGCCACACATTCCGCTCTATGTTCCAGACGACGTTCGTGACCCCAATCCATTGAACGCGTACATCAATGTGATCGAGCACATTGATCACGAAGTGGGAAGATTACTTGACACACTCGATCGCCTAAAGTTGGCCGAAAACACCTACGTTATCTACACCACTGACAACGGTCCGTGGCTCCCATTCAAGCACCACGGAGGATCCGCTGGTGTGCTGCGTGATGGGAAAGGCACCACTTTTGAGGGAGGGCAACGAGTGCCATGCCTGATACGAGGCCCTGGTATTCCCGCCGGAACCGTATGCGAACAACTCACAGGGACAATTGACGTACTGCCGACCATCGCGGCAATCACCCAAACACCGCTACCGAGCGATCATAAGATCGATGGTATGGATGTGTCAGATCTTTGGATGGGAAAGACAGACCAATCTCTTCGTGAAGAGTTCCTTCACTACACCTCTCAGGGACAACTCGAGGGACTACGCCAAGGGGATTGGAAACTGCTCGTGAAAAAACCTCGGCAAAACAGGAATGCTCAACAACAAGCGAGCAAAACCCAAACCATGCTCTTCAATCTTAAGTCCGACCTGAGTGAAACAAAAAACGTCGCTGAAGAGCATCCTAAAATCGTGCAAAGACTGAAACAACGCATGACCGAACTCGATGCAGAAATCACCATGAATGCTAGAAGCCCTTGGTTGATGAACGAGTAAAGATTGATGAGCTAACAAGGATAGCTTGGCTAACCTTCGTCGAATGATCGAGTGCGATTGCAGCAGGAAAAATGCGAACCAGATCCGATGACTCGATTAACGTGATTGATTGCGAGAGGAAGTCTGATGATACAGTTTGAATTTGGAAATCGATTTCAGAACTGCAACGGTTTGTCTCGCCGCACCTTCTTGTCGGCTGGTTCTTCTGCGATTGCCGGGATCAATCTGCCATTTTTACTGGCTAACGAAGCTGTCGGTGGTGAACGGATTGGTGAAGCTAAACGCGCAAAATCGTTGATCCTGATCCACCTCGATGGTGGCCCTCCACAAATGGATCTCATCGATCCCAAGCCAAACGCTCCCAGTGAAGTAAGAAGTCCTTTCGCCCCAATTCACACAAACGTCCCCGGCATCCAACTCACTGAGCTCATGCCTCAATGTGCAAAGATCGCGGACCGGTTGGTCTTCATTCGCTCTCTTGTTGGATCAGACGGAAAACATCACGCCTTTCAATGCCAATCCGGTTACCACGAGAAAGCCCTGCAGTCGATTGGCGGTCGTCCTGCGATCGGCTGCGTCGTCAAACACCTTAAATCCAGTCCGCAAGATACCGTTCCACCCTTCATTGACTTGATGCAGGGACGGCCACTGGTAAGAAACAGCGCCCGCCCAGGATTCTTGGGTATCAAAAGCAAGCCGTTTCGCCCTGATATTTCACACCTTTGGCACCGCGAACTCGAACCTGGAATGAAAGGTGAACTTCAGAGACTTGGTGCCGGTCACAAAACAGAACTGCGACTCAACCCGAACCTGCCCTCAGAGCGCGTCAATCAAAGGCTTGGTCTGCTGCAAAGCCTCGATCGCTTCGATCGCTCACTCGATCCATCGGGATCAATGATCGCCATGGATCAATTTCACGAGCAAGCTTTTCGAGTTCTGACGTCCGGAAAATTCTCCGAGGCGATGAATCTGCAGAGCGAAGATCCCAAAGTTGTCGCCAGCTACACGCCACCTGTGAACTATAGCGGCACCCAGTCCGTGACCAGCGAAGGTCCTGATGCAATCTTGAAGTTCATGCTTGCACGAAGGCTAATCGAAGCCGGCGTCCGCGTCGTCAGTCTATCGCTCAGTGATTTTGACACACACTCAAACAACAATGAAAGAATGCGAAACCTCGGCCCACTTTTTGACTTTGGTTTTCATGCCTTAATCAATGATCTCGATGCAAGGGGTCTGCTAGAAACCACAACGGTCCTCGCGTGGGGTGAATTCGGACGCACTCCGAAGGTGAACGAAAAGGGGGGACGGGACCACTGGCCGAATGCTTCGATGGCGATGATGGCGGGTGGTGGCTTGCCCGAAGGATTGGTCATTGGGGCAACGGATAGAGAAGCGGGTAGTGTCACCGAGCGGCCTGTCTCCTTCGCGGATGTTGCCGCAACTCTCTACCGGCAACTTAACATCGACCCGCAGATGATGATTCATGACCAAACAGGCCGACCCCACATGCTAATGTCCGAGGGCGCTCCGATCGCAGAATTGTTATAACTAGAGATTGCAACCGAACACAGAAGCGGCACACAACTCTATGCCAGAACATCCTCGACGACGTGCCCGTGAACATTCGTCAGTCGTCGCTCCAACCCGTTGTGATAAAACGTCAAACGTTCGTGGTCCAATCCCATCAGGTGAAGCAAGGTGGCGTTGAAGTCGTAAACTGAAACAGGATCCTCTTCGGCCTTGAAACCAAACTCATCGCTCTTACCGTAGCTCACCCCCTTCTTCACTCCCGCTCCGGTTAGAAAGCAGGTGAACGCGTTGGGATTATGGTCTCGTCCAGTACCATTGGCCTGAAGGAACGGCATTCGACCGAACTCGGTCGCCCAAACGATCAGAGTATGATCCAACAACCCTCTCTGTTTCATGTCAGCAATCAAAGCGGCTGTTGGCTGATCCATAATCTCGGCTTGCATCGCATGAGTGTCGAGCAAGTTGGAGTGGGAATCCCAATTCGTCACGCCATTCCCTCCCGATGGATCACTGCCATTAAATAATTGCACCACCCTAACGCCCTTTTCAATCAGACGCCTCGCAAGAATACAATTCTTGGCGTATTCACCTCGCAATTCCGAGCCACCTTCAACGCCATAGGATTGAAGGGTCGCTTCTGTTTCATCCGATAGATCCATCACTTCAGGCACGGACATTTGCATTTTTCCAGCCAGCTCGTAACTGGCAATTCTGCCCGCGAGATTTGCATCGCCTGGGTAACTTTCAAGATGTTTTGCATTGAGTCTTTGAAGTAAATCGATGGTTCTCCGGTCATCCATGCTGGTCAGCGAGGAAGGTCTCACAAGATGATTGGGTGGGTTCTTTGCGTTGAAGTCCGTTCCCTGGTACGCGGCTGGTAAAAAACCGTTACCAAAATTGTTCTTACCACTTCGCGCGAGACCTCTCGGGTCGTTGATTGCGACGAATGCTGGTAGTTCCTGATTTTCAGTGCCAAGTGCATAGGTGACCCAAGATCCAAAGGATGG
>JBMHCO010000085.1:0-47275 GCA_049889895.1 Rubripirellula sp.
ACTGATGGGAAGCACTTAAAGAATCCACTTTGGATCGAAAAAGAATCTGAGACCTCAACTCAGGTCCAACCGAGTTCACAAATTGCCGCTACAGACTCGCTGGAAAAACTTCAACATTATCTAAATGAAATATGCAGCGAAGGCGATTTACCCTCTTCGAATGTCGGTGCCAGCCAGTCTGGAAAAGATGAACTAACAAATGAAAACACGGTCAATGCCCCCGAGCAACCCACACTAGAGGTCCCCGCTGAAGCTAACCTCGTTGAGCAGTTGAGACAGGAAATTACAAAACTCCAGAGCCAACTTTCCGAAACAGCGGAGCGAAACGATCGCTTGCAACATCGATTAATGGAACTCAGTGAACGCAAAGGCGAGCGGCGAGGCAACGACGGAACTTTGACCCAACGCAACGCGACTCGGTCACTGCCCGCGTCGGACAAGTCAGGCTCAAGTGCGCAGACAGCAAGGTCGCTACCAAGCAACGAACGGCCAAATCGTAGTGCAAGCCACGGCAATCTTGCTCACACCACAGCGAGAACCAAATCACTCACCACGAAACGGTTATCCAACGCGGCAATAGACGGAATCAATCAGGCGAATTCATCCGCACCAAACTCAGGCCGAACCGAAGACAGAATTCAATCGCTCCGCACACAGTTACGCGAGCAATACGAATCCAACAAAACCCAAAACTCGATCCTGAGCCGTCTCACGCAACTGTGGAAATAGATTTTCCAAAAGTTGCCTGCCACGCTGAAAGCACCTTCTTTACTTTGTTTCTCGCACGTACACACGCAATCGTTTAGAAGGATAATTCTTCGCGTTTCCAGAGAACGTCCAATCGATATTTGCATTCGGCGAGTTTCCAATACCTAGATCAGCATCCGCCCCTGCTCCCCAGTGATTGATTGCGAACAGTGTTTTCTTTGCCGACGGCAGATGAACCTGCATGCAACCATATCCATCTAGCGGAGGAGCCGGTTGATCGCCGAAGTCGTAATCCGCACTCGAAGCCCCGGGCACGTCAGCGTTATTTTCCGTAGCGTAATTATTCGGCCAAAACTCAACGGTTCCTCCACCGATAGCCACCCCGACGGGTAGCCCACTCACGGTTGTGAATACATCGAGATTCTGCACCCCTTGCTGAAACGATGCGCCACTCGCGACGGTGGGGATCCCTATTTTGGTGGCGTCCTGCGTAAAAGCATCCATCGAAACAAAGATCTTCTGCTCATCGCCTAGTGCGGTACGCAACTCAACAAGATAACCAATACGGTCAAACGAATTGACGTTAGCAGAACCATCATACTTGTAGGGGATCTCACCACCTAAACGAGAGAGATCTAAATCGTAAACGAGCCGGTACTCGTCATCGATCGAGATCAAACTTAGAAAATCAGGTTCCTTACCGCCTCGAAATGCACCAACCGGTAAACCGGTCGCACCAACCAAGTTTGGCTCGGCAAGCTTATCCCAGGCATAGCGAAACGCAACGGGATTGGGGACATGTTTGCTGGTCAACACAACACGATCACCAACGATCTCAGCATCAGCTGGCTGATACCCTCTCGATCCGGCACCAATCACCTCAAAATGACTCGGTGACTTACCATCGCGCGTTTTCAACGCTCCCCCCGCGTTCTTGAAAGAGAGGACCAACTGTCCATCGGCAACTTCAATTTGATCAATCACCGGTCGATCCGCCTGTAGATCTGTTCGACCGTAGTCGCGATTCAAGGCCAAGAGTGCTAGACGTTTCCCAACATCTTGTTTGTTCGGTGGATGAATATCTTGCAAGGTCGCGATATCGTTGATCACAACCATCGCCGTGCTCGGGATCTGCTCCACCGCTTCTTGCGCCTCCCAAAACTCCGCCAAAATCGTTGGATCCTCATTACCGTACTGAAATGGCGCAATTTGAACGTAGTAGAAAGGAAAAGCTCCCTGCCCCCACAACTCACGCCACCCTTCAATAAGCGCCTTCTTCTTCTCGAAGTACATCATTCCTTCGGTATGATTTGATTCACCCTGGTACCAAATCGCTCCACGAATGGTGTACCCAACCAGAGCATGAATCATGCCGTTGTAGAGCATCGTCGGATCCTGATGACTCTGAAACGGCTTGATCGCATCAGGAAAAACAGGAGACGTTTCAGCCACCTGTTGATTCTCAAGTGCTACCTTTGCACCATCGATCCAACGCTGTGTCGCTGCGAGATGCTCTCGCAATTGATCTTGATAGAACTTCGAACCAGGGGTCTTCTGAATGACCGAATCGTAGATCTCACTCAGCGCATCGACGCGACTGAACCCAAGAGGTGGAGTCCAAGGCTCGACTCGCGTCCCACCCCAAGATGAATTGATGAGTCCAATGGGCACATTTAGTTCACGCTGTAGATGCAGTGCCATGAAGTATCCGCAAGCGGTAAAGCTACCCGCAACCTCCGGTGTACATACCCTCCACTCGCTCGGAACATCATCAAGGGGTAAGTTCGATGGACGATGTGCCACCTTCATGTGCCGAATCAATGGGTGTTTTGCGGCTGCAATCTCTTCTTGGCTTCTCAGACTTGCAGAGACCGTCCACTCCATATTCGACTGGCCGGAACAGAGCCAGACTTCACCGATCAGCACATCTCGAATGGTAAGTGTATTCTTTCCGCGAAAAATGAGATCCTGCCCGGTTGCATTTGCAGCCTGACTCGGGAGCGTGACTGCCCACTGCCCATCAGCACCTGCTTCACCAACTGCATTCACCGAACCGAGCTGAACGGAGACCGTTTCACCTGGGTCGGCCCAACCTCGAAGTCGGATCGGCATCTCGCGTTGCAGGACCATATGGTCGCCATAGAAACCGGGCAGCTTCACGTCAGCGTAACCCGTCGCCATACCTCCAACGCCACCGAGCAAAAAAACGAGGGCAATGAAGATGAAACAACAAAATCGGTTTCTCATGAATCCTAAACCTATCAGTGACAATACAGAAAAAAACGCTGAGTCAATTCCCATGACTCGCCGTTTATCGCTCGGAGGTGGATGCGGGCTTTTGGTACAAGTTGGCAAAATCGATGTCGCCAGTAGCTTCCAAAATCAACTCACCGAGCTGACTTTCCATATCCGCAGAATTGAGGGCGGGGAGGTTAATCTTTTTGCCGTTAACGGCCAACAGGACACGAGCATTTTCCTTGCTCAATTCAATTCGATTCCATTGTCCCACGGATGACATCGCTGCCGCGATCTGGTCTTTACCAAGATCAAGTCGCGTTCCCCAAAGGCCATCGATCGCCACACGACTCTTCGCATCTTTCAACTTAAAATCGAACAAAAATCCTGACAACGGCTTCTTCAATTCAGAGATCAGTTTCCCGGTTCCATCGGAAGGCCCGACGTAAGACAACACCCAGTCTCGTGGCTTCCAAGAACCGACTCCCTCCGCTCTCCAGCCTCGCAGATCCAAGCCGCTATAGATCGATTCATATCCCCGATTCTCAATCGCAATCTCAGTCGGTTGAATTTCGGTATCAGGTAATTCCATAATGCGGACATTCCTGTAGTGCACGACCCCGCCTTCGGATTCCAAGCAGATGTAACCACGTTTTGGCCAGCACTCCTGCCCCCTTGTCACCACTTTTCCATTTACGGCTAAAGAGATCTCGCCATCGCGACATTCGACTCGATAGTGGTTCCAATTTGGGCTAGGTTTCGAAAGACTCTCGGTTGGAAACGCCCTGCTACCACCACGACCGTTAATCGGCACCATCTTCGCTCCATGAATTGGAAAGATATCTCCGTGTGTCGTGTGGGATTGCGTGTTGCCGTAGGAATTTTCCAACACTTGCACCTCGATCCCACGATGGAACGGAACCCCCTTGGCCGTAATATCGTCGGCCCAGACAAAAACCCCCGCATTGCCACCGGGAACCATGTGCCTCCACTCAAGCTCAAGCACGAAATTCTGATACATGCGTCGCGTGCGAATCTCTCCAATCGGCTTTCCGCTGCAAACCAACAGTCCGTCTTCAAATGACCATGTCTCAGGCGGTGTGTTGGTTCTCTGCCAATTGCCAAGCGATGAGTTGGGAAATAGATCCACCCATCCGTTCTTCGGTTCCTGCGCAAAAACTGCTGAGGAGCCGCTTTCCAACAAACCGAAATAGCTGCCACCGGAAGCGATTAATAGGAATGCCAACAAAAGTGGCCTGCGCACAAACAACCGTCCAACCTGAAAACTGCTAAACATCATCACCCTCACCTTGTTTGGCCATTGGTCAACGCCAAGATTGTGAAGCTAGCCGACGACCAAATCAACAACCGAGAACCAAATCGTCGACGCATAAAGACGAAAAGCCACCATTGCCAGGAGAGCAGAGAACAATGAGCTTCAAGTGAGAACGAGTGAGATACCGAACCGCAAAGCGTTTTACGAAGAACGGACTAGTTGTGATCACGAATCGGAATACAAGCGGTCTGTAGGGATATTCGCCAATCGAAATTGATTCTTCATAATGACCTTATCACCTGCGGAGATGGTGGCGGAAAAATCAAAAACCGACTCAAAACGATTCTCAAGAATCACCTTTGCCTGCAGCACATCACCGGGTCTCGCAAAACCGAGATACTTCGCACGGCTCACGCGAACCAGCACACCGAGGGCGTAGGGATTGAACTTAGGATCGTGCGTATTGTATTGCTCCATCGGATTGTGCCTCGCGGCAATCAACACACCACCGGACTGCGTGCTCATCTCCTGCATCATCGCACCGGGAAAAATGGCGACACCAGGGAAATGGCCCGGCAAAAAGTACTCGTCGCCGCTTATTGTTTTCTCGGTCACCACGGATTCAGAGTCCACCGAGATGACTCGATCGATCAATAGGTAGGGTGATCGATGATGTAAATAATCTTCAACGCGATCAAAGTTGTGATGGTAATCAGCTGACATAAGTTCTGAATTAAATAGAGAAATACTTGAAGCTAAAAATGAATCGTCAGGAAAAAAGTCAGGGAACAAGCCAACAAACAGATCCAACTGTTGCATCTGCCCCATAGTCCAACTGCAATCGTCGGTTCCCGCTTGTGTCCAACCAAACAAGATCCATTCGCTTGACAAAAGTCCGCACAACGCAAAAGTTCTCACGTGCCTTAGCGAGATCCGCATCAGCCTGACCACCGGATAAGTCATCCAACTGTAACCCAGGAGGATCGATCGTCGCGTAGAGTCCTCTAGAGGCATCGGGGGTATCGCCCCAATTCGAGTCAATCGCTTCGCCTCGCATGACCTCGTAGCGGGCGTCCACGCGCAATTGCCCCTGAGTACCATGTCGATAAAAAAGCCAGCACACGCTATCCGACAAACCTTCGCTGAGTAGAGAACACATTTTGGAGGAACGATAGTCGGTGTAAAAATCTAGCGTTCGTGTTCCGGCATCCGCACCGCGGAGCACCACGGTTCTCGAACTTGGAGCCAATTCGCCCCGCTCGTCTTTTGCGACGGTACTGAGACTCGCAAGAAACCAAGGATGACTCCGGTTCCCCGCACCTCTCACCAATTCTTGCCAAATCCACTGCTCAGCGTTTTTAAGTGCATCAGGATGTAATAAAAGTGACTGCAAGCTGAGACGCAATCGATCGTCTTCTGTTTTTCCTTCCATCGCTCAACTGAATCCTGCAACAAATAACACTCGAAGAAAAAGCGTCGAACAGCACCTACCTCTAACATTCTCGTCGAGGCGGCAACGGTATGAAGGCACTTGTTCGCTTCATGTAATCCCGATACTCGGCGGATCGTCCCGATAGTGAGCGTTCAAGCAAAGCCACCCCCGACACCTTGAGCAATAAAAAGGTCATCAGTATCGGACTTAGGATCGTCCACCATGTATTCGGCTCAAAGGCGATCAGCGTGAGGCCCCACCATATCATGGCGTTACCAAAGTAATTTGGATGCCGAGTGTACTTCCATAGTCCCTGATCCAATACCACGCCTCCGCGTCGCTTGAATCTCGCCAACTGATAGTCCCCCACTGCCTCAAAGACAAATCCGATAAGCCAGATCGGAACACCGATCCAGTTTAGCAACTGCATGTCAGATGCAGCCGACGCACCAACCTGAAGTGGCAGAGCAACCACCCACATAACCGCTGCTTGAAGCCAAAAGACAAGAAACAAGCTTATCCACCAGAAAGAATCTCCGCGTCGCTGCCTCATTTCTGCGTACCGATAGTCCTCTGGTCGACCGTGATTGCGAATCCCCAAGTAAATACTGAGTCGCAAACCCCAAAGAGTGGTGCAGACGCCGAGCAAGCCGGACCGAAGCGAAACGATCTCCTGAGCAAAGACGGATACCCAAGCAATCACAACAAATCCTGTTCCCCAGAACAGGTCGACGATACTGACATCCCTGATCCGAACACTGACAAGCCAAAGAATGGCAGTCAGCACGCAAACGATAACGGCATTCAAGAGAAGTAAATCAGGAACGCTCATTACAGCCCGTTCCTACCTGGTTTTACCTCAAATCGGTAATGCGACACGCCCCACTGCTCGCCCTGGTCATATCGAAACAACTCAGCACAAGCCATAAAAAACATCCGCCAACGCTGAACCATCACACGCGAAGATTCACTTGGGTTTGCATAACCAAGAATCGTTCGCGCCTCGGCGCTACAGCGATCCAGCTTTTCCAACCACGCCTCCGAAGTCTTGGCGTAATGGTTACCGTTGATCCACCATTGATCCTTGATCTCTAGATCCTGATGGTAGCGACTAAACAGATCCTCCGATGGCATGATCCCACCGGAAAAGAAATGCCTGCCCATCCAGTTTTTCTCGCCCTCTTGCTCAAAGGTGTACGCAAGCTGTCGATGACAAAAAACATGAACGAATAGTGCCCCGTCCGGCACCAACCACTTTGCAATTCTCGCAAACAATGGCTCATGATTCCTGACGTGCTCGAGCATCTCAACGGAGATCACGCGATCGAACCTCGCGTCGGTATCAAATTCACCGACATCGGTGGTAATCACCTGCACATTTTCATAACCGCGACGCTTGCAAACCCCTTCAATGTAAGCACGCTGTCCGTGTGAGTTAGAGAGTGCAGTAATCTGACAATTCGGGTAGTGCTCGGCGAGCCAAAGGGTCATGGAACCCCAACCGCATCCGAGATCGAGCACGCTCATGCCGTCTTCAATACCAGCTCTTTCACAGGAAAGACGCAGCATTGCAATTTCTGAAGCATCCAGAGTGGTGTCCTCGTTCTCCCACCAACCACAACTGTACTTCAGGCGACTGCCAAGGACGCGTTGAAAGAATTTTGCGGGCACCTCATAGTGCTGCTCGTTAGCGAGATGAGTTTCGATCGTCACCACACTCTGTCTTTGACGATCGGCAAACGCGTCAACCGCCGCAGCATGGTCTCCACCGGCAACGCGGTGCTCCGTGTCGAGACGTTCACGCAGCAATCTTCTCATCCCCATCCTAATTACCGGATCGGGCAACAATCGATGCTCAGCCATCTGAATCAATGTCATCACGCACTCGCTATTTCTTTAATGGGTTTTGTGGTTTCTCGTTTCAACAACAAAGATTCAATCGTAAAAGGACGCAGTCGCAACACTTGCCACAACAAGTATCCAGCCATGGCAAAATTACCTAGAAACAGAATCGCCACCAGCCAGATGACTCTCCGCAACCAAGTCGGCTCCTTGTAAGACAACCAGAGATAGAAGGTAAGGAAGCCGAAGTATGCGTCAGCCAACGTGGCGACGAACCATGGGTCGGGCCAGAGCCCCACACCGCCTCGCAGCACGCTACGATCAAGCGATGCGAGTGTAGTTAGCACCGTCATCGCAGTGAGGACGGACAGACAAAAGAGCACGAGCATCCATTTCGTCATTCGCCCAACCCCGGAAACTTGGCGGGACGCCGATTGCTTGGCTTCTGCAATAGAATCTGCGCGACCCCAATCTGCTTCTCACGAAACCCGCCTTCGCAGTAGCAGAGATAGAATTCCCAGAGACGCAGGAACGAGTCACTCATCCCCAACTCTCGGACCTCGCTAACCTTTTCAAAAAGCGAATTGCGCCAACACTCAAGTGTTCGAGCGTAATGCTCTGCAAAATCTTCAAAATGAATCCACTGCATATCCGTGTGCCGTCCGACCGTCGTGGCGAGAGCGCCCACCGATGGCAGGAACCCACCGGGAAAGACATACTTCTGGATGAAATCGACAGAGCGTCGGTAACTATCGTAACGCTGATCTGGGATCGTGATCGCTTGAAAAGCAAACAAGCCATTCGGCTTCAATAGATTTGAACACTGCTGGAAATAGGTTGGCAAGAACTCATGCCCCACTGCTTCGATCATCTCAATCGAAACAGCCTTGTCATACTGCCCCGTCAGGTCTCGATAATCTTCGCAGAGCAGATCGATCTGATCCTGCAAACCCTCTTCTTCAATTCTCTTTTTTGCGTACGCGTGCTGTTCTTTTGAGATCGTGGTGGTGGTGATTTTGCAGCCATAATTTTTTGCTGCGTGAAGTGAAAAACCACCCCAACCGGTCCCTATCTCGAGCAGATGATCGTCTTCGCAGAGACTCAGCTTGCGGCATAAACGATCATACTTCTCGATCGAAGCGTCCTGCATGGTGTCAGCATCGCTCGTAAACACACCGCTCGAATAAGTCATCGTGGGATCGAGAAACAATTCATAGAATCGATTGCTCAAGTCGTAATGCGCTGAAATATTCTTTCGGCTACCTGTGCGGGTATTACGATTCAATCGATGACCCCAACGGCGTGCAAAGCAAATCAAAGAATCGACGATCCCGCCGAGTCGGTTTGAAGATTCCAAGTTCCTCGAGAAAAGCTGGATCAGCTTTGTCAGATCACTACACGACCACGCTCCATCAATGTAAGACTCACCAGCCCCCATGCTGCCACCAAGAGCTACGGCGCGGTAAAAGCGAGAATCATGCACGCGGATCACAACACTGAGATCAGTCCCTTTGTCACCGAAGTGCTTGACGCCATCGGCATCACGAATCTCCAATTGCCCTCCGACAAGCGACTCTAGACGAGCGAAAACAGCTCGTCGGAACATTCCCGAGATCAATGATGAACCGGCGAGTCCGATGTCGGAAAAGTGTGGGAGATCGAGTGCGATTCCCGCTTCGCTTCCGTTTGCGTTTGCGGGTGAGGGTAAAACTGACATTTCTTCATCCAAAGTCGAAAAGCTTGGGCGTAGATCGCCCCGAGAATCTGCAATGTTGCAACCGGGTACCGGCAAACATTGCGTAACAACTGTTGATCATTAAGCGGCGCTCGCCGCATGGTCAGGTCTGCATGAAAAATACGCTTGCCGTTCTGGACAGAACCAATTGAGAGGTTCAACACATCCGTCGGCTCGGAAATTTTCCATTGGTACTCAGCTTCCATTCCCATGAAGGGGGAAACGTGAAAATCTTTTGGGTGTGCGTAACGTGAGACACTACCGGCCACTCGGTTCCCCGCCCAGAGAACGTAAGTGTGCTTCTGGTTCCACGGAGTATTCGTCACCTCGGCAATCATTGCCTGGAGTTTGCCCGCCGCATCAAAGCAGTAGAAAACATTGATGGGGCTAAAGAACAAACCGAAATGACGAAACTGAGTCAGAAGTCGGATGGGCCCCGTCAGATCTAGATTTGTTTCATGGGTAAGTCGGTCACGCACCACTTGCTCGAGCGATACTCGTGTATCACCAAAGTGATCTTCACGTCGGAAACTTAGCGGAGCGAAGCGTCGACGACTCAGCAGGAAGCACCGGCTCACCACCTCATCGATCTCAGACAGATCGAAGTACGCCCACGAAGTGGAGTATCGGAATTGGTGCTCAGGCTCACCCCGTCGGTGGCTAACATGACCACGGTACAGGCAGCTATGCATGCACACCCCCCGATGAAGCCTTCGGATCCGATTCGCGTCTCGGATCCGAATCTCCTGATTGCCAAATCTCATCAAAGGTAGATTGCGATCCGACTGTAGTCTCAAAAATGGAGTAATCTGCGTTATCGAGACAGATAGGGCGAGGTAGGTCATCTAAGCCCAAACCGAAAGATTCCGCCACTGCTAATGCGCTCTTGAGCCCATCCTCGTGGAAACCATAGCCCCAATAGGCACCGCAAAAACTGACGCCCAAACGGCCACTGACCTCTGAGAACCGACGCTGCGCATCGATCGAATCGAGCGTGAACGCTGGGTGAGTAAAATCATACTCCTGGATAATTTCGCTGGACCGAATCTCATCAGATGGATTCAACGTGAGACAAAGCGGGCCGGGGAGTTCGAGCCGCTGGAGTCGATTCAGATCGTACGTCACGCTAACGCAATCTGACTGCTGTTTTGGGATGTGATAATTCCAACTTGCCCAAGCACGCGATTTCGAGGGAAGGCAGGAAGGGTCGGTGTGTAGAACTGCTCTATTGGACTGGTAGGGAAACTTACCAAGAACCTCTATCTCAGACCCGGTGGCGTCCGACAACATCTTCAAGGCTTGATCCGCATGACAAGCTAATACCACATGATCATAAATCTGATTCTGCCGACCCTGAACTTCGAGTTCCACTTTTGTTTTCGCGTCTGTAGGATCCAACCGTCTCACGCTCAGTACGGGTGAATCGAGATGGATTCGGTGCGAGAGAGGTCCCATCAACGATCTCACATATTGCCGTGATCTCCCAGAAACCGTTTTCCATTGAGGACGGTTACGGATCTGGAGCAAACCGTGGTTCTTGAAAAAACCCAAGATGAACTTCGCTGGGAATGCTTCAAGACAAGCAGGGTCCGCAGACCAAATCGCAGCAGACATTGGTAATAAGTATTGCTGTCGGAACATTTCCCCAACACCAATCTGATCAAGGAATTCTCCGAGCAGCTTTCGTTCATCCACCCCGTCGCAAAACGCAATCGCCTCTCGGTTAAAGCGGATGATCTCACCAAGCATCCCATAGAAACGTGGGCTCAATAAGTTCGCTCGCTGTGTGAACAGTCCGTTTAAAGAACTCCCCTGATACTCCAACCCTGTTCGCTGGCATCGAACACTTAGACTCATGTCGCTGTCTTGTGTCTCGACGCCAAGCAGCGAGAACATGCGGCACAAATTTGGGTAGGTGCGTTCATTGAGCACCATGAACGCCACATCGGCATCAACTTGCCGACCGTACGCACTCACGGAGACGGTTCGAGCATGACCTCCCAAGTGCGAATCAGCTTCGAATAGGTCAACCTCGTGCTCTACTGCCAACAAACGAGCAGCAGCATTCCCGCTAATCCCAGAGCCGACGACTGCAATCCGCATCCTGTAACCGCATCCTTGAAGTAATTTGAAATTCTCGCACCTAACAAGCGTTGGCATCGAAGCCACAGACAACACACCACCCAAAAGAGGTGCAATCGCCGCAGCCTCCCGACTCCAACACCTTGGCAAAATCAAGCCTGCGACACCGCACAGAGTCCTGCTTAACGGGAATGGCCTGCGAATGGCATACTTTTACAGCCAACGCGACTCATAAGATGTTAGAAAACTGGCAAGTGATGCATTTTTGTGGTTAATGGGAGAATCGTTTTGCGAGCGCTATCGTCAAACACCCATCAAGACTCACCTCCTTTCACCCTCTAACCTGCTCGGACATCAGCTTTGCGACTCCCTATTCCAATCACCCAGGTCGGTCATCAACTGCCCCTGCTTTTCTTGCTACTGATCCTTAATCAGACTGCCACTTATGCAGCACCGAAGAATCTGACCGTCGCAACACAGTCAGAATTGGATCACTCGCTGCTGAAACTTACCCCCGGAACTACCATTCAAATTCAACCGGGTCGCTACCGAGGCGGGATTTACCTAAAGCGGGTAGCCGGGAGACCGGACGCACCGATCGTCATTGAAGCGGCAGACTCGAGTCGCCCGCCGGAGTTTGTTGGTCAGGCGACAGGTTTCCACCTCTCAGCGTGCAGCCATATCGAACTGCGACACCTGACCATCCGTGCCTCAACTGGAAACGGTGTCAACATTGATGACGGGGGCGACTCCATCACCCCACCCGAGGGCATCTCACTAATAGGATTGACCGTTCAGGACATCGGACCAAAAGGCAATAGCGACGGGATCAAACTGTCGGGAATCAGTCAATTCGAAGTTCGCAACTGCAAGGTCGAACGATGGGGAGATTCAGGTTCGGCAATCGACATGGTTGGTTGTCACGACGGGCTAATCAGGAACTGTAAGTTTCGACACCGCAGCGAAATTCCAGCCAACGGCGTGCAAACCAAAGGCGGCTCATCAGATATCACGATCACCGGTTGCCGCTTCGACGAGGCAGGCAGCAGGGCGTTGAACATCGGTGGAAGTACGGGCAGAGACTACTTCCGACCTCGCGATGCAGACTACGAGGCAAAAAGTATCCACGTAACCGACTGCGTCATCATCGGCTCCGATGCGGCGGTGGCGTTCGTTGGCGTGCAACAAGCTTCATTCAACCACAACACCCTTTATCTCCCCAAACGATGGATCGTCCGCATCCTTCAAGAATCCACGGGACAAGAGATGGTGCCATGCGGAAACGTCACGATCGCCGAGAACCTGATCATCTTTCGTGAGGATCAAATCCGCTCACATCTGAACATTGGCGCGGGTACTGCCCCTGACACGTTTCGATTCGAACGAAATCTTTGGTACTGCGAGGATCACCCCGCACAGAGTAAGCCTCGAGGAATGCCAGTTCAGGAAGTGGACGGCATCTACGATCACCGACCCTTGTTTGAAAATGCAGACGCCCATAACTTGCGTCTCATCAAAATCATAGGAAAGGCGAGCCTGCCGGATCCTCTACCAGGAGCCCGTATTCTCAACCGAGATTAAGGATCACTCCCGACATAAATATCAATCCCATTGGATGAGAAATCGGACGTACAATACGGTTCAAGATTTAAACCTATCGACCAACCAGAAATCTCCAGCAAATGCCAACCTTGCACCACGCCCACATCCTGTACGGCTTATGGCTGATCAGCTCAGCATTCTTATTGCAAAGTAGAACGGCAGCATTCGATTTCAACGAGCAGATCCTTCCTATCCTAGAACAACGATGCGTTAGCTGTCACAACGCAGACGAACTGCAAGGGGAGCTAGACCTCAGCGGATGGAGAGAACAATCCGCCGTGCGCCAAAATGTTGAACGACTCGACCAAATTCGTTGGCAGATCACGAATAATGAGATGCCTCCTGAGGACGCACCTGCGTTAACCGCGACGGAAAGAGAAAAACTACTTGGTTGGATCGAAGAGACCGAGCATCAGATCGCTCAAGAGCGAGCGGGGGATCCTGGTCCGGTGATTCTCAGAAGGTTATCTAACCATGAATACAACTACACCGTGCAAGACTTAACAGGTATCCAATCATTAGAACCTGCTAGAGATTTCCCAGTTGATGGAGCGGCGGGTGAGGGATTCACCAACGTTGGATCGGCTTTGGTAATGTCGCCCGGCTTACTCAACAAATATCTGGATGCTGCAAAACAGATCGCATCTCATGCAGTATTCCTTCCCAATCGAATGAAATTTTCTAGTAGCACTTCGCGTGCAGATTGGACCCAAGAATCACTCGATGCCATCCGTGACATCTACGCTCGCTATGCCACCGGTGGACAATCCAGCGCACAGAACTTGCAAGGCGTTCAATTTTCAACCATTGACGCTGCGGTGATTCCACTCGCGCCCTATCTGCGTGCCCTCATTACCTCGTCCAATACGAGTTCAAATGCATCAGAGGACAAAAGCGAATCAAACTCTCATGGCGCAGCCGCACAACAGCCTAGGCTGAGCGATCGATACCTAGAGCGATTGCGTGAAGCGGTTTCGCAATCAAATCCATCAGTGCTGATCGCGGAGTTACAGTCACGACTCCAATCCGCATCCGACGGCAACGTGCAGTCCCTCTCTGACTGGATTCAGTCATGGCAAGGAGCCTTGTGGTACTTTGGAAAAGTGGGACACATCGGCAAACGTGATGGTCCAGTCAAGTGGCAGAACGCTATTCTTCCAATCGCAACACAGCAGCGGTTTGATTTACCCTTAACCCCTGCGACTGATTCATCGGAAGATGTCACACTTCGCCTTGTTGCACACGATGCAGGCGATGGCTCCGAAGGAGACACGGTGCTTTGGAAAGATGCCTTGATTCGGGTCGACGACAAGACCGTGATTCCTCTAAATCGCTTGGATGAAACAATCGAACTGGCGACTCAACTGGCCGATCAACACCTTGGCAAAACGGACGAGTACCTGCGACTCGCTTTCTCTGATATTGCGAAGGACACCGAACAACTCGACGACGCCGCAGCGCAGAAAGGCCTGAACCCAACCATCGCTGATGAATGGCGCAGGATTGCGAGAGAGTTCAAAGGAATCAAAACGCCGAGTGGTCACCTGAGCGATAAAATCTCGAATGTCGGCGGTTACGATGCGATACGTGGCTGGGGTCGTGAACTCCCCACTCTCTTGACCAATCGTTCTTCGAGTGACCTTAGTTTTTCAACCCTACGAGTACCTGCACGAGGGGTTACTGTTCATCCGACACCAGAGATTGATTCAATCGTGACATGGCAAAGTCCAGTCAGTGGCATCATGCATCTCAGCGGCAGCATTGCTGATATGGACGCTGTTTGCGGCAACGGCGTTACGTGGAGTTTGACGTGGTTCCATGAACTCGGTTCAACCGAACTAGCTGAAGGTACCGTTTCAAATGGTGCGAACGATCGTTTCAACCTCCCTGACCCCATCGAGGTTCAACAGGGCGATCTGATCCAGTTTGCAATCAAGCCCGGCAACCGTGACCACAGCTGTGATACGACCCAGATTTCACTCACCATTCAAAGCACAAAGCAAGAGTCGCAAGTCTGGGATCTAGCAACAGATATCGTGGATCGCATCCATGAAGGAAATCCGCTCGCGGATCGCTTGGGTCACGCGGATGTTTGGCACTTCTGCAAGTCATCCGGCACCAAAACCCCTCCTTCGCTGATTTCCCCCCAGTCCACCTTGGCACAGTTCATGCGTGCGATGCGAGACAACGAGCAAGCTGACGCCAGCCTCGTCTCGGCCTCTATCACCAACCCAGTCTCTGCTGCGGATCTTGCAACCGCTGAATCGATAAGAAGCCTTTCGGGACCATTTCCCTGGCTAGATCTTGCGTTGTCTCAGATCAATAAAACGGCGCGAGCATCAATCATCAATCAGACGGCTCCATCGGTCATCGAATTCAACATTCCCGCCGAAATCGCCCGCAGTGCTGCTTTCTCTGCGACTACTGAGCTTGCTCCGCTCACGGAACCAGCAAACGAGAGTGACGGGAACGGAAGTGTGCAAATTGAAGTGACGCTATCTGACATCGAAGCATCGTCTCGCTTGCTCCCCGGCACCGTCATTGCCGCATCGACTGCCCCTGGTACAGCTTGGACAGCAGGGCAACCATCAATGGTGTCCGACCGTCCAATTCTCGTGCGTGCCGGAAGCGCAGCAGAAAAGAAAATGACACAAGCAATCACTGACTTCCAAATGCTATTCCCGGCAGCGCTTTGTTACAGCCGGATCGTACCGGTCGATGAAGTCGTCACCCTGACTCTCCGCTATCGAGAAGATGAACAACTGCAAAACCTGATGCTCTCGGATGCCGAGAAACTTGAACTCGATCAACACTGGAGCGATCTTTGGTTTGTTAGTCGGCACGCGAACAAGCAAAAAGATGCATTCGATCAGCTCTGGCAATATGCAACCCAAGATGCAGACCCAAGCGCATTTGAACCCATGCGGTTACCAATTCAAACCACTGCAAAGGACTTCAACGAATCATTGCTCGCGGCGGAACCGATTCAGCTCCAGGCAGTCATTGCCTCGGCACCACGATTCTGGAGACGGCCACTAAGCGATCAAGAGAATCAACAACTCACCAAGCTCTACCACCAGTTTCGAACCCAGGGATTAGATCACGAATCAGCTCTCCGACAATTAATCGCAAGAATTTTAGTCGCCCCCGAATTTCTGTATCGCGTTGAGGAAACCGACCCTAGTAACGGGCAGATGATCGCATCACAGGCTGCACACAACCTGAGCGGTTCCATCAAAAGAATCACCGACTGGGAACTAGCGAGCCGCCTGAGCTACTTCCTCTGGTCTTCTTGCCCCGACCAAGAACTCGATGCATTAGCTGCCGAAGGTAAACTACGCAAACCGGATCACCTAGCGATGCAGGTCCGACGAATGCTTCGCGACCCGAAAGTGCGACGTCTTGCAACGGAATTTGGATGCCAATGGCTCGGGGTCAGAAACGTCGCAACCTCTGATGAGAAAAGTCAGCGTCATTTCCCAACCTTCCTTGAAATACGCGATGACATGCAGGAGGAAGTGACTCGATTCTGGATTCACCTTTTGCAGCATAAAAAATCACCTCTCGAGCTAATCGCCTCAGATGTGACCTTTGTGAACGGTTCCCTCGCCCAGCATTACGGTTTCGCACAGCAATATGGAATTGACGAACAAAATCCGGAATGGCATCTGATCAAGAACCTCGGGGAGAAGGGACGTGGCGGCATACTTGGTTTCGCTGCATCCTTAACGCAACAAAGCGGTGCCTCACGAACGAGCCCAATTTTGAGGGGGCACTGGATTAGCGAAACTCTTCTCGGAGAAAAGCTTCCCAAGCCACCTAAGGACGTACCGGTTCTACCTGAGACACCGCCCGAGGGACTCACCGAAAGGGAACTGATTGAGCGGCACAGCAGTGACCCAAATTGTTCAAGGTGCCATGAGAGAATCGACCCGTACGGGTTCGCCTTAGAAAGCTTTGACGCGATCGGTCGTTTTCGAGAAAACCAGGTTACCGATGCCACGCTTCCTGACGGCACTAAAATCTCGGGACTCGTTGATCTGCAACGATACCTGATCACAAAAAGAAGGGACGACTTCCTCCGGCAGTTTTCTCGCAAACTGCTAGGCTACGCTCTAGGCCGTAGCGTTCAATTATCAGACCGCCCTTTACTTGACCAAATAAACGAAGGCCTGCGATCAACTGAAACTAACAGCATTGAAGACGCCATCATCATGGTGGTTCAAAGCACTCAGTTCAATCATCTTCGCTTACCGCCAACCACCACAACCATCTCTCGCCAGGACACAAGCCAATGACGCGGCATGATTTTGCAAGACGTTCCTTCCTCCGTGGCCTTGGCGTCACGATGGCGCTCCCTTGGCTAGAATCCACGACGGTATGGGGAGACGAAATTCAAAGGCGGGTCGATGGGAGCGAACCGCCGGTGCGACTCGGTGTAATCTTCTCGGGCAACGGTTTTCATTCGCAGGAATGGTGGGCCAAAGGCACCGGCGAGAACATGGAAGTCGGGCGTGTACTTCAGCCACTTCACAAGCATCGACAAAAACTAACCTTCATCAGCGGCCTCTATCATGAGGAAGCGAGAAAAGGAAACATCCATAGTTCACAAACAGGCAACGTCCTCTCGGGCGCTCCGATCTCATCCGGAGGTGAAATCCGCTCGGGCACCAGCTTTGATCAACTCCTCGCACAAAGCTATGGACGATCGACAAAGGTCCCCAGTTTGGTACTCGGCTGCGAACGGTCCAACCCATCGGTTCATAAAAACTATTCGATGCTCTACAGTTCGCACATTTCATGGAGCTCGCCGACCACGCCAACACCGTTAGAAATTTACCCGGCGCTCGCGTTCGATCGACTTTTCAAAGATGCCACAACCCCAGCCGATCAAAGTGTTCTGGATGCTGTCCTGGAAGACGCAAGTGATCTAAGAAAACGAGTCAGCTTGAGTGACCGCCAAAAGTTGGATGAGTACCTGAACTCCGTGCGTGAAGTGGAAACCCGTATCCAACATGCCAATCAGCGAGGTGAACTACAAGGCTGGCGTCCCACACTGACCGAGCCCAACATCCAACGTCCAGACGACGGTGTACCGCAAGACATTGCTGAGCATATGAAGCTGATGTGTGACATCATGGTCCTCGGTTTTCAAACTGACACCACGCGAGTCACCACCTTAAAATTAAACAACGATCACAGTGCACTGCGATTTCCGAATCTTGCTTCGACGCAGCAACCCGGCAATGGCATCGACTACATGATCCATCACCTACTTTCGCACTCCGATGGCGAAGACTGGCTCAAGGTGAATCAATTCTTCATGGAACAGATCGCGTACCTTGCAGACAAACTCGATTCCGTCCAAGAAGGACCGAGGACGCTGCTTGACAACACCATGCTCCTGAGCTGTTCGAGCATGATGGCCGGCGCAAGACACGATAATGACCAACTGCCAATCTTTCTCCTTGGAAAGGCTGGTGGCAAAATCCGAGGGGGTGATGTCTTGGATTATCGAAATGCACCGGAGAGACAACTATGCCGGCTATTCATGTCCATGATGGAGAAAATGGATTTGCCGACCGAGCGTTTTGGAGATGCAACACAAAAGCTCTCCGAAGTTTGAGCCACAGTCATTCGCGACCTTTCTCCAACAGCTCCCACCTTCAAAATGACAAGACCGCAGCAGCAATCCTTTTTCCATTTCGTCCTTGCCCTCAACCTCTGCCTGATCGCGACGACGGCATCCGGAATATTACGAGCTGCGGACAATCCTGCCGATCAAGAAAAGGGAATTGAAAATCGTTCGCTACCCAATTCCCCAAATATCCTCTTCATCATGACGGACGATCAGGGCTACTGGGACACAGGTGTATCCGGAAACCCTGACATCGAAACACCTTCAATGGATCGCATCGCGGCCGAGGGAATCCAACTCCGTAGATATTACGCGGCACCCGTCTGCGCGCCGACCCGAGCAGGAATCATGACCGGTCGCCACTACCTCCGAACCGGTCTTTACAACACCCGGTTTGGAGGTGACACGATGGGAATCAGAGAAGTCACCGTTGCACAATTGCTACAACAAGCTGGCTATCGAACGGGGTTGTTTGGGAAATGGCACTTGGGAAAGTATCCCGGGTACCAACCTCAAGATCGCGGCTTCGACGAATTCTTTGGCCACTACCATGGTCATATCGAGCGTTACGAATTCCCTGATCAACTGCATCACAATGGAACCCCCGTTAAAACTCGTGGGTATGTCAGTGAACTATTTACCGATGCAGCGAAAGATTTCATTGACCTCTCACATCAATCAGGCAAACCATTCTTCTGCGCTCTGATGTTCAACGCACCGCACTCACCGTGGGTGCTTGATACCTCGCACTACGGTCAGCCCGAAGGTGATCAAACCCTGACTAAGTATCTGGACAAGGGGCTACCGATTCGAGAAGCGAGAATTTACTCGCTGATCGATCGGGTCGACCAGAACATCGGAAGATTACTTCAGCACCTTGAAAATCTTGGCGTTGCGGACAACACCTTAGTTGTTTTCACCAGCGATAACGGTGGTGTCAGCAAACACTGGAAGGGAGGCATGAACGGAAACAAGGCGAGCACCTATGAGGGTGGTGTTCGCGCACCGTGCTTTGTGCGTTGGCCGAACAGGATCGCTCCAGGTCAAGTTTCAAACGCATTAACGAGTCATATCGATTGGCTTCCAACTTTTTGTGAGGTGGCTGGCGTTCACCCACCATCCGATCGAACGATCGATGGAAAGTCTCTCGTTCACTTAATGAGTCAGAACCCGTCTGATTCGCACCATGATTATGTTTACCACACCTGGGATCGCTACAGCCCAAATCCCGATCGGCGATGGGGCGTTAGCGATGGTCGCTGGAAACTGATGTGCGTCGTGGGGAACGAAGCCATCGCGTCAGAGAACAATTGGCGACTGTTCGATCTCAAGAACGACCCAGAGGAAAAGAAAAATCTTCGGGAACAAGAACCCCAGACGGTCAATCGCCTAAGGTCCGCTTTCACCGATTGGTTTTCCGATGTCACGCAAGGCATTGAATACCGCCCGATTCGCATCCCGATTTCGACTGATCCCAAAGTTGTAACAGAGCTGTCACCCAGCTGGGCAACGTGGCAGGGTGATCACATTCAGTACACCTTTGACGGCTATGACTGGGATACCATCGATTCTTGGAAGGAGAGCGGTGAGTCGGCAACTTGGCGTTTGGAGATAGGACGAGCGGGGAAATATAAGATCCAACTCAGTTATGGATGTAGCCCTCAGAACGCCGGTGGCATCCTCAATCTTCAAGCCGGTCAACGCCGTTTAGCTTACCGAGTGCAAGCGACCGCAACGGCGGAGCAATTTGGTCACTTCGAAGCTGGAAGCATCTGGCTGGAAGAAGGCGAGCACGATTTCACCGCCTCGGTCGCAGAATCACGATCGACCGAGCTGATGAGACTCAACAGCATCACTCTCCAGCCATTCTCGGAGGAATAAACTGAACCGCATCGACGCAGTGCAACCCGAAACCTAGGCAGTGCAACCCGAAACCTAGGCAGCGCAATCCGAAAACTAGAAAGCGCCGATCACTTCAGCGCCATTCCTAGTCAGCAGTGCCTTGAGCACTTCCAGATCAACCGTTGCCGCGATGTACCGCACGGACCCGTCCGCAAACAATGCGTTCAACCCCTGACGATCCCAACCGACAATCGACCCAAGCAAATTCTCGAGGTCGACCTTGAGGTCACTCGGTTTGGTCCAAGGAACTGCCGCATCAGCGGGCGATTCAATAACCATGATGGTGTTCGACGTCCCGTCGAGAATCTCACGCATCGAGGTTCCGCCATGGCCTTCCATGATGAATTGCTTTCCAACCGGCCGCTGGTAAACGGTCTGCCCCGAATCCACTTGCATCCCAGGATGCTGGTATGTGTTGGGCATCTGCTCAAGCAGTTTCAGATTGTGCGGGCTGTCCCAAGGCTCGTCCTTCTTGAATTGGTCGTAGAGTTGGCTCTGTTCGATAAAGGGCAAGATCGCAACACGCCAACTCAGAAGAGGCGTTCCATCATCAGCAACAATGTCACCGGGAAACTTTCGGTAGACATCGTGTGAATTGTGCATCGCGAGACCGACCTGCTTGAGATTGTTCATCGAGCTCACTCGTCTTGCTGCTGTCCTTGCCGATTGCACTGCGGGCAGAAGCAGTCCCACCAACACACCTTGCGTGGCAAGACCCTGCGATGGTGATAGCTCAATTTTGAGCTGGGAACCTTCCTGACGTGGCATCATTGATTGCACGAAACTTCCCGACAACCGCTCCATGTACCTTCGCGTGGCGTCAGCCATTGGGTCTTTGGGATCGAGATCACCTGCCATTTGTGCCAATCCCATTTGACGACCAAATTCGAGCCCATTGCCGATCAACTCTCCAAGTTGCGAGGCTGAATCCTTATCAACAGCGAGAAGATTCAGTTCAACGGAACCGTCAGTATTGGCAAGATTCATCCGAAGAACGATCGCATCAAGCAAAGATGGAATGTTCGCAAACGGCTGAAGTGGTGGCGGAATCTGACCAGCCATCGCCTGAAGCATTCCTGTGGCCATTGGTCTCACCGGCTCGATCGCAGATAAAATCGTGGCGTTGGCACCCGGTGAATTCGACTCAGCCAAGCGAGCCAAAGTGCCGCGAGAAGAAGATCGTTCTGCCGATCTTACAACCGCATCAAGATAGGCTTGTGTCGCGACAACAATGGTTCTCGCATCGTGCTGGTACACCACGACACCGCGTGCATCGACGACACCAAAGCATGTTCGACCATTGATCTCGAGAGCCTCTCCTTCATCATTCCTAACAAGCGATTGACTGACTTCCTTGAGATCGATGTCGGCACTTGAAGTTAGCACGGCACCAAACTGTGGTTCACCGGGACCGGGTGCAGCAAGCACAACTCGGAGTGACTCCAGAGAGGACGCAGCAATGCCAAGATTTTGCTCCGCCCAAGCATCAACAATTTCAATCGGATACATCTCGGCCGCCGGCGAATTCAACGTTTCGGCGATCTTGATTTCCCCCACAACAATTGCGTCACTCGGCACAAACTGACTACCGAGAACATCCGAAGAACTCGCCCCTGGTGCTTGCCCAAACGCAGAATGGCCGCGTTGAGAAAGCCCCCCTTGGACCGCAACGAAAATCAAAACCGACGTCAGCCTGACCAGTAGTGCGTTAAAACGAATCGCGTGGGGGAAGCTATAGCTGATGTGCGACATCTGTTCCTCTTAAAGGGCATACAAACGAGACAGTCTTGATCAATCGGCAGATCAATTGAATCACTTCTTGTGAACAATACTTTCCGGCCGATCGGTCATACGATACAAGGCCGTTACCTCACCGATGACCGACCGAGGCTAAATAAGAACACAACACGTCACTTTGAGCAAGCAACTGTAAAAAAACCGTCCGGGTTAGTCGAGCTTTTCGCATCCAGCAGACTAAACCTAAGGAATTGAAAATACTCACGCCATTCGTTGCGTTGTCCAACTTCCAGCGTTGTTCGCGACTCCAGTCCCTCGCTGACGAGCAATCATCTTTCACGCATCAATGCAAAGGAAAAGCCGTTATGCAGCGAGCGATTGGAGATTAGGGTAAGCTGACAGTCACTTGACCAACCAACCTCTTCGGCGGCAGTCCAATTCATCTCATTACAGCGACAGGGTTTCACCATGCGGCGACTTACAGGCCTGATGGCAGCTTTACTTACAACAGCCATCATGATTTCTTCAACGAAGGTTTTCGCGGAGACTTGGACGGATCAATCAGGTGCGTTCAGCGTCGAGGCAGAATTCAAAGGCGTTGAAGGAACCAGTGTCGTTCTTCTCAAAGAAAATGGAGTTCAAATCAAGGTCCCCATCTCGAGGTTAAGTGAAGAGAGTAAAGCACTCGCCAAAAGCCTCTATGAGGCGATGAAACCGGGGGCGACGACCGCCAGTCCACAATCCCCAACAAACGCTGAAGCGGCCACAAACGTTATCCCTGCTCGTTCACTCAACTTCACACCTCCCGAGCCACCCGTCTTGGCCGCGATGCCAGCATTTCCGGATAATGCAACTCTTCAAGAGACCGTTGACTTCGTCACCAATCAACTCAAAGTGGGCCACCTTGAAGTGCTGTGGCATGCACTTCCGGATGAAATGCGTAGTGAACTGGATAGCCCCGAGATCAGACAGACCGTCAACCCGTTCATGCAGCAGCAATCCCAGCTGCTAAAAAGCGTCGAGACCCTTGTGTTCAAAGCGATCGAAGTCCTCGTCACGAAAAAGCAATTCGTTCTCGGATCTTCACTGATGCAGCAAGTCCCCCCACCGATGCTTCCACTGATTGGTCAGTGCTACGATCCAGCCGTGGGTGTCGTCTTTGAATTGGCAGACCTCAGTTTCCGCACCTCCGACCTCCAAGATTTATCCATCACCACCCTGATCAATCACTACGGACCGCGAATCGGAGGACATGCAAAGGAGCTAATGCAACTCGCTCCTCTTCCCGGTGCCCTTGATATGGCACTCGGAGATCTCACGGTTGAAATGATTGATTCGGATCATGGAGTGATCAAAGCACCTCCCGCTCAACCCTTTGGAGCTCCAGATGCGGGCTTTGGAGCTGAATCGGAAGACATTGAAATGACTCGATTCATGGGACGATGGATTCCATCGGATCTTGCCAGCGAGTGGCCTTCGATGAAAGAGATGATGCAGAACGAACTCGAAGGCGCATTAGAGGCCCAGCAAAACTCAGAGGACATTCAGGGTGCAACCATGATGGTTGGAATGATGACCGGACTTGTCGGTGGTGTCCTCGATCAACTGCTCGCGGCCGAGTCGCAGGAAGCTTTCGACCAGGTTCTCACGCAGTCTGCCGCAATGCTTGGTCCGAATCTGGGTGGTGGCGGTTTGGGTGGCCCTGGCGGTCCTGGATTTGGCCCGGGCGGACCGGGATTCGGAGAGGACGATGGCGGGTTTGGGGAGATTGAAATTGACAACCCACCTAATTTTTAACTTGGTGTGATACCCGATCGGGTCTCGCAAAAAGTTTCTATATTCCACTAGCCTTCTCGCCCCGGATGCGGTTAATCAAGACGCTATCCGGGGCTTTTCTGTTGCATGAGATATCTCGATAGAGCGCAAAAAGAATGAGTCACACTTGGATGCCTCGAATCACCGTTGATCTGTTCACCTGGTTCCTTTTTCTATTCATCACTATCGGTGATTCGACTGCGGCCGACACGTCGACCACCAAAGCCCTCTCGCCGCCCAACATCCTCCTGATCATGGCGGATGATATCGGCTATGAATGCTTCGGATGCTATGGCAGCACGGAATATCAGACCCCGCACATCGATCGACTTGCAGCCACAGGAATCCGCTTCACACAAGCTCACTCCACACCGCTGTGCACCCCAAGCCGCGTCAACCTTCTCTCGGGCAAAAGCAACGTCTTCAACTATCAGGATTTTGGCGTTTACCCAAAGGGTGAACCAACCTTTGCGAACTATTTCTCGGAGCAAGGTTACCGCACCGCCGTCGCTGGTAAATGGCAACTTCAATTAGATAAAGCCGGTCGCGGAATCAGCCCGAAAGAAGCGGGATTCGACACTTCCTGCCTCTGGAATCTTCCTGGTGGAGCAAGAGAGAGATACTGGGATCCCTCCTTCATTCGAGACGGACAATTACTGGAACTTCCATCCGATGCGTTCGGCCCTGATGTCATGACCGATTTCTTGATCGACTTTATCAACCAACCAAGCGATCAACCGTTTTTGGCCTACTACCCAATGATCTTGGTTCATGACCCTTTCGTTCCAACACCACAAAGCGATGGAGGAACACGAAAAGACAAACTCAAGCGTTCCTATGAAACACAAAAACGAAACTACGTCGATATGGTCCACCACATGGATCACTGCGTTGGGCGGCTCATGGAAGCGATCAGCAAGACGGGAAACGATCGTAACACCCTAATCATCTTCACCGCAGACAATGGCACCAATGCCGCACTTAACTCTGAGCTCGAAGGAAACGAGATCCAAGGCGGCAAAGGCTACACACATGACTATGGAACCCATGTTCCTTTGATCGTTAGTTTCCCCGGACGCGTGCCAGAAAACCAGCGATGCGAAGACCTGATCGCATTCTCTGATTTCTTTCCGACTCTGGTGGAAGCTGCAGATTTACCCCCTCGAACGATCACAGATGGGGATGGTGTCAGCTTTTGGCCGCAGTGCTGCGGTCGACAAGGAAGCCCGCGATCTTGGATTTATGGATACTATTTCCCACGACCCTACGCAAAGGTATTCGACAACAAGTACTCACACTATCCCGTGCATTACGCGAGGGATCATCGCTACAAGCTCTATGACAATGGCGATCTCTATGACACCTTGGTTGATGTGATGGAAGCCGATGCGATTCCCCCGCAGACAGATCAAGAAAACCCTGAACAAGCAGCCGCGAGAGCCAAGCTGTCAGCAGCTATCAACCAGTACCCAAGTCTTGGTCAAGCGATTGAGCATGGCAAGACCTCTAACTTGCTCAAACCGGGATCTCACCGTCGATCAAATCCACTTCCTAGCTCAAAAAACTAGCGATCCGAACCGTGGCTCACTGTAAACCTGCTCTGCAACGCCACCCGAGACCGCTAGCAACTTGTAAGGCTGTTGCATCAGCTAGAAGCGACTAAAAAAATCCCAAACGAGATCAACAGAGTGGACGCCTAGTTGCTTTCCACCGGGGACACGGTGCCCCCACTGCTTGACTTCATAGAGCCAGACTTCGTTTCCATCCACACCACCTTGATACCGGCGCCCCGTTGCTTGAGGAGTCACCTGCAGAATTTCTTGTGTCTTGGTTTGATTAAGTGCTTTGAAGAACTCGATAATCTCTTTCTGGTTCGGCGCACCTCCCCACCCTCCGGCACTGGACATACTGCCATCCACCGGAACGATTTCGTCACCAAGCCCTGATATCTGAAGAATCGGCTTTGGTTTGAATCGATCTCGCGTTCGCCAAGTTTCACCACTGACGGTGCCAATGATCGATGCTGCCGCTCGAAAGTGCTTAGACGCTTCCGCAAGCATCGTGTAGCTCATGAATCCACCGTTGGAAACGCCGCTGACAAATGTCCGCTCAGGATCTAACTCGTGTTTATCCTGCAAAAACATGACAAGAGCTTTCAAGAAACCAACATCGTCGACCTCACTAATCTTTAGCCTCGCATTCCAATGCGGAATCCCACGACGATCAGGCAAACCCTGAGGATAGACGACGGCAAAACCGTGCTCGTCTGCAACTCGACTCAAACCCATCTCCGCGTAGTCTCGCGCATCACCCCGGTATCCGTGAAGAAACACGACCAAAGGTGATCCCTTTGGGAGATCTTCAGGCAAATGCAAGAGAAACTGACGTTCTTCTCCCTGGTGGTCAAAAGACTCAAAATCAGGTGCCGCACTCTCAATCGAATCGTTGATTTCGGTGGCCGAAATCAACGCGACCATCTGAGTGGCATGAACACTGAAGGCCACCAGTACGGCAGCCAACTTCAAGAGCGATGGCATCGCTTGCTCCGTTCAATCAAATTGAGAACCGACGATGTAGAAACCGAACCAACTCGTTGGCTAGGATTTGCGTTTGCGTCGTTTGAACATCACAAGTGCGGACAGGCCCAGCACAATAAAACCAGACGGCTCTGGTGCCTGTGAGATATTAAGCGTGATCGAGTCGGTCGCAACTGGGAATCCTGGACCCGTTTTGATATCCGTGACGTAAGTTCCCGTCGTTAAGCCAAGCGAAGCCAAGCTACCGTTCCATTCACCAGTAGCTGATAGAACATTCCCTCCTTGATAGCCGTTGGGCAACCAAATCTCTGCTGATGTTACCCCGCCCGTCGTTCCGGTGACAAAGAAACCAAACAAATCACCCGCCGAAGTCCCAGTCGTCGCTTGCAGGGAACCTGTACCGAACGTGGCTACGGCACCATGAACGGTTACCGTATGCACCTGATACGAAGCCGATGAGCCCAAAATCAATAGCTCCCCGGCACTGGCATTTACCGAACCACTTGCGGGAGGAGTGACCGCTGTGGGAGTCGCGGTCCCCAACACGGTGCCGCCAAGATTACCGCTGAGCGTGTATTCAACGGTCGTGAAGTTGTCGTACAGGTTAAGAATCAATCCTGCATGCGACTTCACCCCGCCTCCCAAGAAGGCGAAGAAAAGAAAACCGATCATCAATACGGTTGTTCTCATGCGGACCCAATTAATGCCTGACTAAAAAACCTCGATAAAACCGCTATGAAAGGCTCGCTGCAATCGCTCTTGAACACCCTGTGTCACTGCCAGTTCAAACCACCGGCTATCGATAACCGCGTACCAGTCATAACGAATGTCGGAATTGTAGCGGTTAATTCGGCGGAGAAAACACACAAGTCGCATTTTCCACAAAAATCCTAGAATTCCTATTTTCCACAAAACACTAAAAATCGGACATCTTTTTTGGCTCAACCGACGGTTTCCGTCACCGAAAGGATATGGGCAGGCCAGAATCGGCAGCCAAGAGACGCACGAAGACACAGCAGACCAGAACGGGTGAAGCCATTAACAGCAGTCTTCAGCGGAGAGAAAACCGCGCAACGTCGATTGTTTTAGAGAGCTTGGGGACCTAACAAAAAAAGACCCGCAACACCAATCTCGGTACTGCGGGTCTTCAGTGCGGTATTCGCAGACAAATCATCTGCAGAAGTGGGCGATGAGGGACTCGAACCCCCGACATCTTCGGTGTAAACGAAGCGCTCTAGCCAACTGAGCTAATCGCCCTGAAATCAATTTCGTGCGGTGAATCACGGCACTTTTCGATCGGTCGCGTGATTATGCACACCAAGCGGGATTTTGCAAGTAGTGGTAAGTATTGCACCCTTGGTAAAAATCCGTGAAAGACGGTTAGGATTAGGCGCCAATACGATTCATTCGGCTGATTCCGGTACTTGGATGGGAAACTCATTACGGAAAAGCGTTTCAATCAAAACGGCGTGATGATCTACCACTCGGTTACCTAGCACCCTAGATTCTGCTCTCCAAATTTCTTTGGTGTAATGTGGATTGCCACCGCGAAGAGAAATCACCACACCCGAGGAGTAACGATCGACCTTATGCTCCCCGACGTAATCTGAAGAAGACCTTCCTCCATATTCCGAAAAACTTCCCCTATGAGTTCCAGATTCAGGAATTGTCTCCTGCCAATGCTCTGCCTCCGCTTGCGCCATCAGAATTAAATCCGGTAAACCCTCGGATAATTCCAAACTCCAGTTCCCCTCTTCTTGTTTGATCTGACTTTCGTCAATTAATTGAACTTTGAACCCTCGCTTTACAAGTTCATGCTGGCAATCCGAAAGCAAAGTTCGCTCCAGCAAGGGATCTATCTCTTTTACGAATGAACTTCGAGCAACTAGTCCAATAGACTGTCCTGTATTGACGGTGACAAAAGGGTCCGTCAATGATTTTGTGTCACCAAACGACATATGCATGTCATGGGTGAGAGGTGCGCATCCAACGCTGAAGATAACTAAGAAAAATAGCAGCAAGAACAACCATCGACAGCTTGCACCAGTCATGCCTTCAGTGATTCCAATGAGCAATTTGAATAAATATCCAGGCTTCTCTTGGAGACATTACAGATGTTGAGGAAATCGATTCAATATCAGTCAGAGTTAAACAAGATGGCAATTCAGCTTTCACAGGGGACTTAAAAGCACCACCCTTTTCGCTTTCTTTATAAGAAAAACGCCACTCTCTTCAGGCGTAGAACCGATGGAATCGGACTGAATCCGACGTAGTGGGTGTAGGCTACACCCGACGCAGCAAATAGCACCGCAGCTGTCGAAAATATTTTTTCTCTGACCGACGCAATTCATCTTCGTTACTTGTCTTCACACCAAGAAGAGGCTGGCCCCGAACACAACCAAGACTGTTACGCTGGAGCGCTATATTGATCGGCAACACTAACTAAGTCTAATTCTCAAATCGCTTTAAGAAGATCGCGATGAACAAACGCTTAATTCCTAAACTAGCTTATCTCACTTTTATTTGCCTCACGATAGTTCTCGTCGGATGCGATTCACCGGACACGAAGAAGCGAGAGGAAAATGACACAGCCAGCACCGATCAGTTACCTTCGCTGGACTTGCTGAGTTTGGATCAAAAAATCTCAAAAGAGGCAACTAGTAAGTCAACAAACACGAAAGCAGTCGATTCAATCACTACGACAGAACAGCAAAGGCATGAGCGTTATCTGCTGGCATACGATAAATACATAACTGCATTGACGCAACAAGCACCAAAAAATGAATTGGAATTGCTGAGGCTTGAACAGACGCAAGCACTTCGTGAAGTTGCGAACCAAGCAACTCCTTTAGGAAAGTACTACCAAGCAAAACTTATCTACCTACAGCATGGAAAGCCATCCATCGAGGAGTTTACTTGGTATCTAAAATCAGCGAAGGAGGGGTACGTACCCGCCTTTCGTGAAGCCATGTTAAAATCCGGGTCGATCGAAACGGATTGCGCATGGGCAATCGTACAGATTCATGCCAATGCGGTTGCTATCGAAAGCGGCGCAATAGACTTAATTCAAGGTATTGGAAGTAATACAACTGAACGGCACGACTGGCTGCATAAATGCAATGCAGACCGTCTCAATCAACAATTACTAACCGATGATTTCCGGCGAGCCGTTTTATCTGAAACCCAAAAACTGATCGAATTGATTTCGAAGTTTGGATACACCTACAGCGATGGGACAATCCTTTCAGACCCAGACCTTAAAATCTGGAAGAAGGAGAAGATTCGGATCACAAAATCGCTAGGAATTTAAAACTGTCTCGAAATCCTGCCGCCAAGCAGATCCAAAAGACCTTTAAGACATTGGCGAATAGCGGCGCCACAAAAAAACGAACAGTTAATCTCTCAATTGTTCCCAGAAACTAGCAATCGCCAGCCATCTAAAAAACAATGGACTCGCCTCGACGGGGATCGAAGCAAGTCCCTCTGTTGAGCAAGACCAGTCCTGAACGCTCAGTTGTGGGAATAGTAGCGTTCGGTGATGGCGAGGCAAGTGTTATATTACCTCGAATTCGCTCTCGAGCATCGCACAAGGAAAACCCATGAACCGCCTACTACACCCCGTGCACCTTTACATATTCATACTCCTGACCGTTTCTGCAGGGTGCGGTTATTTTGATCTTGATCAGAAGCCAGAAACAGTCACAAGCGTTCCGCAGGAGAACAACATTGATCTCATTGCTGCCAGCCTTTTGGACGAGATCCGTGCGAGTGCTGAAGAGGGGGATGCGGAAGCTCAGTACAACCTCGGTGTGGCGTACATGCGCGGCGTAGGCGTAGCACAGGACTATGCTGAAGCGTTGAGTTGGTATCGCCTAGCAGCGGATCAGGGATTCGCGCCAGCTCAGACTAACCTCGGTATGATGTACGATACCGGCTTAGGTGTGCCACAGAGCTATGCTGAAGCGGTGAAGTGGTTTCGCCTAGCAGCGGATCAGGGAGAGGCGATAGCTCAGCATAACATCGGTTTGACGTACTATAACGGCGAAGGCGTAGCACAAGACTATGCTGAAGCATTCGCTTGGTTTTCTGTTGCTGCTGACAATGGAGATGTCGACGCAGACCATTGCCGTGACACAATAGCTCAAGAGCTATCGCCAGCGGAACTATCCCAAGCACAACAACGTGCGACGGAATTGTTTGAGCAAATCGACAGCCAGAAAAAGTAGCGACTCAGGCATGAGATAAAAAACGGGTGACCTCGGAGAGATGTCGGCTACACAACCGCCGGACCAATTAGAACACGATATACGAAACGCTGGCCGCTCATAGCCAGCGTGCCGGATTGACTTGGAGTAACGACGCCAAGCCCATCAGGAGGATGTTTTGAGTGCTACAAAGGCTCTCGAGCGTTCCGACTCACCTCGAGCGTGCCAATTCACACAGAGACGCTGAGTTACCCTGCACGCGATCGAATCAAACTCAAATCGCTGATTCTCGCTAAGTGCAACTCTAAGCTCTCTCTTGTAGCCAAAGATGGCGGACTGCCGGATAGATCCGAGGTAAGCCACTATCGTTTCCGGTGAACTCGTAACGGTCGATGGCATTACATTTACGAACTCAACCGGATAGCCCATGAAGTAGCGGCGTCCCTGATCAACACTACACAAGCTCGAGTGATCGGCTAAACAGCTTCTGTGGTAGATCGCCGGGTGCATGTACCAACTTGGCTCGCCTTCAAACCGCTGTAGCAACTGCGCCGCTTGTTCCCAGTCTTCTTGGGTCAGATCCGCTGGTGTATTAACTGATGCAGTATGCACTGCGTTGGAATGCAAAGCATGGGCCGCACCCGTCTGGTGACCATACGCGCTGGTTCCATCGCCATTGAACGCTGCGTCATCAATTGCCTTGGCAAACTCAACAGCAATGGAATCTTCAATCACCTCAGCCAGATCGACCACCGAGTCTTCTGCAAGATCACTCGTAAAGTGAAGCAGCACGCCTAGTTTCCTCAGATGCACCTCAGCCGCGCCGAACAGCATCTCTGACTCTGTTATTGGATGCTCGTTCTCGATCCAGTAGTGGCTCGCTGCTTGCTTTTCAATGGGGATTACGCCCATTTCATGTTGAAGCGGGATCCTTCGCGTTGATCGCTCAAACACCCCGTGAGATTCTCTAAGCTGAATCAATGACCGTTCTGTAACCTGAGGCAGAATCAAATCACCGAAGCTTACTCCATTGCGTACGTCGTAAGCGTCTGAGATCGTCCGCGAGTCGCTTCTGCCTAGTAAGGTAGATCTCCACCAGTGAGACGATACAAAGTGATCTCGTTCGTCTGTGTGCGAGTTGTAAAGACTTCTCGCGTCGTCGTACTGCCTTACATCAACCTTTGGATAGAGCGGGTGTTCCTGCCCTGCAATCGCTAACAAACTCATTTCTCCGCTCCTTCGTTCTGCTTGATAAATTCCTTGACCTGTTCGATACGCCATCGCCTGCAGCGTCCAACCTTAAAGCCAGGTGGGAACTCTCCACGGTCGACCATGTGCGTTACGTGCTGCCGACTCACCTTTAGTAGGTCAGCGAGTTGTCTTTGCGTTACGGTCTCGAGTGCATCGGTCTGAGATGCAAGCTGCCGTGATGCTTGCCTGAGTCTCTCTAGGCTGGGGTGGTTCACATACATTTAGAAACTCCTTTTTCCAGCGGTTAGCAGACGAAGTTCACATGCTGCTAACCTTGAGCGAGTTGAACGCTCTTGCTTAAAAATCATTCCCGCATCAGGGTCACGATGAGGCTCCTGACGCTTTGCTACGGCTTTCGGTTTAGCCTTCGACTGTCCAGTGATCTCATCAGCGAAACCAAGCTCTACGGCTTCCTCTGCGTTCCAGAGACTGCCATCACGGTTATCACCAATCAGCCACTCTCGGATCTGCTCTTCGCTATGTCCGGTCTTGTCTCGGTACGCTTCCACCAAGATGCCATCGATCTTCTCAAGCCAGTTCTGAGCATCTTTAATTGCATCCACATTGCCAGAAGCTACTGTTGCACTTCTGTGGATTCCAAAGCTTGATGCGGGTGACATCTTCACGCGGTCACCAGCTACTGCGATCAATGATGCGGCACTAAATGCAAGCCCTACCACTTCGACCGTCACGGGCTGCCTGTGCTGCTTGAGTGCGGCATAGATCGAAGCACCGTCGAAGAAAGATCCACCAGCGGAGTTGATAGAAACTTCAACCTGTCCGGCTGACCTGAGCACTCGAGAAACATCCTTGGCATCGACTCCTTCACCGGTCATTGGGTCTCGACCGATGTTGTCGTAGATCTCGAGATAGGTCGTTCCTCCGCGCCTGTTGGTTACGACGCGAAAGGAGTTCGGACCCTGCTCTGATGCTGGTGCGAAAGCCAGTATTTCCTTGATGTTCATGCGATATCTCCATATATATACAATTGTACACTTCTGTAGATATTGGTCAAACATTTACGGGTGTTTACCTGTGACTGAGAACCCGATTTTGTGGAAAGAAACTCAAGCGGGCTCGACTTCTTCCCTTGCCTCGTTCGGGCAGAATTAGATAGTCCCGACATCAAGCAACAGTTACTCAACGCTTGCCTCAATTTGCTGCTTCTAAATCGCAGCACTACGATGTGCCGTGAATCAACTCGGACAAAGAAATAAGACAAGAGAATAGAAAGAAATGCTTAGCAATAAAGTATTTGGAATTCCCAGAATCGTTTTGATCGTTTTTTGGATCAGCTGTGTTCTTTATCTGAGGTATCTAAATAGCACACCAGAGATGCAACGTAGCAACCGGGACTCGGCGATATTGCAGCGTGAAGACATGACGATGCGAGACAAGATGCTCTTGATCGATGAACTTAACGAACTAGACCGGCTGGCAGAAAAGCCTAAACCGGGAATGATAAAACCTGAGCAGGAAATGGCCGATGGCAGGCGGAAGGTCATTTCTGACCTAGAGGCTAATGCCGATGAAGTGACTCCGATGGGTCAATGCTACAAAGGTCGTCTCGTTCGCTTTGTTTCAGGCGATAAATACGGTGAGGCAGTTGACTGGTTCCGTAAGTCGGCAGAAGGCGGTTATTGGCCAGCCTTCTCTGAAATTAATGCTGTGGACTTAGATATAAAGTGGGAACTGTTGACTATTTATGGTGTGAGAGTAGCCAACGAAACACGTGCTATTGAATATCCACACCATGGATGGAAAAGCTATCAGGATCACTACACTGAGCTACATGAATACCTCTTGGTAAGTGCGAATTACCCCATGAATGAACGTCGAGCCGCTCTTGATGCCGCTGAAGATTTGATTAGAAAACTGGAGAAGGTGGGCATCACGTACGAAAGTGGCAATGTCGCCAAAGACGAAGGTCTGACCATTTGGGCTGATGAGAAAGGAAAGTTTGCGAAGGCACTAGAACTGTAAGCAATCGTTCTCTCCACCCCAACTTGGTTTGCGTTACGTACTCGTTCGTAATTAGATAGTCCCATAGCATCCACGAGCATGCTTCCAGCAGGTTACTTACTAACCTTAATTCCAATCTCCTCAAAGCGGCGTCGGCGTTAGCTAAGACGCCCGCCTTTGTTCTGTTCTGAGAGGGTGTATCGTGTGTCTCCCCTATGGGACACCACGCCTCCCCTTTAGGACACCACGCCTCCCCTATCATGTGCTTGGGGAGACGCACCGCCTCCCCTTCTGTAAGGATGACCGGTAATGATTCGAACACTACCGCGATTACCTTTGCCCACTTTTTTGGTGAGGATGACACCACCTTTCTCCATCTCACTCAAACAACGCTGAACAGTTCGCGGATGCAGTAATGAAACCGCAGCGATCTGATCCTTGGTGCTGTCAAACTGCTGCACATTATCATCAGTTGTGTAAGCGTCCTCCCAGCACACTCGCAATACTTGGGCGTGCGCGGGTCCCGGCAAAGTTGGAATGACTGAATTCCGCAGATGATGCAATGCTTCAAAGCGTTTCGTTGACTTTGCTTTGCTGTTCATCACTCTGGGAAACCCGTAACGAAACCACCGCTGTTGAAATCATCGAGCTCAGCGTGACGCACAGGATCACGCCGCTCGAATCGCATGTAATCGCCACAGAAAACCAAACTGGTGGAACTCATAAAGCCACTGCGATTTTTTACGCATCGGAGCGTAAGTTCCTTCACCCGAGCGTGTTGGTCTTTGGATTGATCTTCCAGCAGATAACACAGATCAGCTTCGTATTCGATTCCGCTTGAATCTCGAAATGAACTCAAGCTAGTTTCCTTTGAACCATAACCACCCTGAGGTCTAGCCAGTGCAGAGATAGCAAGGATGGCCCAGCCATGCATTGCGACCGATCGCAAACAGCCGACAACCTCATCCACGCCACTACGGACATCTCGTTCTGGACTGCGAAATTTTTGAATGTAATCGCAAACCAGAAGACCAGGCGGTAGCTCCAACAATTCGCCTAATGCCTGCACAGAGAATGGCGTGACCATGTGCCTTACCCTCGGTGTCAGCTTTGCCAAATCGCTGCAAGTGGTGAGTAATAGTTCGAATTCCGCATCATCAAATCGTGCTTCGAGTATTCGCTTGTGTGCTATTCCTGATCGCCGACTAATTTCCCTCCGCAAAATGGCTTGAATGTCCATTTCTGCGTTCGCAACAATCAAATTGAGCGTTGGAAAGCTCTCTAGAGCACTGAAGGCTAGTTGACTTGCCAGACACGTTTTCCCGGCACCAGGTGGCGCACCCAACACCGTGATCCTTCCCGGTGCGATGGTAAATTCATCAGCGAACTCTTGGCTGACAAAATTAACTTCCTGCTTGCGTTCTCTGATATCCTCTATCAAAGAACCGAGTGCTGCCGAAGTCTTCGCAAGTGTCATCTCGCCACCACCTCCGTGTTAAACGTCGACGACGTTTGAACACCAGCGGTGGTGAGTTCACCGCGTTCAAGTGCCACATAAATCTGCTGATGTATGGCGAAGTTCTCGCCTTCGGAGACATCATCCAGAACGAGAAAGACGGAGATCGCCTTGACGCGTCTATGAATTGATGGATCCATTTTTTGAGTTATCATTGGTCCCGTCCGGGTTGCAAATTTTGGACATGATTAAGCCGCTGCGTTGTGGGATGCAGCGGCTTTTTTGTGCATTAAGAAGTGCCAGCGTCGGCACCTTGGCTCTAAGCATTGCTGCGATCAAAAACGAATTCTTGGATCGACTCGCGGTCGGTAAACCACCTACCACCAATGCGAATCGCTCGCAGCTTTACGCCGCCGCTTCCGCGGGTTCGGTATCGATGCAATGTGGATAGATCCACGCGAGCGCCACGAGGAAACTCCTTCGGTGCATCTTTAAACGCGATGAGCTGATCTGAATTGAGAAGCTGCTCGACGGTGTGCCGGCTAACTGTTGGGATTTTGCTGTTACGCATGAAAACCTCACTTGTGTTGAAGTAACGACAAGTTCAGTTATTGCGTATGAAAATTGACCGTCAAGAAATGTCTAAAACGAACAAAAAAGTTCGTTTTGCAAGTGCCAATCAATCCTGAAAAAAAGCAGCATGATTTTTTTCAGTTAAAAGAAACGAACATATTTATTCGTTTAATCTCCAACTTTACGACCACGCTTTCCCGAACGAATAGGCAATTCTCCTGCCTTGGAGTAGCGAAGAATTTCAGCTTGCATGGCTTTGGCATTTGCTGGAACCTTCCCCCTTGCCAAGTACTCAGGATAGAGCACATCTGACATCATATGCTCAAACACCTCTTGCCACGTTGGCTTTGGATCGCGATCACAACTATTCCAAAACTCTAACGCAATCGCCTTCCAATCATTCAAAAAACCAGCGTCAATCAAGATGTTCGCGATACGGTTCTCTTTCTCTGAATCGCTTTGAGATAGTTCAAAAACAAGAATCTCGAGCAACTCAAGCAGGTCTCCATCACTCTTTGCAGTTTTCACAAAATCCTTTAGCTTCGAGCGGCGCTGTAGAAACTCATTAGATTCTGAAATGGCATCACTCATCGGTAAGTCACTCCGATTCAGTCTGAAACAAAAAGCGGCAGAGCGAGGACTATTCGCCTTTTCGGGGATCAGCCTAGCCGCTTGAACATGTAGCCTACCAGAATCAAACGGCGATTAGCGTGGGAGCAGCCTGAGCCGCTGCTAGTGCCTCGCGTTCTGTCCTGGCCGCGTAATGCTGCTCAGTGATCTTGCTGGACGAATGACCGAGCAAACTCTTTGCACCTTCCAGACCAAGCCTCTCGCGAACGATAGACGCAGCGAGGTGCCGGATGGTGTAAGGCGACCATCTCGCCACACCGAGGCGATCACAAGCCTTGTGGATCTGATTACGATATGGACCAGCTTGCCACTGATTCCCTCGCTGAGTTTTGAAGCAAAGATCATCTTCACTCTCAGTTTTAAGAAGGTAAGGCTCCAAGGCAGCACGAGCATCGCCAAGAATTGGAATCGCTTTTGCCTTCCCATGATGTCGAGTCTTGTGAGATGCTGGTCGATACCACCAAACCTCGCGACTGCGGTCGATGTCCTTTGGCTTGATCGAAAAAACCTCTTTGGGTCTTGCACCCGTGGCAACCTGTATCCGCAACATCGACTGAATGACCGGATGCAGCTCCGGTAGCACACACTGGATGGCTTCGAGGGTGACAACCTCTCGAGGAGGCGGCTCTGGTGCCTCACCATACTTCAGCGGCTCAAGCGACCTAAGTGCCACAATCTGATCCGGCTCGATCATTTCCTGCGAGAGAGCGTAGTTGAAAATCTTGATGGTGTAACGAATCCGCTCGTTGATGTAGTTCCGAGAGTTACCCTCGGCTAGCAGTTCATCTCGCAGCCTTGCCAGCTTCTTGGGTCCAAAACTCGATGCTGGCTGATCACAGAACAGGTCATCGATCAGGTCAAGCAAACCGCCGAGTGAGATGTTTCGACCTCGATTCTTGCGATAGCGAGGCAAAACCTTCTGGCGATAGATCCGAGTGACATCTTCAACTCGGTATTTAGAAACGGGGGATTCCCCCAGCAATGCTCTCAGCTGAGCTTCCAAGTCTCGCGACATGGCATTCTCCACAAGTCAGTGAAAAGTGCTGTCGCACGTCCCGTATTTTGGGACGGTCTGGCTCGCGACTCAGCGAGCTAGCCGACAAGATGATTTACTCTGGCGATCCCCCCAGATGCGGTTAGAGTCCAATTCGTGTAAACGAAGCGCTCTAGCCAACTGAGCTAATCGCCCTTGCTCGGATCACAGCGTCTTGGCTGGGTAACCGATCGTTCGCCTTGAATCAGAGACGAACAGGATTTTTGTTCCAAAAACTACCGACTCAACATCCGAGTGCGGCGTGCGCGACGCTCTGCACGAAGGCGAGCACGTCGATTGGTTTCGCTGGGTTTTTCGTAATATTCGCGACGACGCATTTCCTTCTTGATCCCGCTTCGTTCCACCAATTTACGGAATCGTCGGACTGCTTCCTGAATCGTCTCGCGATCGCGAACCACTAACTTAACCATTATTTCTCCGCACTCATTGTCTTTGGAAAACTCCCTTTTTCGAGGGACGAATCTGATAATCGTCTGCAATGGACGTTGGTGAAGGTCGGAAGTCTACCCCTGAGCCCACCTCACTGGCAATGGTCCTTCACGACAAAACTCGGCATTTTACCCCTAAAATCCTTCATTTCTTCCGCCGGATGTGGAATTCTCTCGCTCCAATTCCACACGACCTCTCTTCTCACTCGGGAATCTTGGAGATATCCCCATCTCCATAACGCTCCAAAACGGCTTCCAATCGCGGCCCCCAGAAGATCATGGACACTCTCAAAGGAACGAAAAACACCTAAAAGTTGGGGAATGTCACCTCTGCATTAGGGCCCCGCGTTCTCCACCGGAAACGCTCTCCACCGGACTCCGCTCACTAGCACGCATTCTTAATGCCTAGCAGCACTACTGCTTCATACTCACCGGCACCACTGCATCCTGAATGTTCGACGCATTCTTTGGCCATCACACAGTCTTGGTCCCGAAAACCCATAATCCAAACGCGATCGATACAGATTGCCTCAGCTACCGGATCGGCTCAACCCAATCGACAGTCAAACTTCTTGCCTCACAAGACCGATACATGCAGCGGCGGAGCCATCGATGGGCTCCGGCAAACCTCGCTTCTGTCCCGTTTCTTTCTTGGCTCGGATTGCTAAATGTCACCTCATCCCACCTCAGTCGTTCAGGAGCAAGAACCGGGGCAACTGCTCAAGGAACTCGAGCGGCGTCAGGACGAAGTTCTAGAGCAACTCGATGACTTGGACCGCAAACTGAAGGAAGTCCTCGCCGGTCTCGGTGTCACGTTGGAAGAAGAACTTGAAGCAGAAATTCTCTAGAGGCCTCAATATCCCCATCAAGGACTCGCCCAAGGATGCAACTCTGATCGGGCGGTCAAAGGATTCAGCGCCTGGTTGACACGATCCTCCTGATAGATCACCACGCGATCGATCTTCAAATTGCGCGATGCCGGAGCGATGGCAAATTCATTACCCCGCTCAACAAGCGGCAACTCTGCCCCGCGGCCCGCCTGCGCCACCGCTCCCGAAAAAGGATCCACCCACACCCACTGCCCCGGTTCCACCTCGGCGGGCAATGTCACACGAGTCCAATCTCCTTTCGACCAGCGGAACCAAAACGATCGATCATCCCCGAGTGCATGATCCGTTCGGCAGCGAACCGCAACCTTCCAATCACCCGAGTTATCCAGAATGATCTCAATCGGCGTGATTCCATCGACAGCCGATTCACCTTGTTGGCAAAGTGACCTCAGATAACCAAGGCCCGAGCCGCCGGGTACCTTTGCCTCCGCCAACCAAGATTCATCGCGTGGAATCGGTAACAGTTCAGCCTCGATGACGACGCAGCCACCTTGATCTTGAAAACGAGGTCCCTTGGAAATGCGGTTGCCGCTCTCTCTCGGTACTTCCGCGGGGTTGAACCGACGGTAATCAGCAGAAGCGTCAAGAACCTTCTGAAGCCGCTTGCGATGCTCTGCCATCACCGAATCGTCAGCAACGGGCAACCTCGCCACATCCTCAAACGGATCCAATTTCAGGTCGTACAAACGACCGTCGTCATACAATTTAAAACGTTCATTCAAGGCTAAACGAATCAATTCAAAACGATCTTTGTCCCAACCCGGCCTCGGGTCTTGATGGATAAGCACCGCGTCTCGTGGTCCTTCGGAACCGTCGACAAAATGGTCGACGAAGCTAAAACCATCCAAGCCTTCTGGAGCAAGCTCGTTGGCTCCTGCTGCATCAAGTAAGGTGGGTAAAACATCAACGGTGTCGAATAGGGAATCGGAAACGCCACCCGGTTTGATCTTTCCGGTCCACCTCACCATCGCCGGCACGCGAATCCCGAGCTCGGTTCCCTTCCCCTTACCTCCTCGAACCATCTTTCCGCGATACGTCGAAGTCACGCGATAATTCGTTCCGTTGTCGCTATAAAAAATGATGAGGGTGTCGCGATCAAGCCCGAGTGCATCGATATGGTCCACCACCTTACCGACCATCTTGTCGGTGTACTCAATCATGTCAGCGGCGAACGGCGTTTCATCGCGATTGCGGTTTGCGGGGTCTTTCCATTCTGGACTATCGGGCGTGGGCACCATCGGGTTGTGTGGCAACGCCATCGAGTAGTAGACAAAGAACGGAGCATCTTTATTTTTGGCAATAAAACCATTGATGAAGTTGGTCCAAAGATCCGGTCCGTATTTGCCCTCGGTATCAAGTTTCCGCTCACCATTTTCAATGATCAGCGGGTCCGCGTATCGAGACCCCTTATCCTCGGTGTGTCCGACATGCCACAACGAGTATTCATCAAAACCAGCATCTCTCGGGTGGGTACCGGTATTACGTCGAAGATCGGCTCCGGGGTAATCCGGCGGATCGTAACTCGTTAATTGCCACTTGCCAGCGATGCAGGTTTTATAGCCAGCTTGCTGCAGCAACTTTCCAAAACTTGGTTCCGCGGGATCGAGAATCCCAAAGGCTTTCCAGTTACGAAAGTTGTACTTGCCGGTCATCAACTGGATTCGGCTATTGGTGCAAAGCGGCATGGCGTAAGCACGATCGAGCCGCAAGCCCCCAGATGCAAGGCGATCAAGATTTGGAGTTTGGTACGATTCGCCACCCATGCAGCCAACCGTCTCATAACCAAGATCATCAGCGAGAATCAGTACAAGATTAGGCTGCCGTGCATCAGCAAGCGGAACAATGACCGAAGTCATTAAAAACATCAGGGTCCAGCGAAGTCCTTCTCGCGTCCAATCTCGTAACTGGTGCTCGGAACAATTGCGACACAGACGAACGAACATTGGAATCATTTACTTCACCACCTGACCAGACATCAATCATCAACCTAAACTCAGCTTCAACAACATCACCACTCACCGTCACGTTTGAATTTCTCGCGGGTTGCGGCACCAAAAGCCTTAGCAGCCTCGTTCAGCTTCTCAAGCGCCAACGCGGAATCTAATCCAGCACAACTGCGTGCAGCAGCGATCACCGTATTGCACTCGTTTTGATCCATAAACAGAGATGCATCGAGCAGACGATCTTCATTCTCTTTAGGCACCGCGAGAAAACCATGCTTGTCTGCGTGGATGAGTTGCCCCGGTTGGATTTTCCGACCGAATACTTCCACCTCGCAGTTCCACTGCACCGGCACGACATGAGCATGCCCCACGCACAACCGGCGTGCCAACGCTTTGAACCCCGCATTCGTCATTTCATCGACATCACGAATTGCACCATCGGTGATCGTTCCGACGCACCCCAGAGCCCGATGAGTGTTGCTGTTAACCTCGCCCCACAAAGAACCGATCACACGCGGCTTGTCACGATCCTGCACCACTACGATTTTGGGGCCGGGAACACTCGCGACATACTCGCGATAATCAGCACCCGCAGCCTTATTTTCTTTGTGCTTCGCACTCGATGGCTCAATCACAACAGTCACCGCATAGCCAACCATCGGACCCATTTGAGGCATGAAGTCATGCGTCTCTTCAAGGTTGAATGCATCACCCGCTATATCAGCGTCGGTAATCTGCTCCCAACCGTTATAGATCGTCGGAGTATTCCAGCGTTTTAACTTCAACAAATCGGAGTGCGACAGTGCCATGTTTCAAGTCTAACCAGAGAGGGTAACGAGCGAGAAAACCGACTCGATACATCGAGCCTTTCTCACGCCGAAGTGTGACGGCGATTAATTGAGCACACAATGTCACTTCAAGCAAATTTGCTGTGTCTCTTCCAGCAAATCCACTACGCTTTGAAAGCACCCTGCCCGAAGTAGGCGTCTCGCAAAACCTGCATTGTGTGGAGAACGGGAAGTGGCGAATCACTTGCAGCGAGATGTGTCTTGAGTTGCGTCATGCAGCCAATGTTTCCGGTCGCAACCAAATTCGCGTTGGTCGCCAAAACGTTTTTTGTTTTTTGCTGCCCAAGCTGCGCGGCAACCTCAGGTTGATCCACGTTGTAGGTCCCAGCCGATCCACAACAGAGGTGTGAATCCGCGATCTCAGCAAGCGTTACCCCCGGGATACGCCTCAACAACTCCCGAGGCTCACTTTTTACGCCTTGGGCGTTGGCAAGATGACATGCATCATGGTAGGCGACTGTGGAAACGGCTCCGGAATCAGGAAACTCTGGAAGATCACCCAAACGATGCAGGAAGACCGAAACATCACACACTTGGCTACTGAACGCTTTAGCCCTCTCTTCCTCTGAGGTCCCGGCAAGCATCAACGGATATTCATCCATGCCAGATCCACACCCGGCAGCATTGGTAACAATCGCGTCAACATCACCGGGAAAAGCGTCCAGATTCTGACGAGCAAACTTTTGTGCCTGTTTAAGATTCCCCACATGCCAGCTCAAGGCACCACAGCATCCCTGCGTCGAAGGCACCACAACATCCACTCCGCAGTGATTGAGCACCTGGATGGTTGCCGTATTGATGTCTGGATCAAGAACGCTTTGTGCGCATCCGGTCAACAGGGCAACGCGAGCACGTGCCGGATTGCTGCCCCGTGTTGTGGCAGGATTGAACTCTTTCCAAGACTGCTTTGCGGGTAACTGATCCGGCAGCAGTTCTAGCATGACTCGCATCGAAGCGGGCAGGCAACCGGCAAACCACTTTGCGATTCGCCCCGACTTGGCCGCAATGCGAAAGCGACCTGGGTACGGCAACGTCTGCTGCGTTAGTAGACGCTGAAATCGGCTGAACAGAGAACGCCGTCTCTCGGATTCTGCTTTGGCACGAAAAGGACTGATCAAATCTCGATAAGGTACACCTGACGGACAAGCCGGCTCACAAGCAAGACAACCTAGACACGCGTCAACATGTGGCAGCGCATCCTCCATCTCCATCTTACCCTCGAGTACTTCCTTCATTAGAACGATGCGGCCCCTCGGTGAATCCACTTCCTGCCCCAATTCCTGATAGGTGGGACAGACGGCAAGACAAAAACCACAGTGCACGCACGTACTCACCGCATCGGCCATCTCCTTGCCGTGAGCACCGTGTTTCTCAGGTTCAATATTGTGCAACATTGATCACACTCCGGGAAATCTTGACTGGGGATCCATCGCCGCTTTGACCGCTTGCTGCATCTGTGTCTTCGGCCAACGCCCGATTTTGCATCGATCACCCGCTACACCTGAAGCACTCGGCTCCCCGTCCGGATTTTCTTCAAGACCATCGAAAGCAGTTGATCCAGAGTAAACGACGAGCCCTGATAAGCCGTGACCAAGCAGCAAATGCGATAACCAATCAAGTTTGTCCGCTCTATCCAAGGCAACCCAAGCAACGTTACCACCCACACTCAGATGGACACGAGCACCGCCGGCAAGAAGCGAACTTTCCAACTTCAAGAAGGCAGACAGATTGATGGGGATCTTCACCATGATTGGATTCTCAATGTCACTCCAATCAAATTCCTTGACCGCATTCCAGTAAGCCTTCGCTTCAGAATCGCTCCACTGCTGGCCATCTGGGTAACGTTCGCGCAATTCACTCAGCAAAACAGGCAATACCTCACTTGGACCCGCTAGGCGAATAGCAAGTTCTCGGCACTCAGGACGATAATCGAGTGCATCAACTTCCAGTCGACTCGAAGCGATGTCAGCGATCGCATCCATCGCGGCGACGTGATCCAAAAACTGCACTCCCCAAGTTAGAGTGCTTGCGGGTCTCGGAAAGACCTTGAAGGTCACATCCACGAGAATGCCATATCGGCCAAGGCTTCCTACCATGAATTTAGGGAAGTCGAATCCAGCGGCGTTTTTGACAACTTTGCCGCCGCCGCGAATCAGTCTGCCTTGGCCATCGAGCCATTGAATCCCAATAAGAAAATCTCTCACCCCGCCAAAGCGAAAACGGCCTGGCCCCGAAAGCCCCGACGCGATGGTACCTCCCAGTGTCGCACCAGCGTGCAACAGAACAGGGTCAAATGGCAAATACTGACCTCTTTGATTCAGTTCAGCTTCGACTTCAGAAACTCGAGAACCAGCCCAAGCGTTAAAAGTAAACTCCGACGGTTCATACTCGATCATTCCCGACATTCCGCCGAGGGAAATGAGGGAGCAATCGGCATCCAGAGTCAGTGGCAACTTGGTGCGATTGCCAACCGGCAAAACCTTACTGTTGCAAGTGACCATTTCGGTCAAGTCATCAAGGCTCGTGGGTTTAAGTAGTTCCTTACTCACGACTGATCACCCCCGCTTTCTCGAGAGGATGCAATCCCACGGTGGACAGGGCGGGAGCCTCATTCCCCGGAAACATTTTACCCGGATTTGCAATCCACTTAGGATCCATTGCCGAACGCACGTGAGCCATCATCTCCATTGAAAGTGAATCATACATCTCCGGCATGAAGTCTCGCTTCTCCATCCCAACCCCATGTTCACCGGTAATTGAACCGCCCATCTCAATGCAAATACGAGACAGTTCACCAGCAACCCGCTCGGCACGATGCAACGCACCTTCTTCTTTTCCATCAAACATGATCAGCGGATGCAAGTTCCCGTCGCCAGCATGGAACACATTTGCAATTCGCATCCCCGATCGCTCAGCAAGTTGCTCAATTCGCACCAAAGCCTCACCGAGCCGTTTCCGAGGAACCACCCCGTCTTGCACCAAGAAATCGGGACTGAGCCGGCCAACGGCAGAGAACGCGCTCTTCCGACCACGCCAGATCGACAAACGATCGGCATCATCCTCGGCCACACGCTGTGCAAACGCATCCGTCTTTGCGAGAACCGCCTCAAGGCATTTGATCTCGTGCTCAAGACGCTCTCGCGGTCCCTCGAGCTCAACGATCAGGACTGCCGCAGCACCCTTCGGATAACCGCAAGCAACAGCCGCCTCCGCCGCTTCGATGGACAATGCATCCATGATTTCAAGGGCACCAGGCAGCAGACCGGAGTCAATCACCGCTGAAACTGCATCTCCCGCTGCTTGCAATGATCGATAGCCAACCAACACCGTATGAAACTGCTCTGGCTTGGGAAGCAAGCGAAGGGTTACTTCCAACGCAACTCCGAACAAACCCTCGCTACCACAGAATAATCCGGTGAAATCCGGCCCCACACTCTCGAGGCTCGGCCCACCCATCTCGACCACCTCACCTGTAGCAAGAACTGCCCTGCATCCGATCACATGATTCGAGGTCATTCCGTATTTCAAACAGTGCGCCCCGCCCGAATTGAACGCGACATTTCCACCGATCGTGCAAATACTCTGGCTCGAAGGATCCGGTGCGTAGTAAAGACCATGCGGCGCGGCAGCGTTGGTGACATGCTGATTGACAACGCCCGGTTGAACCACCGCAATTCGTTCATGCGGATCCAATTTCAGGATACGATTCAGGCGGTTTAGGGCAATCACAATCCCATTTGCAACCGGAAGTGAGCCGCCGGACAAACTCGTCCCACTACCGCGGGCGACAAATGGGACTTGATTTTGGTGGCACCAAGCGACCGCAGCAATCACCTCTTCCTCGGTCTCGGGAATCACCACCGCCAAAGGCTTGGTTCGAAACGCGGTTAAACCGTCTGACTCGAATGCTGCCAAGTAAGCAGGATCACACAACAACCGACCCGACGGAAAAATGGACTCCAGCCCCTTGAGTAAATCAGCCATTGTTCACCCCGTTATGATTTCACAAAGTCAGCCGAAGTTATCCGAGGCAATCCTTGAGCGCAGCGAGCAACGTTTCGACATTACGGCGAGTGGCGCTGTGCCCCATCAAACCGATTCGCCATGCTTTACCCGCAAAGACTCCGAGCCCACCACCGATCTCGATGTCATACTCGTTGAGCAAGCGGGAACGAATTGCCGCCTCGTCAATTCCATCTGGCACGGCCACACAATTCAGCGTGTGGAGCGAATGTTTTGGGATGTAACACAATCCCAAACTCTCCAATCCGGAACGTAGCAACTGATGCATCTCACGATGCCGTTCAAACCTCGCTTCGAGTCCTTCCTGCAACACAATTCGCAACGATTCTCGAAGTGCGTAAACCATGTTGATCGGTGCGGTGTGATGGTACGCCCTACCGCCGCTACCGAGGTAATAATTCTTTAGCATGGACACATCGAGATACCAACTTTGCACTTTGGTCTTCCGCTGCTCCATTTTCTCAATTGCCAGGGGAGAAAAAGAAACGGGTGAAAGTCCCGGAGGACATGACAAACATTTTTGTGTTCCCGAATAGACCGCATCCACTTTCCATTCGTCCACCTTCACCGGATGACCACCTAAACTGGTAACCGTGTCGACTGCAAGAAGCATTCCCGCGCGATGCACAATTTCAGAGATACCCGCTAGCTCCTGCAGAGCACCGGTTGACGTTTCTGCGTGCACGATGCCAACGAGCTTTGCTTGGGGATGCTCCTTGACGGCCTGTTCAATCGACTCCTCGGTGAAGGTTTCTCCCCAAGGCACTTCGACCGTGTGCACCGTCGCTCCGGCTCGTTCCATGTTGTCTTTCATCCTGCCGCCAAAGACACCATTGATACAGACGATGACCTCATCACCAGGTTCAATCAAATTGACCACAACGGTTTCCATGCCAGCCATTCCTGTTCCCGAGACGGGAAAGGTAAGTGGGTTAGATGTCTGGAAAACCTCTCGCAGCATCTCGCACGTCTCATCCATGTACTGGATGTATTGTGGATCCAAGTGCCCGAGGGTTGATGCCCCCATCGCTCGAAGAACTCGATGCGGAACCGTACTCGGACCGGGGCCCATCAGAAGTCGCTCGCGGGGGTTCAATTCAGCAGGAATGGTCATGATATTTTGCGTTAGATAAGTAGACAGTGGTATTCAACCGTTCGGCGGCATTCGCGACCCATTGATCTCGCCGCAGTGCCTCAGATCTCGCCGCAGTGCCTCAGTTGAGTGGCTATTTGAACACGATCCAAGGTCGCTGAACACCACTCCAGATAGGACGCCCACGCATATCGTCAGTCCAACTCGCCAAAGCCGCAGCCAGAACATCGTTTAGGTCCAGAACATCGTTTAAGTGACACATAGGCCTAGAATCGCCGCCATCACGATGTAGTAGGCGAACATCAGAGCGGTCACGCGAATCACTTCGCCCTCTCGACCGATGAAGCCAACAACGGCGCAAGCTGAAACCACGTTATG
>JBMHCO010000086.1:0-3379 GCA_049889895.1 Rubripirellula sp.
TGGTCTTAAAGGTTTGTGGGCTACCGCGGATCAGGTCAAGCATCTCGGCTGGGATCATGCGTTGGCTGGTGCAAGTCGATTGAGCATGGAAGAGATCGAGGAGATGTTCCAAGGCGATGGGCCGATCGATTTTTCGGGTGGCACACTCTAATGTTATTGCCAATCGAAATCCCTTCTTCCGTTGATCAAAGGGTCGTGCCGGCCGATTGGTGTGAGCAACTTGAGGCAGCACGTCTTCGCATTCAAGCGTTTCAAGATCGTTGGGATCGTCCCCAGATTGAACAATTCGTCGCCGCTGATTTTCATCACGTCTTTCAGGCGATGGATTGGATTCGGGAGACACAGGCGCTTTTTGGGAACCGATTTTTAGAGTGGGGTTGCGGTTTCGCGGTGGTGACGTCGATTGCTTCGGCGTTGAAATTTGAAGCGATTGGAATCGAAGCCGAGTCAGACCTGATTCAAGAGGGTCGCGTGACTCTAAAGAATTGGCAGGTCACCGCAGAGTTGATTCACGGCAACTTTCTACCCGACGGGGCAGACAAACTTGCTCATCAGTCCACCCTGCCGAGTCTCGGTCATCCGATCGAATCGGGCTATCAACAGCTGGGGCTAGAGTTAGATGATTTCTCGCTCGTCTACTCTTATCCGTGGCCAGGTGAGGACCGTTTTCATCAAGCGGTTTTTGAGAGATTTGCAGCACCAGGCGCGATGCTGCTTTGCTTTTGTGGACCGAATGACCTGCGGCTCTGGAGAAAGGCGGGATCGATCGATCCGCCAGAACTTCCAATGGAAAGTCGACGTCAACGTCGACGGTCTCGGCGCTGACGAGTTAGCCTTTCCTCTGCTTGGTGCAAGACCGAAGTGTGTGCCTTTTAAGCCCTCACGGTCAGCATTGCTCTCCAATCAATCCGGAAGGACGAGCCTCTACTCTTCGCTGATTTCAAAAATTGCTTCGATCTCTACCGCGATTCCGCCCGGTAGCGAATTGGTGCCCAGCGCGCTTCTCGCTGCCACACCGGCATCTTCACCAAAGACTTCCCTGAACAGCTCACTGCATCCGTTGATCACGGCGGGTTGTTCACCAAAGGAATCGGTGCTGCGTACCAGACCGAGAAGTTTTACCAAGCGTTTGACTCGATTCAGGCTACCGAGTTCTGCTTGCAGGGTCGCGAGCATTGCAAGTCCGGTCGTTCGTGCCGCTTCGTAACCCGCTTCGACGTCCATATCGAGTCCGAGTCGTCCAGTGATCAAACTTTTATCCGCTTTCAAAGGGCCGTGACCGGACAGGTAAGCCATGTTGCCGCAAATTACAATCGGCTTGTAAACACCCATCGGCTTCGGAGCTGGTGGCAGTTCAACACCTAGGTTTGCAAGCCGTTCGTCTGCACTCATCTTTTTTCTCTCTACTTGAAATGTTTAGTTGATTTTGAATCCGGCCTGAGCCGGAAGTTTGATCTAATGCAAATCGTGATTTAGCTTTTCTTGCCGTAGACCGATTCGGGGTCCACCAAACGCGGGTCGGCAATTCGAGTTTCAAAGTTGTTGTCGATCGCTCGGAAAAAACAACTCTCATAACCTTCGTGACAAGCCGCACCGGTCTGCTCTACGAGCAGCAGAATCGTATCAGCATCACAATCGATCCTCGCTTCTTTGACGATCTGTTGATGGCCGCTTGTTTCGCCTTTCCGCCAAAGTTTACCTCGACTGCGACTGAAGTAGACCGCACGCTGTGTTTCAATCGTTTCCTTCCATGCCGTCTCATCCATCCACGCCATCATCAAGACGCGACCTGATTGATGATCTTGAGCGATGGCCGGCAGCAGTCCAGTGGTTCCCGGAAAAACTTGTCCAAGCTGAAAGTTGGGTTGGTCAGTCACGAATCAATTTTTAGCCAGAGAGAGGATAATGGAAGATTAGTTTTGAACACGACAGGTAAAACCTCGCGGTAAGCCGAACAGTCAATGATGGTTCAACGCAGCGAGTCGCAGATTAGCAGTATTGCTGGTGCAAGAAAAGGAACTCAACCAAATTCACAAAGCGAGTGCATGTCGTTTCAAGCATCTTTTCTGCGATGTTAGTCAGGAAATAATTCTTGGAGTCGCGAAGCCCATGATTCCCAATCATCACCGGCGGCTTCAAAGTCGACCGTCATCCAACGTACCGGTGTCGAGGGTAAAACTCGCGGCGGGTACTTGCTCTCAGGGTGCAGCGGAATCTGGCTGCTGTTTCCCATTGCAAGACGATCTTCGGTATTCGGCTCGGTCAGGTAATCTGCAAGTAACGATGCTGCGACTGGGTGGGGTGCCGTCTTGAGAATGGCGAGTGTGTTGGGAATGCGAAGAGTGCCCAGTTGGCTGGGTTGCTGATCAGGATAAATGATCTCAATCGGCTCTCCGTGATCCTTCTCGATGATCGCATCATCCGTGTCGGTCAGGCCCCAAGCGAGTTGACCGGAGGCGACCGCAATCGCAACCTGCTTATTGCCAGAAAGGATGATCGCGTTATCGCGAATGTTTTCCAAGAACTCGATCGTCTTCTCTTCGCCAAGTTTTTCCTTGAGAACAGCAAAGTGGGTTGCGGTGGTGCCAAACAGAGGCCTTGCCATCCCACATTGGTCTTTCCATTTTGGATCGGCAAGATCTTCAACCGAGGTGGGGTAATCATCGGGGTCAGTGATCAGATCGGTGTTAATCATCAGGATTCTGGCTCGGGCCGCGAAGCCGTACCACGTGCCATCAGCCGCAGCCATGTCCGCAGGATAGTTGGCCGGAAGGTTCCACTTGTGGGATTTGAGGAGACCAAGTTTTTGTAAACGTACGGTGTGCAGGATTTCGTTATTCCAAAAAACATCGCAGACCGGTTGATCATTCTCCGCAATGATACGATTCACCAAACCAACGGTTTTTGTGGATTCAACGTCGAACTTCGCAACCACTTCCGTTTGATTCTCGCCCCGCCTTTCGAATGCCTGTAGGATCGGTGAAGAAAAATCTTCATCAAGTGCCGAGTAAACCACGACATGGCTTTCGCTTCGGCTCATGCAGCCAGTGACCATTGCAAGAAAAAATAGAGCAAACACTGTGGTAAGCGGTCGACCTGAAGGTGAACAATCGCTTCCTCGCGGTTGGTGTGGGTCCGAAATCATGAAAAATCGCCGTCGTGTGTGACGGAATTTGGGGTTAGATTGTTGGGATGAATCGATCATTTCCCATTCTATGCATTTATCTTGTTGCCGCGACAGTCTCTGCTGTTTTCGCAATGTCAGTTTGCGCTGTTCATGCCGCAGATGGGCTCGTTCGCCGCGAGGGTCAATTCATTGAGTTGACGACGGACTTGGATTCGGATGACGAAATCAACAAGCTTGTTTCAACGTTTGATG
>JBMHCO010000087.1:0-63867 GCA_049889895.1 Rubripirellula sp.
AGGGCCCGAAGTCGCTGAGCTAACTCGCAAGAGAGGCAGGCGCCGAAGGTCAGCTCGACAATTGGGACTAAGTCGTAACAAGGTAGCCGTAGGGGAACCTGCGGCTGGATCACCTCCTTTCTAAGGATTCTTAGAATATGAGTGTTTCGGGTGACCGAAATACTTGAATCTGTGATAGTGGTCTCGCATTTGACTCAACAGAGAGAAGCCAAGTTCGCTTGGAAGAATTCATCACCAAAATATCAACGAAGACCCACTTCGGCTCGTCGCCAGCCGAAGTGGGTTTTTTCGTGCGCGGATGGCAGATATCTAAGTCCGTAACCCGAATCAATTGAACCATTCACTCGCTTTGACGTTCCGGGCCTTCAATCACGAAGCCATCTCTGCAAATTCTCTTGAATCCAACGATTCTCTTCGGCTCCATAGTCGTAAACGCGATCGATCTCCTCAGATTGTCCAGGTGACAGTGTTTCGGAATCATTGAGGCATCTCGAAGAGGGAAGTAATCCCTGGCGATAGAGAACTTCGTTGATCCCCGCGACACAGCCCTTGAAACCATTCCTCGCATCGAACAGCGCGGAATTGACATCGGTTAAGCGGAGATTTTCGAAAAGAAATCGACGGTCGACTTTCTCCTTTTGCCGCGATTTGTTGATCTCTTCCAACAGCCGTACCGCTTGGCGTGTCCAGACAGCCCACTGACCTAACAGCCCGCCCGACATCCATCTTGTTGGCTTTGTCTCGCGGAGATTAATCGGGGCCACAAGGTCAGCGATGATGTTGTCATCGTTGCCGGTATAAATTGCGAGATCTAGACGATTCGATTCTTCAACTGCTCTCAAGACCTCAATCGTCTGATAGCGATCGAAAGCTGCTATTTTGATGGCTTTTAAATTGTCGATCTGAACGAGTCGCCGCCAATAATCGAAAGAAAGAGTTCGCCCACCAACTGCCGGTTGCAGGTAGAAACCAAAAACCGGCATGATCTGAGCAACCTCCTCGGTGTGCTGGATCAAATCGCCTTCAGTCAAATCTTTTAGCCCTGACGGAGAGAGTAGCCCTAGGTGATAACCCATGTCCTGGGAAAGGCGTGCCTCGTCCAGTGTTTGCCTCCTCGATCCGCACAGCCCTGCAACCCTGATAAATCCTGAATCGATGGACTGACTCTGATTCAAGACATCGGAGACCGCCTTGAGCACTGGCTCATAAAGGCCGTGGTCTCGCATTTCGAACTGCGTAGTGTGAACTCCGACAGCAAGCCCGCCGGCGCCGGCAGCAAGGTAATACCGAATCAAAGCTTTCTGATACCTCGAACACCAATCACCCGCTGACGTTAGAGCCAAGGGGCAAGCCGGGATTACCTGACCTTCTAGAAGTGACTGTTCCCATTTTCTCATACACCCACCATGTCGATCATCATTTTCAATTGCTGTTGAGATTGTTTTCTTTGATGAAGCCATAGATTAGCTCGTCGACAGAAACAGAGGCAATGTTTCAATAATTACCATCTCGTGTCTGGAAATGAGTCGGCTTACCCAAGAGCGGCATTCCCCGAGTCAACCAATCAGTGATCCAGTCAATCATGGTTGTAAGTGACATATCAGGCTTACCAAACAAATGTTGAGCACGCTCGCTATTACTCAACCAGCATGCCCCTGCATCCTGGCCAACAAACTTCGGGCGCCTTCCCATCCGCTCCGCAAACTCTTCTGCGAGCCATCGCACCGATACGGTTTCATCCCCAGTGATGTTAACGACCCATGGGGGAGAACTCGCGTACGGAAGGCACCGTATGATTTGGGAGACCGCATCACGTTGCCAAATGACATTTACATATCCCATGGATAAATCAATTGTCTCCCCTTTGTGCACCGCCTTGGCGATATCCACCAACACCCCGTATCGCAAATCGATGGAATAGTTCAGCCGGACGATCGCAACGGGTGTGTTCTCCTTTTCGGACTGCTCAATAAAAGCGTTCTCACGCGCGATGCAGGATCTCGCATAGTCCCCGGGTGGTTCCATTAGGTCAGTTTCTTTTGAACCGCCTGAATCGGCAGTGGTAAAAGAGTAAACACACCCCGTCGACATAGCCACAATTCGAGAGTCTGCGTACCTTTTTGCCACGGAGGCCGGTACGTCTTGATTCATTTTTTTCAATAACTCTGGTTGAGATTTAGTACCGAATTTTACCCCCGCGAGGAAAAAGAGATTCGGTGCATCGGGTAGGCGTCGCAGCGAAGCCGCATCGCTGAGATCTGCCTGAATGGTGGTAATAGAACTATCCGCGAATTGCTTTCGTGAGAGGGGATCACTGAATCGCGACACCGCGGTGACTTGATGTCCGTGTCCAAGCTCGCGGTTGACTTGCTGGAGCATTCGGCTGAAGTGATATCCCATCTTGCCACCAGCCCCAAGCACAATGCAATCACCGGGATGTTTTTGGATTGCATCCAAGACACCATCGTCCGCTCGAGACAAGACGTTATCGAGTTCATTGATTGTTGCCGGGGGAGTGAGGGAGGAAGAAGACATTTCGTTTGTGCTAGGTCTTGCGTTCTAAGAAAAATGATGGAGCCGGTCGGTTAGGCCATAGGAAGGAGCACGAGACAGCAAACGTAACATGTTTTGGTCGTCGAACTCGGCACAAACCGTCATGCCGCCCCCCCCAGAGAGCAATGCGTTCAGAAAAGCTTGCTTCGCTTGACAAATGAGGAGTATCATTAGGGGTGCTAATCTTTGGCATCCTACCTTCCCTCTCTGACGTTGAGTTCTGCAAGAAGCTTGATGACAGGGTCCCACCATTAGCTTTGGGCGATCACTCTATGTTGACCATTCATGGGCAGAAAAGTCGATATTGTGACGGAGTCTCTCGTCGCGGTTTTCTCAAGGTCGGCGGTTTATCGTTTGGAGCGGGTGGACTGTCATTAGCGGATTTGCTGAGGGCGGAAGCGGCTTCGGGAAAGGGACACTCGCACAAAGCGGTCATCAACATTTTCTTAGCTGGTGGTCCACCACACCAAGACATGTGGGACATCAAGTCGGAGGCTCCGAGTGAGGTTCGCGGCGAGTTCCAAGCCATCAAAACGAATGTCCCAGGCATCGAAATTTGCGAAGTCTTTCCTCAACTTGCTGGCATGATGGACAAGGCAGCCGTCATCCGTAGTGTGGTCGGTTGCTCCGGCGGGCATGACGCTGTGCAATGTCTTTCAGGTTGGCGTCCAAACGAATTGCAGAGCATCGGTGGAAGACCAGCGATTGGTTCTGCGGTGTCAAAGCTATTTGGTCCAGTAGACCCTTCGATGCCGCCAAATGTTGGGCTCGCTGAAAGAACCAAGCATGTCCCATGGTCGGACTCGGGTGCTTCAGGGTTCTTAGGTGCAGCCTATGCACCGTTCAAGCCAGATGGGCCCGGCATGCAAAACATGTCGCTAAACGGAATCACATTGGAAAGGCTTTCTGATCGAAGACGTCTCCTTTCTGAAATCGATTCGATGCGTCGCGATATCGACATCTCGGGCACGATGGAAGGGATGGACGCATTTGGCCAGCGAGCTTTAGATGTCCTGACGAGCAGTAAGTTGTTAGATGCGTTGGATCTCAGTAAAGAAGATCCCAAGGTGGTCGCTCGCTACGGTGATGGAAAGCCTTATCAGTATCAATACGATGGCGCCCCAACCTGTAACGACCATCTTTTAATGGCTCGTCGTCTCGTGGAAGCGGGAGCGAGAGTCGTCAGCCTTAGTTATGGACGATGGGATAGCCACGGTCAAAATTTTGATTTAGTCAGGGATCATGGCTCCAAGCTTGATCAGTGCTTAAGTGCGTTAATCGAAGACCTTGATGTACGTGGAATGCTCGATGATGTCACCGTTGTTGTGTGGGGTGAATTTGGCCGAACCCCAAAGATCAACGCCAACGCGGGTCGCGATCACTGGACACAAGTTAGTTGCGCTTGGATCGCTGGTGGTGGCATGAAGACCGGCCAAGCCATCGGCGCCACGAACAAAATGGGAGAGGTTCCTGCAGATCGCCCAGTGCACATGCAGGAAGTCGTTGCCACGCTTTATCACAATCTAGGGATTGATACAGCAACGGTGACCATCCCAGATCCTACTGGGCGTCCACAATACCTAGTGGACCATGATCCAATTTCTGAACTTATTGGGTAGCAACCCAATGCATGGCAAGGACCGTTGCTTGTAGCGTTAAGGATGACGCGAACAAACACCTAAGAACGAAAGACCTTGTATTAGACCACCATTAAAGAAGCGTCGGTATTTCGCGCAGCGAATCGTCATGACAGCGTCCGACGTGGTTGTGCAAAGGTAATGTGCTGTTCGGTTTAGATGGCTACGGATACCTGTTTGCAATCACGTTTTGCACAACGGTTTGTCGCTTACCCGAACTCATCCAGATGATTAGCCGCCAACTAATATCTCTTGTTGCACCCTAATTTTTCCTAACATCGCCTCCATTGTTTTGCCCCAAAGTCCCATTCGTTCATCAATCACACGTACCCTATTCGATCCATGAGCAACGACACGTTTCAAATGAAATCCATGATGGCGAGTAATCGATGGACGCTGCTGCTTGTTATCACCACTGTCTTGCTTCTTGGGTTTCCGGCAGTGAGTTCAGCAAATCGACCGGTACCAAAATTGGAATCGATTCGTTTTGATCATACCCAAGCACTCCAATTGGCTGGCCGGGACGCCAGACTGCAATTGCTGGTAACGGGAAACACCGTTGACGGCGGAGAAATTGACATCTCACATGATGTTGCCTTCTCCGCCGAACCAACGGGCATCGTCACCTTTGAGGGTAGCCTCGTTGTACCACTTGCTGATGGCGAAGTTTCGGTATTTGCAACGACGGCATCAGGGCAACAAATCAAAACCACGGTCAAAGTGATCCAAATGGGGAATGAAGCACCTATCAGCTTCCCAGATAAGATTGTTCCAATCTTCACCAAACTTGGTTGTAACGGTGGCGGCTGCCACGGCAAAGTTGCAGGGCAGAATGGGTTCAAATTATCGCTATTAGGATTCGGACCACGGGAAGACCATGAGCACTTGGCCAGCGAATCTCGTGGACGCCGTATTTCGCTCGCGAACCCAGACGGCAGTCTGTTGCTTCTAAAAGCGATCAACGCATCGCCACACGGAGGAGGGCAGCGATTAGAAAAAGACAGCCACGAATACCGGATCATGCGTCGATGGATCGCTCAGGGGATGCCTTATGGCGATGAGAATCCAGCGAAATTAGTGGGGATTGAGGTGGTTCCGCAGCAACGGCGGATGTCCCCCAATTCTTCGCAACAATTGACGGTTGTGGCAACCTACTCAGATGGCTCGCTCGAAGACATCACCCGTGCAGCGGTCTTTGAATCCAACGACCCTTCCATGGCATCAGTGACCGACCGAGGCCTTGTCGGTCTTAACCAGGTAGTCGGCGACGTCGCGGTGATGACTCGGTATCAAGGCCATGTCAGTGTGTTTCGAGCGGATATTCCGTTAGAACGATCAGAAGGTGAAGCTGAACCGACCTATTCCGATCCAAGTGGAAACATTGTTGATGAGTTGGTTTGGAAAAAACTCAAATCTCTCGGTATCCCGACCTCAGAGATTTGCGATGACAATACATTTCTGCGAAGAGTCACACTCGATCTCGCCGGACGCCTACCAACGCTCGAAGAAGTTTCGGAATTTCAGGCCAACCAAGATTCCAACAAACGCCACGCATTGATTGAACGTTTGTTAGCGAGTGAAGATTACGCGGACTACTTTGCGGGTAAGTGGAACTCGATTCTGCGAAACCAACGAACCGGTGGCGGCTTACAATTCGCATCGTTGGCGTTTCATGAATGGATTCGCGAGAGCATCTTTCAAAATCAACCATACGATCAATTTGTTCGGGACATCGTTGCAGCATCAGGAAGTGTGGCCAGCCACCCACCAGTCGTTTGGTATCAGCAAGTACCCGACACCAATCAGCGAATTGAGGACGCGGCACAATTGTTCTTAGGACAGAGAGTCCAATGTGCTCGTTGCCACCACCATCCGTATGAGAAATGGAGTCAGGCGGATTACGCGCAGCTCTCCGCATTCTTCACAACCGTCAGTAAAAAGAGCCTTGGTGATCCAGCCGAGCCCAGTTTCTTTACTCGCATCGGTGGTGCGACGGCTCGTGACCCCAGCTCCGGACAAAACCTTGTTCCCGCTGGTCTCGACTCGGAAGACATGCAAATCGCTCCGTACGAAGATCCAAGAGAAGCGTTCGCGACTTGGATGACGGACCCAGAAAATCCGTTCTTCGCCAAGGCTTTAGTAAATCGCTACTGGAAACATTTTATGGGCCGCGGATTGGTGGAACCCGAGGATGACCTGAGAGTAACCAATCCACCTTCCAATCCCGAATTGATCGACGGCATGGCGGAACATTTCGTTCGTTATGGCTTCGACACCAAATCACTCATTCGATTGATTGTTCAATCAAAAACCTACCAACTCTCGAGCAATGCAAAGCCAAGAAACCTCGATGACAAACGCAGCTACTCACGGTACTACCCCAAGCGACTTCAGGCCGAAGTTTTACTTGATGCAATTGACACCCTGACGCTGAGCCCGACTCGTTTCTCTGGGGTTCCTGCGAGCGTGCGAGCGGTTGCTTTGCCCGACACTGGATTCGATTCCTACTTTCTGACGGTCTTTGGACGACCGCAGTCAAGCACCGCATGCGAGTGCGAAAGATCTCAAGAGGCGAATCTCTCTCAAAGTCTTCATCTCTTAAACTCAGAAGAGATTCAGTCAAAACTATCCTCTGATGGTGGTCGTGCATCTCTGTTGGCTCAAGATCAACGAGAAGATGCGGATAAAATCAATGAACTCTATCTCATTGCATTTGGGCGTCAGCCAGATGAAGTGGAACATCAAGCATCCCTGTCTTATGTCTCGTCAAAGGAGAATAAAAGGGAAGCTTTCGAAGATTTAATTTGGTCCCTCATCAACTCGAAAGAGTTTCTTTTCAACCATTGATAATTTTCTTCATCATACGATTCCTGTTTTGTTTCGATTGACTGACAACCTGCATACCGATCGCGTTCTCACTCCACGCCTCTAACCATCATCTCCATGGATCACTATCAAACGCGACCAATCTTCAACGTTTACACAAAGAAGAATCCGTGTAGATTACCCCAGTGCTTTCTCATTGGGACAATGACTCTACTGCATCTCTTCCTTGCATTGAACGCTTTCGGGCAGGTTGAACCAACTCAACTATTGTCACTATCTCAAACCGGTGGTCAGAGAGGCAGCAGCTTCCAAATCCGCACTGAAATCGGCAACAACTTGGTTGAAGTTGATCAATTAGTTTTTTCAAGCCCGGAGATTCAAGCTGAAGTTGTCACCGGTAATCCAGCTCCTTTTTCCGAGGACAGGATTAAGCAGTTCGGAACGTTCACCGTCACCATCCCAAACACTCTCGTTGCGGGACGTTATGAGGCACGTGCACTGGGACGCAATGGACTTTCGAATCCTCGATCCTTTCTTGTCACTGAACAGCCACATCAAACACCTGCGTCGATCAGTCATCAACTCGATGCGCCAACCGATTTGCCTCTGGATCATTTCAGCCATGCAGATGCAACCACTGCAGCAATCGATTATTACCAAATTCATCTAGAAGAGTCGTCAAAACTACATGTTGAAATCATCGCTCAGCGTCTTGACTCGAGAATGATCCCCAGCTTGAAGATCCTTGATTCTTCCGGCCATCAACTGGCGAGTACTAGGGGAGCCGATGGTGCTGATGCTTGTTGGATTTCGAGCGATCCGTTTCCGGCGGGAAAGTACTTGATTGCGATCAACGACTTCCTTTATCGAGGTGGCGCGGATTATCACTACCAGGTCGTCGCCAGTCTCGATCCCGCTTTATCGGTGTTGGGAAATCCGGAAGCAAGTGACGGCAGACTACCTCTCGCATGGGCCTCGCGGTCAGCCTCGACACTCTTGGTTGACGAGCGAGGATTGCGTAGTGCTGATCTACCGGGCAGCGACTCAGCAGAGACAAACGCGAGCGGCACACCAACTACGTCATCAATTCAATTACCTCATCGCAGTCGTCATGTTTTCTCGGGAAACGCATCAAGGCATGACTTTGAGTTCGCCGCAGATAAAGGTCAGGTAATCGCGGTGGAGGTCACAGCAGATCGACTGGGACATCCATCGGATGGGCGGGTTTTAATTCAACGGGTTGAGGCCCAACAGGACACGTCACCCAAGCTACATGATGTGGCGAACTTTGATGATAGCCAAAGTGTTTCTGATGGTGCGATGAACCTCACCACCAAAGACCCCTCCGGTATTTTCACAGCCCCAGAGACATCAAAATATCTGATCTCTGTTCGTGATCTAGACATTGGCAAAACGCTTCAGGACCAAAAAAACTTTGATGTGCGCATCGGTCAACCCCAGCCAACATTTGACTTGATCGCATACCGTCCTTTTCCTCACAGCGATCTCAATCAGTCGCAACCGACCGGTTCGCGTTTGCACCGCGGCGGAACCGAAACCATTCGTGTCATTGCGATTCGCAAAGATGGATGGAGTGGAGCAATCCAAATCAGATGCGAGGGACTACCTGCTGGTGTTAAAGCCTCGGAAGTTCGTATCGAGGCAAATCAGAACTTTGCTCAGGTTGCAATCACCGCTGATCCCAATGCCGCAACATCAGTGAGTCCGATACAGTTCATTGGTCGAAGTGAGGACGGATCCATCGAACGCCATGCGGTTCCCGCAGTTGTTCAGTGGGGCAAAGGTGCTGGCCGTAATTTTATTCAAACACGATTGACCGATTCACTGTGGCTATCCGTTTCCGCCCTCGACGAGATCCAACTCACAGCTCAACTCGGAACGCCTGATACCGTTGAGGTAAAAAAAGGTGAAGCGGTCAAAATCCCCATCAAGCTCGAGCGAAAAGAAGGTGGTAAAGCGGCAATAGTGGCAAGGGCGAGGCACTTTCCGACGGGTGTCAAAGCTGCGGATCTGACGATTCCCGCGGAAAATAACGAAGGTGAGTTTGAAATCAAGACAGAAGCGTCCGCTGTACCGGGAACTTATTCGCTGTGGGTGCAAGTCGAAACTAAAATCAAAGTGAAACCCAATCCTCAAGCAGTCGATCGTGCGCAGGCGTACCGAGATCTGCTTCAGAAACAACTCGATACTGCGGGTAATGAGGATAATGCCGAGTCCATAAAGGCAGCAATCACAGAGGCGGACAAAGCGGTCGAGGCCGCAAAGAATGCCTCCAAAGAAAAAGAAATCACCGTTTTTCTCCCCACCAACACCGTGAATCTTCGCGTCATCGAGCCATGATTCGAATCATCTCAAGCCTACTGTTCCTGCCAACTCTGTTGTCGGTTGTGACCTTCGCACAAGACCTTCCCATCGCGATTGCGGAGATCCAAAGAGATTCGGAGGTAGATTTTGCAAAAGAAATCACGCCCATTCTGAAACGGAACTGTCTCGCTTGTCACCACGAAAAAGAAGCTGAAGGTGGCTTGATCCTCGAGACCATCGAAGCAATCCATCAAGGTGGAGACAGTGGGTCAAGTCTCGATCTTAATAGTCCCGTTCAAAGTTTGCTCCTAACGAGGACCACAGGAGAAGAAGAACCACTGATGCCGCCCGAAGACAATGCGGTCGGTGCAAAAACCTTAACTCCAGAAGAGCTCGGATTGATCAAACGCTGGATCGAGCAAGGAGCAAAGGGAAGTGAAATGCTCGCAGAAAAAATTCAGTGGCAAGAAATCCCTGAATCAATCAAGACATCGTTCGCAGTTGCGATGTCCCCGACTGGTCAATTCTCAGTTGTCGGGCGTGGCAACCGTGCTCAGGTGATCCCGCTCAACAATGCGAGCGTCGACCAAGCCAATGAAGAAGCATCAAATGGTCAAATCACCAATCTCATCGACCCGGCAGTCCCTGGGGATAATGCTGCGCACGTTGATCTTGTTCAGTCCATTACCATCGCACCGGATGGGCAGAGAATTGCAACCGGTGGATTCCGTACCGTCAAGCTGTGGAAACAAATCAACAGTCCCGTTTCAGACAAGACAAATGCATTGCTAGGTGCGAGCGGCCTGATTGCCTTGAACGAGGATCAGACGCTCGCTGCTTGGGTCAACCCCCTCGGTGACATTGAGGTCTGGAACCTGGCCGATGGTTCGTTAACCCAGGTTCTAAGCGGTCATGCTGACGCGGTCAGTTCGCTTGGCTGGTTTTCACCAAAGCAAATCATCAGCGCCGAAACCTCCGGCAGAATCATTCTTTGGCAAATCGAAGACGGAAGCGTTCAGGCGCAAGTGCAGTCCGATGTATCAATTAAGAATATGTCAATCTCCGGGGACGGAAACCTGATCTCAGCGGTTTCCATCTCGGGGAATCTGCATCGAGGAACAATCGATCAGGAAAATAACCAGATCACGATCTCCAACACCCCAGTGGATGGATTTTCCTCCGTTATAGATGCTCAGTTTCTCGATGCTGCCAATCTGGTGGTTTGTGACAAAACACAACATGTCTCCGTCCTCAATCAGGAAAACCAAATCGTTCGCAAGATCGACCACGGATCACCAATTAGCGCAATCGCAGTTTCAAAACCTCTTAAGCAACTTTTTACCGGTGGTGCGAATGGTGCCACGCGTTCATGGAATCTAGAAACGGGTGAACCCATTCTCACTCTTCAGTCTGATCCTCAAAGCCAACTTCTCCTTGCCTACAAACAGGGTGACTCCACACGCCAAAACCAAAAAGTCGATCGACTCACAAAACAGACCGAAGAACTGCAAAAGCGACTAACAAGTGAAAACGAAGTCCTTGCGAAGGCAACCGAAGAACAAACCAAAGCCAAAGCAGCTTTAGATGAGAAAGAAAAAGGGCGTGCAGATGCGGCGACATTAGTGGCAACTACAGAGTCCATGATCCAAGCCGCTCAAACTGCTGTCGCGGATGCGGAAAAAACCACCGCTGAAGCCCAAAAGATGCTCACCGAAGCAACGGCCAAGTCGGAGTTAGTATCGAAAGAAATTGAGGCTGAAACCGTTCAGCTCGGAGCGGCTAATCAAGCAGTGGCCTCGCTCAAAGCAGATCTCGCGGCGATGCAAGAAAAACTCAAACAAGCAGAAAGCACAGCTTCAGAAATCCAAAAGAAAGTCGATGATAAGAAGGCAGCTTTAGAGCAAGTGAAGCAGCAAGCCACGACCGCTCAAAATAAAATCGACACGGCCGCCAAGACGATGACTGATTCTAAAGCTGCGATCGATAAAGGCACCAAGGACCTTGAAGCTCAAAAGAAGAACCTGGAGAAAGCCCAAGAGGAAAAGGTTAAAAGCGAAACAGAGCTAGCCAAACGGCAACAAGCGTTTGAAACAGCAAAGGAGGCACAAAACCGAGCCGAGAAAGCGATCCCAGAACATCAGTTATTAATCGCTGCGGAGACTCGCGAAAAGGATCGAATCGCTTCTGAACTAGAAAAGACAAAATCAAGTCTCTCTGGCACTTACCACCAACTTACCGCAATCGCTGTCGACACGACGTCGAGTTCGATTGCGACGCTTCACCGTGACCAATCCGTCCGTATTTATGATCTCACTTCAGGCGAAGCCGTGATGAGGTTTACAGCACAAGCCGATTCTGTTGCGACAGACTCCGTTCATTTGTGTTGGGTTGGTGATGAAGTTGTCGCATTTGGTCGACAACAGCCCACACAGGCCTGGAACACTCAGCGACGATGGCAACTAGAACGCACAATCGGATCCCCCGATGACGCGAGTGTCCTGAGTGACCGGGTGACCGCGATGGACTTCCGTAACGATGGACTCAGCCTTGCGGTTGGATCAGGTTCGCCTAGTCGAGCCGGTGAAGTAAAAGTTTTCAGTGTTGAGACGGGGAGATTGATTCGAGATTTCGGTGACGTGCACAGTGATTCGGTACTCGGCCTGAGATTCTCACCACGAGGTGGCATGATTGCCTCTTCCGCAGCAGATAAAACGGTTCGATTGCTCGACTTAGCGACTGGTTCGGCAAAACGATCCCTCGAAGGTCACACGCACCACGTGTTGGCGATCGCTTGGCAAGACGACGAACAGACACTCGCCTCGGCTAGCGCTGACAAGACAATCAAAATCTGGGACATCGAAACGGGTGAACAGCGTCGCACCATCACCGGCTTTGGCAAAGAGATCACGGCCATCGATTATGTCTCGGCGACTAATCAACTGATCACCGCATGTGCGGACGGCCAAGCGAGACTGTACGACACCTCAAACGGAAAGTCACTTCGAAGCTTCAACGCCAGCGGTGACTTCCTCTACTCACTCTCTCTTTCACTCGATGGGAAGCAGTTACTCGCCTCGGGTCAGAGCGGGGTACTTCGATTGTGGAATGTCGAAGATGGAAAGCTGATCACCGAATGGAAGTAAGCATCCTTTTGCTTGCCTGCCTAGTGATGATCGAATGGCGTTGTAAGACGAGCCGATACATCTGAAAAATGGGTCAAGTGATCAGCCAGAAATTGCTCACGCGCCGATCAGTTTTGAAATCATTTTCCCTTCGTTCACCGTCGGTCTTTCGAGACGACCTTGGTAGTTGTAACTGAGCTCTAAACGATCGAGCCCCATGAGGTGGAGAATACTCGCGTGGACGTCATGGACGTGGGCTCTGTCTTCGACTGCGTAGAGACCGAGATCGTCGGTCGCGCCGATGACCTGCCCACCTTGCACACCTCCACCGGCCATCCACATGGTGAAACCCGTCGGGTTATGATCTCGACCGTCACCCTTTTCACTCATCGGCGTTCGTCCGAACTCTCCGCCCCAAACGACGAGCGTTTGATCGAGTAGACCACGTCGTTTCAAATCAGAAAGCAAGGCTGCAATAGGCTGATCCACCGCCCCACAGTATTTCGTATGATTCGACTCAATTCCTGAGTGCGCGTCCCATCCGCTACCGGTGCCGCTATAGAGTTGAATAAACCGCACGCCCCGTTCTACCATTCGCCGAGCGAGGAGGCAGATCTTACCGAAGTCGGCAGTCTTTTTATCATTCAACCCGTACAGCTCTTGTGTTTCGGCGGTCTCACTTGCGAGGTCAACCGCTTCAGGAGCCGCTGCTTGCATCCGATAAGCGAGTTCATATGATTCGATGCGTGCTTCCAAGTCGGAAACATTGGGAAGTCTCGCTGCATGCTGCTGATTGATCTGCCTGATCAAATCCAACTTTCGCAGTTGCCTCGCTTCATCGACACCCTTGGGAAGCTGAAGGTTGGCAATCGCCTCACCGCTTGCGGTATCGCCGACAGGGGTTCCCTGATAAGTCGCTGGCAAGAAACCCTGCCCCCAACTTCGAACTCCGTTAGTACCAGCGCTCCGTTTATCTTTCATGACGACAAAGGCCGGAAGATCTTCATTTTCGGTCCCCAAGCCGTAGGACACCCAAGCACCAAGTGAGGGTCGTCCCCCGAGCGTGCTTCCGGTATTCATCAAATTACAGCCACCGGAGTGATTAATGCCTTCTCCGTAGCAAGATCGAATGATCGCAAGATGGTCGGCATGTTGAGCGACATGTGGAAACCAATCGCTAATCTCCAATCCACTTTCGCCGTAACGTGCCCAATTTCGTTTTGTTGGAAGCAAGGGTGCGTTTTTTTCACCCATTGCAGTGAGGGGTTCACGAAAACTACTTGGAAGCGGTTGCCCCGCAAGTTGATTCAGGAGCGGCTTTCGGTCAAATGTATCGAGCTGACTCGGCCCACCCTCCATGAACAGGAAGATCACACTCTTTGCAGTCGCCGGATGGTGACCATTTGGCGCCGCTACAAACCGTGCAGCATCAGCGGACTGAGCCAACATACCTGATAGCGCGAGAGCGCCAAAACCACCTCCGGCGTTGGCAAAAAAGTCACGACGATTCAACGGGGCTGCGTGATGCGGAACGCCAACCGATCGGCAAAGACTTGAAGATTCTTTTGTCACCATTGTTTGCTTAATCAATAAAAAGGAAGGCGTTACTGTTGATCAAAATATGACACACATCGACCTGACCTTGATCTCCAGATTCTGCCAACGGAGCTAGCAGCTTTTTTGTTTCCTCTGTAGCGGGCAAACCCGCAATGACTCGGTGAGCTCTGTCAACAAAAGCTTCCGCAGAAGCACCTGCAGCAGACAATGATGTGTCTGCTTTGACCTCGGATCGAATCCGCGATGCGAATTGACTCGCTACACCAATCACTCGAGAACTATTCATCATCATCAATGACTGCGGGGCCGTCGTTGTCACATCGCGTTTGGCGGTTCCAACCAGTCCCGGAGGCGTGTCCAATGCGGTTAACATTTCATCGACCGAATTGCGCATACGGCGAAGGTAGAGCGATCGTCGCGGACCAGTCCCTGTGATAGCAGGTCCACCGAATTGATAGTCCAGACGATCCATTGCAACGAGAAGCGTATCGCGATACTGCTCCGCATCCACGCGTCGCACGGTGCGATGCCAAAGCAGACGGTTACTCGGATCAATCTCCATCGCTTGATCCATGAGCGAGTTTGCCGATGACTGACGATATGTTTCGCTCATCACGATCTCACGTTGCACCGCCTGAATGTCCCAACCTGAATCAATGAGTCGTGAAGCAAGGTAATCTAGCAGATGTGGATGAGAAGGTTTTTTACCCAGTTGGCCAAAGTCATTCGGACTGTCAACAAGTCCGGTACCGAAGTGATACTGCCATAACCGATTCACCATCACTCGAGCAGCTATTGGGTTCTCTCCAGATACGATCCACTCAGCCAATGCCATCCGTCGACCAGAAGAACTTATCGATTCACTTGGTGGCTGACACTCAAGCGATGCGCCACCGAATAGTTCAGGTGCCCCGGGTAGAAACTCACGTCCCGAAGATCGACCGGGCAATCGAGTTGGCCGAACTTCTCCATCCGCATCACGAATCGACATCAATTCAGCGGGCGAATAAGGGTTAGCACCAAACCGGTCAAGCTCCTTGAGCACTTCTTCGCGGCGGGCGAAACGCTCGTCACCGAGCTTTTTCTTTGATCGAGTTCCCGAGATGCCTTCCTCGAAGTACTGCCGCCCTAAAAGATACGCCATTTGATTTTCATAGGCGGTGCGATCTTCAGGTGACTTGTGATACATCGCCTGAAGTTCATTGGTGAAGCGACTGACAACCGCCATGCCAAGATTATGGATATCCTCACCCTCAATCTCCTTAAGTTCAGCAAGTAGTCGCTCCACTTCGGCCTGCTGCTCGTCGGTGAGATTTGGATCGCTTTTCCAATCATTGAAGAACACCGGCTCAAAGACACTCCTCATCCGGTAGTAATCACTTCGAGGAATAGGATCGAATTTGTGATCGTGGCACTTCGCGCAGGCTAATCCTGTGGCAAGAAAAACATCAGCGGTTACATCTGTAAGTTCATCAACGATATTTTGCCATTGTCCTTCGGCGTCACGTTGGTTGTATTCGTAGATCCCTAAGCGTAAAAACCCAACCGCGGCTAAGGCTTCTTCATTGTTGGGTTGATATTCATCACCGGCAACTTGCCACTTAACAAACTGATCGTATGGCATTGAATGATTGAATGCATCAACCACGAATTGTCGGTAACGCCAGGCCTGGGGGCGATACGCATCAGCGCGCCAACCGTCTGAATCGGAGTAGCGAACAAGATCGAGCCACAACCTGCCCATTCGTTCGCCGTAGGCAGGATTAGAGAACAGGTCATTGACCAATCGCCGGTAAGCGCCGGGGCGCTGATCATTTTCAAACCTCTCGATCGCTTCAGGACTTGGCGGAAGACCAATCAAGTCATAAGACAAACGCCTGATTAATCTCGCTCGATCTGCTGCCGGAGCACGCTGCAGTCCAACCTCGACCAACTGATCATCGATGTAACGATCAATGAGATGTCGCGAATGAGCCGAAGCAAGCTCGCCGCGGGGAAGTGAAGGCTCCAGTGGTTGAGCGGCCCACCAATTCTTAATTCGCTCCTGAAGATCTTCTTCAGTGCCAGCTAGTGCACCTTCATGTTGCGGCCACACAGCCCCGTTTTCAACCCAACGTTCCAAGACTGCAATCTCATCATCACTCAGCTTCGACTGCGGAGGCATCTCAAGTTCTTCATATCGAACGGCAGTGATTAGCAAGCTACCGCTCACGTCTCCAGGAACGATCGCCGCACCACTGTCTCCTCCGACAAGCAAGCCTTGATGATGATCGACTCGAAGACCACCTTCGGATTTATCACCAGCGTGACACTCAAAACAATGTTGAGCCAAGAGTGGCCGAACTTTTGTTTCAAAGAAGATAGAAGCGTCGGAATCAGAGGCTCCTCCATCAGCAAAGGCTGAACAGGAGATCCCAAGGAATGCCGCGACCGCCGCTGCGATCTGGCGACTCAAATTTGATTCGAAAAGCAACTTCATCTGCTAATTCAATTTCGAGGTCTGGAGGAAAGGCTAATCGAGAGCCCAGCATAGAACAGGTTAGAGTAGTTGAACCCAAGAATCAAAGCATTTTCGGGGGGCAGTAAACCCACCCCAACGATCCGATTTTAACACTTCAACCGGTTCTACGCGTTATTAACCCGTCGAATCATGACTCCGTCGAATCATCGAAACGGCCACACAAGGAAATCCATCAAAGAATCACGAACAGCGACTCAATTACGAAGATGGCTGCAGCGACTTGGATTTGCGTTCGACTTGCCTCTTGGTCATCAGCAGCTGAATGGCATCGTAGACCGCGTGGGCGAAGATGGGGATCAGTAGGTTTTCCGACCAAATCAGTAGACCGCCGAAATAGAGCCCCATTACTGCTGCAAGGAAAATGTACATCTTGGTGATCGGGTGAAAGAAACCAAACACCAGTGAAGAAAGAGCCAAAGCAATCCAGATAGGATCGAAAGGGACTCCCAGGCCTATCAAGCCCTCATTAATCCAGCCCATCAGCCATCCGCGAAACAGCAACTCCTCACCAACCCCTGCGCAGAGACTAATAGTCAACAATTCGGGCACTCGAAGGCGCACCAATGCGCCAATCATTTGGTCATCGCTCAGCTTTTCTAGCTCTTTTATTGGCCCCCAAGGAATACGTCTCACCAATTCAATAAAAATCAGCATGGGTACCGCAGCGAGCGTCCCTTTCCATACCCCTTCGATCACCGGCTGCAAATCATCGGGATTCCACTCGGGTATGAATTGGCGAGCCGATGGACCGAGGGCCCACCCGAGTCCGAGTGCGGCGACCGCGAGTGCCGTTTCGAATAAAACCGCGGTGATAAAAACTTCATCCGGCGATTGTTCGGGTTGCTCGCTGTTGGGATCAGACATCAAAAATTAGCTGGTAACTGAGAGACGGTCAGTAGACGGGGAAGTGTACCGAGTACGTCAAAGAATGACCATTGACGCTGGAACAAAGTCGGTTGAAAACCGCTTAGCGACAAAATCCCCCCGTGAATACTGCGCCCAATCGCGGGCAGACTAAGCAATATTGATGACCAAAACCACTTGAAAACCACATTGGCACAGAAATAGCCGAGAAGGGCACACGATTCTTTTAAGTAGCGATTCCAGAAAGCCTATTCGGCCATTAGGCTGTTGAGACGATTCGACGGCGAAAGCCAGCAAATGAAAATTGCCGTTTTAGGAGTCGTTCTTAACCTGATCACACCGATGCATCGCGCACCCCGACTTCTGCCCCCCTCCCGAATTCACTCTGTCTACCGAAATGACCTCGAAGTCCCAGTGTCTCATCAGCTTTGGCAGTAATCTCGGCAGTCGCGACTGCCTGATCGCTGAAGCTGCGAGAATCATTTCGGAGATTGACCTCGTAGAATCTTTGGCGACAAGCCGACTCTTTGAGACGCCACCGATTGGTGGACCCTCTGGCCAAGAACCGTTTCTCAATGCGGTGGCTGCATTCGAGACCAATGGTACTGCTCGAGAAATACTCGAAATGCTTCAGGAGGTTGAGCAGAGATTGGGGCGTCAAAGAAAACGCCGTTGGGATGCCAGGTCGATCGACTTGGATGTGGTTTTGCACGGTGAACTTGTTGGTGGCGGAACCGGACTGATCGTTCCACACCCCCGTTACACAGCGAGGCAGTTTGTTTTGCAACCGGCCTGTGATGTCGCATCTCACTATCGAGACCCACGGTTCGGCTGGACGATTGCTGAACTCACCGCACACCTCGGTTCCGCCCCGCCATCAATCGCCCTCACCGGTGGCAGCGAATCACTGCGATTGGAAATGTGCCAGCAATTGACCGAACTGCACGGAATTACAACGTTCAAGACCCCGCAAGAGTTCGAGAATTCCCGGTCACCCGAGAGACAATCAATCACCGCGAAGAACGCCGAAACAGATCAGACCATCGAAACAACAGCGAGCCGAACAGCAGCAGCGACAAATCGCCACACCCTGCAAGGCAACCCACAAAATCGAATTTCAACAGATACGCGACAACACCCGAATAATCCGCAAGGTACAGAACAAACCGACCGAAAACTTCTAGGGGATGTGCCGTGGGTGAGCAGCTTTGTTCCCAACATTCAGCACGCTCGCGGACTGGACTCGGGAGCCCAAAGCGTTAGTTTACCAAGACCCGACGCAGATCCATCGATCCCACGATTGATTGGTCGCATCCAAGTCAGCACCAGCGACTCCCCTTGGCCTGCACCTCACCAGATATGGCCTTCGGGCTGGAGTTGGCCGGAATATCGCCTCGAAATCAACGACCGAAACTGGGCGGTCTCAGAATTGTTTTCAGCCCTTGATTCAATGCGATGTCCGGTTCGGCCGATCACCGACGACGGGAACTGGTGGACTTAGAATGAATATGCAGCCGAAATACTGCGACACAATGTCGCTGAATTTCTTGCTGCCATTGCCAGTTCGCACCATCGAACACCATACTGTGCTTCACGTGTCGTCGTGGGGCGATCCAATTTTCCTTTGATACTAGCACGTTAGAAATGGGCCTCGACTCGATCGGAGGCCGATCCAAATCATGCAACGTTTTTTGTTTCCTCGCTGGACCAATCCGCTTGTTGGCCTTTTGCTAGTCGCTGGAGCGGCTGGAGCGGTGTTTGCCGGTGCCATGGGCGGCCTCATTACTGATCCGCAAACACTCAATGTCGGCTACCAGCCCAAGCAGCCAGTGCCGTTTAGTCATGCAATTCATGCCGGCCAGCTCAAGCTAGATTGTCGCTATTGCCACAACACCGTCTTTGACGCAGCACATGCGGCAGTCCCCCCGACGGCAACCTGCATTAACTGCCACAGCCCAGCGAATGATGAAGGTATCACCGCTCTCGCAGCGGTTCATGCTGAGAGCCCAAAGCTTGAGCCAATCCACGAGAGTTGGCTCGAGGGCCGCAGTGTTGGATGGAAGCGAATCCACAACCTTCCTGAATTCGTGTATTTCAACCATGCGGCGCACGTTAATTCGGGTGTTAGCTGCAAAAGCTGTCATGGTCGGATCGACCAGATGGAAGAAGTTTATCAGGCAAAAGAACTTTCCATGGCTTGGTGCATCGAATGCCACCGCAACCCTGAGCCACACCTGAGACCTGTCGACAAGGTGACCCAGCTTGACTGGGAACCCCAAGATGCTGACGGCGAGGAACTCACTGCAGCACAGCGACAAGAATATGGAGCCAAGTTGAAAGAGGAAAAACACATCAATCCTCAAGTTCACTGCGCGGTTTGCCACCGCTAGTTCCAAAGAACTTCAATGGTCTGACGCGAAAAACGTTATCGCCGAAGTCCTTGGAGACCACCGATTGTCGCCAACCGCGACCGGTGCCTAGCGATTATTGAATTCATTTTCCCGACGTCCCTTCACTCACCCTCTCGATATGACCCCCAACGACTCGGCATCTTCTTCATCTTCGAAGTCTGGAAAGCCATCGTATTGGCGAAGCCTCTCGGAATTGCGCGGGAGCGAAGCTTTCGATCAATACCTCGATCGTGAATTCCCGGTTGCTGCATCGGAATTCCCCGAGGGTGTATCTCGCCGTCGCTGGATGCAGTTGATGGGAGCCTCTCTCGCGTTCGCAGGAGTCGCAGGCTGCCGATACCCCGAAGAGACGATTGAACCATTTGTTATTCGTCCCGAAGGTCGAGTGCCGGGTGAAAGCTATCAGCGAGCAACCAATTTTGAGCTTGCAGGTCGCGTCTACAACCTGCTGATCTCATGTGTCGATGGAAGACCATTGAAGATCGAGCCTAACACCGAGCACCCGAGCGGAGTTGGCACGGACTCGTATTCACAAGCGTCGATCTTAGGACTGTACGATCCTGATCGCGCCCGAGACGACGAGGGTTTCCTGCTTCGCAATTCCAAGGAAGAGAACCGCAGTTACGTTAGTGACTGGTCGGAATTCAATGAATACTTCAGTTCCGTCTTGGAAAGTGCCGGCAAAGGATCTGGGTTGGCGATCGTCTTTGAATCGAGCCGATCACCCTCGGTCGCTCGTATGCTCAATGCGGTCAAAAATCGCTTCCCCGAGGCAACGCTTTGCCGATACGACAGCATCAATGGTGATGCCATGCGGCAAGCTACAACCAAGGCACTGGGAGTTGCTTCGAGACCAGCCTACGACCTTGCCTCAGCTGAAATCGTGGTCGCGCTCCAAGCGGATATCCTTGGCAACGATAGCGGCATGCTCAACAACGCTTCTGGATTCGCCAAACGCCGAGATCCGCTTGCTGAAAATGGCATGAACCGCCTTTACGTTGTGGAAGGTGGTTACACGAACACTGGGGCATCTGCTGATACCAGGCTGGCACTTGCACCGAGTCAAATGCCAGCTTTCCTAGCTGAATTGGGGCGGCGAGTTGCAGCAATCCAAGGCGGTCAAGCTCATCAACATGGCGACGATCAGCAAGCGTTTGACGAACTGCCGGCCGGCCAGAGACTTGAGCGATTCCTCGACGTACTCGCTCATGACATCGCGGATAAAGCAGACAAGACAGTCATCGTTGTCGGCGAACAATTAGGTGCTGAGAGTATAGAAGCTGGCATTCGCATGAACCAAACACTCGGTTCGCTGGGAACGCTGCAGAGTTTTTACCCTCTGCCGGATGGCGAGATCGACAACACTGTCTCGCTTCGTGATCTTGCGGCAAAAATGACCGCAGGTGAAGTGAAAAGCGTGGTTGTGTTAGACGGCAATCCCGTCGTCACCGCCCCTGGGGATGTCGATTTTGCCAGTGCGATTTCCAAAGTTGAAAACTCGGTATACGCCGGTCTGTACAACGACGAAACGGGAGCACTGTGCAACTGGTCGGTTCCGTTGACCCATCCACTCGAAGCTTGGAGCGACAGCGTCAACGACAACGGCTTCTATGGAATTGGCCAACCGCAAATCCTGCCGTTACTCGGCGGAAAGGATGTTGTCGAATTCTTGGCGATGATTGCTGGAGAAAAGAACACCGATTCGCAGTCCATCCTTCGTCGAACCGCCGACACGCTGGCTGGCGAAGGGCTAAGCGACCGTCAGTGGAGACAACTGCTTCACGATGGCTACTCAGCAGAACTCAAAGTTGACGCGGTCGAGATCGCTCTTCAGGGTGAAGGGGTCGTGACGTCGGACAGCCCTGTTTCGACGATTGAAGTAGATAAAGATAACACCGAAATCATCTTTGCACCTGCTGACGGTCTTTATGACGGCCGATTCGCCAATAACGGCTGGCTGCAGGAAATGCCTCAGTCCCTGACCAAGCTTAGCTGGGACAACGCAGCAGTGATGAGCCCACTGACTGCAGCCGCTCTAGAAATTGAGCATGGCCAATTTGTTGTCTTGACTGTCAACGAAAACAAAGTCGCTCTGCCTGTTTACGAAATGCCGGGCTGTGCAGCAGGTGTGATCACCACAACACTCGGTTATGGACGTACCCGAGCTGGCATGGTGGGAGGACACGAGATTGAAGGTATCGAGATCATTGGTACCGATATTTCCCCCATTCGCACTTCCGAGACCCCTTCAATCGCTTATGGCGTCAAGGCACGTCGTCGACTGGACCGTTACGAGCTATCGACTACTCAAGATCACTGGGCAATTGACGAAGGTGGTCGAGAGGAGACCGAGACACGTAGTTTCACGCTGGTTCGTGAAGGTACAGCCGCTCTGCTTGAGCAGAACAAGGGCTTCGTTGATGACAAGGGTCCACACGTTCCTAAGGTTGGTGCAAGTGGATCTCCTTGGAAGGAACCGATCAACGAGATCGAAGAAAGAAACGAGAAGGAAGGCAATCCTGTTCCCCAATGGGGCATGTCAATTGACCTATCCAAGTGCACCGGTTGTAGTGCGTGCGTTGTAGCCTGCCAGAGCGAAAACAATGTGCCAATCGTGGGCCGTGAGCAAGTGATGAACAGCCGCGAAATGCACTGGCTACGCGTTGATCGTTACTTCCAAGGCGATGAAGAAAACGCTGATATCGTGCAACAGCCAGTCGCTTGTATGCACTGCGAAACGGCTCCCTGTGAGCAGGTTTGCCCCGTAGCGGCAACCGTCCACACTGACGAAGGCATCAATGCAATGGCTTACAACCGATGCATTGGAACTCGTTACTGTGCAAACAACTGCCCGTTCAAAGTTAGGCGTTTCAACTACTTCAACTACAACGAAGACATTGGAACCGGATACGGCTGGAATGCCTTCCCAAGCAACATTGAGAGTGCCAATCGAAAGCTCCAAGCGTTGGTGATGAACCCCGAAGTTACCGTTCGCGGTCGTGGTGTGATGGAAAAATGCACCTACTGCGTACAGAGAGTGGAATCGGCAAAGATCACCGCACGCAAGGAAGGTGGCCGAGAAATCAAAGACGGCGACGTCGTCACCGCTTGCCAATCGGCATGTCCGACCAAGGCGATCGAATTTGGAAACATCGCTGATAGCGAATCAGCTGTAGCCAAAAGCCACAAACTGCCTCACAGCTACGGGATGCTTTCACAACTCAATGTGAAGCCGAGAACAGAGTACCTCGCTCGCATTCGAAACACTCCTAGTCGCCTGATGACACTCAAGCAGATCGAGGATCTCGAAACGCTTAAAGGTCACGCTCATCATGGTCACGGAGATGACGAGCACGGTCACGATGATCATGGCCATGACGACCACGGTCACGATGATCATGCTCATGACGACCACAGCCACGACGAGAAAACTCATAGCGAAACCGAAGCAACTGCATCGGAATAAGGAAAACTGCAACCGCAGTTAACGTAGATAAAATCACCCATTCATTGCCATCTGAACCCTGAATCCCTATGTCACTTGCCATTCCCAACGGACTGGACAACTCCGTCGAACAACCTGGCCAACGCGCGCCGTTGGTCTTGGGAGACACGACCTATCACGACATCACCGAATCGGTTTGTCAGGTCGCCGAACGAAAACCGAGCACCAGTTGGGTGATCGGATTTCTTGTTTCATTCGCACTGTTGCAGTGGCTCACTGTCTGCATTCTTTACCTGATTTACACCGGTGTCGGTGTTTGGGGTAACCGAGCGCCAATCTTCTGGGGTTGGCCGATCGTGAACTTTGTTTTCTGGGTTGGGATTGGTCACGCTGGAACTCTGATTAGTGCCATTTTGTTCCTCTTTAGGCAGGAATGGAGAACAAGTATTAACCGAGCGGCCGAGGCGATGACGATCTTTGCGGTCGCTTGTGCTGGTACGTTCCCGGGAATTCACGTGGGTCGAGCATGGCTGGCCTACTGGCTGGCTCCTTATCCAAGTTTGAATCTCTGGATGTGGCCACAATTCCGAAGCCCGCTCCTGTGGGACGTTTTTGCGGTCAGCACCTACGGAACGGTTTCGCTTCTCTTCTGGTACATGGGTATGGTGCCTGACTTGGCAACATTCCGAGATCGATCAAAAAACAAATTCAGACGAATGGCTTACGGAATTCTGTCTCTTGGTTGGTCCGGTTCGTCTCGGCACTGGATGCGTTACGAGAAAGCCTACGCTCTGCTCGCGGCATTCGCAGCACCGCTTGTTCTCTCGGTGCATACGATCGTTTCGTTTGACTTTGCGGTTTCGCAAGTACCCGGTTGGCACACAACGATTTTCCCACCTTATTTTGTGGCCGGTGCGATCTTCAGTGGTTTTGCGATGGTGCTCACGCTGATGATCCCAGCAAGAAAGATGTTGGGGCTCGAGAAACTGATCACGATTCGCCACCTAGACAACATGTGCAAAATCATCTTGGCGACTGGGTCGATTGTAGGTCTCGCTTACGGGACCGAGTTTTTCATCGCTTGGTATGGCCAAGTTCAGGAAGAGAAGTTTGCGTTCCTCAACCGAGCCTTTGGTCCTTACTGGTGGGCTTACTGGACGATGATTTCGTGCAACGTTATCAGTCCACAGCTCTTTTGGATCAAGAAGTTCCGAACCACACCTTGGATCATCGTGATCATTTCGATCTTCGTGAACATAGGGATGTGGTTCGAACGATTCGTCATCGTCATCACGAGTCTTTCACGCGATTACCTACCAAGTGCTTGGGCCTACTTCAGCCCGACATGGGTCGACTGGTCGATGTTGATTGGTTCGTTCGGTCTGTTCTTCACTTTGTTCTTGCTGTTCTGCCGACTGATGCCAGTCATCAACATGGCGGAAACCAAATCGACCTTGGCGAAGCAGTACCACATGTCCCACTCGGACAAGCACTAAGATTTTTAATTTAAGGATCAACCAGAGAGGGCAGTAACCTCTCCGGTTGATGGAACTCACGAGTCATCACCAACTGTGGCCTTGGCTAAACAAGCTGCGAATTGATGTCAGATAACAACGAAAAGAAAGTTCACGGAATCGTCGCTGAATACGAGTCGGTTGACTCGCTTCTCAATGCATGTCGACGAGTCCGAGATGCGGGCTACAAGAAGACCGACGCCTACACTCCGTTTCCGGTTCACGGAATCGACAAGGCGTTGGGGATCAAGCCAACCGTCCTACCTTGGATCGTGCTTGGATGCGGACTCACCGGAACGATCACCGCTTTGGTGATGCAGATCTGGATGAACTCCATCGACTATCCATACATCATCTCGGGTAAACCCTACATTTCGCTTCCGGCTTTCATCCCAGTAGCATTTGAATTGACGGTTCTCTTCTCGTCATTCGGTGCATTCTTCGGGATGTGGGCGTTAAACGGTTTGCCACGCTTCAGCAATCCGTTGTTCACCGATCCGAGATTTGACCGCGTCACCGACGACCGCTTCTTCCTTTACGTGGACGCTTCCGATGACAGCTACGACGAAAAGGCAGTTCGAGAAATTTACGAGCAAACCGGTGGCGAGCACATCAACAGTGTGCTTGATGATGATTCATCGGACAAAATCCCCAAACCGATCTTCATGGCATGGGGATTGGTGATTGCAGCTTCGGTGATCCCATTACTGATCGTTTTGAAGATGCGAGTCACAAACAGCGATCAACCTCGTTTCCATATTTTCTACGATATGGATTTCTCCCCAGCCAAAGACGCTCAGCAGGGCTCCACACTTTTCGCGGATGGTCGTGCAATGCGACCAGATGTTCCTGGAACCGTGGCCCGAGGCGACTCTAACTACGACATGAACTTCATGACCGGCGTGGAGATCGACAAACTATCCGCAACCGATGCACCTCGAGCAGAACGTCTTGTGCGTCTGTCCAACGGCCCAATCGGACCACAGGATGAAAATGCTGCTCCTGCAGGGGAAGAGGGCGATCAGGGAACAGATGAATCCAACGCAACATCTGGTGAAGCAACCAAAGACACGACCCCTTGGTTGACGTCCAACCCATTGGGAAACAGTAAAGAGGTTCTGCTCCAAGGCGAGAAGTACTTCGGTATCTATTGCTCGGTGTGCCACGGCATGAACGGTGGTGGCAATGGCCTAGTGAACCGCCGAGCACAAAAGATCCTCTCCCCAACTTGGATTCCGCCATCCTCTCTTCATCAAGAGAGCCTATACAGCGATCAATATCCTGACGGAAAGTTGTTCAGCACGATCAGCAACGGAATCCGCAAGATGCCCGGTTACGCTGCCCAAATCAAAGCGGAAGACCGCTGGGCGATCGTGGCCTATGTCCGCGCGTTGCAATTGAGCCGAAACGCAAGCATCGATTGGATACCAGAAGAGAAGCGTGCAGAAATCCTTGAGACCCAGGAGTCTGTACAGCAAAAACTTCTCGAAGAGGCTACGGCTGAGGAACAACCTCAAGACGCTGCTGCCCAAAAGTAGAACAACATCATCTTTCTCGCCGATTGGCTCGGCGAGTTAAAGATCACCGAAATAAAACCATTTGCCTTAAACGTTATCGCAACACCTGATACCGATGTCAGAACACGCTACACCGAATGTCAAACCGGCCGACGACCCGGCTTTTCAACTACCCGCCTCGCTCGGGTCGCTAAGCATTCCACTGATCATCGGTGGTTTGGTGTTGCTGGGTGCCGGCTGGGGAATAGCCAACAGCATTCATGCAAGATTTGGAATGTCTGTCTATCTGACAGCGTTTATCTACTGCATCTCGATTGCCGTTGGATGCCTCTTTTTCGTGATGCTGCAGCACCTTTGCCGAGCAGGCTGGAGTGTGGTGGTAAGACGTATTGCTGAAAACGTCATGTTGATGGTGATCCCGCTTGCGGTGCTGTTTTTGCCAATCATCGGTTCATTGCTGTTCGGTGAAGGCGTTCTGTACCGCTGGGATGATCCGAATCATGCCGTAGAAAACCATCTTCCAGTTACGATCTGGGCAGAAAAGACCCGCTGGCTCGACTCGAGTTGGTTCACCGTCCGCGCAGCGTTGTACTTCGGAATCTGGTCTGCTCTCGCACTCTTTTACTATCGCGGGAGCACCCAACAGGATGCCACCGGCGACAAAGCGATCACGGATAAGCTTCAGTACTGGAGCGGTCCTGCGATCATGATGTTTTGCGGAGCAACCGCTTTCGCAGCATTTGACTGGGTCATGAGCCTAGCCCCGATGTGGTTTTCCACCATGTTCGGAGTCTACGTCTTTGCCGGCAGTGTCCTTTCGGCACACTGCATTATTTCTGTGGCCGTTTACCTGCTGCAAAAAAAAGGCGCAATTCAGGACGAAGTCACCGTCGAGCATTATCACGACCTTGGCAAATACATGTTCGGCTTTGTTTTCTTTTGGACCTACATCGCCTTCAGTCAATTCTTGCTGATCTGGTACGGCAATATCCCAGAGGAAACGCACTGGTTTTACGAACGCCAAGAAGGAACTTGGGGGCAAATTGCTCTGATACTGATCTTCTTCCACTGGATGTTGCCGTTCGCCGGACTGATGAGTCGTCATATCCGACGCAATCCGAAACTAGTCTTTGCCTGGGCAATCTACCTTCTAATTCTGCACTTTGTGGACATCTACTGGATGATCATGCCCGAGTCAGCAGAGGCAGGTGGACATGCCTCGACAGAGGGTGCAATGGGGATCGTGTCTAGCGTCCTTTGTGTATTGGGAATGTTCCTCTTCATGATCGGAATGGTTCTCAAGATCGCCAAGCAAAACGCCGTGATCGCTGTTCACGACCCGAGGCTCCAAGAGTCTATCGCGTTTGAAAACATGTGATCCGGTCAGCAAACCAAGACACATCCTACAACCACATTCATCCCCCAATTTTGAATTTTTGACATGGCCGCATACGACGACTTAGACGTCAAACGCATTTTCGTAGTCGGAATCGCTTCCGTTGTTGTGACGGCGGTCACTGCTTTAGCGGTTCAGGTTGTGTACTACGCCATGGCACAGCAGCAGAAAACAGAAACTGCTGCGGCTAGCAACTACGCTCGACAACTCTCGATCTTGAAAGAGCAAAAAGATGAGATTTCGACGTACGGCGTTGATGAACTCACCGGAAAATTAGTGATTCCCGTCGACGATGCAATTGAAATTATCGCGTCACAGGCGGGTACGGACGCCTAATTACATCAGACAAAGAAGCAGAACATTCATACTCAATTAGAGGTGCATTCGAAGCATGCTTAGGTTAGGGCACCAAGAGAATCTCTTGGTTAATTTCGCGAAGCGGATGGTGATGATGAGCTTGCTCTTCATCTATCCATCGCTCTGCGCGCCCGGCCAGAACGCACTCCAAGACAGGGGATCTGTCTCTCTAAACGATTCGATTCCTCGCGAAGTTCGAGATGTAAACGTCACTCAAAACCTGGGGGATATCGTCCCCTCCGATCTTCAGTTGACCGATTCTTTAGGCCGCGACATCGAATCCGGATACTTTTTCCAAGGATCGCAACCGGTCATCATCACGCTCAATTACAGCGATTGCCCGATGCTGTGCAACGTGCAGTTGAGCCAATTGTCTCAAACACTCGCGAAACTTGACCTAAAGATCGGTGAGGACTTTGAGATCCTGACCGTGAGTATCGACCCAGCTGAGAGCTCTGAAACTGCAGCGAAGACCAAGCAGAGATTCGCTGAACCGCTTGCGAAACAGCATGCTAAAGTTTCGGATGGATGGACGTTCTGCACCGCTGACAAAGAAACCATCGACCGTCTCTCTGAGAGTCTGGGTTTCAGCTACAACCGAGACGAGAAGACGGGGGAGTACCACCACCCGGCGATGCTTGCCTTTATCTCACCGCAAGGCGTGATCACAAGGTATTCGCTAGAAGTCGGTTTCGAGGTGCAGGATCTGAGAAAGGCACTGGTCGAGGCCGGCCAAGGCACCGTGGGTACACCGGTAGATCAGCTGTTACTCTGGTGTTTCAGTTTCGATCCGTCGAGCAACAGCTATGTTCCTCAAGCTTGGAAAATCATGCGTGCAGGCGGAGCAACCATTGTGGTGTTGATCCTTGCTTGTATGACACCGTACTGGATCGGCTCTAAACGTAAACCTGCTGAGGTTGAGCCGGATCCGGATACTGCGAATAACCAACCAACCATTCCCGACGAGTCGTGATCCACCTGAGATTTACATCCCAGCCGATTTAACGATTCACATTTTGTTCCTGATACATTTCCACCATGTTTGCCAACTCACTTTCATCGATGTTTGTTTTAGGTGACGTTCCCGCAGGCGATTACGCTTGGTTCCCTGAGAATGCGTCTACCTTCGCAGCGGACAACGATTGGCTCTTCGGAATGATTTCGATCGTTTGCATCATCTTTTTCATTCCGATTGCATTCGCACTGTTCTACTTTGCATTGAAGTATCAGAAGCCAAAAGGGGCACCGGCGGAAAGCGATACGTCTCACAACACTCCGCTGGAACTTGCATGGTCCATTGGTCCGTCATTTTTCTTGGTTGGTATGTTCGTTTTCGGAGCCAAAGCGTATCTCGATCACCGAACGGTTCCCGATGGAGCCAATGAAGTAGGTCTACAGGGCTTCAAGTGGGGCTGGACTTTTAATTACGGCGGCGGTGTCTACAACCCTGAACTACACATTTTGATCGATGAGCCAACCAAGTTATCGATGCGTTCAAGTGATGTGATTCACAGTGTTTTCGTCCCCGCTTTCCGAGCCAAAAAGGACGTTGTGCCTGGCCGTTACAATTACATGTGGTTCAAGCCCACGGTGGCAAGCGAAAAGGTTTCGGATGCGGAATTGCAAGCGGCAATTGAAGCAACGAAAGCGGCGGGCGGAGAATGGGATCATGACCGCTGGCAGTTCACCAAAGACGGTTACCGATTCTTTGACCTTTATTGCACTGAATACTGCGGAAAAGATCACTCTAAGATGCAGACTGTCGTTGTTGTTCACGAGACACTCGAAGACTTGAACGCGTGGATTGAGAAATACAGCAAACGTCAAGAGGGCACCAATCCGGTCGATTACGGAGAAACCTTGTACAACCAACGCGGTTGCAAGGGCTGCCATTCGATTGACGGCTCGAAACGAGTTGGTCCTTCGTTCCAAGAGAGCTTCGGTAACAACCGGGCGTTTGCGAGTGGCGAAGCGATCGTTGCCGACGAAAATTACATTCGAGAATCGATTCTGTACCCAAAAGCCAAGGTCGTTGCTGGCTATCAACCAGTGATGCCTAGTTACAAAGGTCAATTGAGTGACGACGACATCTACTGCCTAATCGAGTACCTAAAGACAGTATCCGCGCACTCCGGCAAAACCGAGAGCGGTGAAAACAGCGAAGCTCCCAGTACTGAAAACTCGTCGTCAGACGCAGAAACTACAACTGAGTAGAATGTCAGTTTGGCGAGATGAAGGATCCGAGATTCAGAGCCCTTTGTGGCAAGTGAAACTCGGAGACCAAGAGTATCGAATTATTAAAATCAAAAGCAATTACTAGACGCTTACCGCGTTTTGAACGTTAGAGGTTAATCAAATGTCTGCTGGATCGATTCCATCAGGTGATCAAATCAAAGACCCTGGTTACCCAACCGCGAGCGAGAACTACCTGACGAACTCCAAAGGAGCTTTGAGCTGGCTTTTCACGCTTGACCACAAACGCATCGGCGTGATGTACCTGATCGGTGTCATGACGGCGTTCTTCGCCGCTGGGCTTCTCGCCTTGCTGATCAGACTTCATCTGTTCAGGCCAGACGGAGCGGTTTTCACTGGGCCGGAAGCGAACAATTGGTACAACCAGGTTTTCACCCTTCACGGGGCAATCATGGTTTTCCTCTTCATTATCCCAAGCATTCCCGCTGCACTCGGAAACTTCTTGGTGCCGGTCATGCTCGGAGCGAAGGACGTTGCCTTTCCTCGTCTGAACCTTAGCAGTTTTTATCTTTGGGTTTTCGGCGCGATCTTCTTCGTCGGCGCTTTGATGGCGAGTGGTCTCGATACAGGTTGGACGTTCTACACCCCGTACAGTACCACGACTGACACGTCGGTGATCCTGGCAACCTCGGGAGCTTTCATCCTCGGTTTTAGTTCGATTTTTACCGGTTTGAACTTCATTGTGACGATCAACACCATGCGTCCACCGGGGATGACTTGGTTCCGAATGCCGTTGTTCTTATGGGCGACTTACGCAACCAGCATCATTCAGGTTCTCGCTACACCTGTGCTGGGGATCACCTTGCTACTGCTGATCGCAGAGCGAGTGATGCACATCGGGATTTTCGATCCTGAATTCAACGGCGACCCGGTAACGTTCCAGCACTTCTTCTGGTTCTATAGCCATCCGGCCGTTTACATCATGATCCTTCCTGCGTTCGGCGTGATCAGTGATCTGATCAGCGTTCACAGCCACAAGCGGATCTTCGGATATCGATTCATTGCATATTCCTCGATCGCAATTGCACTCTTGGGCTTCCTTGTTTGGGGACACCACATGTTCACTGCAGGGATGGGGCCAATGACCACCATCATCTTCAGTGCACTGACCTTTACCGTCTCGGTACCATCGGCGATCAAAGTGTTTAACTGGCTTGCGACGATGTACAAAGGTTCGATCAGCTTGACGACTCCGATGTGCTTCGCAATCGCCTTCATCTTCCTTTTCACGATCGGTGGATTGACTGGGTTGCATCTGGGAACATTGGCAACCGACATGCACCTGCACGACACCTACTTCGTGGTAGCCCACTTCCATTACGTGATGGTCGGAGGAACGCTGGTATCGTTCCTCGGAGCACTATTTCACTGGTGGCCAAAGATGTTCGGCAAAATGTACAGCGAAGCAGGCGGTCGCCTTGCCGCTGTGATCATTTTCCTGGGTTTTAACCTGACGTTCCTTCCCCAGTTTGTTCTCGGTAGCCGCGGGATGCCCCGTCGCTATGCCACTTATGACCCAGAGTTCCAGACATTGCACCAAATCAGCACCATCGGCACTTTGCTTCTAGGTGTTGGCTTGTTGGTTGCGTTGGTTGTTTTGCTTCGATCGCTTGTCAAGGGTGAGCGAGCCCCCGCTAACCCTTGGGGTGGTGCAACGCTGGAATGGCAGTGCACAAGCCCTCCGCCGTTCTACAATTTCGAACGACCACCTGCCGTAGGTGACCCCTATGATTTCAGTGATATCTTCTGGGACACTGAGAACGAGCGGTATGTAACCGTCGAACCAGATAGAAAAATCGCCCCGGCAGAGCAACCGGAACCTGCTCATGCTGAAGGCACGCATTAGGGTAACCATCAGCCGTTATCAAGTCCTACCAGAATTGACCTTTCACACTTAGAACTTCCTTTTCATGTCCACCATCGAAGCCGCTGCTGAAAACGCACATGACGCCCATGGTCACGACCATGACCATCCGTCTTTTTTGGCACACCACTTTGACACCCCCGAACAGCAATTTGACAGCGGCAAGCTGGGTATTTGGTTGTTCTTGGTCACCGAAATCCTGTTCTTCAGCGGCATGTTCTGTGCCTATGCGATCTTCCGCATGCTCAGACCAGACGTCTTTGAAGGTTGCAGCCAGTTCCTCAACACCAAGTTAGGAGCGATCAATACAGGAGTTCTGTTGTTCAGCTCGCTCACCATGGCTTGGGCGGTTCGCTGCTCGCAGGTCAAGCAAGACCGTGGCTTGGTCGCGATGCTCGCAGCAACACTCTCGTGTGCCATGATCTTCCTCGGTGTGAAGGCCATCGAGTACTCACACAAATGGGAGATGGGTCTGCTGCCGGCCGGGCTTTATTTCTACGATCCAGCCAATCCACACCCAGAAAGCCATACGAACTACCTGTTCTACATCTGCCTCCCCTTCATGATTTTGCTCGGCGGAGTTGTTGCGTGGCTGTTTGTGTCGCTTGTCACTCGGAACAAATTCCACGTGCAGTGTGCTATGCCGCTCACAGTGGCAGCAGCTTGTTTCTTCGTCGGAATTGGTCTTGGAATGGTGCTTGAAAGCGGCGACTCGGAGCATGCGGCAGACGACCACCACGCTCACGTTACCGCTGAATTCGAGCAAACAACTGCGGTTCAGTTGGTTTCGTCTGGCGAATCACAAGTGCTTGAATCTCTTGCGACCGAGTCAAACACTGGAATCCAGAGCGAACTTAGTGCTCGCCAAAAGCAGCTGGACACGGCTGGAACTGCAATTGTTCAAGAAGGGGACGAGATTGCGGGCGCAATCGTATCGGTTGAAGAAAACGTCATGACGCAACGTAAAGCGGGCGTATTTTTCAGTATCTACTACTGCATGACAGGAGTTCACGCGATTCACATTTTGGTAGGAATCGGTTTCCTTGTTTGGCTTTTGGTCCGTGCCGTTCGACAAGACTTTAACCCGCAGTACTTTGGACCGGTCGATTATGTTGGTCTGTACTGGCACTTGGTTGACCTCATTTGGATTTATTTATTCCCACTCCTGTATTTAATCCGCTAAGTCACGGTCACGGATAACCACCAAAAACACAAATGTATGGTGGCAAATTTCAAGAGTTTACACCCTAACTGCTCAAGCTTGATCTCGGAAACAAACATGTCAGCTCACGGCGACTCCAAAGACGGATATGACTTCGCACACCCAATCCCAGTGCCGATGTTACTGTCAGTGTTCTTTGCTCTCGTTCTCCTTACGATCATCACGGTAGCGCAGGCAAGTTTCGATATTGGCAGCTTGGATATCGTGGTGGTAATGGTCATCGCAACCATCAAAGCAGCGTTAGTGATGGCATTCTTCATGCATATGGCCTACGACAAGCCATTCAACGTGATCGTTTTTCTATCATCGTTCGCTTTCGTGGCATTGTTTCTCATCTTCACCATGAGTGACAGCAAGCAAACATCACCGGATTTCGAACCAGTGATCGAGGAAGTAGCGGCTGTGGAGGTAGCGTCAACTCCCGTCGCCGCAGACGGGGCAGAAACTTCCGAGCCCGCAGCAGAGTAGCACATCACCAGAATTCACTCGCGGCAACTCGCTGCGTGAATTTGGTTAGGTGGTGTCAGTCCAGGAATCGTTCTCGCCTAGCAAGCAAGCCGTCCGAAATCTCAACCGTTTATCTTTGGCCGACTTTCCGAACGCTTACTCCACCGAATGCGATTCTATCGTCCTTACACGATCGCAGGACCACTTTTACGGCTATTGATGTTACGCCTCAGCGATAAGTTTTTCATCGTCGTCATACGAAAGGAAAGGCGGAGCAGCGTGCTCAGCCGTTCATTCTAGCTAGCCGCAACCGATACGATTCCGGTGTACATTTAGCGCACAAAACGGACTTTATTCAGCGCAAACTTTCATTATTGATGAAGATTGTCTGTAACAACGATGTTTTGCGGGTGTTCGCCACTGTAGCGACGCGATTGGCTAGCTTAAACTTAGATGACGATGATGAGAGAGATCACTACCAATTAGTGATAACTTAGAGTGCAACCTTGGATTTAGTTTGCCGCACTCCGCTGATCCCACCTTGGTCAAATTGCTATGGCCCTTATTATTCTTCGATGTGTTTTTCTTATGTGCGCTGGGGGTGTCTCGGCGATCATCAATGCGTCCCTCTCAGACACCTCCACAACCGTACCTTGGATTGTGTTCTCGAGCATCATGGGCGCTGCGGTACTCGTCGTGATCGGTGACATCTATGCACCAAAGAAAAAAATCGACACGATTTCATCGCTCTATTTTGGGGTTCTCATTGGTGTTCTGCTCACCTACGTCCTATCCGTCGCGTTAGCACCCCTCCTTGCCCAGTCCTTCAACGCGGGAATCATCCAACTATTAATTGGGTTGGTGCTTTGCTATCTCTGCACAAGCGTACTTTTGCAGACAAAAGACGACTTTCGCTTCCTCATCCCGTACGTTGAGTTTGTGAGAGAAGTCAAAGGTTTCAAGCCGTTGATTTTAGATACAAGTGTCGTGATCGATGGCCGGATCGCTGATCTGGTTGCCACAGAGGTATTTGACAATCAACTGATCATGCCGCGATTCGCCTTAACCGAATTGCAAGCGATTGCAGACAGTAGCGATAAAATGCGACGCACTCGGGGGCGAAGAGGTTTAGATATCCTGAACCAAATGCGATCGGACGAGAAAATTGATCTAACGATTTTTGATCGAGATCTTCCAGAACTCGCTGGCCAAACGGTAGATCTTAAACTTGTCCTACTAGCTAAACACCTTGAAGGTAAAGTTGTCACCGGAGACTACAATCTCAACAAGGTCGCCAAACTGCACAACGTGCCCGTCATTAACTTGAATGAAATCAGCAATTCACTTCGCCCAAGTTTCCTACCCGATGAGACCTTCAAGATCAAAGTAGTGAAAGCGGGCGAGGGAGCAGAGCAAGGCATTGGTTATCTAGACGACGGAACCATGGTGGTTATAGAAGGTGCTAGAAACAACATCGGTCAACAACTCGAAGTCCGAGTAACCAGCACGCTTCAAACCAACGCCGGCCGGATGATCTTCACGAAGTACGACCAAGATTAAGCGTCCGTTCAACTTCGCCTTTGAGGACGGCCTTAGACTGCAAGCGTGGATGCCTGCGATCATCATCGACTGACAGTGATGGAAACCCTCTCCTGACATCACTGACACGCTCAGCATCAATCCATTAGCCTTGTGACCGATGCGGAACGAATCTTCTCAAGCTCTGCCGTCAATTCAGTTACCTTGCTAGTTTCCTGAAGATACAGATTATTCGTTTCTGACTGATCCTCCAAAAGGTGATACAACTGCCCCTGTGGATCATTAGGTGCCGGTTTAATTCGGGAAGGCTTTGAAAATCCTCCCGATCCAAGCCCCGTGATCAGTTTCCACGGTCCCTTTCGAACGGTCCACAGACCGCTTCCTGTTTGCATCACGAGCGACTCGCGATTGGATGGCGTATCTTTTTCAATCAAGGTAGCTAGAAAGCTAAAGCTGTCTGGCGCAGCTTGTTCATCGAGAGTAACACCTACAACATCTGCAAGTGTTGCCAGTACATCCGTAAAACAAACCAACTGTGCACTCACCGAGTTTGCTTCAACGTGCCCGGGCCAACGCACAAGAAATGGCATGCGATGCCCTCCCTCCCATGCATCTGCTTTCATCCCTCGTAGCCCACCAACGCTATCGTGGGCAAATCGCTTCAAATCTTCTGCGTACCAAACCGGGCCATTATCAGAAGTGACGATTAACAAAGTCTCATCAGTTACACCATTCGCCTCCAATGCTCCGAGGACTCGACCGATCATATGGTCGACCATGGACATGAAATCGCCGTAGAGCCCAACTTTTGTCGATCCGACAAAGCTTTCTGAAGGGAGCCAAGGTGTGTGGGGGGCGGGATAAGCAAGATAAAGAAAGAAAGGCTCATCGTTCCCAGATTTACTCTGTTTATTGATGATCTGAACCGCCTCATCCGTGAACCGAGGAAGCACTTCATCCAATTTCATATTGGGGGCAATCCCTCCAGCCCGCCAGAACTTCCCTTGAATGGGCGACCAGCCTTCAGTCTTATTTTCCTCGATCCGATCCGTGGGTGGAGAGACAGCGAGGTTGTTGCGGATATAGAAGTAGGGGGGGATATCTGTTGATGCACGAATACCGAAAAACGTTTCAAACCCGCAGTCAACGGGTCCACCTGGCAATGGCTGATCATAGCCGTTTTCATTAAATCCAAGATGCCATTTACCAACCATCGAGGTTGTGTATCCGGCGTCACGAAGCATGGTCGCGAGGGTGGTTTGGCCGGGTTCAATCACGGCCTGCCGCGGCCATTTCCGCACGTCTGTTCTGAATGGATAACGACCTGTTAGGAGTCCGTACCGAGACAAGTGACATAATGGCCCGGGGGCATGCGCGTCGGTGAAACGCATCCCATCTCGAGCTACCGAATCAAAATTCGGTGTGGGAATCTTGGACTCTGGGTTGTAACAACCGGCATCACCGTACCCCATATCGTCGACCATAATCAGAACGATATTGGGTCTGTTGCGATCCACCCCCAACGTATGGGTAATATTGTTGCCGAATGCCTTGGCATTTGGGGCAATGGCGTTTGCGAGAAAAAATACGCAGTAACTAAGGATCAAACCGCGGAACATCTACATCCTTCCAATGAATCTGCTTGACTATTTGTATCAAGTAATATTTTCCATCGCCAACGCATCAAAGACTTGGTCAAAAACTCGGCGATTCTGGTTTTTGGTTTCATTGCAGCGATCGATGACAGACTGGTAATCCACTTCATTCATCAAGAAAGCCAACAATTCTCGCTGATGAGTTTCTTCTGGAATCTCGTGCCTAGCAACGGTATTCATCAGGCGAAGATTCCCCTCAACCTTTCTGAGGTAACGATAACTATCGATTAAAACCTGAGCCTGATTATTTTCGATGCAACCCGCGTTGACCAAAGCTGCAAGAGACTCGGTTGTCCCAACTTTGTGCACCTGCGGAAACTCTCGCGAATAACGTAACGTCAAAGCCTGCGAAGTGAGTTCGACGTCAACTGTTCCACCGACGCCACGTTTGAGATTTCCCGGCCGAGCCGTCTGTTCCATACGCAAACGCATTTGCCGAATCTCAGAAGCCATCGCAGACTTCCAACGAACTTGACAAAGAGTTTCATGCACCCGTTCATCGATTCGGCTACGCAACGCGTGCGAACCGGAAATTGCACGAGCTTTACAGAGGGCAAGCCACTGCCAGAGTGGAACCTGTTGGCCCTCGAAGCGAGAAAAAAATGAATCCACAGGCATCGCCCACATTCCCTCTTCGCCTGAATCTCGAAGTCGCGAATCCAAGTCGTATAGCCGAGGAAATCCGCTGGAATCGTTGACTCGATCAACAATCTGGCGAGCCATCTGATTGAAGAATTGCTGATTGGTCAGCGTTGTCCGATGGCCACCTGGTCTTCTTTGGGTCTCTCCATCCGCGGCATAGAGGAAAACAGCATCAAGATCACTGTGATAGTTCGGTTCTCTGGCACCCAATTTCCCCAGTGCCAAGATGACAAACTCTGATCGGTCACCACGATCATCCACTGGGTCACCGAACTGCATCGCCAGTGATTCTTGTTCGTAATCAGCCACCCTTCGCAAGCAAGATTCCGCGGTATCACCAATCGCCTGATGGATGGTTTCCAGAGTATCTTTGCCAAGAATGTCTCGCACACCAATCATCAAGTGCGAACTACTCTTGAAACTCTGCAGAATCAGTTCGATCTCAACTGCTCCGCGACAAAGCTCGATACTGTGGGAATCGAGCCGCGCGGTGGTTGGAAGCCGATTCATCATGAGCGAATCGACCAGTTCATCAATCATCCCAGGGCTGTTGATCAACACACCCACCAAATAAGGTGTCGCAGCACATAAACGAACCATCAAGTTCATGGTCGGTCGACTGCTTGACATCAGCTCCCATAACGTCGCCTTCGCCCCAAGTGAATCGGTGACTCGGACCATGGAACACAGAGTTTCGTCGGGGCAGGGAGTCTTCGAGATCGCCTCAAGCAAAGCAGGTGCAATCAACGCGAAAAAATGTCGGCATCGATGAGGTGAAAGAAAAGAGACATTTTCAATGCTAAGCGAATGCAAATGCTCCATCATCTTGGTTGCATCGTTTAACCCATGCTTGGTTGCAACCTTATTGATGATCTCAGAATCTGGAGTTGGATCTAGAAGCAATTCTGTTTCGACAGCAACTTCCTGCGCCTTATCAGGTGCATCGAGCATGAGATGGTTAATCGCCGCTCGATTCCGATCAAACGTATCTTTCAGTAACTTATGAAATCGCACCAAGTCACCGCGATCAGCACTGGACTCCTTAATCCCTAGATACCATGCAAGTCGTCTCTGATCTTCCTCCTGTTCAGGAAGCGATTTACCGGACCGATCAAACATCAACGCGATTTGATTTTGCAATCTGCCGAGTCTCGCGTAACTTTCTGAAAACAACGTGGACTCCTGATGAGTTAAGCATCCGGAGCGTTGGAGAGAACCGATCGCCTCATAAGTATTGCTCTTTCTCACCTCCGTGATCCCACCACCGTGCAGCAACTGGAGAAACTGTACCGTGAGTTCCACATCATGTTTGCCACCGGCAGTATCGGTGAGATCATTCATTAACAACGAAGGCTGTTCAATCCGTTTCTCCAGCTTTCTTCGTATCGTTCGGGTCTCACTGAGCTCTACTCGGCTCATGAACTGTTGGTAGATCCAAGACTCGAGCCTTGCAAGTAATGCGTTACCAAGATCGACTGATCCAGCCACCACTCTGGCCTTCACAAAATCAAGTCGTTGCGAGGTTCGACCGGCAGTTTCATAAATCCGAATCGCCTCGCGGAAGCTGCAGATATGCACCCCCACCTCAGACTTCGGTCCCTCGCGGAGATCAACATCTAGGCCGATTGTTCGTGTCGGATCACCTCGCAGCAGGCCAACCAACTCGTCTACAAGTGTATTGTAGAAATCACGATGCCATACATTTTGGTTATCTATCGAATCATAGATAAAAACCAACTTGAGTGGCGAGTTATAACTCATCTCGTTCCCACCCAAATTCGCCACGCCTAGTACAGTCACCTCAGCTACCGATCCATCAGGTCTCTGCGGCTCCCCACGCCGATCAACCAATCTTTGCATGACGAACTGCAGTCCCACTTCGATCATGGCATCTGCAATTGCCGACAAGTATCTTCCAACTTTTTCCGGCGATAATCCGCCAACAAACTCTGCATAAGCCACTCGAGTTGTTTGCTGAATGTAGAACCGATGCAGCAAAGCCGAGGCACGGCTGAGTTGGTCAACGCCAGCAAAGTCATGAGATAGTTCCTGAATCAACTCCTCACGCGACTGGGGTGCACCTTGGGTATCCAATATCCAGCGATAAAGATCACCATCGGCAATCAATCGATTGGACAGCGTTTCGCTCATTCCCATCAGAAGAAGAAGAGAACTTAGATGCTCGGGACGCTGCGAGAACTGCTCAACCCATCTATTGGGAGTCTCACTTGCTTGGAGGAAACGCAGTAGATGACTTAACGCGTGATTCGGATCGAGTGCTTGGTCTAAATGCTCACCCAGAAGCTGATAGAAAGATCGACGGTCCGTACAGGATTCGAGCAAAGCATCAAGCCGCGCTGCGCAAAGAGACGCCTGAGAAAAATCGGACCAGTGAATCTCACCCAGCCACAAAAGATCTGGATTCGATTCCTGATGATGCGAGTTTTGAGCATCCATAATGAGCAAGGCACTTTCAGATTGACCAACTGAGCAAACGGGATCGAGCAGGAAAAGCTTTGCCCGTGCAGAAGCCTTCGGAAATGATCCCAATCAGGAAACAACATACGGAACTCAAACCGGTTTAGCCTGATGCGTCTTTAATTTAACGAAACTCGCTCGTGGAACGAACCAGTCGCGAATCTAGAACGCGAGATCAGTGATTCTTTGCGGTAAATCTGATCTGAAATTCATTTGAATGCCCAGTTCGTAACCTAGGGTTTCACACGGAGGGTCAGTCGACCGGCTCACGGGTGAAATCCATGATTCCCATCGACCACCAATGTTGTTTTTTATCAACAACGGTGTTGTGAATCTCCAACACGCGGGGGTACGCGTCATCACTAACAAATTGCGTAAACCGTTTGCAACAAAAGACTTACATGATATCCAGCTATTCCTCCCCTTCATTTGGTACCCAAACTGCTCTCCACACCCCTGATCAGGTGGATCGATTCGCAGCGGGCCTCAAGGACCAGTCGATGGAAAAAAAATTAAACCGACGTAGTCTTCAGGATGATGCATTTGATGCAGAAGAGTCGGTGACCCGCAGAAATCGAGTGATGGGGCAAGAGTTCACCGACCAGATTGAAGAGGATCTCTTTCAGGACAGTGAAAAACCACAGCAACGGGATGACTTGCATAGCGATCCCTCCGAAGATCCCGTGCGAATGTATCTCATGCAGATGGGACAAATTCCTCTGCTGAGCCGAGATCAGGAAATTGCTGCCGCGCAGCAGATTGAGTGCACACGCGACCGATACCGCCACTCGATGCTCGCTACCGATTACATGCTGCAAGGCGCCCTGAAACTTCTTGAGCAAGTTCGAGACAAAAAACTTCGTCTCGATCGCACCATTGAAGTCTCCGTGACCAACGCGTCCGAGAAGAAAGCGATCATGCGACGCATCGTTCCGAACTGCCGCACATTGCACCACCTGTTAATCCTCAACCGAACCGACTATTGCACCGCAATCAATAGACGCCTTCCAATTCGGCAACGTCGCGCCGCCTGGAAAAACCTTGTGGTGCGTCGCAACAAGGCGGTACGCCTCGTTGAAGAGATGAACCTCCGAGCAAGTAAGCTTCAACCTCTGTACGAAAAAATGCGAGGTGTGATGAAGCAAATGCAGGCACTTCGTGAAGAACTCCATCAACAAAATACTGTTAGCCTTGACCCGACACGCGGCGAAAAAGAAATCCGTGCCGAGTTGACTCAGTTGATGCGATCAACTTACGAATCTCCAGTGACATTGCAAAAGCGCATCGTGAAATGCGATCACTTCCGCGATGACTACGATGCGGCGAAACGGATTCTTTCAGCAGGCAACCTTCGATTGGTTGTGTCGATTGCCAAGAAGTACCGAAATCGCGGCTTGTCTTTCTTGGATCTAATTCAAGAAGGTAACACCGGTCTCATGCGTGCTGTAGATAAATTCGAGTATGCCAGGGGTTACAAATTCAGCACTTACGCGACCTGGTGGATTCGACAGGCAATCACCCGCGCAATTGCTGATCAAAGCCGAACAATCCGTGTTCCGGTGCACATGATTGACACCATGAACAAGATACGTCAGATCACTCGCGATCTTGTTCAAGAGATTGGCCGTGAACCCACCGCCGAAGAAATATGTTCGCGAAGTGGTCTGTCGATCGATGACACTCGGGTCATTCTGAAAATGAGCCGCCAACCTCTCTCACTTGACCAGCCGATAGGCGATCATGAAGAAAGCGTCTTCGGTGAGTTCCTAGAAGACTACAGGGATGATGATCCGTTGGTCGAGACTAACCGTGAGGCTCTCAAGACGCAAATTGAATCAGCAATGGAGACGCTGAACTATCGAGAGCGAGAAATCCTTCGTCTACGTTATGGCCTAGCCGACGGCTACACCTACACGCTCGAAGAAGTGGGAAGAATTTTTCAAGTCACGAGGGAACGTGTGCGGCAGATCGAGAGCAAGGCCGTGCGGAAACTTCAGCAACCCTATCGAGCCAAATCTTTGGTTAGTTTTCTTGATGGGGCTGAACTGCTGATGCCAGAATCGATCGACGCCATCTAAACGATCGCCATCAATGATGATTTTGTTGTTGGATTCGCTCCAATGCTGCATCGATTGAATCCGGTTCGATTAAGCGGGACTTGCTTCGAAAATCAACCGATAGCGGGGTAAGCCTGCACCAGGCCGTAGAGACAGATCCCCGTTGCCACTGCGACGTTTAAACTATCGGTTCCCAGCTCCATGGGGATCTTCAATCGGTCGGATGCAATCGCCTCAACTTCGTCGCCGACACCAGCCGATTCGTTACCCATCACAAGCACGACCGGGCGTTGATCCGCTTGCCAATCAGACAAGTTGGTGGCGTCTTCCTTCAGCGATGTCACAGCAATCCGCAGATTGGTTTGTTGCTGAAGCTTTATCAATTGATCAGCGGGGTCCTCGAGGATGTACAACCGCTGCTTGAACACATTGGCCATGCTCACCCGAACCGTTCGACGGGAATAGGGATCCGCTGACTGCTTGTCTAGCAAGATATCTTGCACACCCAAAGCTGCAGCAGTTCGAAGCATGCTGCCGAGATTCTCGTTCTCCGTTACCCCAAAGGCGGCCAGAACGATCGGGCGAAGCATTTGAGACCAGTTCAAATCAGTTAGCCTTTTAGGGGCGGGTCGAACTGCAGAGGCGAGAACGCCGCGGTGAAATTGGTAGCCAACCAATTCATTAATTTTATCCGCAGCGAGCGTGTAGATCGGTATCGCTGCGTCTCCCCACGTTAACGCCTCTGCCTCTGATCCTTCTGGAACAAGGAGAGAGTTAACTTTTATCGAACTATCAAGCAAACGCTGAACACATAGCCGACTTTCAACGATAAAAGTCTTTCGATCACTACGACTCTTTGAACGCCAACGCATATCGCGATAACAACTCAGAAGAGGGTCTTGAACAGACTGCAGACGCCTTATCAATGCACAGACTCCATCTACCAACTGCTGTGAATCAGCGACCGGAAAAAGAGTCAATCTGCCGCTTCGGCTCTTTCGCCGTGAAGGAAGATTTGACCACTGAGAAACGAATCCAAATAAGTTTACAAAACGAGCGAAATGTCATTGGTACACCGTGCACCGTCGCACTTAATACACACGCTGCAGTCCAAAATGAATCCCATGGAGATAGAAAGTGCGATAACGCAAGTCTGCAGACGGGCGAACAGCTCCCGTGAGCGGATCAGATAAGTTAACCCCTAATTCACGATCAATTGTTCCGCACGGCTGAATTGCGTCAGTGACTGCAAGTAAGTGGTAGCCAAGCGTCAGGTCCCAACCTTCATAGCGATGCCAACCGAGTGTTGCATCGATCTCAGGCACCCATGAGAAGTGCTGATTTGTCACGCGGCCACGATTGGTGTCACGAACCAGCAAACCCTCGGGATCAGTTGAGATTGATGAATCCACTTGAATCGTCGTTTCCCCATCTCTCAATGCCTCTCGACTAAGGGATCCAAATGCCAATTTTGCGAGGCCTTGGAAGGACCAGAAACCCTCGCGGTAATCGGTTTGCAGGCCAATCTGCGCGCCATGAAACTCGTTAAAGGTGTGGAAGGAATCACGGACTGCAAACGTCGAACCGACAGGCGCAAAATCGTCGTCCAGAGAAACAGACTGAGTGGAAAGATCCAGCCGCTCGTTGAAACGTACAAATTGATAACCATACAACAGATCCATCGTGGTACCGAATTCAGCACCAAGAAAACGACGGAAGGACAGGTCTAAGCCGAAAGCTTCACTGTCACCCGTAGTGGAAACAGCACCGTCCGCTCGTCCTGGTTCCGCAATCACTTGCGTATCAGGAGTGGGTGTGAACTGATCGGTGTAGTCTAAAAATGGGCGAAGAAGAATTGGCGTCTGTGATTGGTCTCGATCAAATCCATATCGCTTGCGGCCACCGTACCAACCTCGTCCCACAAACCCAAAAGTCTGATCACGATCAAACCAACGCCCAGTCGTGATCCGAACACCCGAAGTCATTCGAGTCATGATTCGATCATCACCGACGATGACCTCTTCTCGAGTTCCGCTCGCATCAGTTACTTCGGTCGTCACCAAAGCTGGCAAGCGAACGCCGCGGCGCCACATCATCAAATAGTCGATTCCGCCAAACCAATGAGTGGAACCCGACGAAACGCTACGCGGCCCTTGCGACGAGGCAAGCGAAAATAGATCGCCCCGACTTACCCTGCGTCCAAAACCGAATGAATCACCGTTACCTATCGCGTCACACCCGAGCGTATCACAAGGAACATCACAGTCACCACAACCAAAAATGCCACAACCAATTTCATCACACTCGCTTGGACCACAAGCATCACATCCGTCACACGTAGCATCGTGCGGAAATCCGCCTTCTGAACGACCGATCCTAAGAGGCAAAGTCGCGAACCGAGTAATCTGACTCAGTGGAAAAGAGGCCAATGTTGTGTGTCGAGAATTTTGGTTTTCTTTGGCATCAACAGTAAACAATTGCTCATTTGAATAAGCAACTTGATCTTGAGATCGCTGCTTGACGATGAGCTCCTGTTGATAGCTAACCTGCTTGGCTTCCTCTTCGGAATTCGAGCCCGAAGATAGTTGTTGCTCCAAAAGGCCTGCATGCGTTGTCGAGACTACATCTCCATTTGGATGGACTTTCCCAGCTCGGATGAGATCCGCTATCGCAGCTGCGTTACCGACTTGCGTCGCTTTGGATTGATGGCTCTGAGCGACACTTGCTCCACCCTCAAAAGAATCAACCAAAGACTGATCAACAGACACATCGACGAGAGGCCGGAATCGATTACCTTCCTCGCCCGGCTTCAATATTCCCTGTGCCAATTCTCGATCGCTCAAAACCGGCTTTGGGAATTCCTTAAAGCGATCGCGTGCTCGCGTCCCCTCATTCAAATTCTCATTTGCAGAGAAGGCCTGCTTGGTTTCCCGGCTACTCGCCGGCGCAGCCCGAAACTCGGGAGATGATGCTGCTTGAAGCAGCTTGTTTCCGCGAACCAGCTTGGCATTACCGGCAAGTTGTTTTGCCGGCAAAATATGGGCTTCGCCATCTGGTCCCAGGATCAATCTGGGTGGCTCATAGACACCGCGATCAGGAGTTTTGCCGGCTAACTGTCCATTGACATCGGTAGCAATCAACAGAATGGGCAAGGTGGCGAACACTCTTGTGAAACGAAGTGGCCACGAACCGGAATGCGTTGAAATGCTGAGCATGGGTCGTTACGTACGATTTGAATGAAATGGTCCTCTCAAAAAGTTGGGACCCTATTTCGTCAATCGGCTTTACGACCTGTAGGGATTGAGCATTTTTGGCAAAGTTTAACGATCGCGCAGGATTTCATGTCATTTAGGCGAACACAAAACATGCGTCCTCACATCTCAACGGACCAAAAATCCGTTGGTGTTTCGTTTTTGTCCCCATTTTGAGAATTGCCAAACCGCTCGGCTCTTGAGTTCCATGATCGAGAGCCAACCGCCGCCGTGGCAAAAGGTATCTAGGCAAACGAGGTGACCAAGATCCAGTACCTCTCCGTCACGACTCGGGGTATGCCCAACAATCACAGTCTTTCCGGATTGATGTGCCTGGGGAACCCCGTCATACAAATGACGCCAGCGCAGTAATTCGGGAGGTTGCTCAGAAAACGACAGAGCCGGGTCGTAACACGCATGAGTTAGAAAAAAATCCTCGGTTTCCACCGAATCGATTAGCTGGTTGAGAAATTCAAGATGAGCGTCGGGGATATCTTTCGGATTCGATACTCCGTAACTGGCGAGCGTTGACGCCCCCCCATAGTCCAGCCAAGGCTTTGCCTTCATCGCCCCGTCTAAGACGTTCAGTAGCATTTGCTCGTGATTACCACGTATACCAAGCCAATTGGTGCTGTTTGGCAAATCCAGAAGATGATCGATCACTCCACGAGAATCATCTCCGCGATCAATGTAATCACCAAGCGTGATCACTAAATCGCGCGAGTCAGGCTCGATGTATTCGAGCAACCTACCAAGAGCCCGACTACAGCCATGAATGTCACCAATCGCGTATACAGATCGGTACTGTGCTAACTCAATCTTCAATGCCGCTGCCCCACTGGCCGAACCCGCCCCCCCTGCAGAGCCAGTTTATTATAAGATAATCGCAAGTGAAATAATTTTTCGGGGGGTTGTGATACTACTCAAGCCACAAGTAAACGCAAACCCAAATGCACCCTAGCGCCCCCCAAAAGCTGATGGGGTCTTTGATAAAACTCAAAAACCCACGATTTACAGGGCACCCGCAGCCGTTAATCGCGTTCTAACCCTTGTGATTCTTCGTCTTGAACGTCCTGATTGTACGGATACAAGTTGAAACATTCGGGGATGTGGGCGAAACTATACTACGTCGATATCGAGCGTCTAAAACTCCTTCAGAGCTCAATCTAGCCCCATCTTGGATTAATCATGTCAACGCTGCCTCCCAAGGACACCTCCAACAAGGTCCCCTCGGACGTTCATGCAGATGCTGCAAAGGGTGAGCCTGAGTGGGAAGACGATTTGATTGAAGAAGAATCGTTCTTGGAAAACAAAGAGACAACGGCGTTAATCGGAAGCATGTTGGTGCATCTGATTATCGTTCTCACACTCGCGCTCGTCCCCCTCAAAGCACCTTATGATGAAGAAGCGGTAGTGATTGTTTCACCACCGCAATACGAGAAAGAGAAGATTGAAGAGATCATCGATGATGTGACCTACAGTGATATTCCACAGGTCAAAGTCGGTGCCAACAGCGTAGCCGACTCGGAAATGGCCGAAGCATCTGCTGAGATGTTTGCGGAGGTGGCGGAAATCCCAAACCCCATCGAATTGGAACCCACCGACCTAGGACAAATCATGGTCGACAAGATGTTCCAACAAGCGGTCGCACCTCTGGACAAACTGACCAACCAAAAGGGGAAAGTAGGGCAGGGCACACAGGGCGCCTCTGGTGCAGTCGATAGAATCACCTTCGAGATTCTGAAGATGCTCGAAGAACGGCCGACGATGATTGTCTGGTTGTTCGATCAAAGCGGATCACTTCATCGACAACGGCGGGAAATTCGAGATCGCTTTGACCGCATCTACACCGAACTAGGTATCGCCGAAGAGAGTGGAGCAAAAGGCTTTCGCAGGAACACTAACGAGATCCCCTTGCTCACCTCGATCGTTGGCTTTGGAAGCGGGGTGAACCTATTCACCGAAGAACCGACCGACGACTTGGCTGAAATCAAATCGATTGTTGACAACATTGAAGTCGATTCTTCCGGTGAAGAGAAAGTCTTCTCTGCGATCACCTCTGCGGCGGACAAATACAAAAGCCTGCGAAGAAACCGTTCTAGTCGCGGCCCTCAGAGGAACCTTCTGTTTGTCGTCGTGACGGACGAGAGGGGTGATGACCCGAACATGCTTGAAACTGCGGTAGGAGAGTGCCGGAAGTGGGGGATCCCTGTCTACGTCATCGGTGTTCCAGCGCCATTTGGGCGTGAACACTCCCTCGTCAAGTACGTCGACCCAGATCCCAAATATGACCAAACTCCGCAGTGGGCACAGGTCGATCAAGGTCCTGAAACCTTCCTACCAGAACGAGTCCAAGTTGGCTTCACTGGTAATTTTGAGCAAGAACCGGTTATCGACAGCGGATTCGGACCTTACGCACTTACTCGACTATGCTACGAAACCGGAGGAATCTACTTCACGGTACATCCCAATCGTAACGTGAGCCGACAGGTAAATCGCAACGAGATTGATGAGTACGCCTCAGACATGAAGTACTTCTTCGATCCAAACGCAATGAGTCGATACCGTCCCGACTATCTCTCCCCTGAAGATTACGTCTCGATGGTGAAATCAAGTCCCTTGCGAACTGCCTTAGTCAATGCGGCGCAAATGAAACCCGCCACCGGAATTACTCGCCCGAGAACGCGATTCGTTAAACGCGGAGAGGCTCAGCTTGTAGGAGAACTAACCACGGCGCAGCAAGACGCTGCAAAACTAGAACCAACTCTGATTCGCATGGCAGATATTCTCGAGCCTGGAATGTCGGTACGAGAAGACGAAGAAAGCCCTCGCTGGAAAGCGGGATTTGATTTAGCGATGGGACGCGTCCTTGCTCAGAAAGTGCGGACCGAAACTTACAACGCGATGCTTGCCAAAGCAAAGCGAGGCATGAATTTCGAGGACGAAAACAGCAACACATGGGTTCTTGTGCCTAGCGATGAAATCTCCGTTGGTAGTAAATGGGTCAGCGAAGCAAAGAAAGCTCGCGATCTCCTCCAGGGTGTCGTCAACCAACACTCAGGAACACCGTGGGCTCTATTGGCAAAGCAAGAATTGGACGTTTCCATCGGCTGGGAATGGAAGGAAGAGCAAACCGATCTGGATCCTCCAGCTCCCGCACGACCTGGAAATAACAACAACAACAACAATCCTAGGCCGCCGGCTGATGACAAAGCGAGAATGTTGAACAAGGTCGAAAAGAGACCTATTCCAAAGCTCTAAACGCAAGCCCAGCAAAGCTGTTCACACAAAAAACGTCTGCCGCGACCGATCGCAGCAGACGTTTTTTTATCGCTTCTTTCCAGACAATTCAGCTTTATTCGACTGCGGAATCGCCCGATGCTTCTGGTGACTCATCGTCACTATTTGCGGGACGTGAAGTGGAGCCGTCACTGAGGTGCTCTGAGGTCAAATCAGAAGCTACCGGTTCTGCCGCATCGCCCGCCTCATCTTCCTCGGGCGGCACGCGAACCACCGCAACGAGCTGATCACCTTGATCGACATTCATGATTCGCACACCTTGCGTGTTTCGACCAATCACACCGATGTCCGCCGCTTTGATTCTCTGGATCTTACCCTTCCCGGTCATCATAAAGATTTCATCTTCGTCGGTGACCCGAGCAATTCCAATCACCTCTCCGTTTCTCTCGCTGGTGCGGATATCTCGAAGACCCTTACCGCCGCGGTTCTGCGTTCGGTAGCGTGCACTCGAGCCGATTTCTTCTTCGGTGGCATCATCCCCATCGCTAACCGCGTTGGGTCCGAAGGCTGTACGCTTGCCGTAACCATTCTCACAAACGGTTAAGAGACTTGCATCCGGATCGGCAACAACCATTCCGACAACGTGATCGTCATCGAGGAGCGAGATCCCCTTCACACCTGATGTATTCCGGCCCATGGGCCGTGCGTCAGACTCGCGGAACCGAATCGCCATCCCCTTTGAAGTGACCAAAATCACTTCATCGCCAGGTCCAACAACGGCCGCATCAACAAGTTCGTCACCCTCGCGAAGCTTGATGGCGATAATACCACCACGCTTGGGTCGGCTGTACTGTTCAAGCGGTGTTTTCTTAACAAGCCCACTGCGCGTCGCCATGACGACATAGTAGCCTTCTTGATCAAAATCCCTAACTGCTAGGCACTCGGCAACTTTCTCACCCTCTTCAAGATTAAGAAGGTTAACGATTGCGCGTCCCTTACTTGTTCGAGGTAATTGAGGCAGGTCGTAGACCTTCTGCCAACGAACTTTACCAGTCGTTGTCAAAAACAGTAGGTAAGCGTGAGTGCTAGCCACGAACAGGTGGTTGATAGGATCCTCATCATCCGTTTTCGCCCCCCTAAGACCTTTGCCACCTCGTCGCTGCGTGTTGTACTGACTTGACGCGGTACGCTTGATGTAGCCTTGGTGGGTAATGGAGACCACCATCGTTTCTTCGGTGATCAAATCCTCGAGATTGATGTTCCCGAGTTCTTCGTGCGAGATTTCGGTTCGACGGTCATCACCAAAACGCCGTTTAATCTCTTCTAGATCATCTTTGATGATGCCGTAGATTCGTTCGGAGCTTGCGAGGATGTCAACGTAGTCGGCAATCTCAGCTAGCAAACTAGCGTGCTCATCGGTGAGTTTCTCCTGTTCGAGATTCACCAACTGGCCAAGCCGCATCCGGAGAATCTCATCGGTTTGCACGCTGGTCAATGAATAGGACGAAGACTCGCCCCTCTCGAGCACGAACTGGCGAAAACCTTCCTCACCCAGTGCTTTTTGCATCATCGCAGCGGGGCACTCAATCCCCATCAAACGTTGCTTTGCCTCGGCTTGCGTTCGGCTTTCACGAATCGTTCGAATGATCTCATCGATATCCGCCAGGGCAAGTAGCAGCCCCTCGACGGTATGCTTCCGGCGTCTCGCTCGCGCGAGCAAGAACTGAGTTCGCCGGCGAATCACATTCACTCGGTGCCGAATGAACTCCGTCAACATTTCCTTGAGTGTTAGCTCGCGGGGCTTACCATCCACCAAAGCCAAGAAGATGATGGAAAAAGTGGTTTGCAGCGGCGAAAATTGGTAGAGCTGATTGAGAACAACATCCGGATCAGCATCACGCTTGATTTCGATGACCAGACGAACGGGCTCTTTCAAGTCAGATTCATCACGAATCCCCGAGATCCCCTTGATTTTGTCACCGTTGACAAGCTCAGCAATCTTCTTGACCACGCCGTCTCGAGTCTGCTGATAAGGAATCTCTGAGACAATGATCCGTGATCGATTCCCCTTCATTTCCTCGACCGCGCACCGAGCTCTCAGCACCAAGGTGCTCCGCCCAGTTCGATAGCCTCGCCAAATCCCAGACCTCCCGCAGATAATACCTCCCGTGGGAAAGTCAGGACCAGGCACGATCGAGAAAAGCTCTTCGTTCGTCATCTCCGGACGATCAATCAACGCAATCACCGCGTCGCAGATCTCACTCGGATTGTGCGGAGGAATGCTGGTGGCCATGCCGACCGCGATACCTCCTGATCCATTGACCAGCAAATTGGGAAACTTACTGGGTAAGACGGTCGGTTCCGTTCTCGCTTCATCGTAAGTGGGGATGTAATCAACGGTATCAAGCTTGATATCGTCAAGCATCGATGCCGCAACGGCACTCAACCTCGCTTCGGTGTATCGCATCGCCGCCGGAGGCAGCCCTGCAATACTTCCAAAGTTCCCTTGCTTATCGATCAACATCCGTCGCATGTTCCATTCCTGGGCCATACGAACCAGTGTCGGGTAAATGACACTTTCACCGTGCGGGTGATAGTTACCAGAAGTGTCACCGGAAATTTTTGCGCACTTCACTCGCTTGCTACCCGGCCCCAAATTCAGGTCGTTCATCGCAACCAGAATCCGCCGCTGACTGGGCTTCAACCCGTCGCGTACATCAGGCAATGCCCGGCTCACGATGACGCTCATCGCGTAGGTCAGATAGCTGTCACGCAACTCATCCTCGATTGGCATATCAAGCATGCGAAGCGCGCCAGGCCCAGTACCAGAGCCGTCACCTACCGAAGGGTTTGAAGCGTCCTCTGGAGTTCCATCTTGGTTAGTGCCGTCGTCGTCAGCCAATGGAAAAGTCCTAAGTTAAAGGAGTGCGAAGGCGGCAAGAAATGTCGCTCTTCAAGACTCCAAAATTGTATCCGATAAACCCTTAAACCACAACGACCCAACAACTCAGCGGAGCGGCCGCAAACCCTTACCGCACATCAACTTGCGACCCAAAAAGAGAATCCCTAGACCGATGCCTGCAAAGGCTCCGCCGGGCCACAAAAAAACCGCTACGCCCGTCGAGACAGGGTAGCGGTAAAAATGCCATCAGGGCGTCTTCAATGTGAGTTTCAGTTAACGCTGAACTCGAGCATTTCCCTTCCAAATACTCCACACCTGATCTTCATCGGCTGGCTGACCATAATCGGTGTACATGGTCGCGGCCAAAGCTCCGGTTGCCCATCCGAACTGGGTACTCTTTTCAGCATCCCATTGCTTCAAAACACCGTACAGCAATCCACCGACAAAGCCATCACCCCCCCCGATGCGATCCAGAACGCCAATCTCTCTTGGTTTGACAACATGCCAGTCATCTCCACTTGAAACAATTGCTCCCCACATGTGACTGTTGGCACTCTCCACCTCTCGAAGCGTCGTCGCAAAGAGACTCGCGTTCGAATACTGCTGCTTGACTCGCTGAATCATCTCCTTGAATCCATCGATCTTCGCGCCGATGTCTTCACCGCCCGCTTCGGGACCCTCGATATCAAGACACAGCTGAAAATCTTCCTCGTTTCCGATCAGGATGTCAGACAGGCTCGCGATTTCTTTGAAGGCGGCAGAAAGTTCTCCCTCACGGCCTCGCCAAAAAGATGCTCGATGATTGAGATCGAAAGAGATCCGTGCACCGTGCTTCTTGGCGGCCCGGGCAATCTCCAAGCAGAACTCACTCGCATCCTCGGAAAGAGCTGCAATTAGCCCTGACATGTGGACAATTTTTGCGCCGTCTTGGGCGAAGATGCGATCGAGATCAAAATACTTCACATTCAACAAGCGACCGACTTCGCCCGCTCGGTCATTCTGCACGCGTGGCCCTCTCGTTCCCCAGCCACTGTCCGCCATATTGATTTGGTGACGCACACCCCAAGGCGTATCCTGTTCAAATTCTGGACCTTCATAGTCCATATGGCGGCGAGCTAGGTCGTCCTTAATCAAGCGGGCAACGGGACTGTCCTTTACAAATGCCGTCAAAATTTTGACCGGTAAACCGAGAAAAGACGAAACACTGCCGACATTGGACTCGGCACTGGTCGCCTGCATTTTGAAGGTGTCGCTGCAATGGAATGGCTGATGGTCAACCGGCGTCAAGCGTGTGCCCATGCTGGTAGGGATGACCAAGGAATACTTTGCGTCTTCGCGTAATTCAATCATGTGAATGTTCCTGTAGTGAATTCAAGTTTTGTTTTGAGGGAATGCGTCTTACGGTCTACCAATCATCTCAGATTGTCACCGATGCAAAACCGCCATCCACCGCGATATTTTGACCGGTAACGAAGGATGACGCGCGACGACTTGCAAGCCAGATGGCAGCACCCGCTAATTCTTCCGGCTTCCCGAATCTTGCCATTGGTGTATGTCCGATGATTTGACCACCTCGCTCGGTGTAGCTTCCATCATCGTTGAACAACAGCTTACGATTCTGCTCCGCGGGAAAGAAACCAGGACTGATTGCGTTTACTCGGACTCCTGTAGTCGCCCACTCCCGCGCGAGCCAGAGCGTAAAATTAATCACCGCAGCTTTAGCGGCCGAATATGCAACGACTCTTGATAGCGGAATCATACCCGACATGGATGCAATGTTAATGACGCTACCTACTCCAGCCGCGAGCATGTCAGGCCCGAAAACCTGAGATGGAAGAAGGGCTCCACCGACTAAATTCAAGTCAAACACCTCACGCCATGCATCCAGCGGCAACTTGCAGATCTCGCCGCCGGGAGGGATCGTTGCGTCAGGTCGGTTACCACCTGCGGCGTTGACGAGCACGGAGGCTGGAGATCCCGCCCACGCGTTAATCGCTTCCCTCGCTTCGTTCAATGAATCAGCGTTCAATCCGTCCGCGGCAAAGAACTTTGCCGTCCCTCCAGCGGCTTCAATCTTCGAAACCCGAACTCCCCCGCGTTCCGCATTACGACCGAGAACGGCGACTTTAGCCCCCGCTTCACCAAGCGACTCCGCCATCATCCCACCGAGTTCGCCCGTCCCGCCAATAACGACCGCCACGTCGTCACTTAAATCAAAAAGGTTGCTCATCAAATCGATCACTTGCCTGCGTAATAAAACGTGCACCCTCAGAGAACCTGCGGATGTCTCGTCACTTTAATTGTTGGAGCTACTCTGCAACAGGTGACAACAGGGTTCAATCTCCCCAGAGCATGGCTCTGGAACGCCTAGTGATTGGGATCAATATGAGGATTTTCATACCAAATCACACCCAAGTTTTTGACTTCCTCGCAAGTTAAAAGGTCCAGATCCCCATCACCATCCAAATCAATGGGGACAAGCAGATCATGCTTCACTCCGTCGCAGCCACTAATTGATTGCACGGTCGAATATTGGGCACCCTCAAGAGGAGAGGTGAACAGGCCAATTGCCATCTTTGGATTCGTCGCTTTTTCAGTCGAAAAAGCAATCTCGGGTTTACCATCAAGGTTGAAATCGGCGACGGCGGTCGCTTTCGCTGTTCCGTATGCCTGTGGTATCGCCAGTTCTCGCTCAATCCAACGTTGAGATTTGTCATTGGCAAGCACACCTAACTCTGCCTCGCCCTGTCGCTGCAGGATTAAAATCGAAAGGGGTCGAACTGCTACGACAATCTCGTCAACGGTATCACCACTTACATCTCCTCGACTCAAAAACATCACCTCGCGATTCTGGCCACCGATTGGATGCTCGTTCCAAGCCGACTGCGTACTAGCCTGATCTCCCCCGGGGTGTTCAAGCCAACTCACGCCGCTTAGGGGCCCTTTCCGATCCGTAAACAACAGATCTTTACGTCCGTCATGATTCATGTCGACTACATCGAGAGACATGAGCCAATTCACCTGACGAAGTGGATGCCAGCGCCACAGGGAAACATCTCTTGATCTTTTAGGCACCTCCCACCAACCGAGATGTGAGTCTTGCCCCTTACCACCCGCAACCACATCAACTTGCCCATCTCCGTTAACGTCCATTGGAACTGCAAACATCCAACGAAACATGCCAATCGAAGGTTTCACCTTCATGGTGACCCAGGAATCGGAATCAAGCCACCGGCCCTCACATCCCCAGTGAACCACTAAAGCCTGCTCTCTTCCCTCACAGCAACTCACGACATCCATTGCACCATCAGCGTCCAAATCCACAAACATGGCATCTTCGACATCCAATGCATCGCCAACGGTCACTGCCGGCCAAGGATGGTGTACTCGCTGGTATCCCGGATGAAAGCAGACCCTAGTGACGCCTCCTTGCTCCCATCCGGTCGCTATGTCCAACAACCCATCACCATTGACATCAGCAAGCCGAGTACCATCCGCACCGCGAGACGAATGATCGATCACGTGCCTATGCCATGTAGGATGCGATTCATCATCCGCAGCATAGCCGAGACTCATCAACAAAAGCCAACCAACCAATAACACAGTGGCTTTTCTCTTCTTTGCAAAACGATCCACTGTTCACTCACAATTCTTGAACACAAAAAAACACAGCAAACGAAATTTCCCCGAAGCCACGCAAACTGAAACGAGCAGCACGACATTGTAAAAAACTGGAACGTCATGCACCCCATGACTTGGTATGATCAATCATGGTGCATCCGACGACGTTCAGAATTCACCTCACGCAACAATCCGAAGGGACTCGGGCTGTCTCAGTCAACCTGCGAATAAATACAGATGCAACGACAAACTTTCAGATTCGCTCTCCCGTTAATTTTCATAACGCTGATCTTTCGATCTCATATTTCTGCTCAGTTTAATGAGGCAGCTACGCAGGCTAATGAGGTAAGCGGGCAGTTCGATCTTGCCAAAGGCTTATCAATCCACAAAATCGCCACCGACACAGAGGTTCCCGATTGCACCTGCATCACGGTCGACGAGCATGACAATATCTTTGCTGCCGGCCCTAACTATCTCCGCATGCTCACCTTGAACCCCACGGGCAACTCATTGGATTCAGTCACCGTGGTGAGTCGATCTATTGGCCAAGCTGCCCAAGGCCTCCACGTGCAAAATGGTCAGATCCACTACGTTGCAGACGGAGGCATTTGGGGATTCCAACTTGGGCCGGACAATACCGACCAAAATTCACCTCGAAGGAAACATGTCACACTGCCGACAGGTGGTGAACACCAAGCACACGCGATACGCAGAGGCTCCGACAACAACTGGTATCTAATTGTTGGAAACGACTGCGACTCAATGATCAAACTGCAAAACACCACGAGACCGGTGATCCCGAATCCCCGCGCAGGAATGATCTGGCGTTTTTCAGATGACTGGCAAGAACGGGAAGTGGTTGCTCACGGCTTGCGAAACGCCTACGACTTCGACTTCAACGAACAAGGTGGATTTATCACCTACGACAGTGATGGAGAGCGTGACGTATCGCTGCCTTGGTACCGCCCAACCCGCGTCTTTCACATGGAGCGGGGCGACGATGCTGGATGGGTAACCCGTAGCTGGAAACGTGCCAATCATGACCCCAATATGCCAAGGGTTCTTGCAGAACTCGGGCGTGGATCACCGACCGGTGTCAAACGTGCATCAAAGTCAAGTCTTCCAGAACGTTTCCATACCGGCACCTTTGTGCTCGACTGGACTTTTGGACGAATCATCTTTGTGACCGATCAAGGGAAAACAGAGATCGTGGCTCAACCGAACAACTACTCGGGGTTTGCCGTCACCGATATAGAATCTCTCAGCGATGGAAGATTGATTATCAGTGTAGGCGGAAGAGGAACCAGTGGTGGCATTTACCTCATTGATTCATCACAAGGAGAAACCGCTTTGGAGCCCAGCACATCAAAACCTGCTCAAAAGGTTCCACTACCAGAAACGAAATCAACGATCAGCTTAACGTCACCAGCAACGCTCAAAGACCACATCACCAACCTTCGCGAACAAACCGACCGACAAGTTAAAAACGACCTTGCCGAATTAGCGATCAACACCTTGGAAGCGGATGAAAGCAGCGAGCAAGATTGGATCGAAGCAATCGCCCTACTCATTGAGAGCGTTGGCGGATTGGGTGCAGGTGACCCGAAGGACCCTCGGGGCAAAACTCAGGCAGCAGCGGTATTTGATGGCTACCGCTGCTCGATACGACCGCAGCTCGATGCATCACTCATTGAGCGAGCCACAAAGATTCTCACACAATCAGTCAAGTCATACCGGAACAACCCTGATCTTTACGATGACATCGTACGAGCAATCGCGGTGCTCGAACCCGATCATCCTGAAACACTCGCTTGCCTCGTAAAAGAGATGCAAAACGCGACCGATCCGATAAGGAAAACGCATCTACTGATTGCAATCGCGAGGATCCCAACGAAACGCAATGATGACCAGACAGATCAGATAGCCACCGAGATGATTGAACTGGTTCGGGGAATTTACATGGGTGGCTTTCAGACGGATCGCCACTGGCCGCTGCGTCTAGCGGAACTATTCGATGCACTCCAATATCGCGACTCTCTTCTGCCGAGCCGTATCGTTGCTGCGGAACAATTTGGACATCCTGCTGACCTCGTCTGGATGGATAGAATGGATCCAGAAAACCTTGAACGCGCACGGCAGCGACTGCTCTCTTCAAATGCACTTCGAAACAACCCGGAGATCGCTGCCTTCATCTCGAGAGGAAGCGATGCGGTCCCACGACCCATCATCAGGCAGTGGCTCGATCAACCAGAGACAAGAGAAGCAGGTTTAATCGCATTGGCTAGCCACGCGAGGGTTTCCGATGCCGAAGAGTTATTATCAGAAGCATGGTCCAGCAATTCAGAAATCCGTCAAGTTGTTCGATCTGCGATTGAGAAACTTGATCTCGTTTTACCACCACGACCCAATCAGTCACCGTCAACAAAAGCCTGGGAAGATCGCGCAGAAAACATCTTACAACTAAGCCCTGACGCTAATGCGGGATCCAAGATCTATGAAATGAAGCAGTGCAAGAAATGCCATGCAGGCAGCCGAGCCATGGGGCCAAGGCTAGAAGGTGTGGGCAAACGTTTTACATCATTTGACCTACTCAGAGCCATCTATGACCCAAGCCACATGATTCCAGATCGTTATCGACCGCGAATCATCATGACGCACGACGAAGAACGAATCGAAGGAATTCCTGTTTATGAAAGTACCGACGGCATCACCCTGATCACGCAAGATGGAAAGACCATTCGAGTTGAACGCCATCAGATCAGTCAAAGCAAAAACTCAAATGTCTCAACCATGCCAGAGGGACTCCTAGATGGACTAGCCGACCAAGAGGTATGCGATCTAGTTTCATACCTAAACCGTCTCTAACTCTTGACAGCTTCAATTCCACTTCACAGCAAACCCATGACTCATTTCGTTTCAGCTTTTCGAATCTTCTGCATCCTCATCCCCACCGTTTTCATTACGTCCATAACGACCGGGTCGGAACGCCCCAACATGGTCGTGATACTTTGCGATGACCTTGGCTATGGGGACCTCGAGTGCTACGGGCATCCGATCATCAAAACACCCCATCTCAATCGTCTTGCCGAAAGCGGCATCCGATTCACCGACTGCTACTCGGCAGCTCCCGTCTGTTCGCCATCTCGAGTTGGCCTATTGACCGGGCGCAGCCCGAACCGTGCCGGAGTTTATGACTGGATCCCTAGTGCTGGGAAACCGGTTGCCAACAAACGGCACTTGGTTCACATGCAACGCCACGAAAAGACCATCGCCCACCACCTTCGACAAGCAGGCTATTCGACTTGTCAGGTCGGTAAGTGGCATTGCAATTCAGCGTTCAATCATCCCTCGCAGCCTCAACCCGGTGATTTTGGATTCGACCACTGGTTTGCAACTCAAAACAACGCGGCGCCATCACATGCAGACCCAGACAACTTCGTGCGTAATGGAAAACCCGCTGGACCGATGAGAGGGTTCAGTTGTCAAATTGTCGCCAGCGAAGCAATTGAGTGGCTTGAGAATCTGGATCAAAGCTCACCATTCTTTCTATTCGTCGCATTTCATGAGCCTCACGAACCAGTTGCTTCACCCAACGCCATGGTCGAGTCATATCGGCCTAAATCGACGACGGAAGACGAAGCACAATACTTTGCGAATGTAGAAAACATGGACCGTGCTGTGGGTCGCATTACCGCGGCACTGGAAAAGCTGAAACTTGACCAGAACACACTTATTTTTTTTACTTCGGACAATGGCCCCGAGACCCTTAATCGCTACCGATCGGCAAATCGATCCTACGGACAATCGGGACCTTTACGAGGAATGAAATTACACACAACCGAAGCCGGTTTTCGTGTCGCTGGAATCCTGAATTGGAAAAACCAACTTCCAAAACAGCTGATCGGATCAACGAACTCTACCCCAATCTCGTCTCTAGATCTCCTACCCACATTTTGTGAACTAGCAAGCACAAAGAATCCGTCGGAGCCAACACTTGATGGAACCAATATCCGCCCGCTACTGCGAGGCGATATGGTTGATCGGAAGCGGCCACTGCTATGGGCATACTACAATGCGATCAACGAAGCGAGAGTGGCGATGCGGCATCACCAATGGAAAGTGCTTGCAAGACTTGACGGGGGATCCGTAAAGAAGCTGACCAACATCACCGAAGAATCACTTCCGCTGATTCGCGATGCGGAACTCACAGACATCGAAATCTACGACCTGGATTCTGACATCACTGAACAGAAAAACTTGGCCGAAGATCGTCCAGATCTTAAACGCAAACTTAGTAAACTGCTGACTGAGGAATACCGAGAACTGGTAAACGGTTCCTTTGTCTGGTAAGCCACGAACGTTGAATCGCCTACTTTGCGATTCTCGCTCCAGAAATACTCAGCTCTTAACTGCGTAACTAGAGGCACGCAATTCAAGTTTGTTGGCAATCGGCGACTACTCCTAGGAAGTCGCTTTGCTCTTCAAATCATCCTTTGCTTGTTGCAGAAATTGCATCGCTTCAAGCGGGGTCATTGCATCGACCTCAAGCTTCTGAATTTGCTCAAGCAAAGGATGATCAGCAAAACCGAATAGGGTTAGTTGATACTGACCATTATGTTCTTCGTTAGCACTCGGTGATTTGATCGTTGGTCGATCGAGTGCATCACGATGGTCGGCTTCGAGTTGCGCCAAGACATCCTTCGCTCGCTCATTAACTTCTCGAGGAATTCCCGCCAAACGAGCGACATGAATTCCGTAGCTCTTATCGGCACCGCCACGAACGATGCGATGCAAGAACACGACCTCATCATTCCACTCTCGCACCGCGACATTCCAGTTTGCAACTCGTGGCAATGATTCCTCCAACTGGGTCAACTCATGGTAGTGCGTTGCAAAAAGAGTCCTCGCGCCGATCTGTTCATGCAAATGCTCGGTAATCGCCCAAGCGAGCGAGAGCCCGTCGTAAGTACTGGTCCCTCGGCCAATCTCGTCAAGAATCACCAAACTACGAGAAGTTGCCGTATTGAGAATCCGAGCAGTTTCAACCATTTCCACCATGAAGGTACTCTGACCACGACTAAGCTCATCACTTGCCCCGACCCTCGCAAAAATTCGATCAGCGATACCTATCTCAGCGGACTCTGCGGGAACAAACGATCCCGCCTGAGCGAGCAGGGTGATCAATGCAACTTGCCGAATGTAAGTACTTTTCCCAGCCATATTCGGACCGGTGATCAAAAGAATCATTCCAGATTCGGGTGATTGCACACAATCATTGGGAACGAATTCACCTTGAGGCAGCGTGACATCCAAAACAGGATGCCTACCTCCCTCTATCTTTAAAACCGAATCTTCGCTCAGAAGCGGCCGAACCCAACGACGCTGCGCCGCCAATTCGGCCAATGATGTGTAGACATCCAACTCGGCGATCCCCGCAGCGACCTCTTGCAGAATCGAAAGATGCTGATGCGTCGCATCTCGCAGCTGCTGAAAGATCAACTGCTCACGGGCCATCGCTTTTTCGTCAGCTGCGAGAACCGTTTCTTCGTATTCCTTCAATTCGGGTGTAATGAAACGCTCACAGTTTTTAAGCGTTTGCTTACGGATGAAGTGCGCAGGAACCTTATCGCGATGTGCATTGGTAACCTCAAGGTAATAACCGAAGACCTTGTTGTAACCGACTTTCAAATTCTGAATGCCTGTCTCATCCATCTGTTGCTTCTGATAGGAAGCAATCCATTCTTTGCCGCCTTTTGCAAGCTCCCGCAAACGATCCAAATCAGCGTCATAACCAACGCGAATAAAATTGCCATCCGATGCGAAAACGGGGCATTCATCGGCCAACGCCATCTCCAACATTTCTCGCAAATCAGGACAGAGATGCAATTGATGATGGATCGCCTGTAAGCGAGTTGCCTCGTTGAGATCGAGCTTGTCTTTGAGCGCGGGCAAACTTTGAAGCGTTGAAGTGACCTGCAGTAAATCCCGCGGACCAGTGCGACCGGTAGCAATACGGGCTAGCAGACGAGTTAGATCGTAAGTCTTTTTTAAGGTGTCTCGCAAATCGGTTCGCAAAACGACATCAGCGACAAAACTACCTACCGCATCATGACGTAATGTAATCGCGTCATGATCAATCAGCGGCGCGGCAATCCAGTCAGATAGCAGCCTCGATCCCATCGAGGTGCAAGTCTTATCCATCACCCCCAACAAAGATCCTTCGCGTGAACCGCTTCGCAAAGTACGACTAACTTCCAAACTTCGACGAGTCGCTGCATCAATCTGCAAAAACCCACTTCGATGGTGGGCTGAGATCGTTCGAAAGTGATCCAAACCACTTCGCTGAGTATCTTGCAGATAAGCAAGCGTGGCACCTGCGGCGCGAATCGCTACTGAATCTCCTGCTTCGAATCCAAACCCTTCGAGATTATGTACCGAGAACTGCTTTTGCAATACTTCGACAGCTGCATCTTCAGCGAAAGACCAAGCAGGTCTTGATGTCCAAGACCATGGAGCGGTGCTTTCAGGCGAAAACCCGGCGTCATCTTCTCGAAACAAAACCTCAGCGGGCCCAATCCGAGCCAATTCATCTTCAACTCGCGATGCCGGAAAAACACCCGCCTCGAAACGACCGCTCGACAATTCCGCCCAAGCAATTCCAACTAGCGAATCTGCTTCCTGCCGATTCTTAGATCGCGAAAAGCAGACCGCAGCAAGGTAATTGGATTCACGAGGATCGAGCAAACCGTCATCCGTCAGCGTTCCAGCACTGACCACCCGAGTGATTTCTCGCTTCACCAACCCCTTGGCAAGTTTTGGATCCTCAACTTGCTCGCAAACAGCAGCCCGGTGTCCAGCACGAATCAACTTCTGCAGATAAGCATCAAGCTGGTGATGCGGAAAACCAGCCATGGCAGTGGGGTTATCACTATCTTTATCACGGCTAGTCAGGGTGAGACCGAGAACCTTGGCGCCAATTTTGGCGTCGTCAAAAAAGAGCTCATAGAAATCGCCCATGCGAAAAAACAGCAATGCGTCGCCGCAAGCTGATTTCGCCTCATGGTATTGTCTCATCATCGGTGTCATAGCGTGAATGGTACCCCTTTCCAACGGTATCGCCCAGATACCCAACCACGAAGGCACGCCAATCCAGCCAATTAACGCCTAACCGTTCAAGCAGACCGGATGGTGGATATGAACCAGATACAGCAACCTGCGATCCACCCACAAAAATTCCCGCAACAGCCTACTCCCCGAATGATGCTACTCAATCATCAAAATCTGCAACCCTTCTCTTACACACTTCAATACACTTCCGCTCGCCCAAATGCAGCGGAGGAAAAAGGAACGCACTGCAGGCCCCACCATTCCACCAAAAAAGGCAGCCGTGCTGGCTGCCCTTTTTTCTTTCTAGCTATCTGAAATCCAAGACGATTACATCTGTGAGTAAGACTTGGGACTCAGCACATATTTGTAAATTTTACTTACAGTGCCCTTATACTTTTCGACTTCCTTGAGCACCTGCCAATCTGGATGCGTCCGAAAATCTTGCCAAGCTTTGCCGCGAGCTTCCTCGTTCGGATAAACCGTAAGGTAGGTTAAGCTCGGAGTAAAAGGGCCGATAACAGCTTGTCCGATGAAGATCGGCTGAATACCACTATCGAGAAAGATTGGCACCTCACCAGCATTGAACATTTCTACTTTTAAATCACCAAGTCGTTCATTAGCGCTCTCGTAAATACGCAACTCGTAGACTCGATCTTGATTCTGCAGGCTCTTTCCCTTCACTTCTAGAGCGGGCATGCAGTCCATCGAAATGAGCAACTCACTCTCAATGCGTTGAAAAGGTGAGTCTCTCGGACCTCGATCTAGATACGACTTGGCCGCAGCGTTGTAGGCTTGATCATCTTGAAGCTTTTGCTTGACAACTTTGATTTGTTCCGCATCGGGATAAGGAATAACAACGACGACCCTTGCGCTACCGGTTTCATCTGCAGGAGCATTTCCGAAAACTCCAACCGGTCCAATACCCATTCGTTTCAAGGCGGGCAGCAACGCGTTTTCAAGGTATTGATCAATCGCTTCCGCGTCACCTTTTTCTCCGAGCAAATAGCTCCTGACCTCATAGTATTCATGACCTTCGGCTCCGTGAACTACCAGCTGAATCAACGACACAGCTCCAAAAACGAGACAACTAAGAAAACGGTTCATCTGATTCCCTGCAATAGGCAAACGTCGGTACTCAAATCATGTAAAGCCCCATCATAGCGGTGTTGCATCGATCCCGTGCCGCCCATACGCAGGACGAAAAAGATTTCGAGCAGAAATCTCCATCGAAGCTAAAGTGACCGACCACCGTTTCAAAACACGAAAAAGCCTCAGCCCCAAAGAGAACACCTAGGTCCGCAGAAAAACAAAAAGAACACTCGGGAAAAACGCGATTAATCGCAAGCGAACTGCAGAGGAACTAGTTGCGTTTGACTTGGATGCAGTTAACACGACACAATTATACGGCCGTTCGACAAAGAAAATCTTGCTCCATGCAACAGCACTGCAAATGCCAAAACGATGATTGAATCAGCTAATTCCTTACCCGACCTGCTCAACTCATTAACCTCACTTCCACTCGCAGAAGCCTTAACTGAGGCAGC
>JBMHCO010000088.1:0-7541 GCA_049889895.1 Rubripirellula sp.
CCTTGGTCTCGGCCTTCTGTGACCATGTTACGGCCGATCGCAATACCACGCTGTATTTCCGACAGCCTTATTCGTATTTCGGGTAGGTCCGCTAAAAAGCGGATTGCGTCAGTGACCGGCGGGGTGCGGATCTGTTCGCTAACGTCTTCACCATCGAGTAGGGCGCGATCACCATCCCATTGGATCTCTACGGATTCGGAGAACTTCACGATTTCTTGCGTGTTATCAAAGTCAACCTGAGCGCGTATGACCGCTAAGGTCATCGCCCGATAGAGTGCTCCTGTGTCTAAGAATTCAAATCCAAGACGCTGAGCAGCTGTTCTCGCGATGCTACTTTTGCCTGCACCAGCTGGCCCATCAATCGTGACTATCATCTCGCACGGTTCCTTTGTTCATCAAGCTGCACGACCGCAGCCACTCCCTTTTTCAGTTCGGACAGCGCGAGGTTGATACGATGTTCGAAGGGCGGGTCGTTGGGCGTGCTCATCTCCGACTGAAGATTTTCGCTTTGATGGGAAGAATCGACAATCTGGGGGCTTGTGGCAAGACCATCTTGGACAAGTTGGCCTCCAAAGCGAGCAGCGTAGAATCGATCGGTCAGGAAATGAAGGGCATTCATCGCTGAGGCGGAATCGAGGCCGGTCAGTTTCTCTCCGGCGACGTCGCTGAATTCTTTCGGTGTCTGTCCCGGGCGTGGTTGGATGCTCAACTGCTCAAGTATCTTCAATGCTTCAGCGTAGAATTGGAGGCTCGGAGTGTTGCTTACCCCCGCAATTGTTTTCTTGTTGCTACTTTGATGCTTGATAATTCGAATCCTTAGTAGCCCAGCAAACATGAGGATTCCAACGAAAGCGATGAGTGCCGCCTGCCACGAAAACCAGTCGCGGCTGGCGAATGCACCACCACCGAGTTCTCCGGCGCGGATTCGACTAACAAGTAGACCGAGTCGATCAATGAATTGACGATAGGACTGGTTCATTGAGTTCGATCCGCCACTGAGAAGTCTCGACTGCTGCTGCTCACCATCCATCTCGATGACATAGTCGTCCCAAACGGTTTGAGCCAGGTCCAGGACTTGACCCACTTGGCTAGACTCTCGGACTCGACCCGCCGGTGGCGTTGGGTCGAGTCGAAGCCAGTAGCGGTTCGCCTTGGGTTGCCCAAAGGCAGTTGGTGTGCCATCTCCCGGCTTCACTTCAATCAACGCCTCAACCCAGGCGTGAGCATGTAATTGCCGAGCGACAAAATGCCTAGCGAGATCGTTGTATTCATCTGTGTGGTATCCGGCGACCACCCTTGCCGGAATCCCTTGACTGCGAAGCATCATGGCAAGTGCCGATGCAAAGTACTGGCAATGCCCACGTTGATCGATCCGAATAAACTGCTCAATTGGGTCCAAGCCGGGAACAGGTTCGGCATCAAGATTGAGCGTGTACTGATACTTTCCCTGCTCAGAAAAATGCCGTTCCATCGCTTTGGCGATCGCGTAGTCAGAACGGCGGTAACCGTCTGTGTCGTTAGTGAAGTCGCTGGCGAGTTGCTCAATGGTCGGCATTGTGCGTTCAGAGAAGACCAGCAATTGCTCAATGTATTCCTGTGATCGCCGTTGGTCATCTGCGACATTAATACCGGCTCGAGTTCCGGCAACACTCATGCCACGGTAGAACGGATCACCTCGCTGTTGAACACTTAAAAGCTCACTCTGAATTCCGGCACGAAACGCGTTGGTGCCGAAACGATATTCAATGCGTGGATAAATCCAATCGGATTGGCCTTCACGGCCAATTGTCCAAAGTTCAGCAAAGTGCATCACTTTGGAAAGTGCTTCTGTTCCGTAGTAGGGTGCGATCGCGAAGAGTGCGTCGCTTCTCATTGACTCACAAACCACTTTGACGTCAACCGAGTCGTAGTAGGCGATATCGGAACGATCCTCGGAAACGTATTCATCAGGTAACCGCTCTGGTTCGGAAAGGTAGCCCGCCGGAAGTGATTTCCATGACGCGCCGGTGCCGGTTAACTGATTGAATTCCTCATAACGCTCCATCACCTTGCCACGGAGATAAAGGCCCCCGACAACTTGATAAGCCTCTCCCGTTTCCCGTTCTCGAAGATGGACTCGGAGAGCCGGTTGAGTGCTCTGCATCATTTGGCCAATCTGACCCAAGCGGAGTTCATCCGAGAATCCCACCATTGCTTTACCGCGAGACTGGACGCGGGCGGCATCCGTGGTGCGAGGTAAGGCGTAGAAAAAGATGAGTGAGATGAGAAGTACCGCCGGCGCCAACATCATCAAAATCGCTCGCGAAAGACGCGGTGCTGCGGTGAGTACCGAATTCCAACTTTCCGTTGAATCCACCAGCACGGTGTTGCGAGGGAGCAAAGGTCGTTGGGTACCGTGTGCTGTCGTCTCCGTTGTTCCTTCGGTGACCCACTTTGCAGCGATGATCGAAAGAGCGATGGATCCAATTAACGCGATCGGTAAAAGTAAGACACCAAAAAGTAAGGCGTCGTTAAAGACTGCGGCAACAATAAGTTCGAGAAGGCAGAAGACTCCAAGTTGCTCAAAGATGCGGCGTGACTTTCGCTGGAGCATTAAGATTGATTGGACAAACACCAGTAACTGTGCCACCACTCCAATCTGATGCTGACCGGGGGCGTTGAGTTCGAGAAAATCACCGACGCAAAACATGGCCGCGACACCCATTGCGGCATAAGCTGCGACCGCTGGTAGAGCAAAGAATTCGAGCCAGTCGACAAACACGAAACCAAAGATCGCAAAGAACACTGCAAAGATTGATAACGCAGACCCCTCGGTGCCTGATGCCAGCACCAGGCCGCCCATGCCGCTAATCGCTGCAAACAGCAGTTTCAATCTCAGATTGATCGAGTGGCGTGCCTGCGAGAGCAAGTTATTTGGAGAAGTATTGGTTTCGTCACTCGGCATAGCTCACCTCAACATTGGTAGATGAACTTCCCGTCGCGATGGACTTTGCTGGGGCCTGTACCCAACGACTCAGTTCCGTCCGGACATCAAGCCAATGCAAAGTACCGCGGCGTGACCAATCCTCGAGTTTCTTTGCTTCGGCCGTGTGTGCTTCTTTAAAGTCTGAGTGTGTTCGAGAACTGATCACCAACATTTGTTTTGCACGCACTCCCTGACCTTCACACTGTCGTAGTGCCGACTCCCAATCCGGAGTCGAGCTGGCCTTGGCGTCGGCTAGTGATTCAAGCATCCGTCGAGCGATGTGGTCACCGCCTCCACTTCCGCGAATGAGTTCCGACGTCGCTGCGATACACACAAATGCGACCTGATCATTCGAACCGGTGGCGATTTCGTTTGTGAGCGTTGCGGCGAGACTGACAGCGGCTTCGACATGATTTGAATCATCACTAGTATTTTCGTTAGCCTCAATCCATGCATCCAGCACGATGCAAACATCTAAACGTCGTTGATGCTCAAATTGTCGTACAGCGAGTTCACCGATACGGGCCGAGGTTCTCCAATGAATCCACCTGAGGCTGTCGCCATTTTTCCACCCCCGGAGTCCGTAGAATTCGCCTTCGGCCGGTCCCTGACGTCGCCGGTGCATGGAATTTCCAGCACCCAGGTGCGTTAACTGCCTACGCCAATTTCGTTTGAGTGGATAAAGCTCGGGGTAGACAATGATTTCTTCGGGTTGGGCGTCGTTGAGTATTGATGTGGAGAGGGAGAAGGGAAACCCAGTCATCACACGTATACCAGTTAAGCGATACCGGCCGCGTTTGCTAACTCGAATGTCTGGCGAACTGATGCGGATGGATCGGGGTTCGACCAAAGGGACGCCTGTCGAAATCGTTTCACTTACAGATGCATCGTCCGATTGGATTGAATCTTCAATCCTCAACATCCAAGCAGGTATCCAGCCGCTGAGATTTTGAATTTGGTACTTGATCGAAGTCCTCCTGCCAGCGATGAATTCACTTGGCAGCGTTCGCCTCGTAGTGATCCTCTCCAAACTTCTCCGCGACCATCGCCACTGCATGATCAACGCGCCAACCATTAGTGCGGCGAGCACCAGCAGCAAATTAAATCCACGCAAAGCTCCGCCAAGCATTGCAAACGCACCAACGAACACCGAGTGGAAACCAATGCGAGTCAGTTTTTGCGATAATCTGCGAGTGTTCGGTGTGGGTTGGTTCAACGCTTCCATCCTCGTTTGCCCAGTCTTGTCTGCCTTTCATCGCCTCGCATCACGTTGGCTTTGTATCTTATTGGGACTTAATCACAGACGAGCCAATCCGATTACAAGCCTATGCAATTACATCGGGACGGGAATGCTTTCTACAAGTTCTGTCAGGTGTTGAGCTATCGCTTGTTGTCCGACATCTTGAAACATTCCCTCGCTGAGAAGGCGATGTGCGAGGCAGGGAACTGCGAGCGACTTTACATCATCAGGCGTAACGAAGTCACGTTCTTCCGTGATGGCTTTGGCTTGGCAGCCTCGATAATAGCTCAACGCACCACGCGTGCTCACTCCAACCTGAAACGCTTCATGGCTTCGCGTGCCATCAACAATCTCTAAAAGATAATCAACAAGTGATTCATCGAATCGCACATTCCTTGTTGCCTCTTGCGCTCGACAAATCTGGTCCGCTGAGACGACAGGTTGCAACTCATCTACTGGTTCACCGAGTCGATGAGTCGACATCACCTGTCGCTCGACATCTCGGGTGGGGTAACCGATAGATGATCTCAAAAGAAATCGATCCATCTGACTTTCGGGTAAGGCATACGTGCCTTCGAATTCAAAAGGATTCTGCGTCGCAACAACAATAAATGGTTTAGGCAAAGCGTGGGTGACACCATCAATTGAAACGCACCCTTCACTCATTGCCTCAAGAAGCGCTGATTGTGTTCGAGGTGGGGCTCGGTTGATTTCATCAGCTAGGACCACGTGATTGAAGATGGGCCCCTTCTTGAACTCGAAATCTTGTGAGTCCGAGCGGTAAATCGCACTACCGGTAATGTCCGTAGGAAGGAGGTCGGGAGTGAACTGCAGTCTGGCAAATGATCCGTGCAGGCTTTGCGCTAGCGCCTTCGCCGCTAAGGTCTTGCCGACTCCTGGAACGTCTTCTAAGAGAACGTGTTCTCCAGAGAGTAATGCGACGACTAGTAATTGAACCAATTCGTCTTTGCCAAGTACGACTCGACTGATGTTTTCGCGAAGAAGACGCGACGTTTCAAAAGCATCCTGCGACATCGATGCCAACTCTCTGGTAATGCTTGTTTGGCGAGGTTCGCGACAATCCACCAACGGATCAAGCGAGCCAGACCTTGTGTTACATAGCATTGTAGCAGTTGCCCAACCCCCGCGTGGATGTGTTCATCCCTGAGAAATTGTGGCAATGGTGTAGTTGTGGAAAAGACTCAGGGAAACTGTTCGAGGCTCGCGCTGTACTCGCTACCAGATTCGAACTCGATCTTCGGGTTTAAGGTAGAGAGCGGATGATTCGGTGATGCCGAATGCTTCGTACCAAGCGTCAAGATTACGCACGATTCCATTGGCCCGATACTCACTGGGGCTATGAGGGTCCGTGATCAATCGATCCAGGAGTTCGCGTTCGCGATACAGTCGTCTCCAAATCTGAGCCCAGCCGAGAAAGAAACGCTGGTCGCCGGTGAGTCCATCGATCACGGGAGCTTCTTCACCGTTGAGTGATAATCGGTACGCTTCGTAAGCGACACTCAGCCCACCGAGGTCCCCGATGTTTTCACCGAGCGTTAGTTCACCGTTGACGAAGTTACCCTCAATCGGCTCGTATTGTCCGTACTGGTTGACCAAGCCTTTTGCACGACGCTCGAATTCTTTGCGGTCGTTTTCGGTCCACCACATCCGAAGGTTTCCTTCCCCGTCGAATTTACTCCCTTTGTCATCGAAACCGTGGCTGAGTTCATGTCCAATCACGGCTCCGATTCCACCGTAGTTCACAGCGTCGTCTGCTTGCATGTTGAAAAACGGTGGTTGCAGGATCGCAGCGGGGAAGACGATCTCGTTCATCGTAGGGTTGTAGTAGGCATTGACCGTCTGAGGGGTCATGTGCCACTCATTTTTGTCAATTGGCCCACCGAGCTTATCCAATTCACGTTGAGTTTCGAAACTCGCCGAGGCGAGCATGTTTGTGGCGAGTACATCAGAAGCGATCGACAGCTTCGAGTAATCTTTCCAGACGTCGGGGTACCCAATCTTGGTTGTGAACATGGATAGCTTTTTCAATGCTTCGACCTTGGTGTTTTCACTCATCCAATCGCGAGTTTTAATCCGTCCATCGAACGCTTTCTCAAGGTTCTGAACAAGCTCTTTCATGCGAGCCTTTGCTTCTGGCTGAAACTGCTCTGCTACGTACAACTGACCGACCAGTTCACCAAGAGCGCCGCCGGTAACCGCAACACCGCGTTTCCACATTGGCCGCTGCTGGTCGACGCCGCGAACGGCCGTACTATGGAAATCAAATGAGCGTTTTTCGATCTCTTCGGAAAGACTTGATGCGTACTGATCGAGTGTGTGGAACTTGAGATAGAGCTTGATCACGCTGAGGTCGGTTTCCGCAAATAGCTTCGCGAAGGAATCAACAAAACTCGGTTGGCGGACAACAAAAGCAGCCTGCTCGCCGACACCGGCTGATTTCGCAAAGGCTTGCCAAGTGAATCCCGTCATGCGGTTGGCGAGATCCGCGGCGGCGATTTGATTGTAGGTTTTGACCGGATCGCGATTTTCCGTTTTTGTCCAATGATGACGCGCAACCTCGGTCTCGAATTTGAAAATTTGTGAAGCTGCCGCTTCGGGGTTGGATGTCCCCAAAAAAGCAAGCATGTCTGAGATGTATTTTTTTAGCTCGTCTCGCAGTGCAACGAATCTTTCGTTTTCGTCATCTAGGTAGTACTCACGGTCGGGAAGCGTGAGACCTGACTGGGTGACGTAGACCGTGTACTGATCGCTCTTCCGAGCGTCTACACTGACATAGGCGGCAACCGGACCATAAACACCTTGTCGCAATAATTGGCCCAAGACCGATGCAGCCTCTTGGTGACTTTTGGCTTCGTCGATCAACCCAAAGAGTTCAGCGAGGGGTTCAATGCCAGCCTCATTGCGAGTTTGTACATCTAGGACAGACTTGTAGAGGTCACCCACTTTTTGAGCAGCCGTGCCCGGTGCAGAATCCGACTCAGCTGCCTTTTCGATTAGCATCCGTACCTGCTCATCAGCCTCGTCGGCCAGCAGCGTAAAAATACCGTAGTTGGATTTGTCTGCTGGGATCTCCGTTTCATTGAGCCACTTTTCGTTAGCGTAGAGGTAGAAATTATCTCCCGCTTCGATCGTGTCGCTGAAAAGGCTACTGTCGATGCCAGAGACTTTCTTGCTCAGGCTCGCAGTCGTCTGACCATCCTTCTGGTTCGTGTTCTCTGCGAAAACGACGGACGAGGAGATTAGCCCGACAGCAAGACAGGCTCGCGTGATGGATGTCATGAGGTCACTACTTTTGGTCGACACAATGGAATCCTT
>JBMHCO010000089.1:0-8512 GCA_049889895.1 Rubripirellula sp.
GCACCCAAAGACAAACTTCTCGCCCAATTGCTCCATTCCATCGACGAACGCAGCGATCTCCCGTACCTGAGTCGTGCCGTCAACAACATCCGGTGTCACCATGTCGGACCAGAGACGAGATTCTGGATGCTGCAGTAGCTGACTCAAGAGAGTGAGGATTTCACGGTTCTCCTGCTCGGTGAAGTACATCGAGCAACCCTCATAGACCACTGCGGTTGGCAAGTGCGGATTGAAATCGGGATGCTGTAACAACACCTTGGCCAGATCATCACACTTAAAATCAGCAGCAACCATTCGCCGTTGGACGACGGGACGATCTTGGAGTTGGGAGATGACCCTTGTTCTCTCTTCGAGCATCTCAGGTAGATCAACCTCGAAGAAGGTCGGGCGTCCCAATTTGTGGCACAGGCGAAATGGACGCATATCCAACCCTGCTCCCATTAAAACAACTTGCTGCAAATTAGGGATCGACAACAACGTCTGGTCAATATGTTTGGTTCTTGCCGCAACAGTTTGCTGAAGATGAGGAAGGATTCCCTGAAGGCGTTTGGCAAGTAGCTCTCCATGTGGGCCAGCTGCGTGCCTCTCGTGCGCACTGTCAAGTCTCACGAAGTTCTCATCCGCGGTCGCGCGCAACCCAGCGATCATCCTTGCTGATGCCTTGAGTTTGTGTTTAAACAGTGGATTGATGGCAGGTTTTTCTCGGGTTGGCTTCAATTGAATGGATGGCTGCGCGAAATATTTCATCTCCGCCTCAGCAACCACTTCATTATTGGAACGAAAAATCACAGGCAACGTTACTAGAACGCGCTTACCGGCAAAGTAACGTTGCCGGACCATCTGCGCCGTCTCATCAGAAATCTTACAAGTCGCCGTAACATGACCCGTGCTTGGGCACTTATACCGAACATCCATTGCCGCTAGCCACAAGGCAGCAGAATTGTCTTCGTTACAGGGGTGCACGCCGGCAAATGGAACCCCGCGAAGCAGGGTGGCCAGGGCAAGCCCACCGGTATAGTCGGCCGCAAGCGAAAGCAGAGCAGCCTGATGTGTGCCGTGTTGGTTGGTGGTTGCGTGGTTCAACGGCAGTTCGGTGATGCAGCAACCTTCCTCAACCTCGGTTACACGCCAACCAGTCCATTGCAAAACCGGTATTGCTTCATGCAACAGACGCGTCATCAGCGTCGGATTCACACGGGTGTCATAATCCTGCGCCCAAGTGATGGCGTTGTGGCTTTGCTGTGAAGCGATCATCATTTTCCCCGATTTCCTTGGTCGAACTGTGGATGAAAACCAAAGTTCAAACATTTCTGAAAAAGTCCGGAATTCAGCTAAAGGTTTTCAGTGATGTCCGAGACCGATGAATTCTTAGCAGCGGTCGAACACCTTGAATCGATAAAACCGGGTAGCTTCAGAAAAGAGGAGCAAAGTCGTGGAGATATTTCCGGTGAGTGAAGGATTAGCAATCTAGGTTTCCAGTGGACTCATACCGCTTTTAACCTATCTACCTCAGATACGCACCGATTAATCGGCACAACCGCCACAACAAGTCTCAGCGTGCCTCGAGACAGCTTGTGATGATCTTGTACCGAAAAAACGCAAACCACTGGTCGTTTGGGGCAGAGCGAACCTCGCAGCGTGTCGCTGGCGAAGCAAGAAAATCAGTCAGGTCGCAATCATCATGGTCAACCCACAAACGAAGGAGGATCAACTCGAGATTCTTCGCGAGTTGTCGGGCGACTCAATTGTGTCGTGCTATTTAGCACGTGACCCTAGAACGCAAACCGAACATATTGTCCGCGAAGTTCCTCGAGACCTATTTGCCGAAAGCGGCTTCGAGCGATTTCAGAATGAAGCAAGTTTGACCTCTGCCATTCGCTGCAGGTCGTACTCCGAACCCCAAACGTTCGACATCTCTGATCGAGCGGTGCGGGTTGTCTATCGTTATATACCAGGACGTTCTCTGGCGAATCGTTATCGCAACTTGCCACTATCCGTTGACGAAACCATTCGCGTCACCATAGATCTCCTCGAGGCATTGGTCGAAGTTCATCGAGTGGGATGTGTCCATCGAGACATCAGACCGTCGAATATTATTCTATCGGATGACGGTTCCGCCACACTCTGCGGATACGTTCCACTTTGGCGGCCGGAAGTTTTTGGCCACAACAATCGACTTGGTCAAGACTGTGCCGCATTCACATCCCCTGAGTTGTCGGGCATCATCGATCACGACATCGGAGAATCATCCGATCTCTACTCACTCGGATACGTACTTGATGCCTCACTTGCAGGTTCACCAGCGTTTGACGGGAATGTGAGCGAGATTCTTTACCGACATATGACCCAAAACCCGGATCCTCGCCGGTATCCAACCGAGACGCCCGCCTGCGTCTTGGAATTCATCACGAAGTTGACCCAAAAAGAACCTCGCGATCGCTATCAGTCAGCTCAAGCAGCCTTGTTTGACGCAATTCAGATCCAAAAGATCCTGACTGGTGAATTAACGGAGTCGAGTTTTGTAATCGGTAGCGTCGATCATCGAGAAGAACTTATTGATCCCGCATTTGTGGGCCGAGAAGAGACGATCAAACGTCTCCGGGACCAAATGAAATCAGCAATGAAAGGTGAAAACCGGCGTTGCCTGATCGTAAGTCCATCGGGCATCGGAAAAACACGTCTACTAACAGAAACGGCAAGAATCGCAGCGAGAAGCAATTTCTTCATCCTGCATGGCCGTTGTTCCCAACACGCCGCGCAAGCTCCAAGTGCTCCTTGGCTTCAAATGGTGGATCAGTTAGCGAACCATCTCCGCCGGCAGCCGACCTACCGTGAAGAAATTGAAAAACAACTTGCCGGAAATCAGGAAGAAATCACCATTGCCATGCCCGAATTGGCAAAGGTGTTGGGATGGACAGGCGAAGCAATCTCAGGTCCCGATGAATCGGGACAAGAACGGGTAGTTGATGCCTTCACGAAAGTTTTCTCGGCTCTCAGCGGTGACAGCCAGCCGGTCCTTTTGACCATCGACGATGCTCAGTGGATGGATGATCAATCCAAGCGGATTTTATCCGCGGTCAGCCAGATTGCACCGAGCCACATGAGTCTCCTTGTTTTCACTCGTCCCGTTGATGATGTGCAAACCGAACTCTACCAGCGATTGAACGCACCCACACAAATCCAACTGGAATCCATTGACAACACCGCAATCGGGCAGCTTGCGGAATCCATGGCAGGGCCTCTACCACCAGAGGCGATCGAGGTTGTTCAGCAATATGCCGAGGGAAGCCCCTTCATGGCAACCGCAGTCCTACGCGGCATGGTTGAATCCGGTGTCCTCACGATCGAAAACAAGCGTTGGCAAATCGACACGAAGAAGCTGTCCACCTTTCAAGCCGCAGAAGATGCGGGTCAGATTCTATCGGAAAGATTATCGCAACTGCCAGCTGCAGCAAAGCGGCTAATGATCGCTGCTGCAGTCATTGGTAAAGACTTCAATAGCGATGCCGCAACAGAACTTGCGGGGATGTCCACCGAGCAAACCGCAAGTATCTTGCAAGCGGTTCGCAAGCAACGCCTCGTGTGGACAAGACCCGATAGCACCATTTCATTTGTTCATGACAAAATCCGAGAGACACTCCTAAAGGAAACCTCGGAAGACGTCATCAAGAAAATGCATGGCGATTACGGGAATCACCTTGAGTCAACCTCGCCCTCGCGAGTCTTTGACTTGGCATATCATTTTGATGCCGCAAATCTTCATCAACGCGCACTTCCCCACTCCATCAAGGCAGCTGAACTAGCTCGCAAAAGCTTCTCACTGGCCAGCGCTGAATCGCAACTCAGCATCAGCATCCGAGCATTTAAATTCGCCAGCGAGCGAGTTCGTCATCAAGTTGAAATGATGATGGCCGATGTGCTACTACTTCAGGGCGAATACGATGGTTGTCAAGTCTGGCTCGATAAGGCTTCAAAATCCGCTTCGACGAAGCTAGAAAAAGCCGCTACATCACTTAAGCAAGGAGATCTATTTTTCAAACGTGGCAACAAGGATCACGCCACACTCCGATACGAGGATTCACTTCGGCAACTCGGGCATCGCATTGATAATGGACGCATCTCAAAATGGTGGAATCTACTGCGTGAAATCGCTAAGCAGGGGCAACACACGCTTCTTCCTTCAACATGCGGACGTAATGGGCAGCTAACCGATCCCGCTGACGCGATGGTACTGTCACTCTACAGCAGAGTGGCACATGTTTATTGGTACACCAAAGATAAATACCAAACCCTGTGGGCTCACCTGCGAGGTCTCAATCTCGCGGAACATTATCAGCCCACCGCCCAGTTGGCGCAGTGCTACTCCGAGCATGCTCCGGGGATGACGCTGCTTCGGTGGGAATCCCGCGGCTTACGCTACGCCAAAAAGTCACTGCAAATACGCCAATCCCTCAACGACATCTGGGGGCAAGGTCAATCACGTAATTACCTGAGCATTTTCCACTACTCATTTTCTCAGTTTGATCTGTGCGTTACTCAGGCTAGGCAAGCCGTAGAAATCCTAGAACGCACTGGTGATTACTGGGAGGTTCACATTGGTCGCTACCAACTCGCCGCGGCGTTGTATCGCTTAGGCAGAATGGAGGAAGCCGTCGAGCAGGCGAAAATCAATTATGAATCCGCGAAGCGACGAGGCGACTATCAAGCGACAGGAAATGCGGTTGACGTCTGGGCTCGAGCGTCGCTCGGATCGATACCAGACGAGGTGATTCAGGATGAACTTGCGCGAGACATTCATGACCACCAAAGATACTGCCAAGTTAAATTAGCCGAAGGGATTAAAGCGTTTCATCAAGGTCAGTATGAAAAGTCAATCACATGCATCCGAGGCGCGATCCATAAACTTGAAAAAGCAAAAGTAACCAACACATACACCAGCCCACTCTACGCATGGCTCTGCACCGCTCTGCGAAGGCAACTGCAGAGCAATGCACCGCAAACGCCAATCAGATTCAAGATAGCGTTACAGGAACTCAGGCAAGCTAACAGAGTAGCTTTAAAGATTGCCCGTCAATTCACCAACGAAGCGCCACATGTGTTTCGGGAGTATGCGGCATTGTGTGCCGTTTCCGGTAGTTATCGAAAATCACGAAGGTACTTCGCACACAGCCTACGAGTCGCCAAAGAACAATCTGCCGAATTTGAGGCGGCAGAAACAATCCAATTACGTCAATATTTTGCTGATGAACTTGGATGGCCATCCGATCCCAACGAAATCAAACAAGCAAATGACTACATCTCTCGGGTTCAACTTGCAGTCACTGTAGATGACCCTTCAAAATCAATCTCGCTACTTGATCGATTCGGATCACTCCTGGAAGTGGGACGTGAAATTTCGACCAGCATCCTTCCGAACGATATCCACCGTACTGCCTGCGAGGCGGCTCAAAGGATCTTGAGGGTGGAGGAAGTTTGCCTAGTTCACGTCGGTCCCGATGGCAAACCGACCAACACCTTCCCAAGCGATGCAGCATTTGATCCGGCAATCATCAGCGACACCGCTGAGCAGAACCGAACCGTGATCGCTGAACAGGCATGCCACACGCGGTACGGTATCAATGTGGAACGACATGGTAGCTTTCTTTGCAGTCCCATTGTCGTTGGTGGTCGAGTCACCGCTTACCTCTATCTCACCAACACTCGATTCCGCGGTATCTTCGGAGAAGACGAACTCCGAATCGCGAATTACATTACTACAGCCACCGGCGCGGCTCTGGAAAAAGCGGAAGGTTTCATTCAGCTCCGAGACCTGAACCTGAATCTCGAAAAGAAGGTCGAAGATCGGACCGCAGCTGTGGTGGAGCGATCACAAGAGCTTGAAAAAACTGCGATACAGCTCACCGCAGCACAAGAGAAACTCGAACTCGCAAAGAACGCTGCCGAAGCTGCGAACGAAGCCAAGAGCAGTTTCTTGGCGAGAATGAGTCATGAAATCCGGACGCCGATTGCAGCCGTTCTCGGTTTCACCGAACTACTACTGCGAGGCTTAATCCAAGATTCTACCGAGCAGATTCGGCACTTGGAGACGATCCACTCCAATGGCAAACACCTTCTCCACTTACTCAACGAGATTCTCGATCTGTCGAAGATTGAAGCGGATCAAGTTGAAACAGAAAGTGTCAGTTGCTCACCGGTTTCTCTTCTCGGAGAAGTGATCTCTTCGTTCCAATCACAGGCGTCTGCCAAGTCGATTGGTTTAGAGTTTGATGTGCTGAGTTCCGTACCTGAATCGATCCTAAGTGATCCAACTCGAATACGACAAATAACAACCAACCTTGTTGGTAACGCAATCAAATTCACAGACTCCGGGCAAGTCTCGGTTCACCTCGCTTCGGAATTCAACAACGACGCTACAGCAAGTTTAAAAATTACGGTCCGCGATACGGGCATCGGTATGTCTCGCGAGCAAATGGCGAAGATCTTTGAACCGTTCACGCAGGCCGACACATCGACCACACGAAAATACGGCGGCACCGGACTTGGACTTTCCATCAGTAAAGGACTAGCAGAAAGATTGGGTGGTTCACTCGAATTAAAGAGTGAGCTTGATCAAGGGACAGAAATCATTCTGAACCTGCCCGTTAGCCTTCCTTCCAAATCGCAAACACTAACCGCAGCCCTTGCAAAGAAAAACGCATTTGAGTCACAGGTGCAGGAATTTGCTAAGGTTGACTTGGAGCGAGTTCACGTTCTCGTCGTGGATGATCAACCGACCAACCGAGATTTGCTCGAGCTTTTACTGTCCGATGCCGGAGCGAACGTGACAACAGCGAATGATGGCGAGCAAGCTGTTCAATTGGGAATGGATGCCACTTGCAACCCAGATGTAATCTTATTGGATATGCAAATGCCTCGGGTGGATGGCTACACCGCGGCAAGGAGGTTGAGGAAGAGAGGATACGAAAAACCAATCATCGCGATGACCGCAAATGCGATGCGTGGTGACGATCAAAAATGCCAGCGAGCTGGCTGCTCTAACTACCTACCCAAACCGCTGGACCTAACTCAACTCTTGAGAATGATTCAATCATGTTGCCCACCAACATCGACCGCCAAAGAATCTGAAATTCACCAAGAATCAGCCACCACACAAACCATGGTGGAATTAACAACAGCCGCTCACAAGAACACCAAATCGATAACTGGTTCGCAGCAAACCGAATCGGATTTGTTACCAAAAAACTGGCTGCGTGAATTCGCTTGTGAATTGATCGACCGAGTCTCCGACGAACTGCCGCAATTGATCAATGCATACGAAACCGGTGATCTATCTGAAGTTGCAAGACTCGCGCACTGGATGAAAGGGTCCGGTGGCACCGTTGGCCTTCCACACTTAACAAATCTCGCAATTCAATGTGAAAAGGCACTGCACAAGGAAAAGGAAACTGAGATCTTGGAAACGATTCAAGAAATCAATACATTCGTCCAAAGAGTGAATCAGGAACGGAACACCCGACAGGTTCCTCCGGACGCCTTGCGATCGAACGCCTCAGCAGCGATGATCAACCGATCAGATGAGTCCATTGACTAAGTTTGGCGTTCTTGGGAATTGAGCGTCAAATGTTCATCCCGTGCATCTCCGAAACGATCAACTAACATGGCTATCCCACCTTGGACCTACGAACTGTTACGCCGCGGAATGGTCGACGTCGCTCGTCGCGCCAAGGATACGGAGACCGTCGAAAGGCTCAAGCAGCAGGCAAGTGAAATGCTGCAAGATCTACCCGAAGCAGCGGCAAAGGGTATCGATGCAGTCATCAAGAAGACCGAGAGCGGCAGGAAGAGCATTGAGAAATGGGCGCAGCGTCAAACGCACGACAGCAGTCCCATCATCAACGCCAGCGGTACCCTCCTGCACCCCAAAGGAACGGGGGTCCCCATGGCGGCACAAGCCATTGAACTTGGAAGGGAATTAGTTGGTGGCGACATCAATCATCAAATGATTAATCGTCAAGCTTTTGAACAACGCTTACGAAAGTTAACGCCAAGTACCGAATCCAATGCGATCTGCATTGCAACCAACCCAACAACTGCAGTCTCATCAATTGCGTTGCTAAATCGACAAGCAATCTTCTACCTTCATCGATCTCAATGTGAGAACAATGTTTTTGGTGAGACATTATGCCGTCAACTTGAGTCCATCGTGAAGGTGGACATTCTTGAAGATGGACAACGCATCGCGGACCGACAATCCGTGGAAACACCTTGCTTTGAATTGGTTATCCAAGATGGACAACATGAAAAACTAGAAAGTGATCCTATCGATGATCATCAACGAATCTTGATCGCCGATACCTGCGTATTTTCTGCCAAGCTAGGGCATCAAATCCCAAACTGTCAAACGTTGATCAAAGGGTTTGATTGGCTGATACTGCCGGGAAATGGAATCTGCGGCGGACCACCGTGCGGTATCGTCACGGGATCAAAAGCGGACGTGAAACGCCTGCAATCT
>JBMHCO010000090.1:0-8974 GCA_049889895.1 Rubripirellula sp.
TGGGGTTACCGAGCGGTGGAGAACCGTTTTGAAATCCATGACCTTCACGCCACGATGTTACACCTCTTGGGGATTGATCACACTCAAAGCACATTTCGATTTAGCGGTCGGGACATGCGGTTAACCGATGTCCACGGACACATCATCAAGGAGGTGTTAGCGTGATTCATCACATCTTACAGCAAGCCGAATGTCACGCTCGTATCCTTGCAATACTTCTGTGCATTGCAGTCTTGACAACGAACACACACGAGATCGCCAGCGCTCAAGATCCAACTTCGATCACCGCAGAACAAAGTCAATTCTTCGAAAGCAAGATTCGCCCGATTCTTGTTGAACACTGCTATGAGTGCCACGCCACTGACTCAGAAACTGTCGAAGCAGGCCTTCTTCTTGATTCAAAATGGGGATGGGAAACCGGAGGCGATTCGGGACCAGCAATCATCCCTCATGATCCAAAGCAAAGCCTACTGATGGAGGCGGTACGCTATGAAGAGAATGTGATCAGCGGGATGCCTCCTCGGTCTAAGCTTTCGGACGAACAGATCGCCGCCTTAGAGCAGTGGATCACCATGGGCGCGCCCGACCCGCGAGAAAAAATTGAAAACGGTTCCTCTGCGGCTCAACGCGAAACCTTCAATCTCGAGGAACGATTTAAAAGCCATTGGTCTTGGAGACCTATCCGCACTCCACCACTGCCTGATGTCAGAAACCAGGACTGGGTGAGAACCGCACTCGATCGATTCGTACTCAATGAGCAGGAGTCACGCGGATTGCGTCCTGCGGAAGTTTCAGACAAACCTGTGTGGCTGCGTCGCGTCTACCTAGATCTAATTGGCATCCCACCGACAGCTGAGCAGATTGCAATGTTTGTGGAAGATGACTCGGATGACGCCCATGAAAAAGTCGTCGACGCCTTGCTTGAATCACCCTACTTCGGGGAGAAGTGGGCCAGGCATTGGCTTGACCTCATGAGGTATGCGGAAACATACGGACACGAATTTGATTACGCGATACCTCATGCAACCGAGTATCGAGATTACATCATCCGAGCTCTTAACGCGGATGTCCCCTACAACCAATTCGTTCACGAACATATTGCGGGCGATCTGCTCGCCAATCCAAGGCTCCATCCGCAAGAACATTTTAATGAATCGGTAATCGGAACCGGCTTTTGGTATCTGCACGAAGCAACCCATGCCCCCACGGATGTCCTCGGAAACGAAGCAGGGATCATCGACAACCAAATCGATGTTTTTGGCAAATCTTTCCTCGGACTCACCGTTGCATGCGCACGATGCCACGACCACAAATTTGATGCGATCTCAACGAAGGATTATTACTCGCTGAGCGCATACGTCCAAAGCAGTGCACGGCAGGAATACGATCTTGATGTCAACCAGCAACGCAAGAACGCTCGCGATACCATCGCAAAGCACCTAAGCGTAGTTGAACGCGAGATCAGTGAAGCTTCGCAGCAGCCTCAAGCAATCCGTGAGGCAATTCAGACAAATGCCGCAACTCAGGAGATACCCGCTGCACTAACTTTCACTTCTGAACAAGCAGGAAACGGCAACAACAACTTCATCGAGTTTGAGACATTCGCTGATGGGCAAGTGCCTGCAGGATGGTCAACTTCCAACGGTGCGTTCACAGCGATCGGGGACGACCTAAGAATTCGCAGCGATGGAACTTTGGCGATGCCCGGCACCATCGACAGTGGTTTATGGGGGAACAAACAGGTCGGCGTCTTACGCTCTCCCACGTTCACCATCGAACAGAACAATATCCATCTTCTGATTAAGTCGACGGCCAACATTAAAATCCAGGTCATCATCGACAACTACCAGATGGCCAGCTATAGCGCATTACTCTTCAATGGCACACTACTTCAAGGCGGAGCAACTGACACCAAAGGTCAGTGGCAGTGGAAGTCCATCGGAGGCAATCTTAATAAATACATTGGCCATCGCTGTTATCTTGAGTTCATTGACAATGGAGATGCGGAGATTGCGATTGACCAAATCGTCTTCTCAAATTCTGGTGCACCACCGAACGCTGATGGCGCTGCCTTGGATGAAACCCAAATGGACCAGCGGATTGCCCAAGCGATCACCGATCTCCAAAACCAACGCGGCAACCGCTGGCTCGCATGGCAATCACAACGCAGCCCCGAATTGGCTGCCGTAGTTGATGAGAATTTCGCGGATGAATTTTCTGAAATCAAATCGATAAACGGTAAGCTCTCCGCACCTCGGTTTGTCTTAGCAATGGCTCAGGGGACGGTCGAAGACGCATCGGTTTACATTCGCGGCAGCCACACAAATCTCGGATCCGAGGTACCCCCAAGAAACCTAACAGCATTTGGCGGAAGTATCGGCTCTCGTCTCGATCTTGCTCAAGAACTAACTTCGCCCGACAACCCTCTGACCTCTCGCGTAATCGTTAATCGCATCTGGCACCACCTTTTTGGAACGGGCATCGTACCGACCGTGGATGACTTTGGGCCGCAAGGACAACCACCGTCTAATCCTGATCTTTTGGACTGGCTCGCATCAGAACACATGTCATCAGGTTGGTCGATTAAACAGACAATACGCTCCATTGTCCTTTCTGCTACCTACAGGCAAAAAAGCAAGCCCCACCCTTCGCTGGCCAATAAACTTCTAGCCCAAGCTGACCCGACCAACCAATCACTCTATTTCATGCCTGTGCGGCGACTGACCGGAGAGACAATTCGAGATGCGATGCTTGCGATCGTGGGAAGCCTCGACTCGACACACTTCGGTGGCAGCGTTCCCACGCATCGCACCGAGTTCATGACCGGCCGAGGAGCGCGTGGGAGCGGACCTCTTGATGGAAATGGACGACGAAGCATCTACCTCTCAATTTATCGGAACTTTCTTAACCCATTTTTTGCGACTTTTGACACACCCAATCCATTCGGCCCACAAGGACGGCGAAGCCAATCAAACGTTCCAGCTCAAGCTTTAGCGTTGATGAATGATCCGCTGGTGATTGAATTGTCAAATCGCTGGGGTAAACAAGTCGCTTCAGATGACCAGAGTAAAACTAGAGACAAAATCACCTCGATGGTGATTGCAGCTCACGGAAGCGAACCAACAGACAATCAGCTGGAAGCTTTTGAAAAATTCATTAAGACCCAACAAGAGGTTCATGGCAAAGTAGACGAAAGTGCCTGGAGCGATCTTGCGCACACTCTCTTCAACATGAAAGCCTTTTACTTTTTACGCTAGCTCTTCTTCGCCCACCAACGCGATTTAACCACCAACGCTCACATACCTCCAATCAACTTGATTACTCACTAAAAGAATCCGTGAAATCCGTCGTCCGAAAACGTCACTCGAATCTTTGTAGCCAACCAGCCCTGCTGGTGATGGCTCTTTTCGGATTACTTACCCTGCCGCTGCCACTGATAGGCCAAGAGACTGTTTCAAGCGATTCGGACTCAATCGCGTTGAATCTCCAAAGACAGGAACTCTTCGAAAAGCATATCCGTCCAACCTTGATCGAGCACTGTGAAAGATGTCACGGCCAAGAGAAGCAGCAAGGCGGTCTGAGACTTGATGCGAAAGAAGGCTGGGAAATCGGCGGAGATTCAGGACCGGCGATCATTGCCGGAGACATGGAAAGCCTATTACTCGAAGCAATCCGGTATGAAAGTGGAATCGACATGCCACCGAAAGGCAAACTACCGGATTCAACGATCAAAGCTTTTGAAAACTGGATTCAACTCGGTGCATTTGATCCAAGAATGTCCTCGAGTAAAGATTCAACATCCGAGGTAAAAACGCCCAGACAGGTCGATCGATCTTTTTGGTCTTTTCAACCAGTCACGACACCAGATGTCCCAAATCCATTGATAGCCGAAGACTGGGCGACATCAAAGATCGACCATTTCATCCTCAATGAACTGCACAAAAAGGAACTTGAACCGGCACCGATCGCAGATCGAGAAACACTGATTCGCCGCCTCCACTACGACCTCACCGGACTTCCTCCATCCGTTGATGACATCACCGCTTTCGTCAACGACACTGACACCAATGCTTGGGAAAAGTTAGTTGATCGCCTTCTCGAACAACCGGCATTCGGTGAACGCTGGGGTCGACATTGGCTTGATGTCGTTCGATTTGCCGAATCAAGTGGCGGAGGACGCACGCTCTTGTTCCCCGACGCTTGGAGGTATCGTGATTACGTCATCGAATCCTTCAATCGCGACACTCCCTATGATCAGTTCGTCATCGAGCAAATTGCGGGCGATCTGCTAACGAGCAACGACCATCTCGAGCGTCAACGGCAGCTTATCGCAACCGGCTTTCTACTGCTTGGCCCAACTAACTACGAGATGCAAGACAAAGACATTCTTGAGATGGACGTCGTTGATGAGCAACTCGACACCATCGGTAAATCGATGATGGGAATGACCATCGGTTGCGCTCGCTGCCACGATCATAAATTTGATCCAATTCCAACCGCCGACTACTACGCGCTAGCGGGCATCCTCAAAAGCACCCACTCGCTGATCCACTCAAATGTTTCAACCTGGAACAAAGTCGATTTGCCACTCAACGAAAACCAAGAAGCATTAATCGCCGAACAGGAATCCGAATTAGCAAAACTTGAAGAGCATCTCAAATCCACGCAAGCCCGCCTCGACAACTTGCAAGGGAACTCGAGAAAGCCAAAGCAAATCAGCATTGATTCGATCAACGCAATCGTACTCGATGATGTTGACGCGACTCGCACGGGATCTTGGAAAGAGTCGACCTCCATCTCCGGTTACGTTGGCCAGCAATACATCCACGATGAAAACATGAATCTTGGGGAAAAGTCAGTCACTTTTGAAGATGCCGGAGATGCCATTGGAACCTATCGACTCTACATCTCGCACACTCCGGGCAGTAACCGATGCTCAAAGGTCGCTGTAAAAATTCATCACTTGGATGGTGAAACCAACGTGATGATCAACCAAAGACCACCGGGACCGATCCACGACTCCTTCACGGAGCTCGGCACATTCACATTCAGCGCAGAGACGCCAGCTAAAATCACGATTACAAATCAAACCGGACAAGACGGCGTCGTAATCGCAGACTCGATCGTCTTAGCCCCAAGCACGCAAACACTTGATCAGACCTTCCCAACCTTCTCCTCAACCAAATCGCCAAAGCAGCAACAAGAGATTGAATCCCTCAAATCACAACTCACTGGAATTGAACAGGAGATCAAGAGCCACAAGCAAGCAGCGATCACTCGCCCCGTGGCGATGGCGGTCTCAGAAAGCCAAACGCTTGGGGATATTGAAATTGCGATTCGCGGTGTCATCTCGCAAAAAGGCGAACGAGTACGTCGCGACGTCCTATCCGCCGCAAAGTGGGAACCTTTCCAGGAACTGGATGAAAGCAGAAGCGGGCGACTCGAACTCGCTCAATGGATCGCTGACCCCAAAAATCCACTCACTGCACGAGTGATGGCGAATCGAATCTGGTATTGGATGATGGGTCGCGGGCTCGTCCGATCCTTGGACAACTTTGGCAGCACCGGTACCGAGCCATCACACCCTGAACTGCTGGATCTTCTAGCAAACCGGTTCATTGAAGAGAACTGGTCAATCAAAAGCCTGATCAAAACGATTGCACTATCCAGCACTTACCGTCAATCGTCTTCGGCAACGAAGAGTTCGACGGTTGATCCGGACAATCAACTTTATCACCGAGCCAATCGAAAGCGTTTGCGTGCCGAAGACATTCGAGACACCCTGCTGAAAATCGGCAACACACTGGATCCCGCATGTGGCGGACCCAGCATCAAAGCTGGTACCAAAATTGAATATGACTACCAGTTTGAAAGTCGACGACGCAGCGTCTATCTGCCCGTATTTAGAAACACTCTTCCTGAAGTTTTTGAAGTTTTTGACTTTGCGGATCCAAACATCCAACAGGGACAACGTAACGAAAGCACCGTCGCATCGCAGGCACTTTGGCTGATGAACCACCCACTAATTCTCGATCAAACGAGAAATGCGGCAAAAGCTTTACTTTCCCTCGAATTGACTACCGAGAAGCGAATCGAACTCGCCTTCCTCCAAACCCTTGGGCGATTCCCGAGTAAACTGGAGGCGGAAATCATGGAACAACTAGCCGAATCGATTAACGATACGGAGGCGGGTGCTCCACCAAACGATCAAGAACTTGACCAATGGACGATGGTCTACCAAACGCTCTGCCAAAGCGTTGACTTCCTTTACGTGAATTGACTGCGATGGATCACCTTAACAATCTCAATCGCCGAACCTTGCTGAGATCACTTGGCTGTGGTTTCGGACACATCGCCGCCTCTGCGCTCGCTTGCTCATCTTACGCTGCAGATTCCAAATCAGCGTCAATCAATCCGCTTCACGAGCGACAACCCCATTTTCCCGCTCGAGCCAAACGAGTCATTTTCATTTTCATGCAAGGTGGCCCAAGTCATGTCGACACGTTTGACTACAAACCAATCCTTGCCAAACGAGACGGTGAACTAGAGGTCTTTGATGATGCGCGCGTGCTAGCCAAGACGAAGAAAATCACCAAGCACCGCATCTTCCAATCACCTTGGAAATTCGAGCAGTACGGCGAATGCGGGCAACACGTCTCGGAACTATTCCCGCACATCGCAAAGCAAGTCGATGACCTATGCTTCCTAAAAGGAATGCACACTGACGGTGTCGCGCATGGCCCGGCAACCCTGTTCCTCCACACCGGTTCCATCAACCTCATTCGCCCCTCGGTTGGCTCGTGGGTTCTCTACGGGCTTGGAAGCGAAAACGAAAACCTGCCCGGATTCGTCACCCTCCAACCCTCCATGGGAAATGGAGGACCTCGGAACTACAACAACGCCTTCCTACCGCCGATCTACCAAGGAACCGCGATTGGTCGAGCCGGTGGTCGAGCTTCGGATATCAAACTTAAAAATGTGACCAACTCTCGTTGGACTCGCCCGCAGCAACAAAAACAACTTGAAATCCTCCGGCGTTTGAATGAACAGCAGATCGCCAAGCATGCGGGAACATCTGAGTTTGACGCCGTTTTAAATTCCTACGACCTTGCTTGGCGAATGCAAGTAACCGCTCCTGACCTGTTGGATCTCAGTCAAGAACCCGAGCACGTGCAAAAGATGTATGGGATCGGACAAAAAGCGACTGACGATTTCGGCAGGCAGTGTTTGATGGCTCGGCGTCTGTGCGAGGCGGGCGTGAGATTTGTTCAGGTCAATTATGGCGACAACTCGAACAACCCACGCTGGGATCAGCATTCCAATCTCGAAAAGCACGCAGAGCACGCCCTGAACACCGACCAACCTGTTGCCGGTCTGATCCAGGACCTGAAGCAACGCGGATTACTTGAAGACACTCTAATTTGGTGGGGCGGCGAATTTGGACGCACCCCGTACGCTCAGTCGAATGGCACAGGGCGTGACCACAACCCCGATGGCTTCACTATTTTTGCGGCCGGTGCCGGTGTTAAGCCCGGATTTAGCTTTGGCCAAACGGACGAATTTGGTCACCATGCAATTCAAAATAAGGTGCACATGCACGACTGGCACGCAACGCTGCTACATCTGCTCGGGCTGAATCACGAGCAACTCACTTTCCGGCATGATGGTCGTGATTTCCGACTCACCGACGTACACGGTGACGTCGTCCATGAAATCATGACTTAGCACATCGAAGACTCTACTCGCGTAGCAAACTGACCGCTCCACGTTCATGCACCAACTCATCCTTAGCGATCTGGCGTCGTAAACGAGCGAGCGGGTTTTGATCCTTGGTCGCCATTGCATCTTGCAGTGCGTGGGAAATCGAAGCTCCATCGGAAAAGCTTTCAGCAAGTCCCGAGGTGTAAGCCAAGAAAGTTTCGCCAGGCTGCAGATGGAACGATTCGACCACGGGATCGACCTCGATCGCCGTATTCAGAGGGTCACTTGCTGATGAACCAACCGCACGACTACCGTAACGGTTACCTACTACCGCTTGCAGTGAACCGGCTGAAGCGAGTTCCGCCTCGCCGCTGAACGGATCAATCCGCGCGTACAGCAGAGAGAGCAACTGCTCGGCGGTACTCGATTGCCAAAGGGTGTCGCTAACTCTTTGCAACAGATCAGCAGGCTTATGACGGTAGCCGGTGTGAGCTGTCACCGCTGCGCGTGCAAGGGCTGCGGTCATCGCGCCTTTGACTGAATCGTCGACCGCCTCGGCAAGAACAATCATTAGCGTGCCGTCTGGCAAGATATCCCACAGGTGCCACCCCTTGGCCCATGGTCGTGGTGACTCGAGCATCCCGTCAACTCGCCAACCCGACGCGACGAGGCTACCAACAGGCAGTGACTCGAACTGCCACTGTGCGAGATCCTGAGCAGGTTCGTGCCGAAGCTCTTGGAACTGCTGCTTCTCTGAGGATGCCTGCCTCAGACTCTCGCCAATTTCGGAAGCAGAAAGTTCGGCGACCGTCGTCTCGGCAACCGAGAAGTCTTTCTTTCGCTCACTAAAAATCCATAGCGTCCCAACCGGCACGCCATCGCTTTCAATCGTTGCACAGATTGCTGAAGAGCAATCAGGCTCGGGACTGCTCCAAGTCTCTGAATCCTGCCCCTTCAAATCTGAGATTGCAACAACTCGGTCCACCATCGCCTGCAAGTCACCTCGACTACCGCGCAGAGAACGTGGAGCCTGCTCGATTCGGTTAGCCGGTAGACCGTGGGTGATCCGGCAATGAAGCTGCTGGGTGTCTTCATCAAGCAGATAGATTGCAGCGGCCTGACACCCAGTACCGGTGACGGCACGCTCAAGAATGGCATCAATTTTTTTAGACAGCTTCTGCCGATCGCCGTCGCTTCCCAAGATCGGAGCTCGAGCAGCGAGCTCAACTTCTTGCTGCCGAAGTTTTTCGCGGTTCGTCTCGAGTTCACGCAC
>JBMHCO010000091.1:0-4696 GCA_049889895.1 Rubripirellula sp.
CGGCCACCTCGCGTCACGGTTTGCTGCTGTGCCGAGAGGATTCGTTCTTTTTGCGTTGAGTTAATGACTGCGCCAAGTTCAGTTCCCGCATCAGCTTGATAGCCAATTTTTAACGAAGCAAAGAATTCACGCTGAGCGTCAATGAAGTCATCAGCGATTTTTTGATCAACAAAGACGCGGTGGATCGTGCAGCAAGTTTGGCCGAAGTGTTGATTGGTGTATCGTCCAATTTTTCTCGCCACCTCGATGGGATCCGCATCCGCCAAAACGATGGCCGAACCATTCCCTCCCATTTCCCGCTTCATCCGAGTGCCGTGGCGATCGCAAGTGCGAAGGATGTGTTGTCCAACGCCGGGGGAGCCTGTGAAAGAGATGTAACGAACCACTGGGTGTTCGGCAATGAACTGCCCCGTTAGCTCGCCTCGTCCCGGAAGGACATTGATCACTCCTGGTGGGAAGCCCGCTTCTTCAGCAAGTTTGCCCATGTAGAGTGCCGAGAGTGGTGTGTCTTCGGCAGGTTTAATTAGGACACAGTTTCCCGATAGCAACGCTGGGAAGATAAACCAAGACGTAAGAACGATGGGGTAATTCCAAGGGATGATTCCCGCAACCACACCCCAAGGTTCGCGATAGCTGTAACCCTGAACGCCGGGGGCAACTTCTAAACTCGGGCCATCTCCGAGTGGGATCCTCTTGGCGACATCGCAGAAATATTCAGCGCAGGCGCGGATCTGATCAAAGTCCCCTTCGGCTAGTTCGGATACTTTTCCGCCATCAAAAATTTCGCAGGCGAGCAGCACGTCGCGATCTCTCTCGCAGAGTTCGACGAACTTCATCACCAGAGCGATCTTTTCTTCAATCGGCGTTCGCCTCCAGCCAGTCTTTGGGTTGCTGTATGCGTTCTGGGCTGCGAGGACCGCTTTGTTCACTTCCGCAGCGCCCATCTCGCAAACGGTTGCCAGTACTTGGTGACTACCGGGATCAATGGTTTCAAAAGTTGCATTCATCGTACCGGCTGTTTCAACGCCCCCGATAATCCCACCAAGTGGCTTTCCGCCGTTGGAACAAAAGTCCGTGAACTTTTGGGGGCAGTCAAACTTTTTTGCCGTAAGGGAGCGAATCTCGGAGCTTGCGACCGACATGATGAACCTGCAGGGATGAAAAGACGTGTTGGATGCTTGGTAAGGCGTAATGGGGCGTGGAACTTGGCTGCACGCTGTTGTGCTAAGATATCCGATTGTTGAGCAAGGGTGTTGGAGGAGCACTGAGATGAACTGCCCATCACCGCTGTAATCCGCGGCAAATCATTGCTTTTTTGATCGTTTTCCCGAAAACTATTTGGACCTGCGGGATGCTCCGCTACACTTTCTCGTAGCAGGTTGAAAGTGGCGACCGACGCAAAAGTCGTGATGATGTTGGAGTCAGCAAAGGTCTGTTGGAGCTGCGTCGGGATCAGCGGTTACTATGACTAAAAGTGTCTGGGGCACAGGTGGCTGGGGCTAAAGGTGAAGGATCATCAATCATCCAAGTCGATGCGTGAGGGCTGCTTGACCGGTGCGGGGAACGCTGTCGATGCAGTTGATCTTGAGGCCAGTAATCTCGAGGCCAGTGGATTATTTGAGCAGTTACTGGCGAAATCGCCCGCGCAGCGAGTTCACGAGTTAGAGCGACTGATTTGTGACACGCTCGCCACTGCGTTGCGAATCGAAACTTCGCAAATCCAATCGAATGAATCGTTGGTCAGCTTAGGACTTGATTCATTGATTGGGATGAGCCTGCGATCCAAACTTGAAAAGGCGTTGCGAACCGAGTTGCCTGAGTTTGGGATTTTGGGGCTGAGAGGTACCGAGCCGCCAACCGTAAAAGTCTTGGCTCGCGTCGCAGCGGAATCAATCAAAGATCCAGCCAAACCAAAGACTTGTGAAGCTGATAAGTTGAGCCACGGCCGCCAAGATTCGAAAAGAAGGCGACGTTCGGGGGTTGTTGCATTGGGGGGGGCTCACAGACCTAAGGCTCCAATTTTCTGTCTCCATCCTGTTGGGGGCGATTTGCGTTGCTACGATCGGTTTTCTCGGCATTTAACAACGCGACCTGTTTTTGGACTTCGATCTCGTGGTCTTGACGCGTACTCCGAGCCGCACCGCTGTATGGATGCAATGATTTCGGACTATGCAAGTGAGATTGAAAGAGCGAGTGGGCAGGGGCCAATCTGCTTGCTGGGGTGGTCCACAGGCGGCATTTTTGCAAGAGAGTTAGCGATTCGCCTACAGAAACAGGATCGAGAGATTGAAGCTGTGGTGATGGTTGATACACCCATGCCAGATGTTTTTGAACAAGTCGACTTAGCGGATAACCTCAAGTTTCTTTCTGATTTAGTCACCTTCACGAATTACTTTGCGGGCAACTCGATGCAAATCGATCCCGCGTTTTTGAGCAACCTTAACAACGAGCAAGCGGTGCAACGCGTCCTTGAGTTGGGGATGGCCAATGGAGTGTTGCCGTCCCACGCAACCACTCAGTTTTTGGAACGCTTGATTGATGTTTGCAAGAAGCATGTTGAAATCCTTCAGCATTATTCGCCTTCGCAAACTTCGCTTGAGTCAATTCTTATTCGCCCACACGATCCCAGCGTTCTCTGTAGAGCAGCGGGGCGATCCTTGCCTGCTGATCTTGGTTGGGGCTCCTTTGGGAAAACGGATTTGCACCAAGTTCCCGGGCATCATTTCACGATGATGACTTCCACGAATGCAGCTGATTTGGCACTCAAGGTCGAGCAGCTCATTGGCTGAGCAGCTCGCTGCTCACTTCTTCAAGGCGGGGCTTGCCTGCTTGCGGAAACCCCGAAGTTGGATCGACTGATCTTCATGAAGATCAAGGATGCTGTAAGCGTTTTGATCCGTTCCACTTCCCTCAACCATCGCCACACAGGTGCAGTAGGGAATGTGATTGATCCACCTGAGATCATTCTGATGACTGTGTCCTTGGAAGACCCCCTTAACGCAGTCGGATTGTTCCAAGATGGCTCGGACTTCTTGTTGGTTACGTACCCCGTGTTTATTAGGGATATCAAGCCGCTGATGAGCGAAGACGAACGTTGGGTTGGACGTCTGTTTCAGGTCTTCACGAAGCCAATCAATCTCTCTGTCTGGAATGTTCGCATCGGTCCAATTGAAATTCTTGCGGCCATAGGGTGACCCATCGGATTTGAAGCAGGAATCGAGAACGATGAAATGGTAGTCATGTGAATCAAATGAATAGTAAGAGTTTTGCTGCCCGACCTCACCTAGGAATTCTTGCTTGGTGAGCGTGTCAACACAGTGGTTACCGAGAACGTAATGGCGATCTGGGCAAATCGTTTCGAATTTTCGATTGATTGTGCGGAGATAGCTTCTTTCTGTTGCGACGTCATCGGCCGCATCAATGAGATCGCCCAGCTCAATGGCGATATCGACTTCATTTTCTTGGAATGCGTCGATTGCTTCTTCTATCTTTGCTGTGGATTCACGGTAATGTCGAGTTCCTTGGGAAGGCTTGTCAGCATAGTGCAGGTCGGTGATGAGACCGATGGAGAGTTTGGGTTTTGTTGGTGCAGCAACAGATGTGGATGCCGATTTTGCAGAACCTGAGATGATAAGCGTGCTGCCGATGAGGAACGATCTGCGAGGTAGCGACATGAAAGCCTCGGTAGAAGCAGGGATGGGTGGAGATTTTTGATGAAGCAACGGTTCAAGCGAGGATTGATTCTGGAGATTTATCCTCGTCCGCCTTCGCAGCACGTTTCGCAAATGCGGTGACAACGTTCGCATTGGAGCTTTGCGCGAATGCTAATCAGATTGCCACCACAAACTGGGCAGGGTGGTATTCCATGATTTTTTTTATTGCTCGACGAGATCGGTACGATGCACGAAAACGTCTGAGGCTCTTCCGCCGTACCTTTGTTGTTTTCGTTGGACGTCTGTTGTGCGTCGTCGCCGGTGGTTTGGTTCATCCGTGTCGAATCCTAAAATGACTGGTCGAGGAAATCATGGGACTTTTTGAAACGCAGTATTCAAACGGTTTCTTCTCATAGGCCGAAGCGACGATTCTCTACGATCGCTCGCTATTATCGAGAATCTTCGCCGTCTTGGCTGCTTTCTAACATATTCGGAGTGGGGCGTTCATGTGGACTCGTTTGGCATGTTTGTACTAGCTTTTATTCAGCCAAATACAACGCTCACGTTCCACGAACCCATAAACCGGTTTTAATGGCCCAGTGACTTTTAGTGTTTCAGGGACGTAGCTTAGCAATCTGCCGGTAAGCTTACGTTGTTGGTTTGTAGAGACCTGTTGTCAGTCTTTTCATAGGCTCGCGTTGATAAGAGATGTCGCACCAAAAGAAGCATCTGCCAACCAAAACGTGCGTCCGCTGCGGTCGTCCATTTACTTGGCGAAAAAAATGGGCCAAGGATTGGGACCAGGTCAAATATTGCTCAAACCGCTGTCGAAGAGATGGAAATGTGAGAGACTCACGCGGTGACTCGTTACCAAGCTAAGATCACGAATGAGTTTGGCTTCTCGGTTTCAGTGCTGTTCTTTTTATGGTCGGTAAGTGAGACTGGGCTGCTTTTGGCCGATCGTGTTGCGAACAAGTTGTGTTGCTTCTTCGGGGCCTAACACCTGCGAAGTAACAGCGGGGTGAAAGCCAGCGGCAATCGTG
>JBMHCO010000092.1:0-4703 GCA_049889895.1 Rubripirellula sp.
TCTGAAACCACGGAGCAACAGATTCTCGCAACAGAGATCAAAACGCCTGAAACTTATCAATTAGAAAGTGATAGTGAGCATGGAAACCAAACCTTATTCTTTCGAGCCACCGCGGACGAAAACGGAGAAATCCCCTTCGAAGTCATCTACCGAGTCGCTCGAAGGGGCGTTTTGAGAGAGCAATCAAGCGAGCAAACTCCTGTATCAACCCAGCGTTACCTTGCGGGATCTTCTTTGGTTCCAATTGACAAGAACTTTTCCCGCGAGGTTTTGGAGAACGAAAAACTTTCCCCCGAACCGATGACGGCAGCCAGGCAGATTTACGACGCGATCAACCGCAGAATGAAGTATGACAAGCCAGAAGGTGAGGGCTGGGGACGCGGAGATAGCACATGGGCGTGCGACAGTCGATTCGGCAACTGCACCGACTTCCACAGCCTATTCATTTCGATCTGCCGCGAGCAGCAGATTCCAGCCAAGTTTGAAATTGGCTTTCCCATACCACTCACGAAAGCCGAAGGTGCCGTGGGCGGCTACCACTGCTGGGCGAAGTTTGCGGCACAGGACAAATGGAATTGCGTTGACATTTCCGAAGCGAACAAAGAACCATCGCTGGCCGATTTTTATTTTGGCAACCAACCACCTGATCGCATCACCTTCTCATCCGGGCGAGACTTAACGCTCACCCCCAAGCAACAGCTTGGACCGGTTAATTTTCTGATCTATCCCCATGTTGAAATCGCGGGCCGTGTTCACACCTCTCTGAGAAAGGACTTTCGGTTCAAGCATCTTGGTGATAGAACCAACCTAGGCTCCGACAATTCGAAGTGAAAGAAACAATCACCTAAGACGCCGCGCACTAACATAAGAAGCTAAATCGTCTCACTAGAAACATCCTTCGCCCACCAACGTTCTCGACACCGACAGGTACGAATCCATGCAACTACACTGCTTCGGAACCGCGGGTTATCACCCCAGCGAGGATCGCCACACGTCGACTTACTATCTGCCTGAGGACGGGATTGCGTTGGATGCAGGCAGCGGATTTTTCCGAGTCGCACAGAAGCTTCAAAGTGATTCGATCGATATCCTGATTAGCCACGCGCATCTGGATCACGTCCAAGGACTCACCTTCTTGTTGGATACCGATTTCCACAAGAAACTCTCCGAGGTTCGCATTTGGGGTGAAGCTGAAAAGCTTGAAGCAATTCGCGAGCACCTATTTCATCACATGCTTTTCCCTGCTCCGCTAAATGCCCAGTGGCGAACCGTTAGCAGCGGGGATCACTGGCAAATTGGCGATGTAGCAGTCACCTGCAGGGATCAAGAACATCCAGGTGGATCATTAGCCTATCGACTGGACTGGCCCGATGGTCGCCGGTTGGTTTATGCCACCGACACCACGGGTGACACAAGCGAAACTCATGCGAACTGGAGTCGCAAGGCGGACCTTCTCATTCACGAATGTTACTTCACCGACGCGGAAGCGGAGTGGGCAAAGAAAACGGGGCACAGCTGGGTTAGCCGCGTTGCTCAAGTCGCACAGAAATCGAACCCAAAAAAACTTCTCCTGACACACCTCAACCCCATCGGCCCAGGATTACCGCAAGAGGATATTTTGAATCTTCAGGAACAAATCGAGTCCGACGTCATCGTTGCAGCGGATCACCAGTGCATCGAATTTTAATCTGGTGTATCCAGATACGGATCTTGGCCGATTTCTCTCTGCATTTTCTTGCGTTCCTTCTCGTGATGTAACAAGATCATGCGGTCGCGAAAATGATTGCGTTCCACCTTCCGTTGTGCCTTGGGAAATTTTGCAGCGTAGTGGTTCAGCTCTCCATCGCTCGCCTCTCCGAGTTTCTTGAATTGCGTCGCTTTCTTTGGGCCAAAACCTCCCTTGAGAATATCGTCATCGAGTGAAAGATACTGACGGTAGGATCCATTGTCCCCCTGTCGCCCACAACGACCAATCAACTGCCGGTCGATCCTCGCGGCATCATGCAACTCGGTGCAAATCACGTGCATCCCGCCGCGTTCCTCGACTCCGGAAACCAGCTTGATGTCGGTTCCGCGTCCCGCCATGTTCGTTGCAACAGTGACTTTTTTCGGACCACCAGCATCGGCAACAATCTCTGCCTCCTTGGCAACATTGTTCGCATTGAGAATTTGATGTTCGATCCCAAGTTCAGTTAACAGACGCGAAATGAACTCACTCTTGTCGATCGAACGCGTGCCAATCAATACAGGTCGATCCTCCGCCACGACCGACTTGACCTCCTTAACGATCGCTTGAAACTTCTGCTCCATCGTTCCAAAGACGCGATCCGGTAGCCGTACACGTTTTGGTGGTCGGTTGGTGGGAACTCGTATCACCGGTGTGCGATAAATACGTCTCAACTCTCCAGCGCTGGTAGCTGCTGTACCGGTCATTCCCGCAAGGTGCCGGTAACGAAGAAAAAGATCCTGAACGGTGATCCTGGCCGCCTGACCGGTGGGAACGCTGATCTCAAGATTTTCTTTGGCTTCAATCGCCTGATGAATTCCGTCTCTCCACTTGCGTCCCTCCGCGAGCCGCCCAGTGAATTCATCGACAATCACAATTTCATCTTCACCCTTGTCGCCGGGCCGCACAACGTACTGCCGATCGAGCAAGAATTCATGATGCACCTTGATCGCTCTCTCGGTGTACTCATACAGATCCACCAGACCCATCATTCGAACCAGGTCGCTCTTGGGAAGCGAACGTACCTTTTGGCGACCTCGGCTCGTCAATTCATACTGTTTCGTGTCGGGATCGATCTCGTAGTGCTCGTCCTCGACGTACTCGGGGGCGGTTTCGGAGGCCCAGTGATAGGTCTCGACGATCTGATCGCGAACTGTGTCCTCAATACTACCGATGATCAGCGGCGTTCTCGCTTCATCAATCAGGATACTGTCAGCTTCGTCAACAAGGCAGAAATGCATCCCCCGCATGACGACTTCATCGCCGCTGTCAGAGAACCCCACACCGCCGTCTCCAAGCATCTCCGTTTCAACGCGGTTCTGGGCTCTGAGTAATAATCGGTCTCGCAAAAAGTCAAAGCCGAACTCTTTCGCCGTCCCATAAGTGATCGCTGATCCGTAGGACTTCCGCCTCGATGGCTGATCATCCGGTGTCTGAATGATTCCTACCGATACCCCGAGCATCTCGAACAGAGGCATCATCCACTCGGCATCGCGTTTCGCAAGATAATCGTTGACGGTCGCGAGATGAGCCCCTTTACCAAGTAGCGAGTGCAAATAAAGTGGGAGGGTTGCCGTCAGCGTCTTACCTTCTCCGGTCTGCATCTCTGCAATGCAACCTTCAAACAGCGAGATCCCACCAACCATCTGAACATCATAGTGACGCATCGAAAGCGCTCGCCTACCCGCCTCGCGAACCAAGGCGTAGGCCTCCGGCAATAAACCGCCAAGTTTTTCACCGGCCATCGCCCGATAACGCAACGCTAAGGAACGCTTTCGCAGAGCGTGATCATCATCCGCCTTGAGCGTCGGCTCGAGGCTATTGATCTGTTCGAGCTGTCTGCGCCATCGAAGCATTTTGGCTCGAAAACCTCGGGCTGCCATCAAGCTCAAGGCGCGATTTGCCTCAGGCCGCACACGAATCGAGTTGTCTGGCCCCGATTCGGCTGGAACGGCACCCGCTGCGTTCGATTCCGTTTCTTTTTCCGCGGACATCACTTACTTCTTCAAAAAATCAAACTCAGCAAAACACCCGTTTCGCGGCCTTGACACGCTGTTGAGCTAGTTAGTACTGCCTAATAGACCGATTACGTAAGCTTGAATGGCCAAAAAGGGCAACTTAGGTAATCTGAGTCAACATTTCAGCTGATAATGCTAGTTCTGTATTCACCGGTGGATTCAGTCGATCGACTTGTATAAGTAAATCAGCGTTCCCGGAGTGTACGAGACGTTCCATGAAAAGAAACCTTAAACGCCTAGCTTTGATCGCACTGCTGTTCTCTGGCAGCAACGCCGTTTATGGCGATGAGACCGGTTTGTCGGTCGGCGATTTGCCGGGATACGGTGAAAAAGCGTACTTCCACGAGGAAGCCACCTACGCTCCAGGCGCCGAACTGGCATCAAATTTCGTGGGCGATAGCCACGTTGGGGACAGTCATGTGGGCGATTTACCGCTTAGCATGCCCAGTCTCGGTGAGGTTCAGGCGGCATCACACGCTCTTCCAAAGCCCATTCCGTCCACACTTAAAGCGGTCACGCAGCCTCTCGAGGGACAAATCCCACGAAAATTGAAGGCTCTTGCGCCACTAAGCAACGGACGACACAATGCAAATTGTGATCAGGATGGATGCGAGCCTACTTGCGAATCTAGCGCCGGAGCCAAATCCGCAGCGAACAGCCTGATGGGTCGGATGAAGAAGCGATTCGAACAGGGCGACTATTGGATGTCTTCTGAAGCTTTGCTCTGGTTCACGCCCAATCGCTCCATGCCGGCGCTCATCACCACATCGGACCCACAGACTCTACCCGTTCTTCCCGAGGGTGGCTCGGACAACGTCCAAACCGTCTTTGGAGATGACATCAACGGCGAAGTGTCGGGAGGCATCCGACTCGACTTCGGCAAACGTCTCACCGAAAATTTTGCCGTGGGTGGTCGCTTCTGGTGGCTCGGCAACAATGATGATTCACACTTCGCATCG
>JBMHCO010000093.1:0-5795 GCA_049889895.1 Rubripirellula sp.
ACAAACGATCATGAATCAGATGAACCACAATACACCCCATCCGATCACTCAACACGATAGATACACGAGCGAATCAAGCCCTTGCAGGTCACACGTTCCGCTACCAATGAAACCGAGAGGCGATTAAACTCCTCACGAAAATTAACGAGATTGCGGTTTTCCAAACCGGTCTGCCAACCGAAGAACCAGTGCATCAGTTTTAAATAAAGCCTTCCGCGAAGCCGCCGCCAACCCGTGGCTGGTTCTTGGAAATCGACAAAATGAATCACACCACCCGGTGCTACCCAGCCAAGGAATCTGGGAAGAAGCTCACGCACTTCGTCAGCCCGAAAACAGTCAAGAAAAAAAAGCATGGAGAGCCCATCAAATTCTCCCTTTGGAAACTTCAACTTTTTCGCGTCATCGTGAACCCACTCGATTGACGGGTTGCAACCAAGCGAATTAACCGAAGCAACTTGCCTTTCAATCATCACACCGCTTTGATCGACACTGGTAACCTCTGATGCGGATTGGATTCGCACGAACTCTTTCAGGTACCTTCCGTCACCGTCACCCAAGATGAGCATACGCTTACATTGGGGAAGTGTATCGAGCAAGCACGTTCGCGCTCTCTGCAGGTCACCACCAAACAGTGTCCATTCGATCAACCAGTAAATTTTTGCCAGTCGATCGTATCCACGCTCGCTGACATCAGTACGCTTCTCTTTCATCACACACCCCAGCACAGTGCGACGACTGCCGGTGCCCATAAGGTAGCTTCCGCGAAGCAACTACCGACGTGCTCCGGGCGTGTCGCATCGCTGGCATCGATCAATTGAAGTACAAAACTTGATTCTCGTAATGGCAGTCGCGAATCACGCTTCAGACAGCCAAAAGCAACGCAGTTCAGTGCGAGGAGTAGGGACGCACCCAGATACGTCAACTTAAAAACACTGGACAAATTGATGACACCGATTACCAATAATAGGCCAATCAATTGCGCAATGATTGCGGCCAATAAGACAAACCGTTTCCAAAACCGATGACTGCCGCCGCCATGCCCACTCTGCAAGTGATCAACCCCACTTTCAAGCCATGAAACGGTCATCGTATTAAAAGTAAAAAGCGATCCCAAGCAGAACATCACCAAAAAAGCGCGAACGGGGGATCCCGCAATAACCATTGATGGCAGACATACACCGCAAGAAAAAAGAGCGCCAACCGCGACTGGTCGCCAAAGCTCGGCCGCATCCGTGCCACCACGTCCATGGAGCCAAAAATACAATCCCACAAACGCTGTCAAGCTGAGGCCGAGGCAAACCTGTAGAAAAATTGCTTTCGATTGGATAACGACAGCCACCGCAGAAAAAACCAACGCCAAACACGCCCATAAGAACTTGTTGTAATGGTGATGAAACATGTGTCGCGACCAATGCGGCCTTGAGCGGTCAAGTGACCTCCCATCATTTAGCCGATCAATCGTGTAGGCGATCCAAACAGCAGAACTAATCACCAATGGCTGCCAAATTTCAACTGCCTGCCCACTTATTTCGACAAGTACCAGCGAACACCAGGCGAAGGCAATGCAAAACACGTCCAATGAAACCAGATGCGCCAGCTGGAAGGCCATTAGCGCTAATCTCATGTGTTAACCAATCATTCAAAATCGGACTAAACGCACACGCATTACCCATTAAGGGCCAACCAAAAATCCGTGCGTCCCTTCAATCAATTAGAAGTCTCACGCGGTGCCAAGATCTCATCAAGAAGTGTCTGATCACTCGCTCTATTGAGTCCTAAGCGTCGCATCCCGCCTTCGTAGTCGAGCAAAACTGTAGAAACACGACTTCCATCACTTACTGCCAACTCAAGCTGCTTCCCATCTGCGGTGCTCTCGATCGCGTCTTCCATTGCATCAACACTCCATACTCGCTCACCGATCGAGATAATCTTGTCTCCATGAACCAGCCCTGAAAGGTCCGCTACGCCTCCGAGTCTTACTCGCGTAACCGACCCATCACTTGCGAGAACCAGCCCGATAGAGTCAAGAAAGTCCGCGCCGCCACGATGGCGAAAGGTGCCTGCAGGAATCCGGTCGGGATCATTAGTCACCTCGAAGCGGTAGCCCAGCAGGGATGCCATCTCGTAATCAAAATGATCCTGAAGAGATTCGATTCGTCTCTGTATCAGGCCGTCCCAATCGAATTCCGCCAGAGCATTCAAGGTTCGAATGATCTCGTTTCGCTGGTATCCTTTGGGTGATGTAAGTGGATCATCCGCTTTGAAAAAGGCACGGCAAAAATCATCGAGCGTCTTCTTCCCGCCGCTACGCCCACGAACCAACGCATCCACCTCAAGCCAGAATAGCATGCCTTCCATGTAGTAATCCTGACTTCGACGCAACTCACCCCACCGGTTACTTCCCTGCCGGAGAATGTGTGATGCCGCGCCCGTATCGGCGAGGGTACGCCACCTTCTTCCATCCTGATGAACGGCATTACGAAGCTCCACCGACAACCTCGCTTCAAACTCCGACACCTCCATCAACCCGCACCGCGCCTCGATCAATTCGCCAAGATATTGCGTGAGGCCCTCATACACCCACAAAAGCTCCGTATCTTTCGGCGAGTGAAAGTCGCCTCTCACCATCCCTTGCGGTCGACGATACTTGCCGCACCAAGCATGTAGATACTCATGCGGCACCAATAACCGATCCCACCCCTTTAATGAGTTTAGGTTACTAAGCGAGCGACTGGTCAAGACATTGAAAGTAGAGCGACTGTGTTCGAGACCATTCTTGGGTAGTTCATCACTAACACCAAGCAGAATATCGAAACGGTCGAACGGATGGCTCCCCATCAACAAACTGGTCTGATGGACCATCTGTCGATATTTCTCAACGATTGCCGGATCAACCGAGGCTGAGTCCGCCGTGTCACGGAACACATGCAAAGAATGGGGGGGCGTTAAGTCAGAACCCTCCGCAAGTATCACTTCCTCGTAATGGCATCCAATCATGATTGGACTGTCAAAAAGCGTCCGTAACGATACTCGGTCGCAAGAAACCACAGTTTCCGATTGATCATCTGCCTCCGTCGTGGAAATACCCTTTGGATCACCGTCCAACGGCTGGTCGGGGCTCCCGACTTGGGTCCCATTTACCGCCGTGTAATCGTCAGAAAATCGCAACGCTGACGCGGCACGCCAGCCCGCTGGGAGCGTCATTCCTGTTTCAACAACGGGGGCATCAATATCGCATCCCTCGGGGTATAGCATCAGGCAACTCGGACTGATTACACCGATCGTTCTCGAAAAAAAACAATCATGCCCGAACGACGTGGTCGTGGGCTGGTTGACGATATATCTCAAATGCACCTCAAGCCCACCAACGCCCGCGGGCACCTGAACCTCAATCCGATACACCTCGCCTGGAGTGCGTCTCCAATCCAGCCGGTTGCCGTTCTGATCAAAGATCTCCAAGCCTGCAACATTGGCAATCGGTCCACCAGGTCCGTGAGACCCTGGTACCCATTTCGGGTACCAAAGCGCAACATCTCGATTTTTCGATGATGATTCGAGCGGGATCGCGCTCGACGCATCGATGAACCCACGAAGCGGTCTGATGCAATCTACCTGCAAACGCCACCCAGTGGACTCATCCGCTCTTGCATCCGTGCATAACGCGCTGAAACCGGACAAACACAGCATGATCGAAAACAGTGGAAGCGCTACCAACCTACGCTTATACATAACCAAACCTTTATGGTTGCTGACTATCAAATCTGTTTTGACAAAATGTTTCGCAAGAGCGAACACATCTATCAATCTTGGTGCTGACAAGGCATTTTCGGTGGCTCGCACATAGTTTCTGCTAACTCGACGATGTCTACATCCGCTTCAAGCCGCCCAGGTTTTTCCAATTTCACCTTTCGCAAAACTTCGGGGCCACGTTTATCAAGCGCCTTGAGATAGTACTTGTCATAGTACTCGAGCATAACGCGACAAAATCCTTCCCAGTCGCCCTTTTTAGCACTGTCGACCGACTCTTGATACCTTAGCCCACCCAAGCGTTTCTTAATACGAGTGGCAGCGTTGATCATGCTTTCTAGATCTCGCGAGCCATAATCCTCAAGTAAAAACCGAACTCGCTTTTCAACATCAGCGTCAACAAAGATCATGGGTGCAACCGTGAGTTGTTGCCAAAGTTCCTCAGGTATGACCACTCGCCCAATCACCTGACTTTCACCCTCGAACCAAACCACCTGATCATCACAAGACCTCACCCATTGCATCAATAGGTCATTCTGAAACTGTTCCGTGCTAGGTTGTGGTCGATCTACATACCCTCCGAACACGCTACCGCGATGGTTAGCGAGAGCCTCCAGGTCAATTACTCGTTGGCCTCGATTTGCGAGCTGCTCGAGAATACGGGTCTTGCCAGAGCCCGTCGGACCAGCCAGAACCACAACGCGTTTGCCGCGATTGAATTGCGAGACACCCGCGCGTCGAAATGCCTTGTACCCTCCATCGAGCAAATCCAATTGATAACCCAGTTGCTCACCAAGCCATTTCATCGATCTGCTGCGCATTCCGCCGCGCCAACAGTGAATCAGTGGTCGCGATTGACCACCAAACTGTTCGCGTATTAGCCCGATTGCGACCTCTAGGTCGACAGATAAGTCTGAAAGTTTCCGCTCAGCAATTTGCAACCCCAAGGTAATCGCAGGCTCCTGCCCTTGCTGTTTATAGGTCGTACCAACAAGTGACCGCTCTTCATCGGTGAAAAGGGGCACGCTTATCGCACCAGGGATATGCCCATGCGCGAACTCACTGGGTGAACGTACGTCAATGACACCGCTGTTCGGATTACAAAGGTATTGTTCTGCGGCTACACCGTTGCCAGACGCGTGATGCAGTGATTTGTAGACCGTAGCGAGGTCGATGTTTGTAGTCCGCGAAAAAGCCAACCGAAAAGCCTTGAGAGTGAGGGAATGATGCAAATGCTAGTTGAGTCTTACGGCAGAAAACACACCGAATGGACCATTGAAAACCGAGCCGAGTCTCAAAAACAACAAAATATCCAAAACATCACGCTGGTTCTCATCTTCTAAGTATTTCGGATCAATGCCGTCAGCAAGAATCCGGTCCCAGTCTAGATCACTCGGTGGATCATCGAGAAACTTGGCAATACTAAACCCCTTGCCCGCCGGCGAACCGGGAACCACATATTGCAGTAAGTTCGATTGAACCAATCGCTGCCCTTGCAAAATGCCTCGGAGATGACGCATCACGGCAAGCCAAATGTCAATCTGTTGGTCACTGAGTGGCACACCGAACAGATCCGTTTGCTTTGCGTTTGGCAACCATTCATGGTCGTCATCAGTCTCAGATCGAATGTGCCGCCACGTCTCCGCGTTCAACCAACAGACCTCAAGCATGTGCAACCGGAATCGGTGGAGTCGAATCGGATCGGCGAGACGAACCCGCATCGGCTCAGCTTCGTCATCAACGTCCCTGACCAGTTTTACCCGAGGAAAGACGCTACCGGCCGATACCTGATCAAACCAAAACGATGTCTCATAGGCGTGCAGAACATCGATTATCCCAGATAACAAGTGACAATAAGCCCTCAACCATGCAGCATCTCCCCGATCAAAATTTACCAATAGTTCTTCATTGCCATCCTGAAGCGGTAAACCTCGATTCCTCGCAACCTCCAAAACCTCTCGCAAACTCAGCTTAGCGTCCCTCCCAGAGCCTAACCTCAATTCGATCTTCGCCAACCTCACCGGCGCCTTCACCTCATCATCGTTGAT
>JBMHCO010000094.1:0-14987 GCA_049889895.1 Rubripirellula sp.
GCCAATTCCTCTGCAGAGGGCTGATACCGGTACTGCATCAGGTAGGCGTCTTCGATGGTATCGTCGTAGAAATCTCGAAGAACCGAGATGGCGCGGAATCCGATCGATTTGAAGAATAGTTGCGCTTCGAGGTTTGTCTCCCGAACCTCTAGCATGATGCGGTTGCGACGCTCATGTGACAGTTTACCGAGAAGTTTGTTGACCATCGATTGTCCGACACCGGTTCGGCGGTGTTCGGGATGGACCGCAAAATTCAGGATATGGAGACGATTCTTGTGCAGTTCATAGATCATGAAGCCTACGACTTCGTTGTCCTGTTCGGCAACCATTCCAATGCAGTTTCGCTGGCGAAGGCAACGGATGAAATCGTCCTCGCTCCACGCAAATTCGAAGCAAGAATTCTCGATTCCAAGCACCGAGGGCATGTCTCGGCGAATCATCCAGCGAATATGAACACACATTGATTGGGTTTCCACGTTGGACTCCTTTCCAGCGAAATACCACACGACCTGCAGCGACAGTCCTAGGTGTTGATCATCCTGAGGGCACCATCCACTGAAGGTCACGGTGATCCTGAACCGCATCATTCCTTGGGTCCGGATCGTCACTGCTCGCTATCGTTCTAGGTCAGTCGAGCGGATCGGAGGTTAGCAAAAAACATCCGCTTGAACCAAGGCGAAAAACCTGAGACTGAAATTACCCTCAATTTTTTTGGAGAAGGAGTTTCAATCGCAATCTTTCAATCACGCGGTGCAAGATGCCTTGTTGCGCCTTAAAATGAGACGCGGATTCCGTAAGTATTTCACCGGACTCTCAAAAATTCAGCAGTCACAGGAAAAAGATAAGCTAAATGACTAGCTATTTATTGATCCGATCGGGCCCAGAGAAGGGGCGGCAATTCTTGCTCGATCCTGACCGTCCTTCGCATTTGGGGCGCGGAAGCGGTTGCGAGATTCTGCTGTCAGATCCCTCCGCCTCACGTTTCCATGCTGTTGTTTATTTCGAGGACGATAGTTGGCATTTGCGTGATACATCCAGTCGCAATGGAACGAGAGTCAATGGACAAAAGGCGGATACAGTTCGTTTGGCAAATCGCTCCAAGATTCAAGTCGGTTCCACAAAGTTGCAATTGATCGAAGGGGCAGAGGAGGCAGAAACCGAGCGAGCCAACACGGCGACGATCATCAAGGAAATCGCCTCGGTCGACAATCCTTGGCCTTCAGGTGTAATCGATCCAGTTGGTCATGTTGCCAATGCAGGCCATCTGCTCGATCTCTATACACTCAGCCTGCAGCTCATTCGTCAGGATAACGTTGATGCTGTGATTGATTTGACGCTCGACTTACTGCGAGACAGGGCGGGAGCCGATGTTATTGGCGTCAGCTATGACATAGGAGACGGTCGGTTGAAACCTCACCGAGTGGTTCCGCCCGAGAAGGCAGAACTGGTATCGGTGGGTAAGGAGTTAGAGCAACGCGTAATTCGCGATGGAGAGTCGATCTGGCTCAATCGTGAGCAGGATGCTGCCTTAGACCTCCCCGAGATCCATCGTGGCGACTGGGCCGACGCGATTCATGTTCCCCTGGAGGGTAATGACGGAAACACAGGGGCAATCCATTTGTTTCGGGTTCGGGCCGGCTTTACCGATGAGCATTTCGATCTGAGTGTTGCCGCCGGACGACTTCTCGCTCTCGCGATGGCACGCCTGATGGAGAACGATTCTCTTCGCGCTGACCGTAATCGCATTGCGGCTAGGAATGCGGATTCTGATGAGTTGATTGGTGAGAGCCCAGTGATGGATCGGCTCAAAAGTCGGCTGACTCGAGTCTCCCGAGCCAACGGGGCGGTGTTGATCCGAGGTGAGAGTGGTGCAGGTAAAGAGTTGGTGGCTCGTGCGGTACATCGTGCGAGTCCGAGGTCAAAGCGGCCGATGTTGGCGGTGAACTGCGCCGCGATCCCGCGAGAGCTCATGGAGAGTCAACTTTTTGGGCATAAGAAAGGTGCATTCACCGGAGCTGATAACGATCATGCTGGCTGGTTTCAGCAAGCACACACCGGCACTTTATTTCTTGATGAAATCGGTGAATTAACACTCGAAGGACAAGCCAAGCTGCTTCGTATTCTCGAGGGGCACCCATTCTTGCCAGTCGGTGCAACCGAAGAGGTGATGGTGGATGTACGAGTCGTTGCAGCGACGAACCGCGATCTCTCAGAGTTTGTTCGTGAGAAAAAATTCCGTGAAGATTTGTTTTATCGTTTGAGTGTCTTTGAACTGATTGTTCCACCGCTGCGTGATCGTGGAGAGGATATCACTCGGCTGATCGGGCATTTTCTCGACCATTTCAAGCAGCAGCACGGACGATTGGATTTGGGCATCACCGATGAAGCGATGGCGAGTATGCGGGAGTATCCGTGGCCCGGTAACGTTCGGCAACTTCGCAATGTGATTGATAGCGCAGTGGTGATGGCAGATGATCCCGCGATTACACCCGCTGACTTAGGCCTGCGCGATGCCGGAATGAGTAAGTTGGAGACGTTGAGGATTGACGAGTGGGAAAAGCGACTGATTCGAATGGCTTTGGATCGTTGTGATGGCAGTATCCCTGAGGCGGCGAAGTTGCTCGGGGTCAGTCGTGCGACGGCTTACCGAAAAATTGCCGAGTACGAAATTGAACGTTGAGGCAATCGAGTTTTGTTTGCTCTGATCGAGCATCAAAATCAAGAACGCATCAAGCGACTGAGATCACGGTCATCTCGGTCGCTCTCCTGACGGCTTAGGAAACCAATCATCTTGAAAGCGATTCTCTCTGCGCCGGGATCTCGGGGCGATGTTAATCCCATGATCGCTATCGGGCGTCACCTTAAATCCCTTGGTCATGAGGTGGTGATTTCGGTCGCGGCACCCTACGCGGATTTAGCTCGCCAAGCGGGACTTGAAGTTGAAGCCGTCATTAGTGAGGCAAGTTTCGATCGGGCAGTCGGTAATTCAAATGTTTGGCGACCGGTGCACGGTCCGTTGCAGATCTTTCGTGTGATGATTCGCGATTTTTTGGCGAAGCATCGCGAGGTGATCGAGAGGCAATCGGTTCCCGGCGAGACGGTATTGGTCGCCCATCCGTTGGATCTGGTTTCAAGGATCTTTCGTGAAGCCAATCAGGACCTGCCTCTGGTTGGGGTGCACTTGCAACCAGTGATTCTGAGGACCCTGAATGAGCCACCTCGTCTTTCGCCGTGGTGGTTTGAGCCGAGGCGTCCTCCTTGGCTCATTGACACTTGCTACCGTGGAATTGATCACCTCGTGATTGATCCACTTCTACGGCGGCATGTCAATCAGTTACGTCGCCAGTACGGTTTGACACGTCCAATTCGCCGCGTCATGGATCGGTGGTGGCTTTCACCTGATGCGACGATGGCACTTTACCCTCGCCAGTTTGCGCCGGCGACCGACGGTTTCTGTGCTGGCCTACAACATTGTGGGTTTCCCCTTGATGATGTGTCGGGTGACGACTTTTCCCCTCCTGATGCTCGTCCGATTGTCTTCACCTCCGGAACAGCAAACCGGCATTGCAGGAAGTTTTTTGAGCGTGCGGTTGAGGCCTGTGTGGAACTTGGTCGCTCGGGTGTTTTGCTCAGTTCTTACCCGGAGAATTTCCCAGTTGGTCTTCCCGCAACCATTAAGTGCCATCGCTATGTATCGTTGCGGCAATTACTTCCTCACTGTGCAGCGATTGTGCATCACGGCGGTATCGGCACCACCTCTCAGGCGTTTGCAGCAGCGATCCCTCAAGTCATTCGGCCCTTGGCTTTTGATCAGTTCGACAATGCTGAGCGCGTCGAGCGTTTAGGCTGTGGGCGTTGGTTGAGACGAGATTCCGATCTTGCCGGTGTGATCAAAGAAGTGCTTCCATGGGGCGAGAATGTTTCAAGCGATTTTTCAGCACCGTCCGCGAGCGTGATGTCCTCAATAAATTCGCTCGCTGAGATGCGGGCATCGGTTTCGGGGGTGCGGGGCGCCGTTGTGGCTGCGGATAAGATTCACGAATACTGTATTGATCGGTTGGGCTGATTTTAGGAACGTGCCGCTTCGATGGTTGATTCAGTTTGATAGATTGTTTGCCTGGTTGACGATATTTCTGCTGCGACGAACGTTGTTTGCAGTTCTGTATTACCCGTTTTTGCGTCGCCTCTTTTTGTTGCCGATTCGATAACTCGTTTGGTTTTGGAAATGAGAAAAAATCAATCTTCTTTAATCATTTGTTACCTGCTCGCTATTGTGGTGAATTGCGGCGGTGGCTTCTTGGCCGAAGACGCCTGTGCATCGGATTCGGATTCTCGGTCTAAGGCCTCAGCGAATGGCCTGAGTCGTCCCAATGTGGTGTTGATCTTAGTTGATGACATGGGATTGCATGATTTATCGATTGAAGGAAGTCAGTATTACCAGAGTCCCAATATCGATGGCTTAGCACGCGGTGGAATGCGTTTCACGCAGGGCTACGCAACTTGCCGAGTCTGCAGTCCTTCGCGTGCGAGTATCCAAACGGGAAAGTTCACCGCGAGACATGGAGTGACCAATTGGATTGGTGCCAAGTCGGGAATGGAGTGGAACCGAGATGACCCCGTTTTACCCGCTGAATATCTGCACGCGTTACCGCATGAGGATGTGTCACTACCCGAAGCACTAAGAGAGGCTGGGTATCGAACGTTTTTTGCGGGTAAATGGCATTTGGGTGATGAAGGTTCTTTACCAACCGACCACGGCTTTGAAGTGAACGTCGGGGGGCATCATCGCGGGAGCCCACCGGGAGGTTTTTTTACTCCCTACAAGAATCCGTTGATGAAAGATGGCCCTGAAGGTGAATCGCTTACGCTACGTCTAGCGGAGGAAACTGCGAGTTTTATTGAGCGGCATCAAGAGGAACCCTTCTTTGCAATGTTATCGTTTTATGCGGTGCACGCGCCCGTGCAAACCTCAAAGGAGCTTTGGCAGAAGTACCAAAAGTTGGCTCCGCTGTTACCGCTTGGGCAGGGGCGATTCAAGGTGGATCGCACGTTGCCGGTTCGTCAGGTGCAAGATCATCCGGTTTATGCGGGCATGGTTGAAACGACCGATCAAGCAGTTGGGCGTGTCTTGGATCAACTCGAAAAGTGTGGGCTTACGGATTCAACGATTGTGATTTTCACCAGCGACAACGGTGGCGTTTCATCGGGGGATGCCTACGCTACAAGCAACCTTCCTTTGAGGGGAGGTAAAGGTCGCCAGTGGGAAGGCGGAATTCGGGAGCCGTTTTACATTCGTTATCCTCAAGTCACCACTGCGGGGTCTGAGTCTGATGTGCCAGTCACTGGTGCCGACTTCTATCCAACGATTCTCGATCTTTGCGGGTTGCCCTCGCGGCCCGATCAACACGTTGACGGGAAGTCGCTCGTGCCTCTGCTCAAGGGGGGCACCTTGCCGGAACGACCTCTTTATTGGCACTATCCTCACTATGACAATCAGGGAGGCGAACCGAGTTCATTGATGCGACTAGGGCCCTGGAAATTGATCCACTATTATGAGGACGGTAGGAACGAGCTTTATCGACTATCAACCGACCCGTACGAGCAGAGTGATTTGTCGCGATCATTTCCAGCAAGAACTACCGCGATGGCTGAGCAGCTCGAACAGTGGTTGAACTCGGTCGGGGCCAAGTTCCCGCAGCCTGATCCACGTTACGATCCCGCTCGAACGGAAGCAAAGTTTCAAAGAATCCAAACTCAATTGCTGCAACAGTTGGAAAAGAGTCATGCGGCGATGTTGGACCCAAACTGGAAGCCGAATCCTACGTGGTGGGGAAGTACGATCGATTAGATCGGGACTCAACACGGTGATTGACGATGCTGCGTTGAGTTACTGCTGTTGATTTCTTGGTGCCCAGTTCCCGATCGTGTGAAGCTGCTATCGACCTGATGGATGTTGTGCTGGTTACGGTGTTTTCAGAGGCTATTCGCTTACCGGAACCACTTGGATTGCATCGGCGATCACGTAGCCATCGGTGCCCGAATTCGAAACGGTCACCGTGTAAGTGGTTCCCGCTTCAAAATGATACTGGCCGGTTGAATGAAAAACACCTTCAATCGCGGGTTTCAGCTTTTGATTGACGACTACTTCCGAAATGCCTTCGTGATGCATGATCTCCACTGGTACATTGCTCGCGCGGTTGGGGTGGGGAGTGTAGCCAATGCGGACATCGTATCGACCTTTTCGCGGAACTTTGAACTCATAGGTGACACTCTGTGATCCTTTGTCTGCGTCTCCGTCATGAAGGTAGCCTTCGAGAACGTAGGGGTAGACTGTGTTGCCCGCTTGCTCAAACCCGAGACGTTTTGCTTGTTGTTCGTCAATCACGATCCCCGCAAGCTTTGTAGGTGAGATTCCGGGACGCGGTGGTGCTGCTTTGGGCCCTGTCCATTCGAGAACCTGTTGATCCTTGGTTAGTTGTTGTGAAAGTTGATCGTACGGCACTTGTTGCACGCCACATTGGCGATCAATTGCTAGGCTAGCTGCGGTTGCTGCGGATTGTCCAAGCACCATGAAAACAGGTTCCATGCGGATGGAACCGAATGCGATATGTGACGCAGAAAGGCAAACCGGAACAAGCAGGTTGTCACACTGCGATGCTTTTGGGGTGATTGAACGGTAGCTGATGGGATAAGGGGAGAAGCCACCTACTTGTACATCGCCTTCGTTTTGAACATCGCCTTGTTCGGTGACGTAGCGCTGCTGGTGATGCGAGTCCATGGTGTAGGCCGCTAGGCCGACCGGGTCGTCTGCAACGCTGCGTCCTTGGCAATGATGCTGCGTCATCACATAGTCGCTAACCATGCGTCTTGCTTCGCGGATGTAAAGTTGTTCTTGCCATCCATCACCTGCGGTGAATTCATCCTTGCACATGCCCCACTTTGAAACTTGCTTGCGGATCGATTCAGGGACGCGAGGATGGTTTGCGAGCGTCCAGCATAGGCCCTGTTGGTAGAGGCGGTGTTTAGCGATGATTGCTTCACGCTGTGCGTAAGATGCTTCGGGGTATTCGTAGTTCTGACCGATGAAGTCGGTTGAAAAACCAAAATTGTTGTTGGCGTCGGTTTTGCGATTCGGCATGTGTCCGATGTGCCAAGGAACGCGTTTTTCGCCTGCTTCGAAGTTTCTTAGGAGTAGTTCGTACCATTGTTCGACATAGCCTTCGGGTTTGGAAAATGCAATTCGGTTTTCGGGGTGGTCCGTCATGCACATGCGAAAGCAGTAAGCTTGGAGTCGGTGATCTGCTTGCCCCTCTTGGCCCGGTCCGTTTGGGTCGATGTGTGGAAGCAGTCCGCTGCTTGAATCGCCGGGGGTGATGTAGGGGTCAACGTTTCGCATCAGTTGATGATGCCTCGCCTTTTGGACTTGCACACCATTGAGTGTTTCTTGGTAGGTGGCGTTGGCTTCTCTTCCGACGGTGTAGCTGACACCAGCAGCAGCCATCAGGTCGCCTTCGTACGTGCAGTCAATGAAGACTTTGCCGGCGATTTGACGACCTGATTCGAGGCGTATTTTGACGATGCGGCTGGGGGATCCGACTAGTGTTACTCCACCTTGAGTGCGGTCGAGCCGATCATTGGTGAGCAGTGGGATGGATCGGTTTTTGATCCAATCATCAAAAATCTTTCTCGCCACGCTCGGTTCAAAGGTCCACATCGCCTCTTCGTTGACACTCGTTGCAGATTGACCTCCGCTTCGATATTCATCTGCGGCTTGCCACTTCCACGCCTCGGGGATCGAGTAGTGCTGACGCACCTTGCGATAGAACTCCCTCGAGAGTCCACCGATTGCTGCTTTGTTTCCGATGTCGGTTTGTCCGAGTCCACCACTGGTGAGTCCTCCGAGGCGGTCGCTCGGTTCAATGAGGATGACCGATTTCCCCATTGCATCGGCTTGGATCGCCGAGACGACACCCGCGGCTGTTCCGCCGTAGACGACGATGTCGAATCCTTGGGTCGCATCGACTCCTTGGGGTTCACCCATTGCCGAGGACCAAAGCTGGGCTGTGATCAAAAGGCAAAAAAAGGATCGTAATGGCATCTCGGTCGCTCTCTGGCTTCGCAGGTCGTGTTAGTCTGTGTTGAGCGTCGTCGATCTAATCTTGGTAGTCGATGACGCTGCTGATTAAGTAGTCGCTGCTCTTAAGTAACTGATCTCGTAAGTAACTGATCTCGTACCATCGCTTAGGGATGAGCGTTTCGGGCAACGTGGTCTACAGGATAAACATAAAAGGTGCAAAGTTGAATCAGTTTCGGGTTGTGTCACGAGTGGCGTTGATCGCATCGCTTTGGTTGTGCGGCGTTTTGGCGAATTTGCCAAGCTCGAATCTTTGGGCCATCGACGAATCTGACTCGGCAAAACCGAACTTTATCGTCGTGTTGGCGGATGACTGTACGTATCGCGACCTTGGGTGTTACGGGGGTCAGGCCAAGACACCAAACCTCGATCAGTTTGCCAGCGAAGGAATGCGTATGACCCGCTGCTTTCAAGCAGCACCGATGTGCTCACCCACTCGCCACAATCTCTATACCGGACAGTATCCCGTAAAAACGGGGGCTTATCCAAATCACACGCAGACATTTGATCACATCAAGAATGTCACGCATTTTCTGGGTTCCGCAGGGTACCGTCTCGCGTTGTCAGGCAAAACGCATATTGGCCCACGCAATTTGTTTCCCTTTGAGTACAGCGGTAAAGGGAACAATCCCAGCATGGATGCGATTGATTCGCTGATGCAAGAAAGCAAACAAAACAATCAGCCGTTTTGTTTGTTTGCTTGCAGCAACGAGCCGCACACTCCGTGGAACAAAGGAGATGCGAGTCAGTATCCGGTGGAGAAAATTCAATTACCCGTATACCTTCCTGATACCCCTGCCATGCGTGAGGGATTCAGCCGCTACCTTGCGGAGATTAGTTACTACGATGATCAGGTCGGTCAGATACTCGATCTGCTCGAGAAGCATGACTTGGCGTCCAATACGGTCGTTATCGTTCTTTCGGAACAAGGTAACTCGATGCCGTTTGCGAAGTGGACCTGCTACGACAGTGGATTGCAATCCGCGATGCTTGTCCGGTGGCCGGGGCGAATTGAAGCGGGAAGCGTGAGTGATGCAATGGTTGAGTACGTGGATGTGCTACCAACCATCATGGCGATTGCTGGGATTAAAGACGAGAATCGAGTGCTCGATGGCCGCAGTTTTCTGCCAGTTCTTCAAGGCAGAGCCAAGCAGCATAAGGACTTCGTTTTTGGAGCAATGACAACGCGTGGAATCATCAATGGGAATGATTCCTATCCAATTCGCTCGGTGAGGTCAGCGACACACAAACTGATTCTTAACCTCCAGCACCAGCAGTTATTCACCAACGCTTGCGTGAAAAGCCCAGAGTTTATTTCTCTCGTAGAAGCGGCGAGCGACGGTAATCAAGACGCCGCCAAAGCGGTAAATCGCTATCAGAATCGCCCTGCAGTGGAACTATACGACGTGATTAATGATCCTCTCGAGATGAAAAATATTGCGGGAGATCCGAACAACGAGCAGGTGATCACCGCCCTCAGAGCAGAGCTGAACGCTTGGATGAAATCGCAAGGTGATCTGGGTGTTGAAACCGAAATGAAGGCCAACGATCACAAAACGAAAGCGAGACGTCCTGCGGGACGCAAGAAAGCTAATCCAGCCAATGCTACGGACGCATGAACAATAAGAACGCACAAAATGCGGACGCGATCGAAAACGATTCGGTTCGGGCTAGTTTTGCTTTCCCTTCTTTTTGAGTCCCTCGTTGATCATTCCGTTTGCTTGACTTTCAACTCGGTAGCGTCTTGGTGTTTTGCCCGTGTTGTTTTTGAAGGCGACGCTAAGGTACTCCGGGTGATCAAATCCGGTTCTGCCCGCGATGTCGATCAGCGAAAGATCCGTTTCGGTAAGTAGTTGTTTGACTTTTGAGATCTTCTGGCGAACGATCTCTTGGTGCGGTGTGCGACCGAGGCGTCTTTGGAATCGGCTTTCCAGGACGCGGCGTGATAGAGGGATTTCACGGAGTAGATCTGCTACGTTTATCCCCGAAGTTGCATTCTCGCGAATGAATCGAAGTGCCCGAGCGACATCAGGGTCATCAATTGCGAGGGTGTCAGTTGATTGGCGTGTTTCAATTCCAATGGGTTCAATGAGAACGGCATCGTTCGCGACTTTCTCTCCCGACATCATTCGATCGAGCAATCGAGCCGCTTCGTAGCCAGCTTTCTTACTGTTAGGGATCACGCTGGTTAGGGGCGGGTCGGAGAGGTTGCAAAGCAGTTCGTCATTGTCGGCCCCGATTACGGCGACTTGTTCGGGTACGGCAATGTCAAGTTCGCGGCACGCATCGAGCACTTCTCGAGCTTTGATGTCATAGCAAGCCATGATTCCAATCGGCTTCGGTAGCTGGTCAAGCCATTTCTCGAGGCTTTGTTTTTCCTTGACCGGAGAGTTGCGAGAAGGGATTTTGACAGTCGAGCGGTAGTTGTGGTAGCGGCAGCCGGTTTGCGTGGCAAATGCTTTAAAGTGTTGCTCTCGCCACTGGGACCACTTGAAACGAGGGTCACCAACAAATGCGAGCTGTTTGAAGCCACGCTCTTGCAGGTGATCAACTGCAAGTTGGGCGATTTGACGGTCGTCCGTTTCGACCCACGGGATATTGGGGACGTGCCGAGCAGCACTGACGTCGACTGTGGGGATTTTTCGTTTTGAGATCGCATTGGCCATCTCCTCGGTTTCTATCCGAGCCAAGATCCCGTCGCCTTTCCAGTGCTGGAGCCACGAGGGTGGTGCGGCAGTTCGCTGGAGTTCAGGTAGGTGGATCGACCATGCCTGATGCCCTCTCAGGTATTCAATGGCTCCGGTTAGCAGCCCTCTGGCGTAAGCATTCGAGGTCTCGATCAGTAATGCAACCGAGCGGCGGGGCTTCATGGGGTGGGAATATTATTAAGAGTTTTTGAGTGTGCTGTTTGCTATGGTGGGCGTTTTTGTCTGGTTTTTCAATGTGTTTGCGCGGATGTGTCAGTGAAAAATCTCAATTTTATTGCGCATCTTCTCATGGACGGTCGCGACAAATATCCCACAATAGTCAGCGTCGATGATCGTGCCGTTCCGGAGTGCACATTTGCCTCAGTGTGATTTGCATTCGTGCTCGATTGTCTTTTTGCCCTGATGTGATGTTTTCCGCACGGATCGATTTAGTCGCAATGCCGATTTAGCCGCAACGCATCGTGTAGGCTTTGTCAGCTTTGAGTTGGGAAAGTAATCGCATCGGTTGAAAATGAATCTTTAGAACACGCTTCAGCGAGGAAACGCGGATGAGCAAAACGGTCAATGTTGCGATGGTTGGGCTCGGTTTTGGTGCCGAGTTCATTCCGATTTATCAATCGCACCCCAACACCAACGTGGTTGCGATTTGCCGTCGGAACGAAGCTGAGATGAATAAGGTCGGCGATCAATTTGGGATCGAAGGACGCTACACCAAGTTTGAGCAAGTTTTAGCTGACCCAAATGTTGATTTCGTTCACATCAACAGTCCGATCACGGACCACGCTTGGATGTCGCTGCAAGCGTTAGACGCTGGAAAGCATGTTATGTGCACCGTTCCGATGGCAACCACCATCGACGAGTGCCGGCAGATTGTCGAGAAGGTCAAAGAGACAGGTCTGAAGTACATGATGGCTGAGACGGTTGTTTACAGCCGAGAGTTCTTGTTCATCAAAGATCTGTACGAAAAAGGTGAACTCGGAAAGATCCAGCACCTTGCCGCTTCGCATCCTCAGGACATGGATGGATGGCCAGAGTATTGGCAGCGTATGATCCCAATGCATTACGCAACGCACGTGGTGAGCCCCTGTCTCGGCTTGGTGAAAGGCCTTGCTGAGTACGTTAGTTGCTTTGGCAGTGGAGCGGTTCGTGAGGACATTGCGGAGAAATCTGGGAACCCCTTCGCGGTTCAAAGTTGTCACATCAAGGTGAAAGACTCTGATGTCACCGCGCACATTTGGAGATTCCTCTACGATGTCGCGCGTCAGTACCGAGAAAGCTTTGACGTGTACGGCACGAAGAAGAGTTTTGAATGGACATTGGTAGAAAACGAGCCCCACGTAATTCACACGGCAAAGAAACCTGAGCCTGAGATTCCAGAAAAGATCGAAGTACCAGACTTTGCTCATCTACTGCCGGAAGAGATTCGCAAGTACACGCTGCCTGCGGAGATTCACGACTCTGAGCATCTCTCCTTTATTCAAGGTGGTGGCCATGGCGGATCCCATCCGCACATGGTGCATGAGTTCGCCAGTGCATTGATCGAAGATCGTGATCCGTGGCCCAACGCCGTCACCAGCGCAAACTGGACGTGTGTCGGAATTTGTGCGCACGAATCCGCCATGAAGGGTGGTGAGAGAGTGAACCTGCCTGAGTTCACACTCGAATAAACTGAAGGTTTTGGTAATGACACCGGTGATCTGAAACTACGGTTGGGATCACCGGGGTTGTTTTCAGGTAGAGCATGAAAATCGAATAATGTCGACGCAGGTCTTCCGGCGGGAAAAGTCGTGGTGCAACAATGCACGAAACGTACTTGTAGCCAAGGCTTGCTCGTTGTGTCACCGAAGCATCTTGCGGATCCTTATGACCGCTATTTGAATGCACTCACTTAACGATTATTGTCGGAATCCAGAATGTTGAATCAAGGCTCGCGGATCGTCCGTTTCTTGTCGTTCAGTCTTGCCATTGGCTTGGTCGGATTGGCAACCACTTCATCAGGTCGTTTGCTCGCGGACGAGCCACTTCGACTGGTCTTTTTGGGTGATAATGGCCATCACCAACCTGCTCGGCGTGCTGCCGATCTCTTACCCGCCCTTGAGGAACGAGGGATTTCGGTTCGATACAGCGATGACGTCAATGCTGTTTTGTCCGACGAGGGGCTAAGCGAACTTGATGGCTTGATTGTCTACGCGAATATTGATGACTTGGGTGATAAGCAGGCAGATGCACTCTTGCGGTTTGTTAATGATGGAGGCGGATTCATTCCGCTACACTGCGCTTCGTACTGCTTTCGTAATCAGCCTGAAATTGTGGCTTTGATCGGTGCACAATTTCAACGTCACGGCACGGGAGTCTTCAGCGTTGAGCCAAGTGATGCAGCTGCAGCCCATCCGCTGATGCAGGGTTACAGTAGCTTCGAGAGCTGGGACGAAACCTACGTTCACACCCTCCACAACGAGAAGAATCGGACTGTTCTTGAGTACCGGAAAGAAGGCGAGGGCTTGGAGCCTTGGACTTGGATTCGCACTCAAGGCAATGGTCGCGTCTTCTACACAGCTTGGGGGCATGATGGTCGAACCTTTGGCAACGAAGGATTTCAGAATTTGGTGGAGCGTGGTATTCGCTGGGCTTGTGGCCAGGATCCATCAGTCGTTCCTGAATTCGTAGGGGTGCAGCCAGAGCCACTCGAAGGTCTCGCTATGACCGAATTGTCCAAAGACGTAGAGCCTTTTGACTATGTGGATGTCGGGCCAAAGATTCCTAACTATGTCGATAGTGCTCAGTGGGGAAAGCAAGAAAAGCCACGCAATCTGATGCAGAAGCCGCTCTCCCCTGAGCAGTCAATCAAACATTACTCAGTGCCTCAAGGATTTCATCTAGATCTCTTCGTCTCTGAACCCAACTTGGGCGGTAAGCCTATCTGTATGGATTGGGATGAGCGTGGACGCTTATGGGTCGCAGAGACTTATGACTATCCCAATGAAATGCAGCGTGCGGGCCAAGGCCGAGATCGTATTCGCATCTGCGAAGATACCGACGGTGATGGAAAGGCCGACAAGTTCGTCGTGTTCGCTGATAAGCTAAGTATTCCAACCAGTTTTGCCTTCTCTCACGGCGGCTTAATCATTCATCAAGCACCTCACACCCTGTTTTACAAAGACACCGATGGTGATGATGTTGCTGATGTGAAGAAGATCTTGTTCACCGGTTGGAGCACCGGCGACACTCATGCTGGGCCGAGCAATCTTAATTATGGGCACGATAACTGGTTTTACGGCATCGTCGGTTATGCTGGCTTCCAAGGCGAAATTGCCGGTGAAAAACGATCGTTCCGAACGGGCTTCTATCGCTTCCTCGTTGAAGAGGTCGAGGGTGAAGTTGCGGTTACCGACTTTGAGTTCCTTCGTAATACGGATAACAATTCATGGGGCGTCGGCCTTAGCGAAGAGGGGTTGCTCTTCGGTTCCACTGCAAACCGCAACCCGAGTGAGTTCATGCCAATTGCCAACCGATATTACGAACAGGTTCGAGGTTGGACGTCATCGGTACTGCACGGGATCGCTGATACTCATCGATTCGCAGCGATCACCGACAAGGTCCGTCAGGTGGATCACCATGGCGGTTACACCGCAGCCGCCGGGCATGCACTGTACACCGCACGTCGCTATCCGCAGGCGTACTGGAACCGAACCGCCTTTGTTGCCGGCCCGACCGGTCACTTGGTTGGAACATTCGCTCTGACGCGTGACGGCGCCGGCTATCGATCAACCAGTCCCGCGAACTTGGTCGCCAGTGATGATGAATGGGCCGCACCGATCATGGCCGAGGTTGGGCCGGACGGTAACGTTTGGGTTCTCGATTGGTACAACTATATCGTGCAGCACAATCCGACACCGGTTGGCTTTCAGACTGGGCCAGGGAATGCTTACGTGACAGACCTGCGTGATAAGAAATTCGGCCGTGTGTACCGCGTGGTCTACGGCGATGAGGTCAACCCGATCTCACTTGGTGGAGCAAGTTCAGAGGAGTTGGTCGCTGCCCTGGCGCATCCCAATATGCTCTGGCGCCGTCACGCACAACGGCTTTTGATCGAAAGAAAAGATACGTCAGTTGCTAACTCCCTGATGAAGCTTGCCATGGGTAGC
>JBMHCO010000095.1:0-61910 GCA_049889895.1 Rubripirellula sp.
CCACTCAGGCGATCCTTGATGCAGCGAAGAAACAAGCGGTGTTAAAAATCGCGGAAGCGAAACTGAAACAGCTAGAAACCGGCAAAGACGAATCGGAAAACATTAAAAAAGAAGAAGAGAAACTCCAACAACTTGAACAAAACAACTCGAAGAATCTTACTTACGCTTCTTTCCGTGCGAGCAGAAAAGCACTGGAGACTCCCGCTCACAAAGAAACAGATTACTCCCCGATATATCCTGCAGTGACTTCGGGGCGTCGTACCGCATTGGCCAAGTGGATTACCTCGCCTAAGAATCCTCTGACCGCGAGAGTTGCGGTGAATCATGTTTGGATGCGGCACTTCGGACAACCGCTGGTCGAATCCGTTTTTGATTTTGGGTTGCGTGCAAAACGTCCGGAGCACCAAGAGATTCTGGACACGCTGGCTTTTCAATTGATTCAATCGGGATGGAGCCTTAAACAACTCCACCGAACGATTGTTACCTCGGAAGCATACCTGCGAAGCTCTTCAAGCCTCGGTGCGGACGAGGCAACACAAACGCGAGATCCGCAGAACCAAATGTACTGGCGGATGAATGCCAAGCGGATGGAATCGCAATTGCTCCGTGACAGTCTGTTGTCACTCTCTGGTCAACTTGACCTAACTCTTGGGGGGCCGAGCTTGGACCACAACCACCAACCACCTCGCCGCGGCCTTTACCTTAGACACTCGCCGGACGTCAAAGATCAATTCTTGGAGACATTTGACAACGCCAACGTGCTGGCCTGTTACCGCCGATCCGAAAGCATTGTTCCACAGCAGGCACTCGCCTTGGTCAACAGCAAGATTTCTCTTCAAGCGGCTCAGCAGCTCAATCAAGTCGCGCATGAGAAACATCCCGGACTGAACGATGAGGCGTTGGTACAAATGCTCTTTACAGATTTACTAGCTCGCGACGCTACGGACGAAGAAATCGATGCCTGCATCGACTTCCTCAATCAACTGAATAAAAAGCAAGTAAGCGATTCCGAACAACACCACACCCCTACCGCCATACGCGAACGCCTGGTTCATGCAATCCTGAACCACCACGAGTTCATTACGATCCGCTAATCCGCAGTCTTCTCAACTCAGCAAATGATGAATCACGCTTCGCCATTTAACCGTCGCCTTTTTTTCGGTGCTACATCCGGGATTGCGGGAACCGCCTTAGCGTCATTACTTGCGGGAGAAAACGCGAGTGCTGAATCAATCATTGCCCCTGATGGAAAACCCCATTTTCAACCCAAGGCAAAGAGCGTCATCTGGCTTTTCATGAGGGGTGGCGTGAGTCACATGGAGAGCTTTGACCCCAAACCGGCACTGAATCAATACGCCGGGCAAACGATCTCAGAAACTCCATTCTCAGAGGTTCAAACGTCTGAAAAACTAAAACGGGTGCGGGTTGTTGTGGTCAATGACGCCAATGGTCAACAACGCAATAAACTCTACCCGCTTCAAATTGGTTTCAAGAAGTATGGCCAGAGTGGAATCGAAGTGAGTGATTGGTTTCCACACATTGGATCCAAGGTAGATGACCTATCCATCATTCGCTCGATGTGGACCACCGACGACAACCACGGCGCTCAGGTCCAATTCCACTCTGGACGGCACATGCTCGACCCTCGAGTTCCAACCATTGGTGCATGGGTCAATTATGGTCTCGGGACTCTCAATGAAAATTTACCGCAATTCATCTGCATGGGACCCCGATTCTTTGACAAGAGAGATGGCCACTATCTCGGACCTGCCTACGATTCGGTGCAACTTAAAGTGGATCCAAAAGAACCACTGAGCTACGCAAAACCTCAAGGCGAATTAGATGCGGAATCTCAGCGAGCAGAATTTGAGTTGATTAACCGACTCAATCGAATCAGCGGCAGCCAGTTGCCAGACGACCAAACCTTAGCGGCCAGAATCAAATCTTATGAATTGGCCTATCGCATGCAAACGGCGGTTCCTGAGATCATTCGCTTTGACACCGAGACGGAGTCCACTCACAAACTCTATGGCCTTGATCAGCCAGAGACCCGAGCGTTTGGAGAGCAACTCTTAGCGGCACGAAGATTTGTGGAAAAAGGTGTACGTTTTATTCAAATCATGCATGGCGATGGCGCCGCGGGCGCATGGGATCAACACTCGGGCTTAAAAAAGAAACATGCTGAACTTGCAATGCAAGTTGATCGCCCGATCGCGGGTTTACTGACGGACCTGAAGCGGAGAGGTATGCTGGACGAGACGATTGTTGTCTTTGCGACCGAATTCGGACGCACTCCTGGATCACAAGGATCCGACGGTCGCGACCATCACCCCTACGGATTCAGCGTCTGGATGGCAGGCGGCGGTATTCGCGGAGGCGTAGCGCACGGATCGACGGATGAAATCGGCTTTCACGCTGCCGATTCCCCGCACTACGTGACCGATGTGCACGCCACTATCATGCACCAACTTGGCTTGCACCCTCAGCGTCTTCACTACCCAGGTCAGCAGCGTCTAGAACGCGACTACGGCTCAGTGATTCAGGAAATACTGTCCTGAGGGAGTATTTCGAGAAAGCGTGGTTTAACGATTTCTTGCTAGTGGCGGTGAACTGCCGAAACTTCACCTCCTCGCTGTGGTTACAAATCATTAGAATTAAGAGCGGTTGGAAAGGTTTGAGTCGTGATGATTCGAGATTTCCATTGCACACCTCTTCATCAACACCTCTCCGGCGATCACACCATTGGCTGTCAGTGAATCCACGGCTTTGCGGTACCAGCAGTCCGATCCGGATGTTCGCTTGATGCTGCGCGTTCGTGATGATGACGCGGGTGCATTTGCCGAACTGATGAAGCGATATGAAGCCCGTCTGGTTCGATTGATGCACACAATCGGACCGAGAAGAGACATGGCTGAGGACTTGGCCCAAGAAACCTTCATGAGAGTCTTCCGCGCAAGGAAGACGTATGAAGCAGGCGCAAAGTTCTCAACGTGGCTCTTCACCATTGCGGGGAATGTCGCTCGTAACGCAGCTCGATCTCTCGGTCGACGACATGAGGTTAGTGAGGTGGACGCGCCGCGTTCAGATGACGCGCCAAGTGGACCGCAGTTGCTGGCCGCAACCGCTCTTGATGCAAGTGGAATGATTCCCACACGGATTGCAGAACATGCAGAGAGAGCAGAAGTGGTTCGAGCAGCAGTTGAGGCATTGAGCGAGCGTCAAAGAATGGCGTTGATGCTCTCACGATTTGAAAACATGAGCTACGCGGAAATAGCAGAAACGATGGGGCTGACGACCAAAGCCGTCAAGTCGCTGCTAAGTCGAGCGAGAGTCAATCTGAAGGAACTTCTGCAGTCCTACATCGAATCCGGAGTCATCCCCAACGAAGTGGATTTTTCAAGCGATGCGGATTCAGAACATGACGACCAAGAAAATGGTGATCAACAACGGGGAGGTCAAACATCATGAGCATCTCTGCGATCTCAGATGATTCTCCAATCGATCCGGACGACGAATTGCTTGTCGCCTACTTGGACGGTGAGCTTTCACGTGACGATGAGTCTGCGCTCGAAAACCGCTTAGTCGAAAATGATAGCCTGCGCGAGCGACTGCAAAATTTACAGTCGGGTTGGGAATTATTGGACGACCTACCAGATTCGGCACCGAGTTTGAAACTGGTAGAGTCCACCCTTGAGATGGTTGTTGCGGATCTTGAGAAGACAAGTTCGCCGAAGTCGTGGACGCTGCGAGGGTTTAAATGGCCCCTAATCATTTTACTCGCATCTCTGATAGGGATCGGCGTGGCGTTCGGTGTTTCAAACCTCTCGAAAAACTATCGGTACCAGAGAGAACTCGATGACCTTGCCATCGCTGAGAATCTCGATGCGTATCTTCGGGGACGCGATATTGAATTGATGCGAATACTCTCTTCGTCCACGAACTGGGCGTCGATGGTCTCAGCAGGAAAAGAAATTGGGGAATTTGTCCCCGACAATCCGAATGTCGTGAGTGAAACCGCGCTTGGTCAGCGCGAAGGGATCGTGCAGCAATTACCGATCGAAAAACTCCGTCAATTAAATCTACGTTGGGATCGCTTTAACGCTCTTAGCCAAGAAGACCAGGTTGCGGTTCGTCGCACTGCTGCGGCAGTCAAGTCGCAGCCCGATTCAGAAATGCTCCTCAACACGATGCAGATCTATGCGGTCTGGTCCCAAAGCCTGACAAGCGAACTCCGAGATTCGATTGAGTCTGCTGATCCCCTCGCTCGCAAGAATGCCATTGATCAAGCGATTGAAGAAACACAAATTGCAATCTCACAAAGATCCACATTGAAACTCGATGAGCAGTCAACGGAGTTGATCTACTTTGCGTTGCAGCAGATCGTAAGGCATCGTGTGGAGCGAGGAGCGGAAACCACCGCTGGACACTTGGAGCGAATGCGGGAGAGATTTCCAGATAGTGATGACCCTTACTTTGGAACCATTGCGGCGATGGTTTTCAGTGGTTCGCAGCGAAACACGGGTACCGGCAGCAGTAACAATTCAAGTCGTCGCCGCTCCTTTTGGACTGGCGGCGGAGAACGCCCAGCACCAATTACCAACAACGAGCTATCCACCCTCAAGCTTGTGATCCCAGATGAAACACTTGAGATTCTCGATCTCATCACACATGGTGATGCGCTTCTAGAAACCATCACGCTTCGTGCATGGAGCGAAGAAGCAACACGCCGACACTTTCCAATGCGACGTCGAGAAGAATCAACTTACCTAGAACGATACATTGCGACCCCATCACGGGAACGCGATGTGATTGACCTTCTCCCGCCCAAAGAAATCCTGGGCGAACTATCTCGCGAAACCCCTTTCCCATAAGACTGCCATGAAGGCCGCTTACATTGAGCAAACTGGTTCACCTGACACCATTCGAGTTGGGGAGGTTGCAGAACCAACCTGTGGCCCCAACGACTTGCTCATTCGTGTTCATGCCACTTCCGTGAATCCTATCGACACCTATGTCCGAAGCGGAGCCGTCGCTTTTGAACTTCCGAAGCCCTACTTTTTAGGGTGCGACGCAGCGGGCATCGTCGAAGAAGTCGGAAGCGAAGTCTCGGATTTCAGCGTCGGCGACCGAGTTTGGTGTACCAATCAAGGACTTCTTGGAGTTCAAGGAACCACTGCTGAAAAAATCAGCGTTGCAGCTCACTGGTGTTTTCCGATTCCATCGGAATGCAGTTTTGAGGATGCAGCGGCAAACGCGTTGGTGGGAGTTACCGCACACCTAGGTCTTTTCAGAGAAGGAAAACTTAAACCCGGTGAAACCGTGATGGTGATTGGTGGTAGCGGCGGAGTCGGATCGATGGTGGTGCAAATGGCTGTCGCTGCCGGCGCACGGGTGATCAGCACCGCTGGCTCTGATGAAAAATGTGAACAGGTGCGAGCACTTGGTGCTGAAGTTGTGATTCCGTATCAGCGTGAGTCCATCGCAGAGCGACTAAAACAGGAAGCTCCTGAGGGGGTCAATCTGTTCTGGGAGACTCGCCGAGAACCAGATTTCAATCTCGCCGTCGACGCCTTAGCGGAACGCGGAAGAATGATCGTGATGGCCGGTCGCGATGCGATGCCCACGTTCCCCGTCGGTCCCTTCTATGTCAAAGAATGCACTCTAAGTGGATTCGTTATGTTCAAGGCATCTCCAGAGGAGATGAAAACATGTGCAACTGACATCAACACTTGGATGGCAAACGGCAAACTCAAATCCAACATCGGAGCGACTTTTGCAATGGATCAAATGAGCGAAGCGCACCGCCTGCAAGAAGATGCAACACTCCACCAAACCGCCCAACTCGCCGGAAAAATCGTCATTCAGATTGATTGATTATCTGATCGCCACGATGTCAGGGACGCCCCAAAACAATTGCCGTCGCGTTGCCCTCTGTGTTGTGACAGATGCAAAGAACAAAATCACCTTCGAGTCGACTCGGAGTGTCGTTGTATCTAACCTCGGGTGATAGCCGCGAGTCGTAACGGGTAGGTGGAACCGTACCTCGATGCAACGCCAAAGCACCAGCAACTAGGTCGATTGAACCACAACCAGCACCGGTATGACCAATTGACGCGACCGTTGCGATGGTTGGAACATTGGGAACGGTTGCTTGTGTGGCAACTCGCTCCGCTGCATCAGCTACTGGATCTCCAGTTCCATGACTAACGACGAGCCCGAGATCTCTTTCGGTAATCCCAGCATCAGACAGTGCCGTTTCAATTGCTAACTGGATTGCCTTGGATGAACTCCGCATCCCAGTATCGGAGGTTTCCTTGCAACGCATCGGTGTTTTCATCCCCGCAGCTCCAACGAAGCGGGATGCGTAAGAGACAAGCCGAACAAACGGAGTAGCACCACGCTGCTTCGCGAACTCTTCCGATTCAATAATTAGTGCGGCAGCTCCCTCACCTCCGACCACTCCCGTCGAAGTCGGATCATGAGGACGCGATGAATTCTCTACCGGATCAAAAGCTTCTGCCATCGGGTAATCGGCTCGGAAATTCAAACGGGTCGTACCGATACGTGTTCCACTACCGCCGGTCACCACCACTTTGGCGATCCCTCGATCCACGCACGATGCCGCTTCGATCAAGGCTGATGGCCCAGATACATCACCGAGAACAATGGAGTTGTTGGGGCCATGCGAATTCAAATAGATGCCTACATGGCAAGCTGGCATGTTCGGAAGGTACTTGAGCATCCACAACGGCATGATCTGCTTCATCGCGGCATCGCCGAAGTGGCTCGTATCAATCTCGCCATTTTCCTGAATGCAAGGACGAATCGAATCGGATAGCTCAAGCGGCGATCCGTAATAGATCTCGCTCCCAAAAACCGTACCGAAGTCGCTCGGGCGAAGGACGCTCTCGGCAGTCGCTGGAATGAAGCTGTCCAGCCCCGCTGACTCCACAGCCATCAATGATGAAGCGAATGCAGTTTGTATCTCACGACACATGACCTTCATCGCTTTGCGTGGCTTGACGAACTGCTTCGCGTCAAAGTCTAAAATCGGAGCTCCAACCCAGAGTCCCGCTGGCTCTGGTTCCCCGTCATACTCACAACGATCATCAACGCGATTCAGCAGTGAGGTGACGGCGGATTTTTTCCTCAGAAGAGACTCAAAGAAGTCATCGCATCCGATACCGATCGCGGAAACGATACCCATTCCGGTAATGACAGCGTTGCTTTGAGGCATGGGTTCTCGAGGGGACCAATAAAGAGACGGGAATCCTCCAGATTATGATTCGACACACGAATCGGAAATACCCAGTCAAAATTTTCTCAAAATTCTGTGAAACTCGGAAAAGCGGCCATTCGCATGTCGCCTCGAATTGCGACAGAACCCGTACCGATACTTGTTCGTCCGCCCACCAGTCAGTTCGGCGGTCCACTATTCAGCGAGAGATCGATCATAAAGACGATGCACCTTACTGCGATCGACGCCTCCGCGTTCAATCGTGCCTCTTGATAAACGGTTACTTTCCAAGACCCATGAAAACTCGCCGACCTTAATCCCGTGCTTCAATACCTCTGGGGTTAAAAGCGAGAGTGTGACGAGGCCCAGTCCCCATTTCTGGTACTCCGGAATGACATTGGTGCTGATGATTCGAACACAATCGAGCTTATTCTTGCCGGTCAAAAGGTGAATCCAACCAAATGGAAATAGATTGCCGCCGATTTTCTTGATAATCGGATTGAAATCGAGCAGTCCGAAACCGGCACCCACGGGGCGGCCCTCAATTTCCGCAATGCTGGTCAACTTGGGAACAATCAAGAATTGCAATCCTTTGGCCTGATGGTCAATTTCAGCGACGCTCATCGGCACATAGCCCCAAGTCTGCTGGAGCGATTGATTGTAAATCTCGAGAAAGACTCGTACGTCCTCTTTGAAGTTCGATTTGCTAATCGGGCGGCAGGTGACATTAAATCGCTTGGTCGCCTCATCAATAACAAACTGAAGCTTCGGATCCAATGAATCGAGCAGATCGACCGAGGCACGGTAACTGTAGAGATCTTGGGTTTTTTCGAACCCGAAATCGACCAAGAGTTGTTCGTAGTAGGGCAGGTTGTACGGAATCATGAATGTCGGAGGCGTATCGAAACCATCGACCAACAAACCGGCCTCGTAATTCAAACTGGGGTGAACTGGGCCCCTGACATCGGTCATCCCTTTGGATGCCAACCATGCACAAGCTTCTGCAAGCAGAACATGGCATGCCTCTGGGCGATTTTCACACTCAAAAAAACCAAAGAAACCGCGTTTTTCTTTATAAAGGCGATTGTGACCATGATTGATGATGGCCACCACCCGACCGACAACTTGACCACCTTCTTCTACTAGAAATGCTCGGCACTCTGCATCATCATAGAAGGGGTGAGGTTTGAACCCAACAAGCTCTTTACGGACCTGCCAGATCGGTGGAACCCAATTGGGATCATCTCGATAGAGACTCTTTTCAAGCTGCAAAAACGCTTTTTGATCGCGGCGATTATCAACCGCCCTGCATTGGATTGCTCCGCCCATGGAACTGCTCTTTAAAATGATCCGCCTACAAAACTAGTAGCGAACACCAGTCAATCCGCTACAAAACTGGTTGTGCTAAGTGAATTTGCACAAGACAAAACAATCTTTCACCTTCACACAATCGTCACAACATTTGCCTACGCTATGGCTGGATTTTCAATCTGTAGATTTTTTTTAAGTTTATGACCGACTCGTTACCCCCCGCTATACGAAGCCTTTCCAATCCCAAGGTTCGTCGCCTCGCCAAACTACGTGATAATCGGACACGTCGACAGGCAAAGAGCGTTTTGGTGGACGGATGGCGTGAGTCTGCGCACGCCTTGCAAGCTGGATTAGAACTTGTTGGGCTGTATTTGTCCTCCGAAGAATTCAGCAAGTCACAGACATCAGGGAACCCAGGTCAACGGAAGATTCTGCAGCAAGCAACGCAGGTCAACGGATTAAACCTGGTGACCGATGCAGTGATGAGCAAGATTTCCTTTGGACAATCCCCGCGTGGTGTCGTGGCTGAGTTCAAGGAACCACAATCGGATCTCTACGGCTTAAAACTCTCAAAAAATCCTTTGATTTTGATCCTCGACCGCATCGAAAAACCGGGAAATATCGGTGCTGTCTTTCGCTCGGCCGACGCGGCGGGGGTGGACGCAATCCTTCTTTGTGACTGCACCGACCGATTCAATCCAAATGCGATTAGGAACAGCCAAGGTGCCATTTTTCATGTTCCGTCTGCGGTTGGAAGTGAGCAGGAAATCACTGCTTTCATTGGAAAACAAAAAATCCAACCGTTCGCTGCACGAGTGGAATCATCAGATGTCCTCTGGAAAGTCGAACTGACAAAACCCACCGCAATCATTCTTGGAAACGAAGCTGATGGCCTCAAAGAACGCTGGCAAGAATCGTCTTCGGGACCCATCTCTGGGATTCGCATACCGATGAATGGGAAAACAGACAGTTTGAATGTCTCCGTCACCGCCGCCGTCATCGCTATGGAAGCAGCTCGCCAACGCTCATTGATTGAGATGCGCTGATCCCCCCCGGCAGAACTTCCAACCGGCAGAATTACCAACCGTGCAGTTTTTCTGCCAAGGAATCGCTAGCCAAAGTTGGTTATCTCACAATCCAATTCTTCAAATTGGGCTACTTCCTCAAATTAGCTCAACCAGCAAACAGGCTGAGAGACCACTGGAACTGGTCAACCTCGTCCCATTCTTCTCCTGACGCTCTCCCGAGCGGTTGCTAGCAAAGCAGCGAACCGGGCTGCTCGGCATGACTGGTGCAAATGTTGGAATCGCCAAAATCGTTAATGTCGGTTCAATCAGGAACCGATAGTCCTTCCATGGGACCGTCGGCGGTAATGCGCTGATGGTGTGTTGGTGTTCCACGGTGGTGCCAACCTCAATCGCTCAGACGCTAGGACGCGGCATGCGAGAGAAACGAAAACGGCGATTTTGCACGGAAAGACGACGAGCAGCCATGCTTGCTGTCATCCTTTGCACGTCGACGGCGTTGGCTGACCACACCGAACTGAAACCAGAAGTGTCGGACTCAGTTCAAAAATCTGCAATCGTTCAGCGAGTCGAGCCGTTAGAAATCCGGCAGGGAGCCGATCTCGTCGAGCAGCCGAATGAGGCTCGAACGCTACAGCATCCTCCGTTACCGCTTCTATCCAGTCAGCAGCAGAACGAGCGGGTACACCCTTTCCTTGAATCTTCGCAACCATCCGAATCCGACGTTCGCTTAACCTCGGGGCTAGCCGATTTTATTCGTGGCGCATCGGCACAGGAGCAATCCCAAGAGGTCAGAAACGGGGACCAGAAAGTCAAACTGGTTACCCCATCGGATCTGTCGGCTCCCGTTGTACGAGTTGAGGTTGCACCAACGCCTGCACGCCGCCTCGCCGAACCGAGCTTCGCGAGGAACCCGCAGTTAGCGAATGACACCGATGAGTTTTCTTTTGCAGACCGAGTCCGAGGCGAAGAGCAATCAGTTGGTAACTCTAGCCACGCTGCTCCCGAAGAAATCATTGGACTAGTCGTTGACACACCTGACCTAGATAGCTCCGCAACAAGCGAACTCGAAACTCAGCCCACTACACAGCGAAAATCAACCAAGCTGCGGGCCTCTCTCGTTTCGACGCCGATTAGCGCCAATTCACCTGCAAGTCTCGTAGGTGCGTCGCCAAAAATACAAAAAGTCTTACCTCTGCCAGCTTCTTCTGAAGAACCCTCGGAAGTAGCAACACCCGACGAGTCGCCGCACCAGGCAAAGCAAGAACCGATTCTGTTCTTCTTGACCGATCAGCCATCTCCTTCCGAGGTAGACGAGTCACCAAGCTCGGAAGCATCCCCAGCCAGCGATGGCATTACCTTTTCGTTAAGCGATCGTCTCCAACAGAATTCGGCAGTAGCAGGCTCGCCGTCTAAGCACGAACAACCCACCAGCGTTCTCGCCGTGGCACCACCCACAGCCGAAACTCCGGTTGAGGGCAGCGAACGAATCGAGCAGCAGCCGCTAGGTGCGGGTCCAGGATTAACCGCATCTCCGGTAATCCTCCAGCGACCTGTCATCACACTAACACAGGTCCCTAAGATTTCCTCAACGATCTCCTCAACGGAAAACACAAAAGCATCTGCAAGTACGGCAACTGGTTTGTTGGAACTACCCAGTCCAATTGCTGATTCGAATATCGAAGAGCCAGCTGCAATGGTGTCCGCCGAAGGGAAGGAAGCAGGTCACAACGGAGCAGTCGGTGAGGAGCATCTACTCGCTGAAGCTGCCGTCAATGATCGACCGAACGCGGGATTAGAACCGAAAGAGCCTATCGTCGCTGAGGTGCATGAAGAAGAACGCGATAGCACTCCTGTAGCTGATACCGCATCGGATTCGAACCCGAACTTTGATAACGCTGTTGCTCTCGCAACCCCAGTTCCAGAAATTACGTTACCGGAAACCCAAGCTGAATCAGCTGAAATCTCCGAATCACAGGACAAACAGAATTCAGCGGCTTCGATCGCGGACCAGCCAGTTCCAACCGAGTCAGTTTCTCCGGCCATCGAACACCCCATCATTCCAGCCGAACGACATCAACTATCCGCCGGCTTGGAGTTGGAACGCCCACACTCTAAAACCCGAGACGCGATCGTTGGCCTACCTCAACCGTGGTCACTAAGTTGGCTGCTCGCCAACCAAGAGGTCAAAATCTTAGATCCGGCACCGACCGAAGCCACAGACCGTGAACCGCAGCCAGGGGACAATCAGGATTCTTCACCGAGTACTGATGCGGCGGATCAAGATCCATTGGTCGTCGCGAACCTATCCGAGGTTCAGACTCCACATCAAGATTCCGCGACGATCAACGGCGAAGAGGAAAATGTCGAGGACTGGAATGCAGCCGACCAACCCAAACTGGTTGAGGCTGCAGTAAGCGACGCGAATCCACAAGCACTTCCCGAACCGCTTGATGCACCAGTAAAGAAACCTAATTCACTGATCCGTCCGAAACATTTGGAATACCCACAGGTTACTCGTTCTCCCGTGCTTTCGGCACCAAAAGCCTCTGAGTCACGCGATCAAAGTCCGAGACAACTCCCGATGCCAGTCACCACGACGGATCAGTTGGTCGAAAAACCTAGCACCCACGATCCGCAAGCTACCGCCGCAACGCACCGTGTTGCCCCCGTGGCGATCAGTGCAGTGCCTGTCAAACTTCAAAACCGAGGTCTCGCGACTTCTGAGAATCTTGACCGGCAAATACAAATCAGCCCTGCCATGACGGTCGGTGTAGATTCGGACAACACTGTCCCCAACACCGATTCCCTAAGTGATTCCTACAGATCAGAACCGCGTCCGTTTGCACCTCAGGTGAAGCGTGTCCCACTTTATATGAAGCGAGCACAGGTACGATCCCTGACGGTCGCAGGGGAACTACAGGACGTTCGCGTTGTTGACACAAGCATTTGTCAAGTTGTGGTAGTTGGACCCAATCGCATCAAATTAATCGCCGCCCGAAGCGGCATCACCGAGTTGATGGTCTGGGCCAAAACAGAGGCACAAGATCAACCCGTCCGCATGCGTATTTTTAAGGTGCATGTCGAAAACGTTGATCCATCTGTCGCTAGTGGCGGACGCACGACGCAAATGCTTCATGCAGCCATCCGTAGCGCGTTTCCTCATTCAAATATCGACATCTCTCACCAAGGTGCCGAACTGATTGTGAGCGGTCGTTGCCGCAGCCAGGAAGATGCAGAAAAAATCATCCGAATGGTTCGTAGTACTTGTCTTGTTACTGTCCAAGATCGATTGACTGTCGATTAATGCTCACCAGCAGGTGAACTGACAGAACGTTAATTACAAAAGATAAAACATTACTTTCTGATGCGGCTGCCATACCCCGGCCATCATCCTTAACGAGATTTGAACATGAAAACTCAATCGCCGATCATCCAGCGTGATTTTGAAAGTCAATCGTTTAGGAATGGCATAAATAAAATGATCAAAACCGCCTTGGGGTGTACACTCACCCTGCTTTCCATAACGAATTTATCCGCACAGTCTTACACCAATCCGGCCGCAACTGGCCCAACAATGGTGAATGATCAAGTCGTTTCGATCGGCCAACAGAACTACCGCGTGGTTTCAGCAGATCAATACTTGAACACCCAAAAGTCCAGCAATTCACCTACGACCAGTGCGTCTCCACAGAAGTCGATTGTTAAGCAGGTAAATGCGATCGACGATCCATCTGCAAGTCGATTCGAACAAGCATTTGTTGAAACCGACTCATTAAGCACGTTGATCGAGCAAGTCAGCTGCAACTCATGCGAACCGACACGTGGTAGCTCCATGCGAGAAAAACTCAAACGGGCCTGCACATCGTGCGGCAGCCCAGGAGGTGCGTATGGTTGCATTCACTGCGACAGTTACTTCTATGGTGTTGCCGAAGCAATTCACGTTGATCGCGACAACGACGACACCGCTACGATCAGCTCAAGATATGGTCTTAGTGGGTTCGAAATGGAAATGGGAACACGAATCACTGTTGGACGTGTGCCGAATTGTGTTCAAGGTTGGGAAGGTACATTCACCGGCATTATCAATTGGAATAGCAATGGTGGATTGGAAGCGCCCATCTTCCGAATTCAATCGAATCTCGAACCCATCGCTCCCGTGTCTGCGGCCGACATCAGTTCTTTCAATGATGCGTTCATCCAGACAGTTAATTACGATGCTCGCTATTGGAGTGCAGAGCTGAACAAGACCTATGTGGGATGGGAAGTTGCAAAGATGCTTTGCGGTATTCGCTACATTGATTTTGAAGAGCAATACAGCCTATACAGTGAAAACGACACCGAATCCGGCTCCATCTACAGCGATATCGACAACCGCCTCATCGGATTCCAAATTGGAATGGATCTCACTTACCCCATACTTAAGAAGACCTACGTCGATTTCAGGGGACGCGCGGGCATCTACGCCAACTTTATGGATCTAGACCTCGCAGTAATCAATGACAACGAGTGGGCGGCGGGTGTTAACGACCGAAGCGTTGAAGCGGCGGGTCAGTTCGAGCTTGGCGTAGGACTTCGATATCAAGTCAGTCCAAAGTTCTCACTTAAATGCGGAACGGAGCTGTGGTACCTAAGCGGGATTGGCACCGCATACGACCAGCTCAACAACGGAATCATGGGTCGAAACAGCGTGGAAGGTTATGAAGATCTGATCAACGCCGTCTTCTCTTACGGCGGCGAGATCCGATACTAGATCGCACCTGCTCACGTGAAGATGAAGCAACCGCGGTGACTCAAGACAAGAGCAAGCATCGCATTCAGACAATGCGAACGCCACACAACCGAAGTTGTGCGACTCAAACTTGTGCACCCCAATACTTGTGCGACCTGAAGTCATTATCGCGGATTGCGCGGGTCACCCGATGAGCGTCGTCCCAATCGCTTTCGGCTCAACCAGTCCTTCACGGAACTGGCAGTCTTGTCGCTTTGCTGCTGAGAGTTTGGCGATGCAATTGAGTTCTCGATGATCTCGGTCTGCGCTCGAACCACATTGGTATCACACTTTGGGCAAGTTACCGGAGGTTCGGTGATCTCATGTTGACAATTGGGACAAAAGTGTCGAATGGTGGGACGCATCGCCGCTTCGAATAGCCCGCCAACATCTGCCGCAGCAAACCAACTGGAATTGTCTTTCCGAAGCATTGACTCAGGTGTCACTTCTCCGTTTCTTACCAGTTCCAACAGTTCACTCGGGCGATAAGGTCCAGCCTCATCTCCAGTACCACTGATCTGCACGAACCAATCTGCCACGACTACCTCCGTTGATCGATCAATCCAATCAAACATCCCCACCAAGTCAAACCATGCGTGCCCCGCCAGCCGATCAAATCGTTGAGGCTGTCCCAATAATCTACTCCATAGATCACTCCAAGAGTATCACCGGTCCGGTCTCTCCAACCCCAGTCAGACTCAATTTTTGCCACAGACACACCGATTTGCTGATTCAACATCAGACCAGCAAATCAACTGTCTCGGATCACCTCCTAGCCGTCCACTGCTACTGAGCATCCAACGAGTCGCGGAGTGGGTCGGTTGTCAGCATCACAAATTCACGAGATACTAGCCCAAGTCGGTTTAGAAACGTCGGATTAATCACTTATGCGTTGCCCTTATTGCCATGTCGATAACGATCGGGTGCTCGATACAAGAGCTGCTGAGGGTGGCTACATGGTCCGGAGAAAACGGATCTGCAATTCATGTCAGCGACGTTTTGCAACGACCGAGAAAATCGAGAAACTGAGCGTTCGGGTCGTGAAAAGCGATCAAACGCGTGAACCTCTCGACCGCGAAAAGATTCGAAGAGGGATTGAGCGAGCCTGTTCAAAACGTTCGATCCCCAGCGCAACCATCGAACGAGTTGTTCAGGATATTGAAACCGACATCTACAACAACTACGAGTCCGAAGTCACTTCGGCGCAAGTCGGTGACATCGTGATGCAACACCTAACGGGCCTCGATCAAGTCGCTTACATCCGTTTTGCCAGTGTTTACCGCGAATTTGACGATGCTCAGGATTTCATCCAAGCAATCTCCAACATCGTCGGCAAAAAGAAGTAACGTTAGCCTGGTGGGCGTGGAAAACTTAGTTGCAAGCAATTCACCGCCGCGGCATATCGAATTCAAGCGATGTAAAACTGTCAATGTTCGCAAACTCAGCCTTGATTCCAACGCTTCAAAACCCGTAATCATCATGAATTAAACACTCGGCTATCCGATGTGCGGTTAAACTAATGTGTCGACAGGCGTCTTTTTGTCCTTCCGCTTGATTGAAGGTGTCTCCATGTATCGGTTCACAGTTCTCCTGATTGCGATTTCCCTCGTCACATCAGATGCCGTTGAAGCTCAATACAACACGCAGCGAGGTGCCACGGTGGGTGGCTTAACCGGTGCAATCGCTGGTGGCCTAATTGGCGATCACAATGGCAATGCAGGTGCGGGCGCTGTAATTGGAGGCATGGTCGGCGCCGTCACGGGAGGGCTACTTGGCGAAGCAAAAGACCAGCAAGAGTGGGTTCGACGGCAGCAAGCAATTATTCAGCAGTCAAACAACCAGGGATCTCTTTTATCACCAAGCCACCTTCCAGCTTCCAATACCGTCACAACGATGGATGTCATTGAGATGCACCTTGCGGGACTCAGTGACGAATTGATCATCAATCAAATTAGCCAACGCGGAATCTCAAACCCGTTAACAGTCAAAGAAATCATCGAACTTCATCAGCGAGGGATCAGTGAGAACGTGATCACCGCTCTACAGCAAGCAAAGCAGAATCGACCCGTTAACACGCAGCCAAGAAGCGTTCCAACCCCAACGACCTACTACGCTCCAGTGCCCTCCACCACGACGATCTGGATGTCACAACCTCTCTACAGAAATTACTGCCCACCACGATATCAGCCGCACCATTATCACCACCACCACCATCACCCTCTCCAAAACTTCGGCATCCACCTAAGGTTCTAAGAGGTAGGCAAGCCAGATTCTCAGCGTCTACTCGACAATGCCGGCACGATATTTCAAGCATTGCTCATGTAGATGCCATTGCGTGGGATCATCTAATAGACAAGCTTCTTCAATCTGCAACGCTTCCTGAGGTCGGCCAAGTAGGAATAGAACCTCCGCGAGCGTATCGCGGTAAACGGAACTTTCCGGCTCAGCGCGCACCGCCGCTTTGGAGAGTATCAAGGCGTCTTCCAATCTTCTTTGATTGACAGCGGCGACCCATGCAACATTGTTAGCAGTCATCGCATCAAAAGGAAATCTCGCGGCATGCTGAAGCCCCTGATCCATGATCTCATCGAGGACTTCATTAGCATTTGCCTCCATTCCCAACTCTCGCATCATCGGCAACAAACGCTCCGCAAAATCGATATCCATCGCATCAAGCTGAAGCATGCGACTGAGTCGAAACTGGATACGATCACGATCTTCGTCTCGGATCTCCGCTTCGAGTGCCCAGCGATTGACAAACATGGGTAAGGTCACGTATGCACCTGCTCGAAAATCAACGTCGAACAGAGTTTGATTTAACGCTAGATCAAACCATCTCGCGGCACTCTCGGGATGACGAGCCTGGACAAGTGGTGCATACCTTCTGGCAACGTCATAGAGCCCCAAACGACCTCTTTGCCCTAACGCAACGATAGGCAGTAAATCGCCAAGAATCTCTAGTGCTAATTCGGGCTCAGCATTGTCAGCAAGGTACTCACCCAGTTCGTTCCGAGCACTAAGATTGGGCGAACACATGGCAAAGCGAATACCCTGAAGTAACTCAGTGGCAGTCTTCTTGTCCTGCCGAAGCTTTGCAAGTTGCCACAAACCGATTCTCGCTTGCACAGGCAACAAGTCACTCTTTACCTGCATCGGTGATGCTGATTCCGAAGGTGATTCAAGCGTGCGAGTGATTTCTCGGTATGCTTCCTCAGCTTCCTCGACTCTCCCCGCATCGGCGGACCATTGGGCCCAAACTAAAATTGCCTCCCTATCGCCTTTGCTGATGAGTCCTTGAAGACACATCTCAGCAAAACGTGTTTTCCCATGTTTACGAAAGAGATTGACAAAATCTAAGTTGAGTCGCGCACTCTTTTCATTTCGCCCCAGAATTTCAACGTTCTGCCCCGTTGCCGGCTCTTTGAATAGATACGTAAACAGCGTCAAAAATTGTGATTCGTGATCTAGCGTTTGCTCAAAATCAGAGGCCAAAAAGAGCTCGACTGCTTGCCTCAAGTTTTCCCCGAGCGATGCGTCGGGATTAGCTTCCACAAATGCGTTTACCGCGGTCCGCAAGGTCACCAACTCACAATCGGCAAGATTCCGGCTAATCGTGTTGTAGGTTTCTAGCGTGACATCCACAGCCTCATCAGGAACTGCGAGCTGCAAAATCCAATCCATTTTCTTGGTGAGAGAAAGGGTTGAAAGAACGAACTCGCGAAGGTCGATGGTGCCAAGCTTCACTCCACTATTGGCAAGCTCATTTGCGATCTCGAATGCTCGCTCGTCATAGCCAATCGCAATGAGACACTGCATCAGCGTAAGCATTTCACGAACTTTCGGAGTCAGATCGCGAACGTTGCTTGCTCGCTGCTGCTTCAACGCGTCAGAAATCCACTCTTCCAAATCGATGTCCACTCGACTCAGAGGTCGCCCCATCGCGTCGAAAGCATCCACAATCCGCGAAGAATCTTTGCAGAGTGCAGCTGCGTCACTTGGATTGACCTGCCCAAGAAGCTGGATCGCTTGATCCACCTCCCCGTGACTTGCGAGCCCTTTCCAACGCATCGTCGCGGCCAACTTTCCCTCTACCGAATCTTCGATCGGTTCATCCAAGATTTGCGCGACCGCCTCATCTCTCAATTGCTTCATGCGTGCTGGCAATCCAAGCGACTCCAATGCTCTGTCACTTGCGGATAAAGTAAGAACCAACAGACGTGTTCGCTCAAGACTACCCTCGGTCGCCCCCTTTGCACGCAGTGCTAAATCCTCGGCCAAGGACTCCCAGTCACCCGTGACCATCCGCAGACGGATAAGCAACTCTGGATCAATACTCTGTTTGGCCTTCTCGTTTGCACTTGCTAAGTCACCATGCAAGAACCGCAGGACACATTCAGCTTGCAGACGCAACAAAGGTGTCCAATTTCCTGCTGCTGACGGAAGTAGCTCAAAGGAATCATCAAGAATGCCTAATTCGCTGGCGAGCTGATATCGCGAGACCGCAAGCTCAACCGTATTGGAAACAAGATCAAGAATCTCGATCAAATCTTCAATGGAGCCTGTCTCATAGGCCCTGAATGCATAGGTGGAAAACTGGTTGGCCAGGTCCGCCGCAACACGATCGCGAACAGCCTGAGCATCGGGGCGACTCGCTGACTCTTCCAAAGCCACAACAACCGCTCGAAAACACCCTTGCTGTATCAAGCCCTGTAAAGATTCCGCCGTCGTTCTCTGAAATAACCACTGACTAAGATCTTTCGGTGTATCTGGCACAACCCCGCGGGACCATTGACCGAGGATCCAATTTGCTCTCCCACGCACCTCGGGATCTTTGTCCGTCGCCAATCGCTTGACCGCCGAACGCAACTGACCTCGTCGCCGCCAAACTTCCAGCATCGCCAATTGACGTTCACCTTGAAGGTCACAGGTCAACAATTCAATCAACTCAGCATCATCCAAAGATCCCCAATCGGATATCGCAAGGCGAGACTGGAACCATTCAGCAGACTCCCACGAATCGACAGGATCAGAAACGCCGCGTGATCTCGTCTGACCATAGACGGTAAGATCCGAGTTGAAACACAGGATCGCAATTCCGCAAACGATGGCTTTAAACCAACGCGTCCTTATATCGCCAGATGAAAAAAATCGCATTAACCACTCAGAAAAAACGGTGATCCATTCTGCATTGAGGTGCGTCCCACGCCTCCGGATTACTCCGTTTGCTTCTTCATTCTAACAAGGATTCAAACCCACCGGTGCAGACTGCAGACGAGCAGTTTGATTTGCTTGGTGAATCCGAAATCACCATCTGCTATCTCGAACTGTCACGCTATAATTTTGCTCGCTGGTGACTGCGTTGAAAATAACGAATTTCAATGCCACGCAGGCCAATCCCCACACGACCCCGCCAAAACCGGAGCTTTTCCATGGAACTTAGCCGCTTCCTTTCCATCAACCGCAAAAGAATTCAACTATCTCTAGCGGCGATCTGCCTGTCTTCCCTTGGAACGACTGATGCAGCAGACACATGGAACCAGTGGCGTGGTCCGCTGCAGAACGGTGTTGCTTCAGGAGAGAACTATCCCGCAGCATGGTCGGCCGACTCTGGGGTTGCTTGGAAGAGCGAAGTTCCTGGAAGCGGAGGTAGCACTCCCGTGATATCCAACAAGAAGGCGTTCATCACTGCAGGCAATGCTGAAAACAACACGCTGCTCGCATACAACCTAGAAGATGGATCAATTCATTGGTCGCTTGACCTCGGTAAAGATCGTGGTGGCAAGCACAAGAAAGGTAGCGGCAGCAATCCATCTGCAGTCGTCGACGGAGACCATGTCTACGCGTATTATCGCAGCGGTGATCTAGCTTGCGTCAATACTGACGGGCAATTGATCTGGCACATCAACCTGCAAGAACAATTCGGTGAAGACACGCTCTGGTGGGACTTAGGTTCCTCGCCAACCCTGACGAAAGATTCCGTGATCGTTGTAGTCATGCAAACGGGGCCGAGCTACCTGATCGCCTTCGACAAAAAAACAGGCAAGCAGAAGTGGAAGACCGATCGAATGGTTGGCGCCCCGGAAGAAGCAGCCCAAAGCTATTCAACGCCCGTGGTGGTCAACCAAAATAACGAAGAGTGGATCGGAGTGATGGGTGCCGACCACTTTACCCTGCATCGAGCTTCGGACGGAAAAGAACTTGGACGCATTGGCGGATTCAATCCCGAACAAAATGCATATTTCCGATCGATCTCGTCACCCGTAGCAAGTGGTGATCTGATGATCTGCCCTTACGCCCGAGGCGCCACCATCACCGGTATCCACATGCAGGACCTCGCTGCGGGCAAAGGCGAAGCAGCTATCCGGTGGCATCGTGATGACCTAGGTAGCGATGTGCCGACCCCAGCGTCACTCGATGGAAAAATCTACATCGTTGGAGATGGCCGGACCTCACGTGGTCTGATCACCTGCCTCGAAGCCGAAACAGGAAAAACACTCTGGGATCTTCAACTCCCCAAGTCTCGCATTAGCTTTAGCAGCTCTCCTTTAATTGCCGGCGACCATCTCTATGTCACCAATGAGAAAGGCACGACCTATGTGATCGGTCCCCTGACCGAAGCACAGCCAAAACTCATCGCAGAGAATGCCATTGATGACGATGCAGACTACACCGTCGCCAGCCCAACGCCTGCCGATGCTTCGCTCTTGATTCGAAGCAAAAGCAATCTTTACCGAATCTCAGGTAAATAGCGTTATTCGAGCAGCATCGAATTCAAAAGTCTCGCCTTGAAAAGTAAAGGCAACTGGAGACCAGCATCACGATGGTAAAGCAGGTGCAACTGACGATTGGCCGGAACAGCTCGTAGCGAATAACTTCGCCAGCACTCGGCCCGTCAAGAATGGTCATCGCCGACTTGCCACTGATGATGGCCTCGATGGTCTCCCCGAGTTCACCCGTCTGAGGCATGACGAATCGAGCAGGGGAGATCAGATATTTTTCGACAAGACGCCAACCTGAAAGTTGTGGCGTCTGCCGCTCCATGAGTTCGAGGCTATTGAGATCGACAACGTCAACTTGATCAACATGATGCACAAAGTACGCAATTTTCTTTGCATTATCGACGCAAACACATTCCACCTCTGAGGGACCAAGCGGTTCCGATAGTTCGAGCCGAGTTTGTTGCATGGTTACGCGCCGCAACAAGCCATCACTGGTGCCAAGCAGAAAGCCAGCTCCGTCTAAGATTCCCTCAACAAATACAGGACTAATCGAATCGGGCAAGTCACAACTCGCGACCAGATCCAAACTCGCTATGTCGTAGATCTCTAGAGGCATCTCTTCTCTTGCCAACAGTAGCCGTTCTCCACTAACCGCGATCCAAGATCGACTAGAAACCTCACCATCGGTGGATCGCACACTCACCTGACGCCACAAACGATCCCTACCCTCACTGGGTTCGAATCGCAACAATCGCCCGCGTGTGTAAACCATTAAAAAATTGGCTTCAGAATCCATATACAAAGACGCAGGTGGATCTACCGAGATCCCCTTTGGAAGCACTGATTCGAATCCTTCAGTTGCTCCGCCCATCATCGTTGACAGTTTCTCCATCCATCCGACCTTAGCCGACCCACGATCGCTGGCCCCATCCTGTGGATCATCTTGCGTACTAGGGGTGTTCACTGAACCCACCGCTTCAAGCACTTGGTCCAAAGAAACCGAAGCCAGTTCACTTCCGCTCAATGCAACGACACGATCGCCAGCTATTTGAAGCCCCGTGGTCGAAACAGGCAAACGCATACTCGGCTCACCATCCCACCCGTTTTCCCTTGACATCACAAGCAGATCAGAAGCGCCCGACCCGAACGGATTGAACCTTCCTCCGCGGACGCGAGCCGTGATCAATTGATTTTCGTTCACTGCAACCGGAGGCAAAACGCGATCTGCCCCCAAAGGGTTACTCTCAAATATCTCACTCCAAGCCCGCGAATCCTGATCCCAATAAACGAGGCCGCCGCCGCGGGTGGAACCAATCATTGTCTCGCCAACCATCTCGAGATGCTTGATGCTCGCGGGCCTAGTAACGAGAGAATCAAACAGCCCACCAATGACACCGACAACCAAACAAATGCTCCCGAAGATACACGTAACACCAATCGAGAGAATGGAAGACCTCCAAATCAAACCGGCAAGGGTGGAAACGCTATAGAAGACGGAGAACAAAAAAACTGAGACGGGAATGCAAAGCAGCAGCCGTACATTCCAAATATCAAGTCTCAGCCAAGCGATCAAAAACAACCCCACCACCAATTGGGTCACGCAGAGCAAGACAAAGGTGCACCCGCCCGCAAATTTACTCAGCAACAATAAACTACGTGAAACCGGCTTACTAAGAAGCAGATGCAGAGATCCAGGCTGAAGCATTTCAGGAATCATTGAGGCGGTGACCAAAATCCCCAAAAACACAAGAACAAAGCCCATTAGCCACTGAATAATCACGGGCAAGACGTACTGATTAACGAGCGTCAGGAATTGAGCGCGATCGGTCGAAAACCTCGCCGGAAAATCCATGCCCGCATAGGTGAGCCGCACGGATTGAGACGAACGAGCTTCAAAGACCCCAGGCAGTGCAGCTTCAATTCTTAGCCTTGCTCTTCGCCGTCGCAGTGTTGACTCTATTGGCTCGGCTAACGCCTCCAGTTCACGAAGTTCACGGAACTGCAGCGTGTCTTCCCAAGCTTTTTGCGAATACCACGATTCATCATCCAAACATTGATTCAGAGCATCCGCAAATACTCTTAGGTAAATCCGTACCTCATCACCCTCACCCACACGCTTTAATTGCCTGGAGAGCTCGTCTGGCATTACAGCAGCGAGTCGACCGATTGGCTGTTCCGCCGCCGCAGGGTCCACCGTCCCCTTGGCCAACATTGCCTTAAGCCGAGTGCCATTATAGAAATCACCAGCACGAAAATCGGTCGTGTATTCCAAGCGAAATCCAACCGGCGCCAAAGCTGCTAGGAGAATCCAAATTGCGATGAAGGCAATCCAGAGCACACGTGATGCAAATGCAGCTCGGAATGAATCAACGATAACGGAAAAGTAAGGCGTCACTCTGCGCGTCCTCCATGATCTTCCACCAGCTTCATGAAGAGATCTTCGAGTGATGGCCGTTGCTTTTCCAAGTGCTGAATCGAATATTTTTTCTCTCTCAAGCAATCAACAAGCGAGTCCAACTGTGAACGCTCACTGAGGCTGGCGTGTAATTCAAAAAGCCCCTCTGCAATCTTTCTGCAGAGCAATCTATCGCCATCAAGACCGATTTGCTGAGCGAGTGCTTGGAGGTTGTCGGCATGATCAAATTGTTGGCCGGATTCAATGTTGATACGATAGGTTTCGGACGACAGGTGTCGCGTCAATTCGTCAACAGATCCAACTCCTCGAATTTTCCCTCTCGCAAGAATTGCCACGCGAGTACAAACCAATTCAACTTCCTGCAGAATATGGCTGTTTAAGAAAATAGTTTTGCCTTGTTCGCGGAGTGTTTCGATGACTCGACGCACGCCATTCCTACCAACTGGATCCAAACCATCAGTCGGCTCATCAAGGATCAAAAGATCGGGATCGTGCATAAGAGCCTGCGCGAGCCCCAGCCGTTGATACATCCCTTTACTAAATCGCGAGACTGATTCGCGATCTCGCCCGGCCAACCCGACTAAATCCAATAACTCGTCAGTCCTTTTAGCGATTGCAACGGCAGTCATTCCGCTAAGGCGACCGTAATACGCCAAGGCCGATCTCGCCGTATGATGACGGTCGATACGCAGCGATTCAGGAAGGTAGCCCACACGCCGACGCGCCTCGACACTACCGACCGACTGCCCAAAAAGATGAGCACTTCCGCTCGTTGGCTTCACAACCCCCAAAAGCACCTTAATCAAAGTGGTTTTACCAGCGCCATTGGGACCTAGGATCCCAAACACCTCACCAAGTCCCGCTTTCAGATCAACCCCACGCAACGCCTCAATTGAATTCCTTTTGAAAACGCCACCAGAGTAACGCTTGGTTAACCCTTGAACGTCCAATACGGCAGACCCCGATTGGCTTTGCCCTTCAGAATGAAGCGATTCATGCAACTGTGACATGCACTCAGGCCTTTGCCCTTGAAGTTAATGACCTCAGATTACCAAACGTGGATCACATTGAGATAGTACTCAACGAGCAACCAAGAAGGATAAGTAAAGAACCCACACCAAACCAACGGCGGCCAAACCGCCTACTAACCAGCGATTAGCAGGATGCCAAAATCGATCGGTGCGTTTCCCAATCTCACAGAAACGCTGATATTGACCTCGCTCTTTTTCAGCATCAAAGACATGCGTCTGCATCAACTCGAGAAGACCATACTCAACGCGATAATGCAAAATGCCAAAACAACTCTCTGCTCCCGTCTTGGCATGAATTCCAACCGCATCAAAGAACCACAACTGTTGACCAAACGAATGCTCTGTCTCTCTCTTGAGGCTGACACAGCGAAGCAAGGTTATCTCGCACGATTCAAGTGTAAACCTAGCTTTTTCCAGTGCAAGAAAGCTATCCAGCTCAACCTGTCGGATCGCTTGCTCGGAAATCTTTTGCCCACCAGACTCAAGATACATTGTCGGTACCCTTCCCGTTGAAATCACGCTGCCTCTAAAACAAATCAGCTGACGGCTCCGTCGATGCCTGAGTAGATCGATGTTGTCCACCGAACCGGCAAACAGATGATTCACACCCCTAGGCGTAGTCTCCCCAGACGCAGTCCAATCGAAACCTCATCCACGAGGCAGAATGGAATGAAATCATGCAAATCACGCAAAAGTCATGACGACGAACCTTAGGCGAAAGTGACGCAATCACGTATCATAATGCATCGAAGGCAAGTCTTCGAGTCAAGGCCGTTGTCCTTGGGGCGATACACCAACATGATCCCCTGATCTGATTCCTTAATGCTTAGACACCGCTCCCAATTCACTCACCCCACCACCACAGATTCTGATGCTCGAACGACGATCATTAAAGGCTCCGATCGCTCTGGGCGTGGTGATGATTGTCCTAGTCGTCATCCTCGCTGCGGTCTGGATTGTTGGCAATATCCTAGGGGCGACCGGCGATTTCGGATCCACTGCCCTGCCATGGATCATGCTCACAACCGGAGCAGTCCTGCTCGCTGCCGTCCTAGCGGGTGTGATCGCCTATCTGACTCTCACCGTTAAAGCGATCAACCTCAACCGTCGACAATCTAATTTCATTGATGCAGTTACCCATGAACTGAAGAGCCCAATTGCATCACTCAAACTCTACCTTCAGACCATGACACGGCGTAGCGTAAGTGAGGAACAAGCACGAGACTTCCATCGCTTCATGCTTGATGATGTCGAACGCCTCGACCTTCTCATTAACCACCTATTAGACGTCGCTCGAATCGACCAGGGTGGCGATGTTCGTGATGATGAAGAAATAGAGATTTCACAACTGCTGAAACACAGTGCAGAAGCAACGTGTGTTCGTTACGGAGTTCGACCTGAAACGATCACGATTCAATGCCCCAATGTAAAACTTAAAAGTCAGTTAGTCCAACTTGAAATCCTGTTCAGAAACTTAATCGACAATGCCGTGAAGTATGGCGGCCAACCTCCAGAAGTTGTCGTTTCCGCACAGACCATTGGTGACGAAAAACTGAGGGTAACGATCGTTGACAACGGCACTGGCATCCCTCTAAACCAAAGACGAAAAGTATTTGGACGGTTCATACGCCTCGGAAACGAACTTGAAAGAAGCACACCCGGTACTGGACTGGGACTGTACCTTGTTCGGAATGTTGTGAAGTCTCTCCGAGGCAGCATCCAGGTTAGTGATCGCACAGATGGACCCGGTACTCAATTCGAAGTGACGCTTCGAGGCATCGTCACAGAGACCGATTCACCGAAGTAAATGAAAGCTGGATAGATCAATCATGAAACCGCATATCCTCGTAGTGGAAGACGAAAAGCATCTTGGTGTCGGTATCAAGTACAACCTTGAAGCTGAAAACTATCGTGTCACGTTAGTCGAAGATGGCCCTTCCGCACTAAACATGGTCATCTCTGATTCAAGTGACATCGACTTGGTAGTCCTAGATCTGATGCTACCTGGAATGAGCGGTTACACGGTCTGTGAATCGATTCGTGAAGCGGGACTAAACACCCCTGTACTCATGCTGTCCGCAAGAACGCTTGCAGAAGATCGAACCAGGGGGTTTGATGTTGGTGCGAACCAGTACATGAGCAAACCTTTTGATCTGGATGAATTGATCAGTCGAATCAAAAACCTTCTGCAGGCCGCCAAGTCGCAATCGCCCATCACACCCAAGCCCAAGATACAACCCAATCTGATCGAAGTTGATTTTTCTGACATCCATGTCAATTTCGAGACGCATCAGGCAACGGTTCGCGGCAAATCGGTGCGAATGACTTCGAAGGAAATCCGATTGCTGCGGTACTTCCTAGAAAACGAAGGAAGAGTCATCAGTCGCAATGAACTACTAACCGAAGTTTGGAATCTGTCCGGAAATCTTCAGACTCGTGCGGTTGACCAAGTGATCGCGAGATTAAGAAAAATCATTGAACCTGACAAAGCATCTCCAACCCATCTTCTTACCATCAGAGATGCTGGATATCGATTCATAACCGATCCTGATGAGATAACCACTGAGAGTGAAGAGTAATGGCTTTGCCTCATCCAGTAGAGTCAACGCATAAAAAAAGCTCCCGGAAAGTACGAGGTCCTAGGGGGGCGGAGGACAACGCGCTTTAATTTCCGGGAGCCGGTGGATTATTCAAATTCGTTGATTCGAGTGACTCAGTCGCAGCAAACCGCAGAACTCCGAAGGTTCGGTTGTTCCTTCCGAAAATTAGCAGTCCTCTCGTGTCAACATTTGGAGGATACGGACTACCTTTCACAGGGGTCAAGGTGAATCACAAAGATTCCCAAAAATTTTGTCATGGAACTCGGATCGAATACCGACACCCCTCTGCAATGCGATTTTCGAGCAAGATCGTGAACAAAACGAATTGCCAGGATTCAGTTCACTCCTGCCTCCAGCGTAGTTACCGAATACGATCACTCACCGGCCTGACCGTTTTCTACCAACAGACGAAAATCCTCTTCTGTAAGCACCCTCACTCCTAAAGATTTCGCTTTTGCGAGTTTGCTTCCAGCCTTCTCTCCGGCAATTAAAAAGTCTGTTTTCTTACTCACACTTCCCGCCGCACGCCCGCCGAGATCCTCAATCAAACCTTTGATTTCATCGCGAGTAAACTGCTGAAGGCTTCCTGTCACCACAACGGTTTTCCCGGCAATTGGACTATCTCTCGACAAATCGGACTGAGCCTCATTCACCTCCACTCCAGCCGCCTCGAGATCTCGGAGGATCTCCAGACCGTAGTCGCTTTGGCAAAAAGCATGCACACTTTCAGCTATTGCTTGTCCGATCTCGTGGATCCCCGACAGGTCCTCAATGGATGCGGCAAGCAATTGATCGAGGGTTGGATATTGCTTTGTGATCAACTTTGCGACTCGTGGCCCAACATGGCGTATAGACAGGGATGCCAGTAGTCTCGCTAAGCCACGGGTGCGAGCTTCATCGATGCCGGCAAGCAGGTTCTTCGCGTTTAGCTGCCCGAACTGGACCTCGATCATTTTTCCATCTTTGCCCTTTCTTTTCTTTGGCCATACCAGTGAAGCAACGTGATCTTCAACCAGATGAAATAGATCGGCGTATGAACTAATGAGTTGAGCATCGAGCAGAAGGTCAACCACCTCCTCTCCCAAGCCATCAATATCCATCCCCGGCCGACTACCGAAATAAAGCAGTCGTTGTTTCATTTGAGCTGGGCAACCTGGATTGGGGCAGCGAATGTAAACACCACCTTCATCCCTCACCAAATCAGTCTCACACTCTGGACAATTCGTCGGAAATGACCACGTGGGGAGATCCTGAACTCGGCAGTGCTTTTCTACCCTCACCACCTTGGGAATGATTTTGCCGGCCTTCTCAACAACGACCTGATCGCCAATCCGAATGTCAAGTCTCTGGACTTCATCCGCATTATGGAGTGACGCTCGCGAAACGGTCGTATCAGCAATTTCTACCGGTTCCAAGTGCGCCACAGGAGTGATTGCTCCCGTTTTACCAACTTGAACAGAAACAGAAAGCAACTTTGTGATCGCCTCGTAACGTTCAAACTTATATGCAATTAACCAACGCGGACTCTTGCTTCGAATCCCCAAACGCTCTCGTTGCCGAAAATCATTGACCTTGAAAACAATGCCGTCGACTTCAAAAGGCAGGTCAGGCATTTGGTTATTTAAATCCTCAACCGCCTGCATCACAGCATCTGCCCCATTGAGGATCCTTACATTCGGAGTAGACGGGATCCCCAGCTCTCGAACCTCACGTAAGAAGTCGAGATGAGTGGCGGACTTCAACCCGCTCGACTCACCAATTCCGTGGCAAAAAAATCGCAGTTTCCGTTCCGCCGCAATGCTCGGATCCAACAACCGAATGGTTCCTGCGGTCACGTTACGCGTGTTCTTGAAGGGATCCAACCCAAGTTCTTGCTGCCTGACGTTTAAGTCCGCCAAGTCTGAATTGGCCATGTAAACTTCACCACGCACCTCGAGGACTTCTGGTGCGTGACCGAGACTCAAACTAAGTGGTAGATCTCGAATGGTTCGAAGGTTATGCGTAATGTCATCACCAACCTCGCCATTACCTCTGGTCAATCCCAATCGCATCTGTCCGTTCTCGTAACGGATGGAAGCTGCGACACCGTCAATCTTGTACTCCATCACCCATTGAACCGGCTCGCCATCGAGTAGACGCTCGGTCCTCTCGAGATAGCTTCGAAGATCTTCAGGCTGATAAGTATTATCAATGGAGAGCATCGGCACTCGGTGCTGCACCTGCTCCAAATGCTCAACCGGTGCGTCACCAATCCTCTGCGTGGGTGAATCAGCGGTGATAAGCTCAGGAAATTCACTCTCAAGTCGCTTCAACTCATCCAGAAGACGATCGTAATCAAGGTCACTAATCGTCGGGGCTGCTGCAACATAATATTGATGATCGTGTTGCCGAATTTCTTCCTTCAATGAATTGACTCGAGAAGCCACATCCGGAGCCGCTTTGGGATCGACCACTTTTCACCTATCCTGCTCTTTTCCAAAAATGCCTACCGTATCCGCGTAAGCCGGAGTGTGAATACTCGCCAGTTTTATAAACTATCACGGCACGAAAACCCACACCTAAGCCCCCAAGGAAACCGTAGTGCAAGACAGGTTCATTTCACTGCGTGGATGTCGCGTTCATAACCTTAAAAACGTTAACATTGACATCCCAAGAAATCAGCTTGTTGCTATCTGCGGATTATCCGGTAGCGGAAAGAGTTCTCTCGCCTTAGACACTCTCTACGCCGAGGGGCAACGGTGCTATATCGAGAGTTTTTCCGCTTACACCCGTCAGTTCCTTGAACGCCTTGACAAGCCCGATTGCGACGAAATCAAGGGAATCCCACCCGCCATCGCCGTGACTCGCGCGACCGGATCACGAAGCAATCGCAGCACCGTTGGCACTGCCACTGAAATCGCGGATCACTTGAGACTTGTATTCTCTAAGGTTGCCTCGCTCTACTGCATCGAGTGCAACCAACCGGTCGTTTCAGACTCCGCCGAATCCGTCGCTGCCGCAATGGCTGAGCAGGATGCCGGTTTACGTTCAATGATCTGCTTCAACGTGTGGTTACCCAACCGTACCGAAGCGAATGAGATCCTGCTCGGGCTACAACAAGAAGGTTACGTGCGATTGATTGTCAACGAGACCTCATTTCGGCTCTCAGACGACGACCGCCTTACTCTAGCTAGACAGATCCCCGACACCGGATGCAACTGTTCGATCGTCGTCGATCGCCTAACTGGTTCTGATGACCTCAAGAGGTGGACAGAATCCGTGGAAACCGCATTATCAGAGGGCAATGGCCGTGCGATGATCCTGACGGAGTGCAACACTGGGCACAGCATCCGAAAACGGTTCGTTGACGGGCGGATTTGGGATGAGAAAACAATAAGCAACGAACTTCGCTGTGACCACTGTGACATCGACTACCAGCCTCCGGTGCCAAGGCTTTTTAACTTCAACAATCCGCTTGGTGCATGCCCGAGGTGCGAGGGCTTCGGAGAAATTGTCGACATCGATATGAACCTCGTTGTTCCCGATCCTGACTTAACTCTGGCAGAGGGAGCGATTGCACCATGGAACACACCATCCTACCGGCATGAACTCGATGAACTTCTTGCACTTGCCGATGATTACGACCTCCCAACCGATGTGCCATTTAAGAAGCTAAAGAAAAAACATCGGCAACTCATCGAGCGGGGAGTCCCTGAAAGGCACTTCGGTGGTCTCAATGGTTTTTTCGCTTGGCTTGATCGAAAAAAATACAAAATGCACATCCGCATTTTTGCATCAAGGTACAGAAGCTACCGAACCTGCCCCGAGTGTGACGGTGATCGTTTTAAAAAAGAAACACTTGCGTATCGAGTTGGTGATTACAACATCAGCCAGTGGCTCGATATGGAAGCAAGCCATGCGAAAGACAAGCTCGATGGTCTCAACTTCTCAGATCGTGATTCGTCCATCGCATCGGAACCGCTGCAACAAATCAAACAACGTATTGGATACCTTCAAACCGTTGGCCTTGGATACCTGCAACTAAACCGAACCCTCAGAACACTGTCTGGAGGAGAAACTCAGCGTGTTGCATTAACCTCAACACTCGGAAGCAGTCTTGTCAACATGCTTTACGTCTTGGATGAGCCCACCGCGGGACTCCATCCGCATGATGTGAATCATTTATCCAAGGCAATCATTCAACTGCAGAAACGTGGCAATAGTGTGATCGTCGTCGAACACGATCAAACCATGCTCAGACTTGCTGATCACATCATTGAGGTTGGTCCGGGTGCGGGGAACCGTGGAGGAGAGATCATTTTCGAAGGGAGTGTCGAGGAAATACTCGACTCCCCAGTCAGTGAAACAGGTCAGTTTCTTGCAGGCGAGCGAGGCTGGGCGGTTCGCAATCGAGAACGAAGGAAACCAACCGGCCATATCTCGCTGAAGAACGCCAGCGGCAACAACCTTAAAAACCTCTCTGTCGACTTCCCTCTCGGAGTTCTGTGTCTAGTAACAGGAATCTCGGGGAGTGGAAAAAGCTCGCTGATTCAAGACACCCTGTTTGGTGCAATCCAGCAACGCAAAAAGAATAAAACAGCCGTTACCTTACCATTCAAAAACATTACTGGGCTAAGCCAGATACAAGACTGTCTGCTGGTAGATCAATCACCAATCAGTCGATCTGCAAGAAGTGCGCCTGTAACCTTTATCAAAGCATTCGACCCGATACGAAAAGTTTTCGCTGAAACCATAGATGCCAAAACACTTGGTTTCACTGCAAGCCACTTTAGCTTCAATAGCTCAAAGGGTCAGTGCCAGCACTGTGAAGGGTCGGGATTGCTGCAGATTGACATGCAATTCATGGCCGACATCACAATGGAATGCCCGTCTTGCAGAGGCTCTCGATATCGTGAAGAAATCCTAAAAGCTCGCTATCGAGATCGCTCAATCGCCGACGTCTTGGCGATGTCCGTGGTTGAGGCGCACCGTTTTTTCCGTGGGCATGAAAAAGCGCAAGATCGATTAAAAAAAATGATCGACGTTGGACTTGGCTACATCAAACTGGGGCAACCGGCAACCACGCTCTCGAGTGGAGAAGCACAACGCCTGAAGCTAGCTGCCTTCTTGGCGACCGCGAGTAAAAAACGCACTCTCTTCATTCTTGATGAACCAACCACCGGCTTGCATTTCTCGGATATCATTCGGTTAATCGATTGTTTTGACGCGTTGATCAATGACGGTCACAGTCTCCTAGTTGTCGAACATAACGCATTACTGATGCACGCAGCCGACTACATCATCGACCTTGGGCCCGGTGCCGCAGAGAACGGCGGTCAACTTGTTGCGCAGGGAACGCCGGAACAAGTTGCCACCGAGGAGGCGAGCCTCACCGGCCAAATACTAAAAAAGATGCACGCTTAGATGACTTAATCGTACTTAGCGCAGAACAATCCAACACCAATCCCTTGCTAAACAAAAAACAACCACTGCGTGCTTGTGATCACAGAGAATCCGGCGCAACATTTCCTCACCCAAAATAAACGCATGGCTATTCTCAATCAAAAATGGTTGCTCCTCGTCATACTGGCGACTTTACCAGTTATCCAATCGGCGACTGCGCGGGGCACTAACGACCGACCAAACATTATCCTCATCATGTGTGATGATTTAGGATATGGTGATCTGCAGTGTTACAACCCAAAGTCCATCATAGAAACACCGCACTTGAATCAGATGGCGAGCGAGGGGACACGATTCACGCGATTCTATGCCGCAGCACCTGTCTGCAGCCCCACGCGAGGAAGTTGCTTGACCGGACGACACCCCTTTCGATACGGGATTTACTTTGCCAACACGGGCCACCTGCCGGAAGAAGAGATCACCATACCCGAGTTGCTCAAGCCACTTAATTACCTCAGCGGTCATTTCGGAAAGTGGCATCTAGGTACACTGACCAAGACAGTCAATGATGCCAATCGGGGTGGAGCTCGCGGTGCAAAACATTTCTCCACCCCTGCAATGCATGGATTTGACGAAAGCTTTGTGACTGAATCAAAGGTTCCAACTTACGATCCAATGCGGGCGCCGCTCAGTGCAAACAAAAATGGCTGGGCGCCGCTTGATGATAAGACCGAGAGCAAATTCTATGGAACAAGGTTTTGGAACCATCGCTTAGAAGAAGTCAAAGAGAATCTCTCCGGGGACACTTCAAGAATTGTCATGGATCGTGTGCTTCCTTTCATTGATAACTCCATACAGGCAGAGAAACCATTTTTCACCACGATATGGTTTCATGCTCCTCACCTACCGGTGGTAGCAGATGCTCAAAACACGAACCCGTACAAAGAATTCAGCACTTATGATCGCAACTACTACGGATGCATCACCGCGATGGACCAACAAATCGGCAGACTGAGATCTTACCTTCGAGATCGTGGCATCGAAGACAATACGATTCTTTGGTTCTGCTCGGACAATGGCCCGGAGGGTACTGAAGGAAAGGCTCCCGGTTCAGCAGGTAGTCTCCGAGGTAGAAAAAGATCGCTCTACGAAGGTGGTGTTAGAGTCCCAGGGATTTTGGTTTGGCCGAATCAAGCCCCTAACATCGTGCTCGATACACCGGCAGTCACCAGTGATATCCTTCCGTCAATTCTGGAGCTATTAAAAATTGATTATCCAGATGAACGGCCACTAGACGGCATTTCGCTGCTACCGATCCTCAGCCAAGAAGTCACTTTGCGAGATCAACCAATCGGTTTTCAGTCAGCTAAGCAAATTGCATGGCATGAGAACGACTTCAAAATCTACAGTTCCAACCAAGGGAAAAGCTGGGAGCTTTACAATTTAGCAAGTGATCCTAGCGAATCGCGTGATCTCTCCGGTCATGAACCAGAGAGACTCAACAGTATGGTTACCAGGGCAAAAAAGTGGATCGAGTCCTGCTCCAAGAGCGACCGAGGAATGGATTACTAAATCACACTCCCAACTGATGGATTGCAACGGCGTCCTCCTCTAACCCGCCACGCGCCAAATCAATCAGATGCTGGTGATGTGTAAACAAAATAACCTGCGTCTTAGTCGACAACTCGCTCAATGCACGAAGAGCGGCCAAAGCCCTGCGATCATCCAACTGAATCAAGCAATCATCGATCACCACTGGTATCGATTTACTGTTTTCCATCTGATGTTGCATACTAGCGAGACGTAAGGCGAGGTAAAGCGAGTCAGCGGTTCCCGTGCTCATCTCTCCAACAGATTTCACTAGGCCAGATCTGTGAACCGCTTGCAGAGTCGCTTTTCCAGAAGCATCGTAATCTGGTCGCAACTCAATGTACTCACCGCAAGTGAGCTCCGAGAAGTATTGCTCACCGAGAGCGAGTACGGGACTTTGGTTCTTTTGCCTGTAATGCTCGATCGCTTGATGAAGCAATTTAAAACCTAATCGCTTGATCAAATAGAGCTCTGCGTCGTATCTGATTTGCCCAGCGGTGAGCTCCATCTTCTGCCTCAAGTCTGAGGCCTTCGCGTCTCCGTCAACCTTTGAAAGTTCATTCTCAACTGCCCCGGTTTCGATCAAGTTTTTCTCAGACGCAGCATGAATTAAATCTTGGTTCTGAGTGGCTTTGTCAATTTCCAATTTCCAAACAGACTGCGTCTGCGCTGAAGCATCATCAATGAACTTATAAAAATCTTGATCAGATGCCAGCCTGCGGAGATCGTCATCGAGTCCTTTGAATTTTGAGTCCAACTCCATTTTCATTCGACTTCGCTTTTCGGCATCCGGCAATTCCTCAACCGAACCGACGCCCGCCTCGTTACATAACCTAGTAAGGTTGGCTGTTGCTGCTGCCAATTGAGTATCCGCATCAACCATCTTAAGTTCAATCTCGCCGATCTCTTCCTCGCAGTTCTTCAGGGATTGTTGCGTCTCCCGTTGTGCTTGCAGCCTCTGATAGGTTGATTGGATGAACGGAACCACATCACCATTAGACGGAGCCTGCTCTCCAAGTAATGTCGCTAAATCGTTAATGGTCTGTATAAACGATGAGCGATCTTTCTGAATCTGCTCAATCGCTAAATTCAACTCGTCGCGTCGCTGAAACAAATCATTCAACTGCGATAGTTGATCTAACCACACAACCGCGTCACCGGCGTCAAAGTCATCGATTTCGATCAGATCGACGCCCGATTTCTTCCATGCTTCACCCCAGCGTTTTAGTTCGCTAACAGCATTAGCCAACCGACGCTCTGAATGAGGTAGATCATCCAGCAAACCTTCGCGTTTTTGCACTAAAGACTGATACGCCTTCCAGTCTTCATCACGCTCGCTTCGCACACGAGCCACCTGATCCCATATCGAGATTAACTCATCCTCGACACGATCTTCAAACAGGCCCAGTTGATCCTGAACTGCCCCTGCTGAGTCACTCGGCACACTTAAACCAATTGCCTCTTGTAGTCGCTGAACATCTCGTGTGGCGGCGGAGAGCAATCGCGACAGCCTAGCCTCTTCCTCATCAACTGCTAAGGCTATCTGTCGCAATGCCAAGTGATTTGCTGCCCACTTTTGCATTTCCGCAACACTTCCCGCGCGAACCCCAACCTGTGCCCAAACATCCTCCCACTGTATCAGCATTGCTGAAGAAGCATCTTGCAGTTCATTGCGTTGCTTTTCATGACTGGCTAGCACAGCCTCAAGACTATCTCTCTGACGCTGTAAAGCGATTCGTTGTTGAATCTGCTCTGCATATTTAAATCGCTCATTAAGTAACTGATCGACACTGCCAATTAACGCCCTGAGGTCTCCAACCCAAGACACCCGCTCGTCGGCTGGAAGAGGACTCTGCTCGAAATGGTTTACAAACTCGTCGCGTTCGCTAATGGCCTTACCGATCTGGTCATTACTTGGGCATTCCGTGTTATCCGCGAAGTGCGAGAGTTGCGTTTGCACCTGCTCAAGCTCCTCTCGCCACTGCTTCATTTTCAATTCTTGTTCGCGAGATCTAGCTTCCAGTTCTTCGATTTTGACTGAATAATCATCCAACAAAGTCTGATCAGGCACCTCGATTGCTAGTGCTTCCCGAAGTTCGCCGTGAAAACCGGTTAGGTTGGCGAGAGCCTGTTGGCATTCGCGACGCATCTTGCCACATTGATCACGTTGCCGAGAAATCGTCTCCGAAATCATCGCTGGCTTACCAACACTTTCAAGTAGTTCGGTCAACAAGCTGGGATCGCCGACCTCCCCCAGCACGCTCAACTGCTGATTGATACTTTTGAGTCGAACCCTCGCTGAATCGACCGCCTCGTTCGCCTCGCGCTCTCGTAAAACAAGATCCTTGTGCTGCTGAGTTAAGTCTCTCATTCGCAAAAGAGAAGAAGCGTGCAGGCGGTATCGCTCAGATTGTTGCTCATCCAATGCTTCTCGGGTACTCAAATCCATCCCGCTGGTCGGCACAAGCTTCGACAAGGTTCTCAGTAGGTCATTGACGGCAAGATCTAGCCCCTGCAATTCCTTAATCGCATTCTGACACTCCTGCTCCGATTTTTTATAGATTGCCAGTTCCTGAAAGGCATTCTGCACCTGAAGCTCACACTGCAACAAAGAAAGATCCGGGCAAAGCTTGGATTCCCGCTGCCGCAAAGCCTTTAGTCGCTCCTGAAGTTTCTCTCGCTGAGCCTTGGCGATCTCGAGTGCCGAGTGAGCGTCGTGCCGCTGCGCAACAAACTCATCGGTAAGTGTTGGAACACCCTCAAACTGCAGAAGCCCCTCTTTCGCATCTCTCCAAGCTGGAATCAACGAAACCGCTTCCCGATATGACTTCAGCAACTCCACCTGCTTTACAGACTGGGTAAGCTGTTCTTTTAAATCTGTGCCATCTGCCAGATGCTTTTCCAAATCAGAGCGAAGCTTTTCATAGGTCGAAGTGCTGACCTGTAAATCCTTCATGGCTTGGCGATCTGCATCCATACCCTTTAATGCGGCGTTGATGCTCGACTTTGAAGCCCGTGGCGCAAAGAGGCTTGATGCAGCATCTTCGAATTCATCTTGTAACTTTCTAAGCTGACTCACTCCCGCCCCTGCCGAAAACAGTATCTCGCCCAGATCACCTCCCCCCTTGGTGATTGCCTCACCGCCATCGACCAGAGCGTCATAGGAAAGCCCAAAACGAGTCTCGAATGTTTCACGACCTATGCCGCCCAAAAATTGGTGGAACTGCTCGTCTGAAATCGGGTCACGATCGTCAGCATCGCGTAGCGTCTGCTTACGTCCACGGCGTCTCACACACTCTAGACGTGAACCGGACTCTGGATCCAACAGTACGCCACCAACACGGATATCGGTCGGGCGATGCAAGAAACAGTCATTCGTGTTGCTTTCCATCCCAAAGAGAAGAGACGTGATCGCTCGCAACGAAGTTGACTTCCCCGCCTCATTCGGCCCATAAATCAGATGAAAGTTCCGTGATCCGGAGTTTAACTCAAGTGAAACATCGGTGAATCTACCGAAAGCTTTTAGGTCAAGTCGCTCAAGAAGCATCTTGCGTTATCCAACGAGCAAATGAATGGTCTACTGATAGCGATCTATCAAAAATAACAAACGGAAACTCACTCGCGATCAATCCGCTTGATTCATGTGAGCTTTGATTTCTGCAAAGGCGGAATGAAGTAGTTCAGAGAGCAACTGCTGATCAGAAAGAGAACGCTCACTGGACGACTCAAAGATCTCGTGAGGTAACTTCTTCTTAAGGTTCTTCACTTCATCCTCAACGAGATTCGCCAGTGCACCTGATTCACTTAATGATCCAACGACCTCCTGCAAACTCAACATTGGACCATCTTCATCTGCCAAAACTAATCGTTCGACTTCCTGCGAGGTTCGAACCTTCAAGTTCTCCATCCAAACCTGACCGGCACCATGACTAACTGAGATTGAACGAAGCGAATCAAGTAACGCCGATTGTTCGCGACGAAGCACGGTATCTAGCGAGGTTTTTCCCTCAACCTCAACTCGCGTGACAAGCAGACGTCCGTCCACTTTAGCTAATTCGTCTGCTATCCAGTCCTGATAGCGATCTAACAATTCATCTTGATGCGTCAAACTCGCACCTTCGATGGAAAACTTCTCCCACCGCACAACATCAAGTGCATGAAAGGTCAAATCCAAGTGACCTTTATCGTCGAAAGTGAGGAGGTAGCAGCCTTTGGCTCCGCATTCCCGAACATGACGTCCTTGCAGATTCCCGCTATATACCACCGGTGCTGAACCCTCAATTTCATGCCTACCGCGTTGATGAATATGCCCCAATGCCCAGTAGTCGTAATGCTTGTCGGCCAACTCGCCCGGAGTACACGGCGCATAGGGATCATGCCCTTCAAAACCACCCAGACTTGTGTGCAGTAATCCCAGATTAAAAAAACCACCTAGCGCCGGTGGGTACTGCAGGGCAAGATTATCCTTCTCAACTCGGTTCAAAAACGATTTCCCATGAACCGCAACTCCGATCGACTCAAAAATACGGCAATCCACTTTCTTCTCAGAAAGCATGACTTCGCTACCATCGGGATTCTTGGGCAGTGGTAAGGTTCGCGTGATCAGATTAGCCGCGTCGTGATTACCGCGAATCACCACCAACGGAATCCCAGCTCGAATCAAGCGAGTTGCTTCTTTAACAAAAAACAGACCTGTATTTTGATCAGGCCAGTCACCGTCATAAAGGTCACCCGCAATCACAACTAAATCGACCGATTCACGGATCGCAAAATCAATCAAGTTGGTGAACGCACCTCTCGATGCCCGCCGAATTTGTTCAGCCGGTGCCCCCTCATATTGACTCAGTTTTTGAAGAGGACTATCCAAATGGATGTCCGCAGCGTGGATTATTTTTCGATTCAATCTAAATACCTCTCCGACCAAGAACCTGATCGACCGAGCGAGTGATGGAGACACTCAGCGATTCATCTTTTGGGATGACAAAACACGATGGGCTGGGGTTGATGACCAAAGTCATTGCCTCCATCATCATCCACTTTTGCCGCAGCAGTGTACCACTCCGGCTCACCATGCTCGAACAAGACAACATTCTGTTCGGTCGGATCCTGCTCACAGCCTAGAGCATGGAACACCAAAGAACCAAACGTGCGCACATCAAAATCCGCTTTCTTTGAAGGGCTAACAACCATGTACAGACCCTGCTTCGCCCGAGTAATTGCCACATACCACATACATAAAGACTCAGTGAAAGCATCCGCAGCCTGCTTACCAAACGCAGCTTGCCAGTCTCGACTGAGAAAATGCCATGTTTTCTGACTAACATACCGACTTAGGCCAACCGGCGGGCTCATCAAATCTTTTACCTGTGCAACACAATCAGACGACTGTCTTGAAAGAGCACTATCCATCTCCACCACAATTACCGCATCAAACTCCAAACCTTTAGCTTGATGCACGGTCATCACCCGAACTGGAGCCGACCGAGGGCGATCGACACGCTTCTCCCGAACCATCCGCACAAAATCTCGTAGTCGCGGTGAAGCACGGAAATCATGCCCAATCGCTAGGTACGTTAACTGTTTAAGCCGAAGCGTTTCTCTCGCATCACAGTGTGGCGCAAGGTGACTTGCGATATCGTGAATCGTTTCCGCAAGACCTACCTCATCAACTCTGCGCCGCACCCACTGAGCATCCAATCCTTCGACTTCACTTAGTGGACCACCTCGCAAGTGAAATTCCCAACGACCATCACCTGGGTGCTCGGCCATCATTAACGCAGACAGAACCATCTCAACAGCAGCGGAGTCGGTCAGTGGATTACCACCTTCTTGACTGACATCGATTCCTTTTTGCTCCATAAGAAAAATCAGTTCTGCGACTGCCCGATTGGTGCGTGTCAGAACACCAATGGAAAGAGAAGGATTTTTAGCGAGCAGTTCTTCAGCGATTTCCGATGCTTTCTCGAACGTCGCCGTGCGGCGCATCAACGCGTCCGCGTCTTCCGGCAAGGCGGCGGTTGAATACTGCACATAACCCGCGAGTTGCTCTTTGGCGGAAACATGCTCGGGAAACGACTCAGCGAATTTCAAAAGCGCACGAGCTTCGTACATCGGCTTGTGACTCGGGTCCTTAACCTTGGCATCATCGGCCACCGAGTGCCTTGATAGGTTTTTAAAAATCGCGGTCACCGTCGACATGATCACCGGGCTACTACGGTAGCTCTTATTCTGTTTGACCTCGACAACCCGAGATAATTGATCTGCAACCTGGTCAAAAATCTCAGCAACCCCACCCCGCCAGCCATAAATCGCCTGCTTCGTATCACCGACACAGAAAAAAGACCTTGCTGTTTTCAAATCACCGGAAGATTCCCCTTCATCGCTGGCAATCACCTCTGCGGCTCGCTCAGCAAACGGAAAGAGCACTTGCCACTGAGTAGGGGATGTATCCTGAAACTCATCTAACAGAAGATGATCGACCACACCATCAACCGCAGCAAGAAGAGTCGCCGGAGACCGCTGCCGAAACAGTTCTGAAAGCCGCACCGCGACATCTTCGAAACTAAGAACTCGAGAATCATCCTTTGATTGACCGATATGCTTTTCATATGCGGCTAGCAGTTTCCCGGTCCCCTCATTCTGCATCTGCAATAGGGAAAGATGCCGACATTTTGCGATGTCGTAAACCGTTGCAAAAGCACTTTCTAATCCCTCAGGAAACTCACTACGATAGTAGGTCAGCGGCTCACCGGTCTGCTGTGTCTCGTGATACTTAGAAACGACGGTATCAAGTACCAGGCAGTCATCATCACCAACTTCCAACGCATCAGCGAAAGCCTCTAACTTTGCCTTGAGTCGCTTTTGTTTCGGATTTGCTTGCCTAAAAAGAACAATGGCGTACTTGATCTGCGTATCAGTCGGTCGCTTCGGAGATCGAATATGCCGCCAAACATTTTCCTCGCATGAACGTTGTTTCGTATAAGCAACATCGATGACCTGCAATAACTCACTGGCGATTGACCTTCGAACCTCTCCCTTACCAAGCATGGACAATAAGGTCGCCATTTCGCTCTGATCAAGCTGCGAGATCATCGCCGCGACAGCCCTTTCCCGTAGCCAAACATCTTCAATCTCGTCACTCAATCGCCACGTTGCAGGTAACTGAAGCTCATAGGGAAATGACTTGGCAAGCTGCGTAAAAAGACTGTCTAGCGTTGAGACGCGAAGCCGGTGAATATTCTGCAGCAGCTTTTCTGTAAGCTGTAAACAAAAACTGGGACGCAAACTTGGGATTTGGACCTGCTCGCGAATCTCGGTCAAAGCATCATCACCCCCCGACCTCGCGGCGGACGACAAAGACTTTAGGATGCGATTGAGAATTTCACCAGCTGCTTTTCTCGTGAACGTCGTCGCGAGAATGGTTTCGGGTGCAACCCCCTGAGTCAGAAGCTTGAGAAACCGCGCCGTCAATTGATAAGTCTTGCCGGTGCCAGCAGAAGCTCTCACTAATGTCGGGAGCAATTGGGCATCATGATCAGGTTCCCCACTCATACTCCCGCCTCCTGCTCCTCGGTGGAAGTTTGCCGTAACAGTCGACTAGCAACCCCGGTCTGCATGATCGATTCGTAATCATCAAATTCGACACGATCCGCCGTAGGCTCGAAATGACCAGCCAGAATATTACGAACACATTCCCTAACTAACTCCTCGGCTTTCAACATCAACTCCTCCGAGAAGCTCGCTTCATTCACTCGTGTTTCCTCGTCCTTTGAACTGATATTAAAGTACCCAAGCTTGACTTCCTTGGGATCACTCTTGATACCGAGATAAGGAACCATCATGCGGTACAGTGGCAATTGCAAGTCAATCCACTCCACACCGAATGCAGTCTTCTTCAAGTGTTTTTTCTCAGGTGGATGCCCATGCGTTTTATAGTCGAGGATCGCCCACTCTTCAAAACCGTTGCTAGTCCGAAGATCAATCCGATCAAAGCGACCTTTGACTGGTAGTGACTGACCATCAACCGTAATGCAAGCTCCTTCCTTTGGCCCAACCGACGCTTCAACTTTATAAATCCGCCACCCCTCCGAGATGCGTTCCGCTTGCACCTTTGCAACGGCCTTCAGACGCTTCTCAGCTTGAGCGATCTGTATTTGAACCGCCGATGAACCGTGTTCTGAATAGCGTTTACCGACATAATCAATAAGGCACTTCTTTAAATGCATCTCAATCAGCTTTGGATCCGACTCATCTCGATCCGGTGACTCACCATAAATTTCCAACGCCCCATGAACGAGATCACCAAATTGATTAGCCGCCAGTTCGCCACTGGAATCATCCAACGGACGTAATCCGAGCACGTGCCGCAGAAAGAATCGATAAGGGCAGATCAAATAGTCGCGAAATGCCGTCACACTGAGTGAACGAACGACGGGTGAGGCGTCATGACTAGAACCACTACCGGTGCATCGATCTAAGCTAGGGATCTTCAGCCCCGAACCATCCTCAAATTCATCCCATCGATGTAAGGCTGGAATGAGATCTCGTCCCCCTTCTAATAATCGAAGTACTCTCTCCGGCAAGTCATCTCGTTTCGAGGCAGCCAGCAAGCGACTAGGAGGCGTCGGAGTCTGATCCACTCCAACTTTCCCAACCACAAAAGATGCACTCTTACGACTCATGAGAACCAATTGAGTTGCATAAAGATCCCTTGCATAACGTCGCTCATTACCCTCTACCGGCAATCGCTGACGGAGCTCGGCCGGCAAGAAAGGATCAGCAGCGACCACCGTCGGAAGATAGGGGTGATTGAACCCATTGACGACCAGCGCAGGAGAGTCATCCAGTGCAAGATCCAACCAACCTAGAATTGTGACACAGTGTTCACGGGGTTTCTCCACCACACGCAAGAAACCGATGCGACTTGTCAGCATGTCGAGAGCAGCTGCCCCGGTACAATCCACGTCCAGTGATGGACTAATTTCAGATACCGTATCGAGAAAAGAACTCACGGCCGCTAACGCGAGCGACGTACGATCACTGCCTAGAACTTCACCTTTGAACTGCTCTCCATAGATTACACTCAGCCAATTGGCTAACACGTTACCCCATCCCGCGACATGATTATCGCTCGCCGAAAACAACTGCAACCACTCAGAAAGAATGTCCTGAATCTGCAATGCTTTTGGATAGTTCTTTTCCGCTTCGGATGGCAATGAATCCGAGATTCGAACTGGAAAATGATTTGCAATGAGATGATCCAATTGACTGTGCCAACTATCACGCGGATCACAACCTTCTTCATCGAGTCGCGATGAAATTAATGTGTGCAGATCACTGTGCCTAACCAATGCAGCAGCCGCTTGCCACGTTGGCCGATTAACGAAAGCGGAGAGCATCTGCAGCAATCGTCCAATGGATGTCTCGCTTACAGGCCAACCTAAATTCCGAAATGTGTGCACGCCGCATCCCTTCAACTCCATTTCGATCGGTGCAACATGGCTTTCATCGGTCACGCCAACGGTAACTTGTTCTGCAGTATGTTCGGCTCCGAAAGCTCGCACCTTTGCGGCTACGGCAGCCGATTGATCCATCATGTCGCCAGCAGAAATGAATGGCTCTCCGCTCATCTCAAGACGGTACTCTTTCCAGCGTTCTGAGATAACTGATCCAAACTCATCAAAGCGATTGGATTGTGATTCGGGAGCTGCAACGATTGCAATCAGTCGACCTTGGATTGATCGCAGGATCTTACGGAGCTCCGAGCTTAAATCACTTGTTCCAATCAACACTGTGACACGAGGAGTACCGCAGCGTCCATCGGCAACCGCCTTCGCCCTTTCTTCTGAATGATCAGATCGATTTGCTGCTTTTAATTCTTCTAGGTACGCAGCTCGAATTCGGCAGAGGATCTCCCAACGTCGAACCTCCAAGTCATTGCCCGCGAATGATTTAACTTGCTGAAATGAAAATCCCTGTGAGGCGAGATCTGCTGCCAAGGTACTTAGTGTCGCAGCTAGCTCTAACCATGGTGTAAGCGGGAGCTCCGGTGGAACCACCGGAATCAGCGACCTCAGTTCATCTTCTGAAAAACGACGAAGCGCCCCCGCCCAAGCAAGCGTCTGTTCAAAATCATTAGCAAGCTTCGCACCGGGAGCGTACAACTCCTCGGCCAACTGGCCGACGGTCATGAACCGCGGCTCCTCTAAAACCAAGCCTCGTGCAGCTGCCTTCTTTTCAAGTAAATCCCTAAGCCGCCGGCAGCCATAAAGCGATGGAAGCACACAGTCCAACGTTGAAAGTCGAAGAACTCCCTGCTCCACAAACTCACTGGCTAAGTAATCCACGACACTGACCAATAGCGGACTCTCCCAGCCTACGTAGATCGTTTCGCATGATTTTGAAAAGAGTTCCAAACTTCTGATCCCCAGTGATAATGCACTAAACACGTTGGTAACGCGGTTTTATTGCCCCCGAAACGGTCCGCTTCGCTCTGCGTTCCAAACGAGTGTGACACTAACGCAAAACGTGACCTTTTATGAAGCCGCGACAGTTGCCGACCCGTAGCATCCATGGTGCATTGGACACGTTTGGTCCAAGGCGGAACTGCCAAATCCTATTTTAACGATTTTTCCGGTTGTGCTGCATTGGAACATCTCCTCATCCGATAAGACAAAGAGGGAATAAACAAGGAATCACCCTGCGCGGTGAAACAAGATGACGCGATGGCCCGCCCAGGGTAGGCCTGCACGTTACCGTGTCCGTGCGAACGGAGTCGCACAAAATGATTTTCTGGCTTTACCGTTTAAAAAAGAAGATCTCGAGAGCCGTCTCACAAAGTCGCGAACCCAAGCTACTTGCTCGTGGAGTTGCGTTGGGGCTTCTCTTGGGACTCACTCCCTCGGGCAATCTTACCAGCATCGCCATTGCCTTGTTGATCTTTTGCCTTCGTCTAAATCACGCCTTGGCAGCTCTCACGGCCATCGCCACCGCTCTGGTTGCCCCCGCACTTGACCCAGTCTCACATTGGGTTGGACTGTCAATCCTTAGCGATCCGCCTCTTTTTCATCTTCTCCAAACTGTTTGGAATCAACCGCTGCTCGCTTGGACCGACCTCAACAACACGATCGTTCTCGGTAGCTTCGCGATTGGCCTTAGCCTCTATTACCCAGTCCTGCGATCTTCCGAACACTTCTTCAGGAAGCTGAGCAAAGAGAACAATGCAGAAACCGAGGGTGAAAGTGAGGACATCGACGAAACGCGAATGATGGCATCAGAAAGTGACAGCCAATCACAACTCAGCAGTGCTTATAGCGTGCAAACGCCCGGCAACTCTTCAACGACTCGAAGAAAACAGATCCCCGACAGCGAGAAAGAGAAAACATACGCAATCAACGAGCAAGAACGACGCACCACAAACAGTGAAAACCAGGAAAACCAGCAACTGCAGTTACTCCTTAAACGCCTGAAAGAACAGACAAAAAGGAGAGCATCGTGATCCGCTGGAACTACCTTCTACCACGTCTCATGATCCTGCTCATTGCAGGAATCGGCATACGCTTGGCCGCAAATCCGTCTTGCCAATGGATGGCGATTGAATCCCTCCAAGCAATTACTGGCTCAAAAGTTCAGATCGAGAATACTAACATTGGGTTCTACCCACCAATCGTCGAAATGACACGATTGCAAATCGCTGACCCACGAAAAGACAAAGCGTATGAGAACCTTATCGAAATTGATGAGTTAAAACTGGAACTCGACGCTGAACACCTACTCAAAAGGTCATTAGTAGTAAACCGAGCGACGGCCGAGGGGATTCTGATTCATTCAACGAGAGAGGAATCGGGGCATCGAGCAATCACTGACTCTGAATCGACCGACCTCACAAGTAGCAAAAACCACCCATTCACCCAATCACTACTGTCTAAAGGTCGCGCCATCGAAACTCAATTCAATGAAGCGATTCAGAATCTATCCTGCGTTAAAACTGCAGCGGAAATCAAAACCCGATGGCAAAACGATTTCGCCGCTCTCGAAGCCGAAATCGAAGAACTTAAAAGCGGAGCGGAGCAGTTCACGCCAAGCACAAACAACCCGCTTCGAAATCTTGAACAAGTCAATTCCACACTTACCAGCCTAAAAGATTATCAGCAATCACTGCTGGCGATCCAACAAAAGATCGCCTCGCTACCGGCCCAGATCCAACGAGACCAACAGGTTCTACTGGACGCCAAAGATCAAGACATGCATCGCCTAAAAGAGCAAGTGCCTTTACCAAGTGTTGATCTAGACGCGTTGAACCTAGATCTCCTTCGAGACACCGCGATCCAACTCATGGATGACGCCAAGACCTACCTAGGATATGGCGAAACGCTCGCTCACTACACATTTGTTTCCCCTGAAAGCGAACGGTTGCGAGGTCGCACCTTTGCAATGAACAACTCGGCCGACCAGCCACCATACATTCGTGAATGCTTGATCTCGGGGTATTTAAGACATCGCGGCGAGCATCACCGATTAACCGCCACCATCAAGAACCTGCCACAAAACAAAAACCACATGCCAAGCCCTTGCCGAATTCAGATGACTCTGCAGGGAGCAAGCGAACTCAAAGCTGAGTACGCGGTACAAAGGAAAGGTGACCGAGAACGATCGCAACTGACGGCGCATTGGCCCCATGGCCGTTCGGACAATCGCAACTTTGGCCTCGCCAACACCGTGGGTATTCATTGGGAGGCTTCCAGCCAAGAGATTTGGCTTCAACTAAAAAAAGAGTCGGACGTCACGTCTGCAAATAGTTTTTCTGGACGCCTCATCAACATCCAAAAAGACGCGAAGCTGTCACTTAGCAATCCGTCCGTAGGTAACCACGAGAATCTTCTACGATCACTCGAAGACCATCTAGATGTCGTTGATGAAATACAGATAGATATTTCATTCTCGAACAAGAATGGCGATTGGAAACTTCAAGCGACAAGCAACTTAACTCCGCTGCTTGCTGAATTCTCAGACAACTACATCAGAGGGAGATTGGATCTAGCGAGAGAAAGCTCCACCCAGAGGATCACGCAAGCGTATGTTGAACAAGAAACAGAGCTCAAATCATGGTTTGCCGATCGACAAAGCAGACTGCTGACTCAACTGGAATCAACCAATCAAATCGTGCAAAGCATGAAAGAAAAAATGATTCAACCTTCGATGAATCCAGACGCATACCTGAGCCGCCTACGAGAAAAGACGACCAAATAACGACCTAGGTCGCGTCATCTTCTTTTCCATTCAATTCACCACCATCAACCAACTCAGCATCTATCGGGGGTTCATTCATCGGCGACCCCAAGTCGCGTTCCCGATTTGATTCAACATCACGACCGCTAACCGAGGGCTGCGTATTTGTCCGCAGCCAGACACTCTTCCAAGCACCTCCATGTGTGAAGTTGCCCCATCCGCGAGCCAACCAACGGAGTAGCGCGCTCGCTAGCCACAAAGCCCAACAAAGCATCAACACACGATACACCCAGACCGAAACCGAGATCACGGAGGGTAAAGGAAGTGTTTTACCCGCACGGGGCGTGAACCAATGAAGATAGGTGCGTGTCGAGCCGTTACCCAAAATGAACATATCCGGATAACCCAATAAGCCCGCCGCTACAACGAACACTAAAACGGTTAAAGCGACCAGCGTAAGTATCACGAGGGCTAGTTGCTGGATATTGAAACGCCACCAACTCAAGCTTACACCGTCTTGTCGCCCACGATATTCCAATGCAAACAGCCATCCCACTACAAACATTCCCGCGAAGAGATTGACTTGCGTCAAGCCAATGATCAACAAAGCCCACTCAAATCGCCCCAGCGGTGATGCGGGAACGACAGCGAGAGCCAACGCCAGCAGCACCGCCACGACGAGGACAGTCCAAAACCTCACCGCAGGCCCGCGCAGAGGCCCATCTGCCCACAAGACCCACCGATTATCGGGCATCTGAATCGTAGACGTCACATTCGCTGCATCAACGGGTACACGGACCACTTCACCTGCCACCTGGTTATTCAACAGCTGGCTCAATGTCCAAGCAATCTGCAACTGATGTTGTCCCGGACTGACTGGAATCAAGAGCGTCCTTCCATCCCGCTGCTGAGGAATCTCGGTACCGTTCATCTTGATACTTGAGACCTCAGCCTCATCTGACAACTCCATCGAAAAATCGGTTGAAAGACTGCAGTCGAGATCAATCTGCAATTCGGTAGCTCGCTGCCGCACCCCGACATTAACCGCGTGTTTAACAGCCGTGATCGTTAAGTTTTCCCCGCTGACCCCAATCGGTCGATTCAACCTAAGGTTAATCGACTCACCACCCCAAGGCCTCCAAACCGGAATCAGCTGATCCCGTCCAGCTTCAAAAATGGGTTGTATCCCATCAATGGCGACATTCCAAATCGGTGAAGTTGCTAAGGACCAACGCTCTACAAATTGATTCGATTTTGCAGCAGTCAACTCAATAACGTCTTGGTGCTGCAATTCGCTCATCCACTCAAAACGACCGCCTTGCGAACCTAAACGCATCAAGACATTCCCATCGACAACATCTCGATTCGGTGTCAAAACGGCTTCACCCTGGAGTAACGGAATCGGCATAGCAATCGATTTGTTCGCCTCACCGAGTCGAGTGACAACTGTCCTGACCCTGGAGACGAGACCAACCTCAAGTTGTCGATCCACTAAGACGATTGGATCCGTTCGCACTTGATCGTACTCCGCGGTCTCCTCATCAACGGGTTGCTCTTTCGTGAACAACAACTGATCACTCGGCACCCCATCTGCACGCAGACCAGCAATCGACCAACCAGGGGCCGAGACGGTTACATGCTTCGGCTTAAGTAAGTAGCCCCACTCCCAATCAGACTGATCGGGCATCACACCTTGAACAGTCAGTTGGTGGATCCCTGGCGGCAACAACACCCAAAGGTATTCATCTTTGCGCACTGTCACAGCCGACACACCATCAGAAAACGTCACACTGATTGGCGACCATTCAGGAAAACGCCCTGGAATTGGCACCGCAACTCGATGAGCTACGTGGAAGGTCAAATCCATTTTGAGACGTCCCGCAGCCAACTCCAAATCAACCGCGGCAAGTTCCGCCGCATTTGGAAAAGCGGAGGGAGCCTCATTTAATCTCTGACGCAATTCATCAAGTAAAGCCTGGCTGGGAAACAGACCCAACGACACGCCATCGGCAGCCGAAGAGCCCATGACACTTGGGGCGTTTACACGATTAAGTGGTTCGGAGACTGGATTTGCTGACGGATCAAATCTTTGCGTCTGCTGAGCGTTGGCTTCTCCGGAAAGACATAGGAACAGAAACACAGCGAGGGCGGGGCCGATGCTTCTTCGAGTCGCATTCCATCGAAAACCAATTCCACCAGTCAGAAAAAACATTGCCAAGACCGACATCAACGCAATGCGAACCAAGGTCATAATTCGATTTTGCCCAAGTGATAAAAGAACAGGTTTGATTTCGTCTTGTGCCGTTACTGGACCATTCCAAGTGCAAACAACACGATTCCAACTCCAAGTTGGTCTAGCAGGCCCGGTCTGTATTTTGGACTTGGGATCGAAAAGCAGGTTGGCACTTGAGGCGGTTTGCTGCTGCATCATGCCTTTGACTTGCTTACCGCGCGGCACCGACTTCGATAAACTTTCTTTGGATATCGATCGGTATGCGCCGGAGGGAGCAGGTGCAGCGTTGGGTGCGTCCCCCATCCATGTGAGGAAATCACGATACCCGTAGGTGACGCCCGACACCTCAAGCTGTGGATAAATCACACTCTGGAATTGATGAGCCACAAAGGGGATTAGGAATGACATCAGCAGCAGTGCGGCAACGAAACGAATTCTTTTTAACCAAGCCTGACCCAATTCAGATCGAACCACCTTCGTAAGTGCGAGGGGAACTAAAAGACAGAACCACGTCCAACGCGGCGATCCGTATTCGTGATAGGACAAACCGAATGCAAGTAGAGCGATAACGCCAGGAAACCAACCATACAATCGAAGAACAGCCAACGAAAAAATCATTAAGAGAAATAGATCCAGCAAGGACCAGGCAGTCATCCAATCCCCGACAACGCGATCGGCTCCAAAGACCGCAATTGCTCGCCAACCTGGAGGTAAGGTTAAAACAACAGACAGAGCATCCGTGTCCGCCTGCCAACCGGTCGCCGGTATGGATCCATCAAGAGGTGATCGCCCAATCGCCGTTAAATCGAGATTCCGATTCCTCAGTTCAACTCCACTCGCCTCGCCATCGGGACTTCGAGTAATCAACTGGTTCTCACCATTGATCCGAACTGAACCAAGTTCGACGCCCGGTGCAGCATTGAGCCGCCAAATCTGCTGCATTTGCCCTGTGACCTTGTCCTCATAGGTAAAAGCGTCGCCACTGTCATCAAGCCAAAGCTCACGAGCGATCTTCAGACCCCCTTGCCCCTTGTCGCCCATCCCCCGCTGTTTCTCTTTGAACGAAAGTGCCGTGGAGGTATTCCACTGATAAACGGGCAATCCTCGCCAACGCTCAGGAAAAGTGGTTTGGCTCACATCAATCGCCGCTAAACCCTCAATGAACGAAACGCGAAACGATGGATCTTGTTTGAGACCTATCAGCTCAAGATCACGAACCGGCTGCACACCACTGGAGTATTGAATTTCCTTGGGGTCTGTTGTGCTAAAAGCAGTGATTTCAATCGACCACTTACCTGCCCGAACCTGCGTCTTGATTCGTCCAACATCATCGATCGCGACCGGTAGAGAGGAATTGATATTAGCGATTCGCCAACCCTCCGGAAGAATCCATCCTAGTTCTTCCTCACGACTCTTGCCGGATACAGTTAACTCCACTTCTGTCCGCAACCAAATGGGAATCCCATCTTCGATCACGCGATAGACCTGAACCCCCAAACGGTCCACATCTGCCGGTGCGCTTTGGATTCGGCGCAACCAAATTTCGCCATCGCTCCCCCAACTGGTTAGCGGACGAGCTTCACCGGATACAGACAACGCTAATACACCAGTCTCAGCAGGAATACGCATCCTCTGCGGCATTTGCGCCCAACGAAAGCTCCCTTCTAACCTGTGAGACCCAGAAGACAATTCCACGGTCGGACGACCATCCCGCCCAATAACCACCGCTTGCATACCATCGACTCGAACCTCGGTCGGCCACATCGACAAATCACCTGGCAGTGGTACCCAGGTCTTTTCGTAAACGGTTACCTGCTGTGACCATCTCGCGCCGTTACCGTCCGCATCAACCGCTAATTCACTGGGCCAAAAACAAACGGCGGTCTCATGGTCATTGAAAATCTTGGGGCAATCTCGATGCATGACCTTAGCGTTAACCCAATTCTGCCAAGGCTCCAATGCGGGAGGAATTTCCGTTGACTGCGAAAATGCATCTCTGCTGGGAAAACATTGCAAAACGACAGCTAGAGTCAAAATCAAAATACTACGAATCATGAGGATCCAGCTGGTTTCATGTGATTGCCAATAAAATCGAATGTCTAAGTCTAGTCAGAGCCCGACCAAACCACAAAACTTCGTTCAAATGAGTTGCAAATCAATAAAAAGCGTCAAATGCTGATTTCAACGACCACCGCTCCAGAGATCGGCTTCAATCATCGCTGCTGCACGGGAGGAGAAAGGCAGACCAACCGCAACTCAGTTAACCTAGAATATTTGAGATGCCTTACTCACTCCGAGGCTCGGTTCCCCAAAGCTTGCGCACAAAAAAATCAGCCTGCTGACGCTTGGCATAGGGATGAGAAGCTGCGCCATGGCCAGCCCCGGGAACAATCAACTGCGTGAAATCCTTGTCCGCACGAACCAGAGCGTTCACCACCTGCATACTACTAGCCGGATCAACGTTTCGATCGAGCTCACCCCATATCAGGAGCAGATCACCCTGCAAACGGTGTGCCTGAGCAACGTTTGAGTGCTCCTCATAATGCGGTCCTATCGGCCACCCCATCCATTGCTCGTTCCACCAGATTTTGTCGACTCGATTATCATGGCAACCACAATCTGCAGACGCCGCGTCATAGAAATCGCCATATGCGATCAACGCCCGCATCGCACTCTGGCCGCCTGCTGACCCGCCCCAAATACCGACTCGCCCAAGGTCCATCTCAGGGCGATCAGCCGCAGCAGCTTTCATCCAAGCAATCCGATCAGGAAAACCACTATCACCTAGGTTCTTCCAACAAACGTCATGAAAAGCCTTGCTGCGATTACTCGTACCCATTCCGTCTATCTTCACCACAACAAACCCGAGTTCCGCCATCTCATACAACTGCGAGTGAAGGCCGAATGTTTTGGGCACAAAAGAAGAATGAGGACCGGCGTAGATATGCTCAAGAACCGGATATTTCTTTCCCGCTTCAAAACGCAATGGACGTACGATCACGCCGTAGATCGGTGTCTTGCCATCTCGCCCCATGGCAACAAATCGCTCCGGTGGATGCCAGCCCATATCAAGCAGATGAGTGATATCCGCCTTCTCAACATCACAAACCTTCGCACCTGTTCGAGCTGATCGAAGCTCAGTCACGAGCGGCAGATCCACCCTGGAATATTGATCGATCAACCAATTCCCATTTGGTGAGAACCGCCACGAATGGTCGCCATCACCCTCGGTCAATCGAACCAAGTCACCACCATCAAAACCGACTCGAACAAGATGCTGATGATAGGGGTCTTCTTCTGGGTTGATGCCGGAGACCGACAAGAGAAGCTTGCGATTCTTCTCATCAACATTCTCGACGGACCTCACCACCCACTGACCTGAAGTGATTGCGTTCTTCACTTCACCGGTTTCTCCGTTGATCAAGTACAGATGATTCCACCCACTGCGTTCACTCATCCAAATCCATTCATTGGTTGATTCGATCCGATGAAGAAATGTCTTCTGCGAATAGCAAACAAAAGTCTCGCTCTGTTCATCGATACAGACCCTTGGTATCGCAGATGGAACGTCCACCGTGATTAATCGCAAACATTGGTGGCCTCGTTGGTTGTAGAGAAAAGAAAATGCGCTACTGTCACCACTCCATTCCAATCGGCTCAACGAATAAGGATTTGAAAACAACGCATCGTCTATCAGAGTTGGAACCCAATTCGTCTGCAGAGACATCATTATCGGGCGAGGATGACTCACGGAGTCTCCTGGCTTGACGTACCGAAACTGGTGCAGGACTGGATGCACCGATCCCGCGGGAGACGACTCGACGATTGATACCTCGCGTGGTTCAATCGATTTTGCGGGAAGCATTACGAGATGTTGTGAATCAGGTGACCACCAGACTCGACCCGGTTCACAATCCGCGTCGGCGAAATCAGCGTGCAAATCTGACCAGCGAAAAACCAATTCCTGTTGGCTGGAGAGATTGGTCACAGTGACGGATACCCCATCCGAGCGAACCACCCACTTGCCATCAGGAGATTGATTTCGATCGCGGTCTCCCGCGACACGAGATCGTCTACGATTGACCGGCTGCGGCGTCTCACCATCCACCACAGCTCGAGGACGATCAGCAGAAGCGACAAATGCAGCCAGCGACTGCCCCTGGGCATTCTTCAGGAGCCAAGCATGACCGACGAATGTGCTTATTTCAACGCTCTTCCCCGGTCCTAACTCCCCATAAAGTTGAAGACTCCCATCGGCCCTCACCCAGTGGTACTCCAATTTCTCGCTCAGGCGATTTTCAAACCACAACTTAACGCGATCCCCACCATTGCGACTGCGTTGAACCTCTTTCAGACCTTGCAATCGCTCCGCATCGGCACCTTCCGATACCCTCTCGTTTTTCGTTAGTTCTTGCGTTGACACATCGAACAACCAAGTCGCACCAGCGCTGCGGAATGTCCACTCGCTTGCTTCAGGATCTACCTGCAGGGAGCTTAGATCAAGTGCATCAGCTGAGTACCTTTTCCCGGTCACTCTTGAGAGCTTCTCAGCGAGCACAGCATGATCAAAAGCGTCTGACTTAGTACCCGCGAGGCAATCGACCAGATAAAAGGAATGAGTCCCCGGTCCGGTCGAGCAGCGATACCAAAACTTCGATTCCCCATCGCCAATCCAATTGGGAATGACGGTATCGCGAAAGACTTTATTCGCGGTTGACTTCCGATAACTGGCCGACTCTTGGTACTGCTGCTTGGTTCCCTGAGACTTTGCCTCTCTCACGAATGACATTGGCAACAAGATAAAGACAAAAAGAATCGATAAAAAACGGTTGTTCACGCCAACACCAAAAACTGAACCAAAACCAGAAGAATTGCCAACACGCCAATCAAAGCACGCATGCAAACGGACATTAAAAGCAATCGTAACGTAAAACTGCGTCACTCAGTTTACACACGCCTTCTCACACACGCCTGCAAGTAAACCGATAAACAATCGCCGAGACGAGCCCGATCAGTGTGATCTTAGATCGACTACTCAATGCTTGATAGCGATCGGCTTGTTAACGATCGATGTAATCGATCTTAATGACCCCGCGTGAACCGGAGGGAAGTTGACCGGTCACAACGACATCCTCAACTTCGTATTTACGTGGGTTGAAACGCTGGCTACTCCGTTTATCCGTGAATACCTGCTGCGGGAGAATCAACTCCTCGTTGGCAAGAAGAGGAGCATCACGAAAGAGTAGATATTGACCATTGATTTCGATGCTTAACCGAGGAATCTCAAACGGCTCCAAGTTTTTCACGATCACCACTTCGGTAGCAACCGGACCTTGCCCGTTAACGGCGTCTACCATCCGGTAATCCAAACTCACCTCAACCGGCAAAGATGGACCTCCGACGCTCGCGGGGAAAAGTGAGTACACAATCAGCCCGACGGCCACCATCGCAAATAAGCTTAAAATCAATCCACGCCGCGAAAGGCCCAAATGGGGATCAACTGGCTGCAAGCCTGTGTCACTAATCTGAGCTGTCATGATTTATCACCATCGACTTCGATTCTTGTTTTCTCAACCGCAGCGGTCAACCACTGGCGTCAGTAACTCGTTTCATCAACAGATCGATCTTGGGTCAGCATTAAACGATCGACCCAAAGATTCTTAATCGCGGGGATCCTTAATCGGTAGCGAATACAGTCGCATTCGACGAGGAGAAACTACATCGAGCAACCACCGCCACAACATCGTGGTGCACCGCAATCGCCTCCCGAAGACGCCATCGGAAGACTCTTCGATTTCACCGAGGGCGTTGAAGGCACGCTCATCAACTTCTGCATTTTAGGTGCCCCGCAAGCATCGCAAGACACGGCTTCGTCCACACTGCGAACCAACGCCTCAACCACCTTCTTGCAACTCTGACATTCATACTCATACAGCGGCATGTGCAAATTCCTCTGAAGGACTCACCTTGCAATCTTACTCACGGTCTGTTCATTGTAGGGAGATTACAATTACCCCAGTCAATAATGTGATTCGATCACTAGGATAAGCCGCCCTCGACAGGTTGAAAATGCCCGAGACCGAACAACATGGCGATCGCTCTTGCAAAGCACCACTCCCGCCTCTTAACCGCGAGCAAGTACGAAGCATTGACCGCATCGCGATTGATGAATACCAGATGCTGGGAATCGTCCTGATGGAAAATGCTGGATGTGGTGCGGCTAAAATGATCAACCTGCACGCACAGCTCGGCAACATAGCGATCTTATGTGGCGGCGGTAACAACGGAGGTGACGGATATGTGATTGCGAGACACCTCCAGAGATATAACCGAAGTGTCAAAACCCTCTCTCTGGTGGATAAAACGAAGATAACCGGCGACGCATCCATTAACTATCAGATTGCCGTTAAAGCGGACATCCCGCATCATTTCATCGAAACGCCAAAACAAATCCGTGATCATCTAAGCGAATCGGAAGTGATCATCGACGCAATGCTCGGCACCGGAGCCAAGGGGCCACCAAGAGGGCTTTTTTCGGATGCTATTCAAGAAGCAAACGCGAGTTCCGCAACGCGTTTTGCGATTGACCTGCCAACAGGGCTAGACTGCGACACAGGGATTGCGAGCAAAACGACCTTCCGCGCCGACCACACCATCACTTTTGTTGCAGAAAAGATAGGCTTCAAAAAAAACAACGCCGACAGTTTTGTCGGCGTTGTTCATGTTATCGATATCGGTGTGCCTCAGAAATTACTGAACCACTTTCTCGTCAGCGGAAACAGTCGGAGGTAGTCGTGACTGACTTACATAGGGAAACTCTCCAGTAAGGCCTTCAACGAGAAACCCTAGCAGGTCAACTTTTTCCTGATCCGTCAAATTGAGCGGCTTCATCTTGTCACTCAGCCACTCGTTCTTATGACCACCCTTATCATACCAGTCGATTACTTCTTCCAAAGTCTGCTGGCTTCCGTCGTGCATGTAAGGAGGCGACATCGCAACGTTTCGCAGCGTTGGCGTCTTGAACGCTCCGCGATCCTTGTCTTCCTTGGTGACATCAAAACGCCCTAAATCAGGCTTTGCTGCCTGCATTCCAACGCCGAGATTGTGATACTGCTCGTCAGCAAAATTCGCACCGGCGTGGCAAGCTGAACACTTCGCTTTGTTGAAGAATAAAACCATTCCACGTTGTGCGGATTCGCTCATCGGGAACATCTCCGTCATGGCTTTGATTTCTTCGTACTTTGCCTTGAGAGCAGGCTCTTCGTCGAGGTATTCTAAATCGTCGGCGAACTGCTTCTCAAATTTTGCTAGTGCATCGTAAGCGTCGTAGCCCATCGGTCCGGTTACCAGTGCACGCTCAAATGTTGCGATAGCTTTGCCGATGTTGTCGATGTTCACCCCATCCTCAAAAATGCGATCGAACTGCTTTCTGTAGCCGGAAATACTACTGACCGTCTTAACACTCGCTTCGTGGGTGTTACCCATCTCGATCGGGTTCGCAATCGGACCAACAGCTTGGGCTTCGAGCGAATCTGCCCGTCCATCCCAGAACTGAGCCTTGCTTAGAATCCGGTTGTAGCTAACGGGTGAATTTCTGCCACCTTGCTGTCCGCGAACACCAACGCCAAAAGCGGTTTCAGCGCCATAACCAAGCATTGGGTCGTGGCATGATGCACAGGAGACCGTATTGTCGCTCGACAACCTTTTGTCAAAGTAAAGTTGTCGACCCAATTCGATCTTTGCCCGAGTCATTGGGTTGTCGTCAGGAATATAAATATTTCCGCTCGCGGCACTGAGGCCTTGAGGCAACGTTACTTTCAGTTCGACATGGTTATCAGGGTCGTCAAGCCAACGATCGAGTTCATCGTTCGTCAGTAGTCCAACCCCAGGAACACCGGCGGTTAACGATGGATCCCCCAACGTCACCTCGGCAGCGTCCTGAGCCGCCGCAAAACTTCCCATCGAGATCACAATCCCGCAGGCAATCTTACATAAGTGTTGACGCATTCGATCTTTTACCCTTCGCAGTTGAGTAACATTCAATGAATAAATTCAGATTCGTTGGAGGAGGATATCGCGATCAGGACAGAACCTATTTCGCTGGCCTGCCAGTTTACAGCCAAAAGCCCCTCCGGCTCAAACCTTCGTACCGCAATAACGAGCAACTTAGCAACAGATTTCCGGCTCTATCCTCTCCCGACAGGTTAGCAAGGCATCAAGCTCACGGGCGACCCGATGAGCCCTTCGCGAGATAATCAGCTATTTTCCGACCCGTCACACTCATCGGTAAATCCTTCATTTCTCGCAAAGTCGCCAGTCGCCAAGGCTGGGAAATCTTCAAGCCGCTATTGCGCGGAAGCTCACACTTTGCCGAATAAACATTTAGCTTGATTCGAAATCGTGTGACGGCATGCTGAATGGTCAGAAGCTTTTTTTTGACCTCGAGACGCAATCCCGCCTCATCGCTCAATGCCTGACTGGCATCTCCAACATTGCCGTAATTTTGCTCGGTAGTCCTCGGAAAATCCCACAGACCTGCCCACCTTCCCCCCTCGGGAAGTGATCGTATCAGGTAGCGAGCCTCTTTCCCGTCACCACTCCTCTCGAGAGAGGGAATCACGAAGGCGTACTCTTTTCTGTTCTCGTACTTCAGCTGCTTGACTTTCCCCGGAATGACTTCTTGGAGTCCCAAACTGCTGGCCTTGCAATACTTGGAAACGGGGCAACTTGAACAATCCGGCGAGGCAGGGCGGCAGATCAGTGCCCCCAACTCCATGGCTGCTTGGTTGAAAGCTCCTGCATTGCGTGAAGGCAGCATCGACTCTGCGATTTTCCAAAGCAAATCGGTCGAAGAACGTTCCGTCACTGGAGAACGATTTGCAACCCAGCGACTAAAGACACGCTGTGTATTACCCTCAAGAATTGGCAACCGCTGACCACAAGCAATCGAAAGTATTGCACCTGCGGTATATCGACCAATACCGGGTAAAGCCAGCACTTCGGGATAGGTCTGTGGGAATTCACCAGCGTGATCGTCAACAACCTTTCGCGCCGCGGCGTGTAAAGATCTCGCCCTCCGGTAATAGCCCAAGCCCTCCCAATGAGACAGAACCGTTTGCTCGCTCGCATCAGCCAGATCTCGTACCGTCGGAAAAGACTTCATAAAACGATGGTAGTAATCGATCACTGTCGCAACTTGGGTTTGCTGCAACATGATTTCGCTAACCCAAACTCGATAGGGAGTTGAATCAACTCGCCACGGGAGATCACGAGACTCACGGCGAAACCAACGCAAGAGGTCACGACGCACTGCGGCTCGCCAAGTTGAATCCAACCAGATTGGATCATGCTCAGGAGAATCATGCGAGTCGAGCCAAGCTTCGAAATCAAGACTCGCTGTAGAAGCTGACCTCATCGGATCCTCTCTATCAAACGAACAAAAATCATGACTCCTGATACCTGCGGAGCTTAAGTGATAGAGACTGCTCTTCTCCACCTCGCTGATACTGGACTTCCACACTGTCGCCCGGAACATGCTCGTTAATTGCATTCTGGAGATCACGAAAGTGCTTGATTTCACGATCGTCGATCATGGTGATGATGTCACCTCTCATTAGCCCCGCAGCCTCAGCTGCGCTTCCCTCTTGAATTCCAGTTACCTCGCAAACATCGAAGTTGTCGATGCACATCACACCCAGAAATCCTCCGCGACGATACTGTATCTGCAGGCCAGGCAACTCTTCCTTCAACCTGTTAGCCCGCTGCTCGGAAAGCCCTGTTCCCATCAGAATCAATGAAGTTCGAAGTGGCAACGCTGCGATGAGATCTCCATGTGATTCTTCAAGTCGGCTGTACTGAAATTCAAGCGTGTCCAATCTTTTCAATTCAGTCAATGGATCAAGAGCATCATCACGAATCTCCGCATCGGCCAAAATAAGAGACCTCAGCGACGGCATCTTGACCACCTCCCTGATCACCTCCAGCCTCACCGATCGGCCTTCAACGCGAGCGTTGTCATAACCGTCAACCCACGCGAGCCACTGCAGAACCTCGATATCCTGATTCCAATTTTCACCCACCTCGACCAACATCCTCTGTCGACTTTGTGCACCAATTGAAAACTCAGCTAAACCGACAAACACACCGGCTCGGGCAAGTGATTTCTTTGCCTGTTGGCTGCGAAACTCCTTCACTTCCGCCAACGCGTTTCTGGCCATCGAAGCGGGACGACCAACCGACTGACTCGACAATTCCAACAAACGCTCATAAGCTCCGCCATCTTCTCGAGGAGGAACAGAGATTGCAATTTCGATCATTGCAGCAGCCGCTCTTTCAACCACCTCCAAATCACCCAACCGCACCGCATCGGATAGGACACCCACCGCCGCAGGCCCAGCCTTTATCAACTGACGACTCGCACGTTCCCGTCGTAAATAGTTTTCGTGACCTAATTGCAGCACCCACTGTTCCAATGCCGGGGAGGATGAGCCGATATCTTGACCCTCCGCCACTTCAACCTGACCTGTGGCGTTTTGGCCCTGTCCCTCTGAACTACTTTCCCGTGAATTTTCATCTCCTCCATCCGTCGAATCTTGCGGCGCAGGACTGCTGCTAGGTGTCCGAACAGGAGTGGCTTTCAGAGACTCTATCGCCGCACTACCGAGCCAAAAGAAGCTGGAGAGAATCACGACGAGAGAGCGATTCTTAAACGGCCCGGAGCAATCGCCGCTCCTGAACATTCGCCTGACAAACGATTGGGAAGAATGAATCGCCGCCTCGACATCAATATCGATTGGATCAATAAAGACACTCATGGGATGAACCCTCCGAGTTCAGGTTGCATACTCAATGCCGAACGCCTTACTGATCATACCCGAGAGTCGAGACGTTCGTTGGCCAGTGTAAGTTCCGACCAACACATCGCCCCTCGGTTCGTTACAGATACAGAGAGGAACTTTTCTAGCCTCGAATCGTGGCGAGGACCTGGCCTGTTGCAACCTGATCACCCACATTCACCTTGATACTATCAACCACTCCATCCACCGGAGAAGCAACTTCCATCTCCATTTTCATGGCTTCTAAGATCATAACGGGAGCACCCGACTTGACCGAATCGCCAGGTTTGGCGAGCACTTTGAAGACAGCACCGGGCATCTGCGAGGTCACCTCGGAGAGATCCCCAGAGGCGGACTCAGAACTAGACGAAGCTCCCGCTTCTCCCTGAGGCTTGATCCCAACTCGGAATACACGCCCCTCGACAGTGACCATGTTTCCTTCGAATGCCATAAAAACGTTTTTGCCATCCACCGAAACGACGTACTCGGCGGGCTGACCTTCTTTGGCTGGAGCAGGGGCAGCAGGTGTTTCATTGGCCGCATTGGGATCAATTTTCCGAACCCCCACCTCGGCTTTACCCTGCAGAAATCGAATTCCTTTTTCTTTGCAGGTAGCGGCAATGAAAAGGTTTTCATCATTGACCGGAAGATCTTCCTCCTCGAGGACTTTCCGGGCCGCCTCAATGCCTTTGGTGGGGTCGGCGTCGTTGAGCACCAATACTTTCTCGGTTGTCGGCGGCAAACCAAGTTGCTCCTCGGCCAACTGCACAACCTCAGCATCGGGAGCGACTGGTGTTTTGCCAAAGTAACCAAGAACCATTTTCCCATAAGGTTCAGCGATCTTTTTCCACGGGCCGAACATGACATTATTAAATGCCTGTTGGAAATAGAACTGAGAAACTGGAGTCACCGATGTTCCAAATCCACCTTTGCGAACCACGTCACTCATCGCGAGGATGATTTCGGGGTACTTCTCCATGATGCCGTTATCTCGCAGCATCTGGGTGTTGGCGGTCAGGGCTCCACCCGGCATAGGACTCCAAGGAATCAAAGGCTCAACCGCTGTTGCCTCGGGTGGCAAGAAGTAATCCTTCATGCAATCCTTGAAAACCTCTTCAGCCTCACGGACTTTTTCGACATCAACATCGAGTTCAAAGTCGCTACCGCGGAGCGCATGCCACATCACCAAAATATCGGGTTGGCAGGTTCCGCCGCTGCACGGCGCCATCGATAGGTCGATCGCGTCCGCCCCGGCATCCAAAGCTGCCTTGTTTGCAAGAACGCTGACACCGGCAGTCTCATGGGTATGGAAGTGAATGAAAGCGTCACTTGGAAGAATCTTTCTTGCTTCCCGAATTGTTTCGTACACCTTCGAAGGAGTCGCGGTACCCGAAGCATCCTTGAAGCATACCGCGTCAAATGGAATGTCAGCGTCGAGAATCTTTTGCAGGGTTCCTACATAGAACTCAGGATCATGTGCACCTTGGCACCCCGGCGGCAACTCCATCAGCGTCACGCAAACCTGATGCTTTA
>JBMHCO010000096.1:0-62325 GCA_049889895.1 Rubripirellula sp.
CCTGATGTTCATCAGCTCAGGAAATAGATCTCCGTCCACGCTACTTCACTGACGACCATCACAACCGGCAGGGATACTCCATTAGCGGCAGTGTTTCAGCCAGCATTTTTGGCGATACGCTTGTCATTTAGTGATCGCCAAGCCCCCACCCACAGTGTTTGTGCGCATAATCACAAGTTGCAGCACAATCTCTCGACGGGACAAAGTCAAATGCATCAACGACAGTGGTTGGCACTTACAACAAATCTTCTTCTTTGCTTCACCGCGACAAACGGTTTCAGCAACAATTCGGTGAACGAGAACGGGCACCAGCCTAATAAGATCGTCAATGGGATCCCTTTTCATATCGCTGATGGACTTGACCTTGAGTTGATTGCTGGCGAGCCACTTGTGAAATGGCCGATCTTGGTTGACTGGGATCAGTCGGGGCACTTAATCGTTGCCGAATCAGCGGGAGTCACGAAGCCAGTCAGTGAGCATAACAAACTGGGCTTACATAGGATCGTTCGGCTGGTTGACAGTGATCGAGACGGTCACTTCGACAAAAGAATGGTTGCTGTGGAAGGAATTGGATTCCCTGAAGGGGTCTTGTGTCTGGGAAATTCGATCCTTGTCTCCATCCCACCCCAAATCATGAAGTTCACGGACAATGATGGCGATGGCAGCTACGAACAGCGTGAACTCTGGTTTGATGGGCAAACCATCACGGGCTGCGCTAACGATCTTCACGGACCCTATTTCGGGCTAGATGGGAAAATCTACTGGTGCAAAGGAGCTTTTGCGGAGCAGCAGCACACGCTCGCCAATGGAACAGAATTCACTTCCTCCGCTGCTCACATCTATCGGTGTAATGAGGATGGAACCGAACTAGAAGTCATCATGACAGGCGGGATGGATAACCCCGTCGAAATGGCATTCATCCCTGAGGGTGAAAAATTCTTCACAAGCACCTTCCTTCAACATCCTCATCAAGGCCTAAGAGACGGGATCGCACATGCCGTCTACGGGGGACTTTTCGGCAAGGAGCACAAGGTTATCAATGGCCACCCACGAACGGGTGATCTAATGCCGATCATGACACAACTCGGCCCCGCCGCCCCGAGTGGCTTGATTCATCTCAGGCACAATTCCCTTAGCAGTCGACAAACGCCGAAAGATCGTACCCGCACGCTCTGTTCAGCCCTGTTCAACCTACATCAAGTCCGAACTCACAATCTGAAGCTGAACGGCTCTACCTACCAAACCGAGGACACCACCCTTATCTCGACTTCCCGTGTTGACTTTCACCCTACTGATATCCTCGAGGATGCCGATGGCAGTCTCATTGTGGTCGATACGGGTGGATGGTACGACCTTTGTTGCCCAACATCACGAGTTGATCAAAAAACAGCGTCCGGGGGTATTTATCGAATCACAAATCAAACGACACGCGACCACCGAAGCACTCTCACGCATCGCCCCGTCGCAACATCTTCGGCACTCACATTCGAACAACTCGGAGCACCGCAACCTTGGGTGCAGCGAGAGGCCCTCAGATCCATTCGCGACACTGGTGGAGCACCAAGCGAATCGGCGATCAAACTGATCACAAACCATGAAGCCAGGATCGACACAAAAGTCAATTACATATGGGGATTATGCTGCATTGGAAACAAAGAATCACTCAGCATCTGCGAACAACAACTGCTTTCGCACCACAAGCCTGTGGTGAAAGCAGCCTGCCATGCGCTGGCACTTCACAAACACGAGCCAGCAAGGGAAACAATTGAATCGTTACTGAATCACTCGGATTTATCTATCGCTCGCGTCGCAGCCGAAGCCTTGGGGCGAATTGGAAACCCTCTTTCATCAACGGCAATTCTCAACTCTCCGCACTTCCTATCAGAAGATCGCTTCATTCAACATAGCTTAATGTACGCTTTGATTGAGATCACGCGTACACGCTCCCACTTGACCGTTGACGTTGAAAATTTGAATGAATTGCAGCTGACCACCATCATCAACGTTGCGAAGGAAACCAATCTTCTAAACACCATCGACTCGAAGATTCTATTTTCTGCGTTAGGCAGCCAAAACGAAGAACTGCAGATCGCAACAGCTCACGCTCTTAACGCACTTCCAAAAGTTGTTAATGATTCGACAGAATACCTAGCGGATGTTTGGGAAAGCACTTACGACTCTTCAATCTCTCGGAATGTAGTCGTCTCGCTACTTCGAGAACCAAGACATCAACCCGACGTGGAAGCATTCATTCTTCGACAAATCACAAATGCCACTAATCAAAACAAAGACTATCAGCTGTGGCTGGCACAAAATCTTAATGAACTCGCACCCACGCAGTTGGACGCCGAATGGATTAGCCAGCTACTCACGTGGCTAAAACATGGACCTCAAGAATTAAGCGTACAGATTGCAAGAAGCATTGCAAAACTGAATGTCCCAACGAGCAGTGCCGAACAAATCTTGGCCGCCGTTCTTACCTTGATTGATTCAACAAAAGACGCAAGGACGAAAATATCGCTTGCGTCAACGATTCCTCACACTGATTCATTCATTGGTCACGAACTCGAGGTACTATTGGTTGATAGCCTAAAAAGTGCAGACTCAAAAATGATTGCAGATGCAATCGCTGCGTTAAATCGCATTCATTTGAGCGAACAGTCTGCTCAAAGGATTGTTAATGATCTCAACGAATATCGCCCGCAAGACCTCCCTCTCCTCATCGAATCAGTCGTTCGCTCTGGACTTGATGAATCGATCACACAGCTCTTGATCAATCTACCCAGCATCCGTGCTGCGAGAACCCTCCCTCGCGGCTATCTTAAAAATGCATTTAGATTCACTTCAGACGAACACAAAAAGCGAGCAGAGGAAGTTGCGATCACACTAGAAATGCCAGATGAGGACGTTCGAATGGTAGTGGAAGCTAAATTAGTTGAGCTTGGGACCGGTGACCCAATCCGTGGCCTAGAACTTTTTCGGAATTCAAAATTAGCTTGCAGCAATTGCCATAAGATGGGTTACCTCGGAAATGAAATCGGCCCTGACCTAACTAGAATCGGTAGCGCACGCACGCAAGAAGCGATACTCGAAGCAATCCTCTACCCCAGTAGTCGGATCGAACAAGGATATGAAACAACCAAGATCCTGACCACCGATGGCTTAATACTCAACGGAATGATTGCTTCAGAAAGTGACGAGAACATCGCTCTGCGTCTTAATGCTGATCGAGTGGAAGTCATTACGAAAGATGAGATCGAATCAATAGAGCCCAGCATAATTTCCATTATGCCAGAGGGGTTATCCAACTTGTTGACGGATCAAGATTTAGCTGATCTGCTGGCACTCCTTTCAACAGCCAAGTAGCCGAAGAAACACCTAAACCACTCGGGCGTCTTAGTAGCAAGATTAAAGCCAGCATCAATATCGGAGGGAACGAACACCTCTGTAACAATATGTCTACGCATGCTGCGTCGGTCATCGTCCGGCACTCATTCTTTACATCGTAAACGACCTTGAAAGAATGACCGAAGCGACTCCATTGCGGTTGTCTGCCCCTGTCCCTAGGTCACCCCCATCAGCTATCTTCTCCCTATGAAAATATCACATGAATTAGCTGATCGACTAATGAGATTAGTCGTCGCGACGGACTACCGCCCCAGCAAACCTAAACAGATTGCGACCAAACTCAAGCTTGATCTCGACGAGACTCGCGAGCTCAAGAGAGTGATCAAGCAATTGGTACTCGAGGGTCGACTAATATATGGCTCGAACCATTTGGTGATGAGCGTGGGAGCTCTCGGTGGACCGAGCGACACACTCCGGGGAACTTTTCGGAAAGCAATTGGTTCAGGGTTTGGCTTCGTTCGTCCGAACCACAGTGAGGAGGGAGCACACAAGGAAGATATTTTCATCCCCGAGGGAAAAACAAAGGGCGCTCTTGAGGGCGATCTCGTTGAAGTCTCGATTCGCGAATCGAGACGTGGAGGTAGCGAAGGGTCTGTCTCGCAGATTCTGGAACGAGCAAGACGCCAATTCACAGGGACCTTCCGGTACCAAAACGGTAACGCTTGCGTAACGATTGACGGAGTGCCTTTTACAAATCCTGTTTCCGTTGGAGACGTTCGCGGGCTACCTCTTGAAACCGATGACAAAGTTTTCGTTGAAATCGTTGACTTCCCAGGCGAGTCCGGCAACGACGGAGAAGCCGTCATTCTTGAGCGACTTGGTAGCAATAAAAATCCTGCTATCGATACGATCACGATCATGCGGCAGTATGGCTTACCAGAAAGCTTCTCAGAAGAAGTCATTCGTGCAGCAAGGCTTGAAGCAGATCAGTTCCGCGAAGATGAACTACCGGTGGACCGGCGAGATCTCACCAATCTTCTAACGGTAACGATTGACCCGCATGATGCGAGAGATTTTGACGACGCAATCTCTATTGAACGAGAGGAAGGGCGATGGAGACTTTGGGTGCACATTGCTGATGTTGGGCATTTCGTCAAAACAAATTCGCCGATTGATGAAGAGGCAAAAAAGCGAGCCACCAGCGTTTACTTGCCCGACCGCGTTGTCCCCATGATTCCAGAAATCATCAGCAACCATCTTGCGAGTTTACAACCCAACAAACAACGATTTGCCAAAACAGTTGAAATTGAAATCCTTGATGACCTGACCATCACACACACTCAGGTGCACCATGCGGTCATCCGGAGTGACATGAGACTCAACTACGATCAAGTCGATCAGTATCTAGCCACACCTCAGCTCTTTGTAGAAAAATGGGGTGAGCCGATTTGCCAGCTTCTGGAACAAATGCATTGCCTCGCAATGCGTTTGCGAGAATCTAGATTCAAACGCGGATCCCTTTCAATGGATCTTCCAGACATCAAACTCGATTTGGATCGATCTGGAAAAGTGAAAGGAGCGTTTCGTGTCGAGCATACTGAAAGCCATCAGATCATCGAAGAGTTTATGTTGGCGGCTAACCAAGCTGTCGCTACTTGGCTTGATGATCAGCAACTAAATTTCCTACGTCGAATTCACCCTGCGCCTGATCGCAGAAAAATTCGACAACTAGAAAACTTCATCAAAGATCTAGGGATCACAGCGGACTCATTAGAGAATCGGTTTGAAATCCAGCGGGTCTTAAACAGCGTCCATGGAACGCCGCTCGAAGACGCCGTTAACTTTGCGGTTTTGAAAAGCATGAGTAAAGCTGTCTATGCGCCTGAGAGTGAAGGCCACTTCGCGTTGGACATGCACCACTACTGTCACTTCACCAGCCCAATTCGCAGATACCCTGACCTGACGGTGCATCGACTGGTTGACAATCTGCTGAGCAACAAAGCGACACCTGATGCCCCCTACCCCATGCTTGTAAAGATGGGTCATCATTGCAGTGATATGGAACGCAATGCAGCACTTGCTGAGCGAGAACTTATCCAACTCAAGTTACTACACTTTTTAAACAAGCACATCGGTGAGTCACTTGAGGCGGTGATTAGTCGTGTTTTCGCGGATGGAGTATATGCTCGCTGCACCAAAATGCCCGTCGATGGCTTTGTACCAGTCGCAGAATTACCATCCGACAATTATCGATATGAACGCCGTGGGCAGATGTTGATAGGCTTCCGCGAAGGCAATCGATTTCGCCTTGGCGACCAAATCACGGTTCGAATTTCGAAGATTGACTTACAGGACCGTCAGCTGTTCTTCCAGATCGTAAAAAATCATTCCTCGCACCTCGAAGCGACCCCAGGTAGAACCAATCACCAGAAATCAAAATACAAAGGGAAGCGAAAAAAAGAGAGGCGTGACAAAAAGAAACGGCGGCGGCGTTAAAAGCAGTAAGTGAAGAGCAAAAAACGGTTTAAGGATCGATGGTTGATCAAATAGACTGTGACGAACACCGGAAAGACTCTAACAACAATCGGCAGGTCACTCCAATTGCGTCAAGCACTACTCTTCATCGCAATCGCCCTCATAGCGATTAAATCCATCGCGGTACTGCTAAATGGCCCAGTGCCCCTAGAAAGGGACTCGTTGGGATACTGGAAACTAAGCACATTAGTCATGAATGGTGACTTTTTCATGACCGATGCGCCCATTGCCTACAGAACACCGCTTTATCCGTGGTTCCTAGCAGCGTGCCGTCTATTCTCTGGCAGCCACTCGTTTTGGGTTATCGCTCTAGTACAAGTCGCGACCTATGTCGGTTCGATATGGTTCGCCTCTACACTTGCCTTACAGATAACGCGTCTGCCATTCTCAAGATTTGCAACAATAATCTGCCTGCTCCCGGCGATCTCCGCGACCCAATACAATGCGGCGGCGCTTTCTGAATCATTATTCGTTTTCTTGCTAACTCTCCATTTGTGCGCGTTTATCAAATACGCGCACCACCCAAATCAAAGCCAAGCTGTTTTCGTCGGTTTCACGTTGGCAGCTCTTCTACTCACCAAGCCGATTCCGCTGCTACTCTGGATCGCGCATTTAGTATTGATTTTGCTATACGCAATGCGAAGAAGAAAACATAAGCATGCGGATACAATCCACTTCTACAAATTTTCACACCTATTCACTGCGGCATGCGTGTTACTGCTCTTCACCATTCCTTGGGCTTGCCGAAATCACCTAATGTTCGGACGTCCTTCACTCACCGAATTCGCAGGAAGAAATCTGTGGATTGTGACATTTCAAGATGGATCGGGCGCAGGGCTGGCGCTACCACAATCTTTGGCAAGCCAAGAGCTAACACAACGCTTGCTCCACTCTCCAACGCCTATCGATGCGACCGCGACCTGGAGTGTCTCAAATCAACTAACTCACTCTGGGCTTAGTGACGCCCAGGCTGATCGGCTAATGAAACAGGTTTGCATAGACGCAATACAAGAAGAACCACGTCAGTTCGCAACAAAAATGCTTCGGCGAATTATCAATTATTGGCGGTGCGCAAATACCGACCTTTTGACGCAGGGCACCAGTAGCGAAGGACTCACGCCGCAGCAAACATGGAACCAAGACGTCGTCTGGTCAAAGAGGTTGCTCGACGTTCGGGCCAGCCAGTCTGTCCTCTGCAACACTATCTTAGCCATCGTGATGGGTCTGGCACTGGGCTGCTTGCTTGTAAATCATTCAACCCGCCCCGCCGCTATTTGGTTATCACTGGTTCTGGCTTATGTCTCGGTTGTGACCGGCACGCTAGAAATCCCAAACTATCGATACCGCCTAATCATTGAACCAATTATCGGCACAACCTTTGGATCGGCGTGGGCCGTGCTGCTCTCGAAAAAAGAGCGAATCGCTACGATAGCAGATTAAGTCATGCATTCGTTCGAGAGTGCATCTGCTTATACTTCATGTATCAATCACTGCTACTGCTGCTTTGACATCGCCATAAGATCGCACAAGAATTGACTTCATCCGAGACGACAGTTTGCTAGCACCAAAATGAATCAGCACCCAGAAATCTCTATCGTGATGCCTTGTCTCAATGAAGAAGATACCATCGGTATTTGCGTTGAAAAGGCAATGACCGCGATGAAGGATGCAAATCTAAACGGAGAAGTCGTTGTTGCTGACAACGGCAGTACAGATCGATCAGTTGAAATTGCGAGGTCATTGGGGGCGTTGATCGTTCCAGTTCGCGACCGAGGCTACGGCGCCGCATTGATGGGTGGTATCGAAGCATCACGCGGTGACTTTTTGATCATGGGAGATTGCGACGACAGCTATGATTTTTTAGAGATACCAAAATTTATCAACGAATTGAAAAATGGATTCGACCTTGTCCAAGGTTGCCGATTACCGCGTGGTGGGGGACAGGTTTTACCAAAAGCAATGCCATTCCTACATCGCTGGTTTGGAAATCCTCTTCTATCGTGGCTTGTGCGCCGCATGTTTCGAATCCCCATTCACGATGTTTATTGTGGCATGAGAGGATTCACACGTGATCTATACAACCGTCTTGACTTGCGTTCACCAGGGATGGAGTTCGCGACGGAAATGATTATTAAAAGTGGCCTTTACGATGCCTCGATGAGCCAAGTTCCCATCACACTACATCCTGACGGACGGAAGCAGCATGGGCCACATTTACGAACTTTCCGAGATGGATGGCGAACACTGCGACTTTTCCTCATCTTCAGCCCGAGGTGGAGTTTTTTCCGACCTGGCGTCACACTCTTGGCTCTTGCGGCAGGTGGCTATCTGCTTGCACTTCCGCAGTTTCAAATTGCCAATGTAACATTCGACATTCATACGCTCTTGGTATCGAGCCTTCTTGGTATTGTGGGCTGGCAAGCAATTTTGTTAGCTGTTTTCGCAAAGCTATTTGCCGCTCGCGAAAAGATGATGCCGCCAAACCCTCGTTTAGAAAATCTGTCTGTTGAAAAACTTATCGGATTAGGAACAATCTTTGTCATGGTCGGTGCCGCGATGATTTCCGGTATCGCATTCAATTGGTGGTCATCTAATTTCGGAAGGCTTAACTACCCAGAAACCATGCGATGGGTCATTCCAGGTGTCACCCTAGCGGCCATTGGGTTTCAAACCATGATGGCCGCTCTAATGGTGGGAGCGTTAAAGATGCACCCGCAACGTGCAAATAGACCAATTCGTACAGACACAAATTAACATCCGGCCCATTATTCATCGCCCTTAAACAGGGACATCCAACTTCGATCTCGCGCAAATTGAATTGCTAATTCCTTTGCACGATCTCTTATTTCTGGGTCATGGTCTCTGGCTAATCGATCAACATATTCTAATATCTCTAACCGAGGTTCAGTCATGGTCGCGATGATATTCAAAGCTGCCATGCGAACTTCAGCATAAGAAGACTCAAAACACTTACGTAGTAAGTCTTCCTCCGAAATGTGGTCACTCAACGCCACTCTAAATCTTTGCTGAACCCAATCCTGATAATAACTGAAGCCACTTGTTTCTGGCTCGATCATCTCGTAACCCAGTTCATCAACGGGATTTAAGTAAGCTGCTTGCCAGCGATGAATATCGTGCACAATTCGATAACCAAACGGCTTCCCCTCTTCTCCACTCCAAGGCCCAACCAGCAGCGAACTTGCATCAATAAAATTCCCCGACACAAATAATCTTTCTTGCAACTTGCTTAGGTCAACTTGGCTCACATTTAATCCGTCAAAAAGCGGCTCACCTTTCAGCTCAATACCGAGGATGGCCAAGAGAGTTGGCAGCAAATCGCCATGAAAAGTAGGAGCATCAATCACCCTAGGGTCCACACCTGGATAGTAAATCACGGCGGGAGTCATGTTTTGATATTTCGAGAGCCTTGTTCCGTGTGATGCAGTCCCGTCATCAAGAAACGGTTCCCCGTGATCTCCAGTGACAATGACGACGCAATCTTCACGGAGCAACGGCGCTAAGATGTCATCCATGCTTCTAAGGCTGTTTTTATACCGGTTGTAAAAATGTTGTTTGAGGTCTGGAGCATTCGCAATTAGCAGACCCTCATCCGCTTCAGGTGTAAAAATACGATACTCTGGATCACTGTATCGAAAGCTACTATGCGTTCCGTATAGATAGCAGACTGCCGACCTTAGGGATTCTCTTACCTCCTGACCTGGCTTAGCTTCATCTCGATCAGTGCGGTTAATGAAAGCCAACGTTCGTGCAACTGCGTCCAAATCTGTCTGGGGAAGCTCCGGATCTTCAATGTGAAAAGAATCGTAGTGCTTCTCATTAATGAAGCCATCCATGTCGTAAACTTTCCAATCCGTCTGTCCCCCATAAAAAGCGAGTTCATAGCCGGATTGGTGCATCAATCGATTATAGAGAGGAGCGTCATTAACCCCTCGACGAAACCAAATTGACTCCAACCCATTTAGTAGACTGAACATTCCTAAGCAGGTTGAATTGCCCCCGGAAAAATGCCTTTTTAACAGCAAGGACTTTTTTGAAAATGAATGTAGGTTCGGCATCATTTCGGGGGAAATGGATTCGGGTCGCAAACACTCAACGACTACCACAATCACGTCCGTTGGGCCGGGCATTCCGTCACTCGGAGGCCTTAGACTGCTCTCCAAGCCTTCACTCAACATGTTCTGCTCTCGGTGATAAATGGCTTCATAGGATTCCAAAGCGCGTAAACGATCACGCGGTGGAATGGCATCACCCAGCACAACATCCCCAACACCCCGAAATCCAACTACATGAAATGCACAAAATGGATGTCTTGATGACGCATTTCTCATCTCCTCATGAATCGTCCCCCAATTCATTCCCGGCATGATTGCCAGCACCAATCCGATCATTGACATGACAACTACAGCACTTCCGACGCTGATGGAATCGTCGGACTTTCCCCACCCAGAAGCAAACCTAACTGACAAGACAAATCCAGCTCCACTTAAAATCAAGCCGCCAATCACCACCAATAGTGCTTGAAACACTGCGAATGCTGATACATGAAGAGACAACGCTGGCAAAAGTGATTTCGCTATGTGGGCCATGGTCGCGGATAAGAAACGCTCACCAATCCAGGTGAATGTCAAAACATCGCACAGATACAACCACGGCAACGTCATGATCGCAGTAGCGCTGACCCTGACCAAGTATTTTGGGGCTAACGGTAAAATCGAGAGTGAGACCAATAAAGCGGTAATTGCAACACCAAGAGACTGGGACAACACCCATCCGTAACTCGAGGCAAATGGAAGTGAAATCACTTCGTCAACCGGACGGCCCGACGGATAGAAAACCGCCAAACAGAACATCTCGCACGCCGATATTAGAGTCAGCAGCACGAGAAAACATTGCGAGTTCTTAAGTTCCTGTTTCTTCGAGTCGACTGACATAGAAAACAATCACCTTTTGGACGGATCCCCAACGCCGAACAAACTGGAGAACAAAACGAAATTGAAAACCTCAGTTAGGCACCTTAGCGAGCAGGTAACCATTTCGTTCAATTTTGGAATTCGATTCACGGCAGCCAATGTTACAAAGAAGTTATGACCCCAGCTTCCGAGGATAAACCACTAATTAAAGAAGATAACTGACACTGTAGTTTATCCAACAATGGGTCACGTTGCCCTCGCGGAGCTTTCTCACTGGGAACATCGATCTCGTTCCCGAACTCAATTACAGCATGCAAGGGGAAATCCTGAATAGCTCGCCCCAAGCTAACCTCCTGCAAACGCTGTAGTGTCTCAACAAGACGAGTGTCAGTCACCGTCTCACCTTCGAGATAATGATCCGTGAAAGTCATTAATTCTTGACACAAATTGATATCCTTTGCGGAAGAACTTAGTTCGGCAAAGTCAGCAGATGAATCGCCAAACCTCTTTGAAATGATTTCTGCACGCATCGCCCGGATTCTTGCGGGCATCTCTTCTTGATCAACTTGCACCCTCATTCGGTCGCATACCCGATCGAGCAATGATTTCGCTAATAACTTCCGACGATCCAAGTTAGAGCCGTCTTGCTTTGAGCCAAGAATCTGAATTTCATTCGACGCCAACCAGTGATCCGCAAGTCGCTGAACACGATGCACAGCGTTCACACTATCCGATGAATCCAAATCAAAATGGCGTTCTAATTGCGATGCTCTTTCCCTAATCCATGGCAAACAATCGACCTTACACAAATACTTGATCGCTACTGGCAGCATCACGACTGGATTACCCGCACGCTTCAAACTCTTCTTCGCGGCTGATCTCGCGATAAACGCGATACCCTCCAAAAGATCCTTGAGATCATCATTCATGCGACTAGTGGTTCCCTCGGGAAAGAGAATCAACGGACGTTCTCCTGTCGCTAATATCTCAATCGCAGTTTCAAGTGACTGGCGATCAGAAGCCTCTCGGTGAATACTGAACCCACCCATTTTCTGGATCGCAAAACCATCTAACCAACTCTTGTTAAAGAGGTGCCATGATGCCATCGCGTAAACGTGCGTTTTGGCCAATCGCGCCGGCCATCCCATCACCAATGGATCCGCATATCGACAATGATTAGGAGCTAGGAGAATCCCTTTCCTCGCTGCCAAAGCGGATTTAAAAGCATCCAAATTACGAACCTCAAAAGAGCGAACACCCTCTTTCAAGCGTAAATAGTGATCAACGATACGAAACTTCTGTATAAACGTCGGCCACAAACTGCCTCGATGCGGCGGAATGAATTCGTATGGTCGTTGAAGAACAAGGCTCATGTGTCATCCAAGATAAGCCCCACCTAGGCAGGGGAAGATTGTAGATTACCGATTCAATCTATGACTAACCCTTAGGCGATCCTGAGCAAACGGTTACCGCGTCGCTCAAGAAAAACATTGAAAAAAGAGACAAAGACGGGAGATTCAGAGGATAGTCGAATCTAACCGAGAACTCTAGCAAGCATGAACCCTAGTGCGACAGCAATAATGAAGAGTGCTGCGACCAACGCACCAATCAGCATCGGATCAAATCCACGTTTGCGACCTGAGGTGGATGAAATGCGACCACTGGACCGCATTGCGTCAACATTGCCACGATGAACCTCAGAAGACGGGCCGTGAGCGTTCTCGCTGAGGCTTGGGGTTTCACTCTTGAAACCAGATTCAACTTGCAGATCAATAAAACTGCCGTCCATAAGATCCGGACGTGGCACCACGCTGACTAACCTACCACTCTGATTGCTAGTGAGCTCAGACACTTCGCGATCAAGAACATTCCCAGAGCTGGAAAGAGTGTCATCCACCCTGCTGCTTAATGTGTCACCATGCCCTGACTTAGAATCGCGAAATTCATCCAATGAAATGGAAGATGAATCACTTGCAGGTTGTTCATAAGTCGTTTCTGAAATCGCACCAACACTAACGGGCTTGGGAGCATTTTCAGCATAGCGTTCGAGAGCGATAGCCACCTCTTCGGCACTTTGATAGCGGTACCTCGGGTCTTTCTGGATCATCTTGACACAGATACCTTCAAGCTCGCCTGAACAATCTTTCCGAATGGTTCGGATTGATTTCGGCATCTCCTTCTGATGCCTTGCGATGCGTTGGGCGAGGGTGCCATCACTAAACGGAGGTTTCCCCGTAAGTAGGTAATAGAGAGTACACCCCAAGCCGTAGATATCAGCTCGATGATCGACCGAATGACTATTAAGCGCCTGCTCAGGTGCCAAATAATCTGCGGTCCCCAAGACATTCTCGTTATTGGCGACGGTCAGAGACTGGTCTTCTTCGGCATTAACAAGAGCCAGTCCCATATCAAGCAAACGCACCCGACCAGTCTTATCGATCAGCAAATTGGCTGGCTTCACATCTCGATGAATCACACCTTTTTCGTGGGCGTGATGTAACCCGCGAGCGGCTTGAGCCACCATTACAGCAGCAGTTTCAAGCCCAAGAGGCCCATCCTGCTTAACCATCTGCTGCATGTCGACGCCGTCCACATATTCCATGACGATATAGTGAACATCTCCATCATTATCCATATCGTGGGCAAGAACGATATTGGGATGATGAAGTGATGCGATGGCTTTGGCTTCGAGCTGAAACCTAGCGAGATAGGTCGCATCCTTGACACGACTCTTCGGCAACACTTTGATTGCACGCTTGTCGCCCATCCGGGTGTGCTCTGCAAGGTAAACACTGCTCATACCGCCGGTGCCGATATGGCCAAGCAACTTGTATTTACCAAGAAAAAAACCTTTGTACTTACCGCTCAGTAGCTTTTCCACGTGCCACTCGGTAAGGAGTTCCTTCTTAACAAGCACCCGAGCAATCTTCGCGGGATCTTTCGGTAAGCGACCATCGAGGTGTTCGCGCACGCGTTTTTCCAATGTTTCCAACTCAGCGGCATCAACGAGCCCACTGTTGGCAACAATTTCTAAGAACCGTTCAGATGAAAGACTCTGCGTCATAATGTGCAGACACGAACCCCATGGAAATCGAATGATCGTTGTGAGAGGATAGCACGCCAAATCCAATGTTGACGGTAAAAACTTGCGATCACACGATGATCCCCCAACGGCTGTCGATGCAAATTACTCTAATCCCACCTCAATAGTTTTGCCAACGGTTTTTAGCGGTCAATACGATCGAGCCTTGTTTACCAGTCATGAGGATTTGAAAGGGTGAATACATCCCCCCCCCATTGCGGTGATTCGTTGGGAGAATTAGCTATTTGCATCATGACGAAATACTGGGATGCGGGGCAGGTTAAGACTCGACTGGCAAAAACCATTGGAATCAGAGCTGCAGCCCTGATTCACAGGGAATTGACGATGTTTCTGTGTGAATCCCTCGCTCACTGCGGAAATCGCCGAAGCGTGAATCTAACGCCACCAAATCGGGCGACAGACGTAAAACACGAACTTTGCCAACTGAACATTCAGGATCGCTGGCAGATTGAAGATCAGGGCACAGGTGACTTGGGAGCCCGCATGTTGAATTGGTTCAATCGACATGCAAACGCCACGCAAAAAACAGCACAATTTGCGATCATGATTGGCGCTGACTGTCCACTCCTAAACACCACGCATTTCGAGTCAGCGGCACAATGCCTCAGTTCGGCAGAAGTCGTCCTCGGCCCCGCAAGGGATGGCGGTTATTACCTCATTGGATTCCGCAGTACACTTCGGGAAGAGATAAGGCGGTTACTTTTCGAAAAGATGCAGTGGAGCACCCAGTCCGTCCTTTCCGAAACTCGCCGAAGACTTAAAAAACATGGAGTCAAATGGGCAGAGATTAAACAGGAAGAGGACATCGATACCGTGTTTGACTTTCGCCGCTTTTTAAACCTTCTGAGAAACGCTAACTCTTCGCCAAGAAGTCAATTTGAAGCTCATCGCCAAGACCTACTATATCAGCGCTTGCAAACCATCATTTCAGACTGCTCACCAACTGCTAAATCACTGATCAATGACCAACGAAATCCACTCTGATGATGTCTATGTAGTTGGTGGGGGTATCGTTGGTCTCAGCATCGCCTGGCAACTGTCTCGAGAAGGTCGAAAGGTCACAGTACTCGATCAAAAGCAGATGGGAAAAGGTACGTCATGGGCAGGAGCGGGTATCCTGCCACCCGCTAATCAAAAAAACGCCACGGATCCTCTCGACCAACTACGTGGCTTGAGCCATGAATTATTACCCGTGTGGGCTCGTGAGCTAACCAACGAAACAGGTAAGGATGCTGGCCTTCGACGATGCGGTGGTTGGTATCTTGCTGAGAGCGTTGGAGAAATGGCGGCGATGATGGGCCTAGCAGATTACTGGTCCGATTTAGAAATCCAAGTCGAACGGGTTCCCTTGCAAGAAATACCTCGGCAGGAACCAATGCTCAGCCAATGGGCTACAGGAGAGCAAGCGATCGGTGCTTGGTGGGCCCCCGATGAATACCAGCTGCGACCTCCCCAATACCTCAAAGTCATCCAAGAAGCGTGTCGGAATCATTCCGTACAACTGCGAGAAAAGTGCAAGGTTACGGAAGTGCGAGAAAAACAGTCTCGCCCACAAGTCTGCATCAATGGAACTTGGCATTCATGCGAACAATTGGTTTTATGTGGCGGGGCATGGCTGAGTCAATTCACTCATTCACAAGGTCTGGGCAACAGCGTGATTCCAGTCAGGGGGCAGATGCTTCTGCTCAAAACGCAGAAGCATCTTAGTGCTCGGATCATTAATGTGGGGCACCGATATCTCGTTTGCCGTGAAGATGGCCACATTCTCGTTGGGTCCTGCGAGGAGGAGGTTGGCTTCCAAGAAGGCACCACGCCGCAAGTCATTCAGGGACTCCACAATTTCGCGTGCTCCATTGTGCCTAAACTTCGCTCTGCCACCTATGTCGATTGCTGGTCGGGTTTACGCCCCATGACGATTGACGGCTTCCCAATGATTGGTCGAATTCCTCGACTCGATCAAACGTACGTCGCTTGCGGACACTTCCGAAGCGGATTACACCTCTCCGCAGGCACTGCAACCATCATCGCGGACCTTCTCCAAGGTAGAAATCCGCCAATTTGCATCGACTCCTTTCGGGTAGGCAAGCAGATGGTGGAGACGCACCGCCGCTCGTGATGTATCCTCCTGTTTTCCCCCTAAATCATCAACATGTCCGATCTAGCTCTAACACCATTTACACTTGATCCGCCCGGCAGAATCGCCGTAATTGGCGCCGGACCGCTTGGCGTAGAAACCGCTCTATATGGTCGGTTTCTCGGATACGACATCAACGTCTACGAATCACGTGGCGTGGCAAGTAGCTTGCTATCCACCGAGGATCGAGAACTTCCCTTGTTGCCAGATCGATCCCTCTCAAACCTAGCAGTTCAAGCCCTGCTGACACAAACTGAAACCATCTCTTTAACATTCCCTGTCACGCTGCATGAGTGGGCGAACAACCATTTAATCCAGCTAACAGAAACTGATCTACTACAAGGCAGGATTCATGTTGATTGTGAGATCCGATCGATAGAAACCTGTCCCGTGGAAGACGACGAAGAAGAAATCCCACCGGATTTCCAACTGTCCTTTGTCGACAGCAACGGCAACGCGAAAAAAGAGACACACGAATGCGTGATCGTGGCGACCGGTAGTGAAGTGGGTTTCGAAATGCCGGAACCAGATGCCATGCCCTACCTTTTCCGTGTAGGTGGAACAGGCTATGAAAACTGGGAAGAATCCCTCCAAGCCGGACGTCGCGAAATTGTAAGCATTTTCGCTGGATTGGGCGGAAGACCTGACCTTGATCTCTACCGACCGAGGCGAGTCTAGCTTGACTTGCACTTTGCGAATCAATCGAATCGGGAAAAGCTCTGTTGACGGACTTACACCCCATTTATCTATTCTAGATAAATCTTCCTGAACCAAGCACTGAGAAAACACCTCAAGAGATGGACCTTGATATGAATCGATCGCTTGAACAGGACCAAACGAGAGTTTTAGAGGAAAAACAGAGCCATGCGACACCTATGCATCTCGAGGAAATCTCTCCTTCATTAGGATCCAAATATATCCATCCAAGTCATACCGACCTGAATGACCTGATGGGTGATATTGAGATTGAACTGGAGATTACGTTTGGCGATGTAACAATAAAACTTGATGAATTTCTAAGACTCCGAAACGGAGCAGTCATAACATTGGATCAAGATGCCTCCGAACCGGTTGCCATACAAGCCAACGGACGACATATCGCCAACGGTGAAGTTTTGATTTTGAATGATCAATTCTGTATCCGAGTGATCGAATTAGTTGGATCATCTTGTCCTTGATGCGCGGTAATCTCCTCAGCTCAGGAAAATGAGATGCCATTGACAGCGGACACACCAGGTACCCTGATGAACCATTTAGTAAGGGTTACACTTTTACTTACCGCAGCACTGTCTGTAACACCTTTTGGTGAAAGCCAAAACACACACGCCCAAGAGGCGAACGACCAAAATCCGACCGCAACAATCATCCGACCAAGAGGCAATACGAGCGGCCAGGCAATTACAAACCGAGAAGCGACCTCGCTTGGAAGCAACGGGAAAACAGCGGTAGATTTCCCAACCTTACCCCCGCGCACAATCGAGAGTCGTGAAACCTCCGCAGCAGAAGAAACTTCGGGGATTACATCCACCGCGATCACCGTTGCGTCAAGTTTACTGATTGTGCTTGGTTTGTTTGCGGGACTTGTTTGGTTCAGTCGCAAGGTGAATGCAAAATCGAACGTAAGAACTTCAGCGGTGGCGTCACTCATTGAACCGCTCGGAAGTCACATCTTTGACCACAAAACACAGATGCATGTGATCAGGTTTTCGAATCGAATCCTCCTCGTCGCGCAGGCCAATGGCGAGATGGAAACACTTTGTGAAATAGATGACCCAGCGGAAGTGCAAACCATTCTGAATACTTTTGACTGGGATCCAAATAATGAATTTGCGAAGGCAGCGAAACAATTTGAACCGCCAGAAAACGAGTGAGCAAAATCGCGTCCTTTATTGCTAACGCCTCACCATCCATTGAAATTGGACAAACGATACATCCGACGCTCAATCAACTCAGTCAGCACACCTACCTCTCCTTAGTACTTGAAGCATGTCACCGGCCCCATCACAGCTGCAATGGAAAATTTCATCTTGGGTGATGATCTTTCGTACAGCTCTCGAGGAGCGGCTTGTTTACCGTGGTGACTTCGCCCTTGGAACATTGATGCGATTCTTGCCAATCGTTACCCAAATTTTCCTATGGTTCGCGGTCTTCGACGCAATTGAACGCAAAGGTGAGAACACTGACGGAACCATCGGTGGCTTCAGCTTTCAAGAAATCGTTGCCTATTACCTCCTAACCATGCTGGGGCGAGCCTTTTCCAGCATGCCGGGTCTGGCATCCGGTATCGCAAAGCAGATTCGAGAAGGAGAAATCAAGCGATATTTGATCCAACCAATTGACCTAATCGGTTTTCTCCTTATCAATCGCATCGCGCACAAATTTGCCTACTACGTCATTGCGGCCGGACCATTTGCCTTGGTTTTTTTCCTATGCCGCCATTACTTCGTTTCGGGATGGCCAAGCCTGACGACGTTATTTGCTTTCACTTTGTCACTCGTTATGGGATTCCTCATTGGATTTTTCCTTGAGGCGTCAATTGGCATGATTGGTTTTTGGTTTCTGGAAGTCTCTTCTTTATTATTTGTTTACATGCTATTCAGCTTTTTTCTTTCTGGTCATATGTTTCCGCTTTCTCTCCTTCCGGATTCAATTGAATACTTCGTAACGTTCCTTCCACTCAAGTACCTTGCTTATTTCCCTGCCGCGATTTTCCTCGGAAAAATCCCTCAAGAAGAACTTCTTTTTGAATTGGCACTGGAAGCGATTTGGCTGCTTTTCTTCATTGCACTTTGTCGATTTGCGTACTCGCGTGGCGTGAAACGATACAGCGGATATGGCGGTTGAGGAAATCCAAAAATGACATTGAAAGATCCGCACCCCAATTACTTCAAGGTCTTTTTGACTTTCGCAAAGAACAGTCTCATTCGAGACATGACCTTTCGAACTAACTTTATTCTGCAATGCGTCAGCAGTGTTGGCTGGACGCTGATGAATGTCGGTTTTTATCTAATCCTATTTCAGTACACCGACAGCATTGGGGCGGACTCTGGTTGGGATCGTGATAGGTTTTTTCTTTTCTTAGCAACCACTTGGTTTATTAACAGTATTGTCCAAGCCTTCTTTATGCCAAACGCAGAGGAGTTCAGCGAATTAATCAGAACAGGAGGTCTGGACTTTGCATTACTCAAACCTATTGACACGCAGTTTCTAATCTCGTTCCGCAAAGTAGATTGGAGCTCCCTTTCAAACTTTGCCGCGGGTCTCGTGATCGCCATCATTTCGCTCCGCAACCTGGCTCAACGGGCAACCGCACCAATGATTCCAGCATGGCATGAAGTGATCCTCTACATCATCTTTGTGTTTTTAGGAATCATCATCATGTATAGCCTGATGATCTGCCTTAGCGCGACGAGTGTTTGGCTGGGAAGGAATCAAACACTTTACAATTTTTGGTTTTACATCACCAACTTCAGCCGTTATCCGATGGAAATGTATGATCGCGGATGGGGCCGACCGTTATACGGCATCTTCACGTTCATCATTCCCGTCCTACTCGTCGTCAATGTCCCAGCAAGGATACTTGCTAGACCTATCGATCCTCGAACAACATCTGAATGGTTCTTTGTTCTTTGGGCGCTCGTTGCCGCCTGTGGAAGTCTTGTATTAAGCCGTTGGATCTTCCACCGCGCATTATCCAGTTACCGAAGTGCGAGTTCATAAAGCAGATTCTAGATCTACAGGAATCCCAAGACGCAACCTTTTGGGAAATTAGATCTCCCAGCGTTCCCTTTCCTAGGCAGATTTTCGAGACAGAGACATCTCGATAAGAGACTAATTGGCACCAAGCGACGCAAGCCAAGTCAACAGACCGATAACGACCACACACACCAAGCAGGAAATCGTGAATCCGATGACATCCATCTTGGTTGGCACCGTGAATTCCCAATCGGTATTCGGGAATAACCTGCGGTTTCCGGTAGCACGAGGATCACGAAACGCTTCCTCTAAATTGTTGAGATCCAACGTGGGATCTGGATTAACCGGCGTATTCATCTTTGCATAATAGCGATCGAGCACCTGCTCGTTTTCGCGTCTAGTAATGTAGCTAAAACCAATCAGAATCAAGAACGGCGTAAGTAGCCGGGATGGCAAGCGAAGGGTCTCAAGTGTAGCCTTTGAAACGGTCGACAAATCCCAGCCTGCCAACGAATAGATGACAAAGTCAAGATTCAAGGCACCTAACCCTCGAATCGGCCCCGATGCCTTCTCAACTCGCACGGTGACTCCGTCAATCTCAGATTCCGAGGCAAGCTTAAAGCTGATTGGTCCGGTTACTGCACCCGTTTCATCAATCGATTCGGCACCGTCACGCCAGAAAACCGGAACGCCGCCCGAGGTAACGCTGACCTCAATGGATTCACCAACCACCGCTTCTGGAGGGGCCTTACCGAGCAGTTTTCTCTTTTGCTCTAACTCGCCTGATTTAGAATTGGCGTACTTTGTCTCGATCGCTTGTCTAGCTTCAACCCAAGCTTGATACCGAGAAACATCCGAATCAGTAGCAGGTCTGGAAAACGTCTTGGTAACTCGATCAGTAACAACCGCAAAGCGATCACTGTCTCGCAAAACTGGTGCCACCTTCGGAATGAGCATGGGAAAGATAAAGAACAGCAGCAGTGACACAACAATTGTTGCCCATACCGATTGACAATTTGCACGACGCCAATACATACCAATCCAAAAAGGAGCAGCAAAAAGAATCGGCAACTCCATCGCCATCTTAAATTGACCGAACACGTCGGAATAAGCCAAGGAAACAATGACTGCTCCAACAATGATCAACAAACCTGTCAGTCGACCGACCGCGATGTATTTCTTTTCATCAGCCACCGGATTGATGTAGGCCGCATAGACATTTCTCACAACCAAACCCGATGTGACGATCATGTAGGTATCAGCGGAGCTCATCATTGCTGCCAACAGACACGCAAGCATTAAGCCTACGAGCCCGAGATTCATCGGACCAAGAATTTCTCGAGCAGCAACTCCCCAAACCTGATCTGGATCAGAAGCAATCTCAGTATTCTCTGACAATAGAGCAAGCGCGATTAATGCTGTAATTGCCCAGCCGACAGTACACAATCTTTTCAAGAAGTTACCGGCAACCAGCCCGATCCTGGCTTCATCTTCTGACTTGGCCGAACCGCCCCCGGTCGCAATAAAATGGGGCTGCACAACAATCCCTATCATTCCCAATAGGGACAGAGAGACGATGTACTGTATCGGAAACTCACCGCTACTCGGACCGTTGAAAAGACTGAAGTAATCCTGCGATATTCTCTCATGCATGATACCGAAACCATTCAGCATACTCTGAGAACCCTCTTCTGCGAATTTCGCGCATAACGCCCACAGGCCGTAGGGAATCAGAAGAACAGAGAGAAGAAGAATAAAAATCCCCTGAATCAAATCCGTCCAGTAAGCAGCGGTCAAACCACCCAATACACCGTAAACCATCACAATTCCCGCGATCAGTGGAATCAGCGTGTATCTTATTTCATACCCAAACAGGCCCGTTTCAAATCCAAGTAGCGGCACAGCAAACTTGGCAATCGCTGAAAACATGGTTGAAAGATAAAACATATAAAACACGATTGCGAAGAGCGTGTAGGCAACTCCGAGTGCCGGCGATTGATATCTCTCCACAAACCAATCACCCAGCGTTAAATGCCGCATCCTGCGATACCAAACCGCAGTGATCCAATAGACGGGGGTAACGAAAAGCCACATTAGTGCCGACCAAACACCACTGAGACCGCTTGTCCAGACTGTGCGTCCAACCTGAACCGGCTCGTGCGCGCCCGTTCCGGCTCCAAAAGCTGCAAAGGTTTGCATCAACTTTCCAAACCCGCGCCCGCCCATAAAATAATCTTCTTGATTATTTACCCGACGCATTGCCCAAAGACCAATCAAAATCATGATTGCGAAATAACTGATCAATACGTAGTAATCGATGTCTTGCATGACGCTTCAGCAGATTATCTGTTGCTCACTGAGATTTAATAAAGGATGCCAATCAGCCGAAAGGACGACCAAAACTCAACCGGCTACCCGTGTGAAAACGATGCAAGGGTAACCTTTTAAAATTGTTGACGCGAGCGTTTTCAACGTGTTTGGACGGTTTTATCTGTCATCCATGGCCATCACTTAATAATGCTCGGTCAGATTAAGTCGAGCTCACGAACCCATTAGAGAAACACAAAGATGGTACGCGAACCAAGCCGCAAACGATTCATGGAATTTCGGCTGCGCGCTCGCAAAAAACAGACTGGAAATTCAGCACACTCTTTTCACGGACATTCCGACCGAAACCCCAAAAAGATTGGCTCCAGAGATCGTAAGTTTCTCGAGCTGTTCCTGAAGTTCCTCCACTTATTACAGGGACACCGCCGCAACCTCGCCCTCGCCCTCGCACTGTTGACGATCGGAATTGGACTGCGACTGATCCCGCCTTTGGGAACCAAGTTAGCAATCGACCTAGCGTTAACGATCCCACCCAAGGAAGTACCAACTTGGGCCTCCGGTATCATCACAACTAACGACCCTCTCGCCATTCTCTTTGTGATTGCCACAAGCGTGGTCATCGTTACCGCAACCGCTACCGTGGTACACCTTACAAGCAGATGGATTGCAACAAAAACGGTCAATCTGACGCAAATTAGCATCCGCAAGAAAGTCTTTGAGCATTCCGTGCACCTCCCGATGAATCTGGTTCATGACTTAAAAAGTGGTGGTGCCGCGAGTTTAATTCGAGAAGATGCAGGTGGAGTAGCGGATCTGATTTTCAGCATGCTGTACAACCCTTGGAGAGCACTGGTTCAATTAGCAGGGAGCTTGATAATCCTGATGCTTGTTGATTGGAAGCTCATGCTCGGTGGTGCCACACTTCTACCTTTGGTTTGGATTAGCCACCGTACATGGATTAATAGAATTCGACCGCTATATCGCGACATCAGAAAGCAACGACAAAACATTGACAGCGGTGTTACGGAAACATTTGGTGGAATTCGCGTGGTGAGGACGTTCGCAAGGCAGCGGAGCGAAACGAGACGGTTCGTTGAAGAGGGGAACTTACTTGTTAGACAACAACTCTTCACATGGTGGTGGACCCGTTTGATTGAAACGGTTTGGGAAGTTGTCATTCCGCTAGCCTCGACCGGCCTTCTACTCTATGGCGGATACCAAATCATTGAATCAGAGTTGACTCTCGGTGACTTGATGATGTTTCTCGTTTATCTCACGATGCTTCTCGACCCGCTTGCCACCTTGGCTGCGAGTGCTGCCGGATTTCAAAACAACCTTGCAGGCTTAGACCGTATCCTTGATGTGTTGGAGATCGACCAAGAGTTACCCTCGACCCCAAATGCGATTCAAGTAAGCAAAGCCTCTACGAAAGGTCGCATTCAATTAGAAAACATTTATTTTGCGTACCCCGGAAGCGAGCAGAATGTCCTCAAAAATATATCCTTCACCATCGAACCGGGAGAGACAGTTGCGTTAGTTGGTCGCAGCGGAGCAGGCAAAACAACGCTGACAAACATCATTTCGAGATTCTACGACCCCAGCGCGGGCAAGGTTCTTTTAGATGGAACCGACTTGAAAGACATTGAACTTAGCTCCTTTCGGCGTCTTCTCGGCATTGTGGAACAGGATGTCTTTCTATTTGACGGAACGATTGCCGAAAACATCGGATACTCACGCAAAGACGCTGACATTCACAGCATCCAACAGGCCGCAACAATGGCTGCTGCGCATGATTTCATCGAGCGCCTGCCTAAAGGATATCTGTCGCGAATTGGCGAACGTGGAGTCAAACTATCAGGCGGACAGCGGCAAAGGATCGCTATCGCCAGAGCAATTTGCGCTGATCCAAAAATATTAATTCTGGATGAGGCAACCAGCAATCTCGACAGTGAGAGCGAACAGCTAATTCAACATAGCCTGCAGAGCCTCTTAAAAAACCGCACATCACTTGTGATCGCACACCGCCTAAGCACAATCCAGCAAGCTGATCGCATCGTCGTGCTGGATGACGGAAAAATAATTGAATCGGGAGACCACCAAACCCTCCTCAGACAGGGAGGAATCTACAGCGAAATGATACAACGCCAAACCACCCACAACTCGCAAAACCTAAACTAGCCAATCGATTCATAATCAAAATTGCGATCAGGAGATCAATCCACAATAGTAATAATATTGAATAGTTTTACCGCTGATAGATTGGTAAGAAAGATCGATCAAGCTGCAACATGATTAGATTACATGCAGTGACATAGACAGGATCGATCTGACCCTCCCAATAACCATCGGGTCGCTGCTCGCTCACGATACGGTCGTAAAGTCGGTCACGAAAAGGAATCCACATCTCATCACCTTGCCGGTAGACCACTTGACTGTAGTACAGGTAGGTATAGTGCCAATGACCAAAGGCACGAGAGCCATCACCGATATCGTGCAACGTTCCCTTCGCGTAGTTCAGCATTTCAGGCACGTGATTGCTATCGTAATCGCCTGCGTTATAGAGAGCAGCCAATGCCGCGGCAGTAATAGCAGGTCGACTCGTACCCATTTGCTGACTACTGTAGCTAATCCCACCGTCATCATTCTTACATCGATAAATGTATTGCTTTGCTTTCTCAATCACCTCTCCGCTGACAGGAATTCCCGCGTTTCGACAACCTCTCAAACCTTGAACCTGAGTGATCGTTGTTGAACCTTCATCGAAGTTATTACCCTCCTTGGCGGACACATAACCCCATCCGCCGGCTTCTGTCTGAGCACCCCCGCTGAACTCAACTGCTTTTGTTAAGACTTCTACGAGTTCATTACGGCGATCCACCAATCCTTCTTCTCCTAACACCTGCGACAGCATCAACATCGCGAACCCATGACCATAGGTGTAGCGAGAGTCCGTCTGTGGATCACCAATTAAACCATTATCACGGCTCTTGCTAATCAGGAAATCAGCGACCCTTGCGATACCACGTGCATAGGGGCCTTGGGTGGTTGTGCTGCCACTTGCAATAAGTGCCGTTCCCGCAAGTGATGCTAAAGCCGTGGGATATACCTGAGTGTTCCATTGACCACGTGAGGATTGTGTGCGACTTAGCCAATCAAGCCCTCTTTTGATTGAGTCACTCCAACGATCCTGCTGGGCTGCAGATACATCACAACTGGATTCAATGGATGCCGTTACCGACGCAAGCGAAGCGATTAGCTTGACGCAATCACGCCTCGAAAACAAATCTGTAAAGCCATACCCATCAGAATCCAAGCCGAAATCCAGTGTCTTCATGCGTCTCTCTCGATGTATGTGTTTCTGCTGGAACGTATAAGTCTTTTAAAGATCTTTAAACAGAAATCTGTGGTTCTCAATGTGCGAGCAAGTTTCTGCTGGAAACGAGATCGATATGGTGCAAGTCTTATCAACCTAAACACAATCGAGTGGTTATTAAGCTCGTGCCACACGGCAACACGACTTGTCCTGATTCAGTATAGCCGGTATCCAAGGATCTGAACTCAGCTTTTATCATTGACCAAGAAGTGAAGAATGGAGACCTCGTCTCTTTTGACACCCGGTACAAAAGAAGGTGCTACGTTGAGCCTGAATGATTCGGGCGATGTTTCCATTGCCGCAACGCAAGCAGGCTAAACCTTCTCGATCGTAAACGCGATGGCATTGTTGATAACTGCCCTCACCATTGATCGCATTTCGGTAGGTTCCGTCACTTAACGTGCTACCCTCATGAAGTATCGCCTGAATAAGAATTTCCTGCGTCGCGTCAGAAATTCTATGCCACTGCTTTCCTGATAGGCGATCACACCGAGCACGTGGATCAATCCCTGCCATGAATAAAATCTCCGCCGCATAAATATTGCCAATCCCTGCAACCAATTTCTGATCGAGCAAAGCAACCTTAATCGCTCGTTTCGACGAACCAAAGTTCTCGGCATAAAGTGCCGGTGTCATTTGCAGGGCGTCTGGGCCTAAACGATTGATGATCTGCTCCTCGAGTTGCTCAGAGGACATCAAGCGAACAGTGCCAAGTCCGCGGCGATCCCAAAACAACAATTTTTGCTCTTCTTTACTCGCTGCACTATGAACCGCTCGCGTAAGTCTCGCCCGAGATCCAACTTTCACCAGTGTGAACTCAAGACGGAGATGCGTTTGGTTCGGAGGATTTTCAAGCATCACGATTCCTGTCATCCTGGGTTCAATGACTAAGACTTGCTTTCCTGAAAACCACACCAGCACTCGTTTCCCTAAGCGACTAACCTGATGAACCTCGCTTCCAATGAGCGTCGCTGCAATTTCACTCGCTTTGGGATGTATCGAAATAGGCTTCAAACGACATTCACACATCTGAAAGTTCTTCACCTGAAGGCCCTCAATCGCGCGAATACCGCGACACATGGTTTCGACTTCAGGTAACTCAGGCATCAGTTCTCAAGCACTTTTATTGTTTGCAGGAAGCTGGAAGCATCAGGGCGACTGCTGCAGTCAGGGCAAATTAAAGGATTGAGCAACCGCCACTCACCTTAATGATAGATATTTGTTGAACCTCTAATATTCAGCTAGCCTGTTCAGATTTGGTCGCAACCGGGATGAAACCTCGCAACTTTCGATCCCCCCGTATGTGGTAATTATAAATAAGAACATTAAACTGTTGGCTGAACGTTGACCATTCCTCTCCTGACACCGAGAATTTGAGGTGATCAGTCGGTATCTGACTGCGGTTCTCCACGCTTAGCGAGGGTGCGATCACGGTTTGAGAGCCCGCTGATGTGTTCGAAACACAACATTTTGTAGTCGATCCAGCTTCGTCAGTGATTCACCTTACCGACAACGAACATTTTTGTATTGATTGCGTCGCCCACCATCAATTGCCAGTAAGTCGTCAAAACATCATGAGTATTGCACAGGAATCCACCCAAGCCACGACCTCTGTCCCCGACGAACAGGGTCGTTTTGGAAAATTTGGTGGACGATTCGTTCCAGAGACACTCACACGGGCTCTAGAACAGCTTTCTGAAGAGTACGAAAGGGCAAAGCTGGATGAAGAATTCCAGCGAGAACTCAGTGAACTTCTGATGAGGTTCGTTGGACGTCCTAGCCCTCTATATTTCGCGAAGCGTCTAACAGAAGCTGCCGGTGGTGCACAAATTTGGTTTAAGAGAGAAGATCTCAACCACACCGGCGCCCACAAAATCAACAACACTGTCGGACAAGCTTTGCTGACGCTTCGGATGGGAAAAACTCGCGTGATTGCTGAAACTGGCGCAGGGCAGCACGGCGTTGCAACAGCGACCGCTTGTGCCCATTTCGGACTCCCGTGTGTGGTTTATATGGGCAGCGAAGACATTCGCCGACAAAAGCCAAACGTTTTCAGTATGAAACTACTTGGTGCAGAAATACGCGCGGTGGAAAGCGGATCAAAAACCCTTCGAGACGCTGTCAACGAAGCGATGCGAGATTGGATGTCATCGGTGGAAGACACGCACTACATCATCGGTAGTGTCATCGGCCCCCATCCATTCCCGATGATGGTTCGAGATTTCCAGTCGGTGATAGGACGCGAAGCACGCAGTCAGTGCTTAGATACTTTTAATAAACTCCCCGATTGCGTCGTCGCTTGCGTGGGTGGTGGGAGCAACGCAGCTGGAATGTTTTATCCGTTTGTAGATGATGAGGGAGTACGACTGGTTGGGGTAGAAGCAGGCGGACGTGGCACCACACCGGGAGATCATGCCTCGCCACTTTCTTTCGGTAGCCCTGGAGTATTGCACGGGAGCTACAGTTACGTCATGCAGGACGCGGACGGCCAGACTTGTGACGTACACTCAATGAGTGCCGGATTAGATTATCCAGGGGTTGGCCCTGAGCACAGCTACTGGAAAGATAGCGGAAGGGTCGACTATCTCGAATGCGGTGATGATGCGGCGATGCTTGCGTTCGATAAGATGGCCCGCACCGAGGGAATCATCGCGGCACTGGAATCTAGCCACGCCATCGCCAAAGCAATTGAACTCGCCAAGACAATGTCAGCCGACCAACACATTCTGGTGTGTCTATCTGGAAGAGGCGACAAGGATGCTATGGAGATCGCGCGTCTTCGAGGAGAAGATTGGTAAAACCGGTATCGCAGGCCCAGCGTATTCTGGTTCATAACGGTTGCATGGTAACAACGATGCCCTTATGCAGAATCAACGCAGAGGCAAACTCATTGAGTATCTGACATGACAAAAATCACGTGGCTTGGTCACGCCTCTTGGCAAATTGAGACTGATCAACACAAAATTCTTCTAGACCCGTTTCTGACTGACAATCCATCGGCAACGAAAGAGATTGATGATTTTCGGGACTGTACCCATCTGCTCATTTCACACGGCCATTTTGACCACATCGCTGATGCCCCCCAAATTGCATCACAATCGGATGCGACAGTCGTAGCGATATTTGAGATTGCACAATGGTTCTCGGAAAAGCATGGCATCGCGAACACGATAGGTATGAACATTGGCGGCGAGGCCCAACTACCGTTTGGCATTGTGAAAATGACTCCTGCACTCCATAGCAACAGCCTCCCTGATGGCTCACCCTCAGGATTAGCTGCTGGTTTTCTTCTAACGATCGCGGGACAACGCATTTATTTTGCTTGTGATACCGCAATGTTCGGAGACATGGCCTATTACGCGTCGGGCGCTGACGTGGCGATACTACCCATTGGTGACTTATTCACGATGGGTGTCCAAGACTCCGTTGAAGCAATTAATCTCATCAAGCCCAACAAAGTTCTACCAACGCACTACAACACATGGCCTCCGATTGAAGTGGATCCACATCAGTGGGCCGAACGAGTCCGAGAAGATACCGCTGCGGAACCGGTGATCCTGAAGGTGAACGAATCGCTTCAGATCTCTTAGCAAATCACTCAAAAACTCTTTTTTATTTCAACCCACGGTACAAAGCATGCCAGTCGCAGTGGTCACCGGTGCAGGTTCTGGTATTGGCCGCGCTGTTACACAGCGTCTGATATTCGAAGGATATTACGTTTTTCTGGCGGGCAGAAACGAGAAAACACTTCTTGAGACGCTTGCTACCTCAAACCATCATCAAGACCGAGCGAGTGTGATCGTGACCGACGTGACTCAGGAAGAGAGCGTTCAGTCACTCTTCCGACGCGTTGAAGAAATGCATGGTCGGATTGATTTATTATTCAACAATGCTGGGATTGGCTCATTCGCCTCCGAGATCGATAGCATTCAGTTGGAGAACTGGAATCAAGTCGTCGCGGTTAATCTAACTGGGGTGTTCCTTTGTAGCCGTGAGGCATTCCGTTTGATGAAACGGCAACAACCGATTGGTGGACGAATCATCAACAACGGTTCCATTTCAGCAACTACACCACGTCCACTGTCAGCTCCTTACACAGCTACCAAGCATGCGGTTACTGGACTCACAAAATCCCTTGCTCTGGATGGTAGGAAATATGGTATCACCTGCGGCCAAATAGACATCGGGAATGCCGACACGACGATCGCAAGTCAGATGAAAAAAGGCATACTCCAGAGTGACGGCTCGACACGAATTGAGCCTACCATCGATGTAGCTTGCGTTGCAGATGCCGTTATGACCATGGCAAGAATGCCGTCAGAAGCGAATGTCCTTCAGATGACCGTCATGGCTGCAAAAATGCCTTTCGTTGGACGTGGCTGAACGATCCATCCGTTATAAATATGTCGTCCTCGACCGATCACCTTATCTCTGGCCGGACACTGTCGCCTAACAGAGAAAATCAGATCCGACGTAAGCAAAGACGCAGAGTACCATGATGCGTCAAGCTACCTAATTCACCTAGCAGATTTCATGAAACAATACTTAACGATCTCATTGGTACTCCTTCTCTCGCTATCACATTCATTCGGGCAAGAGACAGAATGGAAGTTGCGTCCGCTTCGGTACAATCAAGATAACCTTGCTGTAGATCTCGGTGTCGGACTCTGGGCGTGGCCGATGCCACTCGATTACGACGGTGACGGGGATATCGATCTTCTGGTCGCCTGTCCAGACAAACCTTCCAATGGCGTCTACTTCTTTGAGAACCCATCCCAAGACCCCAACCTAAAATCACCGATCTTCAGACCGGGTGTTCGAGTAGGATCCGCAGGACACAACTACCAGATAAGCTACATTGATGACCGACCGGTGATTCTAAAACCCGGTTATGAATTCCCACGAGATGTGGACACCGGCAGATTTAATTTCGAAAAACCAAAGAAGATCTACGACCGCTCCAATGTTCACCGCAACGGTGTTCGAGGAAATATGTGGCGCTACGTCGATTACGACGGAGATGGTGACCAAGATATCGTTACCGGTGTCGGCGATTGGACCGATTACGGTTGGGACCACGCTTATGACGCCAATGGCCAGTGGAATAATGGACCTCTACATGGCTTTATCTACCTGATAACAAACAACGGATCGGATCAGGAACCGGATTACTCTAAACAACCGAAACGCATCAAAGCAGGCGGCGATGACATCGATGTCTATGGTTGGCCCTCGCCAAATTTCGCTGACTTTGATCATGACGGAGACCTTGATCTCATTTGCGGTGAGTTTCTAGATGGGTTTACCTACTTTAAAAACGAGGGCAGCCGTTCGAATCCACAATACGGCGCTGGAATCAGACTGAAACAAGTAAACGGCGACGCCCTAGTCATGGATCTGCAAATGATCACGCCGACCGCTTTTGATTGGGATTCAGATGGTGACTTAGATCTCATTGTTGGGGATGAAGATGGGCGTGTCGCATTGATCGAAAACAGCGGAGTCCGAAGCGAGGATGAGATTCCTTACTTCAAGCCACCAGTCTATTTTCAGCAAGAAGCAGACACACTTAAGTTTGGCGCATTGGCAACACCATTTGCCTATGACTGGGACAAAGACGGTGATCAAGACATCTTATGTGGCAATACTGCAGGACACATTGGCTGGTTTGAAAACTTGGGACAGACTGCCTCCGGTGAGAGCAAGTGGTCAGCGCCAAAATACCTACGCAAAAAAGAATTAAATCCTGAAAACGACTCTCCAACATCACACTCGGATATCTTTCGTGTGCTGGCAGGCCCCAATGGTTCGATCCAAGGTCCTTGCGAGGCGAAATGGGGTTACACAACCTTTAGCGTGTCAGACTGGAACAACGATGGCAGCGCTGAGATCCTTTACAACTCCATCTGGTCAAAGATGGGCCTGCTAACACAATCGGGCATGGATGTTATTGAAACACCGTTTCAATTCGGGGTAAGCGAGTATCCACCCAAGTGGTACTGGTGGAATACTAACGGAGGTGGATCATTAACACAGTGGCGTACCACTCCATTCGCAATTGATTTCGATGGCGATAAAGAAATTGAAATCGTTGCGCTCGATCAAGATGGCTATCTAACACTGCGCGAGAAGAGCCAGAATCCATCCAGAGTTTTCTTAGATGAGAACGACATGCCAATTCAACTCAACCCGAAATCCTGTGGCGGATCAGGTCGAGTAAAGCTCAGCGTCGCTGATTGGGATCAAGATGGTCGACTTGATGTGATAGTCAATTCTGAAAATGCACTTTGGTATCGCAACTGCGAAACGAGGCAGGGAAAATACATTCTAAAGAAAGTCGGCAACCTGGCTCGGCGGAACGTTGCCGGTCACACTTCGAGCCCAGCAGTGTGCGACTTTGACCAGGATGGGCGACTCGATTTGCTCGTGGGAGCAGAAAATGGTCGCATCTACCACATCCGTCACCAAGACTGCATTAGCTATGGTCCTGAACAAACCACAGCTAAACCAACTTCAAAAAGCATCTCACCAAGATTCCCCGGTTATGTCACTGAAGAGTTTGTATTCACGAAGGCCAGCTTTCCACAGTGCCATGCCTCGACTATCTGCGAAACCTCACGTGGGCTCGTGGTTGCATGGTTTGGGGGCACGAAGGAAAAAGATAAAGATGTGGGGATCTGGGTGAGCTATCACGATGGTTCCCGTTGGTCGGGCCCCAAGGAATGGGCGAACGGAATTCAGCATTCACAACTTCGATACCCGTGCTGGAATCCTGTCTTATTCCAACCGCAAGGTAATCAACCTCTTCTCCTATTTTTTAAGGTTGGACCTGATCCTCGGAGCTGGTGGGGGGAAATGCTAGTCAGTTATGACCGAGGCCGAACTTTTCGTGACCGAGTTCGGCTCCCAGAAACCATTGATGGTCCTGTTCGTTGCAAACCCATCGAACTCTCGGATGGGACATTACTAGCCGGATCATCTACTGAATACGATGGCTGGCGGGTTCATTTTGAAAAAACCAATCTGGATCGAGGATTACCATCCAATGACTGGGAAAGAATTGGACCGATCAACAGCAAGGAAGAATTCAATGCAATTCAACCAACGCTACTTGAACACGCCGATGGTCGATTGCAAGCGCTTTGCAGGACACAGGAGGGAGTGATTAGCACAACCTTTTCCGATGACCTTGGAGAAACCTGGTCAAAGATGACTGCAACTAATTTACCGAATCCTAACTCAGGAATTGATGCGGTCAGCCTTCAAGATGGAAGACACCTCTTGATCTACAATCACCTAGGCTCAGGCAGTACAGGCTGGGGTCGGAGAGGACTTCTAAATCTCGCGATCTCCGAGGATGGAATCACATGGAAAAAAGTTGGAACACTCGAGCGGGAAGCCAATGCGGAGTTTAGCTATCCAGCGATGATCCAAACTAAGGATGGCCTGATTCACATCTCCTACACTTGGAAGAGACAAAGAATCAAGCACGTCGTCGTCAACCCAAACGCTATTGAAGCAGGTGACCTCTTAAGTCTTGATCCGTGGGAAGAAGCCGAATAGATCCGAGACTTAGAAAGTCTAATTAGCATAATTGGCGTAGTTACCGATCCATCGCTAATTTACGACTCAATCTTATTTTCCCTCACTAGAACCTCATTGCCTTCTATTTTCACTTCGAAACAATCCACCTTCGTTTGCGGATTGTCTTCCCAACGGCCATCCTTGATGCAGAATCGCCAAGCATGCCACGGACATGAAACAGAATCTCCATCAAGGTAACCTTCAGCAAGGGACGCCCCCATGTGGGGGCACAAATCATCAATGGCGTACCAACCCTCAGTCGTCCGAAAAACAGCCACCATTCGGCCATCAAAGACTACCGCCTTGCCCTGTCCTAGTTCAAAATCGTCTACTAAGCCAACCGATTCGAAATCTTGCACGATTCAACACCTTTAATGAGATCCGACGAGTTCCCTTGCATCCGCGGGACTCTTTAAGACACACTTTAACCACGAACAATGGGTTTCCCAACAGCCCATCGTGAACCAGCATTTCCACGAACCATCTGCTGAACTTCGAATGATCAATCAACCGCTTCGACAAAAACTCGAATCTCTTATTTGGCCACATGTTCAGACACCAGCACAATATGTCGGTGGCGAACGAAATATTGTCGTCAAGAACCATCATGACTTGAAAGGCAAAGTATGCCTTGGTTTCCCTGATGCCTACACCATTGGCATGAGCCACCACGGCTTGCAGGTTCTCTACTCTTTGATGAACCGACGTCAAGATTGGTGCGCGGAACGTGTCTTTGCACCTTGGCCGGACATGGAAGCTCAACTGCGCCGCCACCAACTACCGCTCTATAGCCTCGAAACCTTCACACCTCTATGCGAGTTTGACGTCGTTGGCCTTTCTCTGCAGTACGAAATTAGTTCACCAAATGTCCTCACGATGCTCGACCTTGGAGGCATTCCCCTTGAGTCATGCGATCGGACCATGGCCGACCCTTTGGTTTTGGCAGGCGGTCCATGCTGCCAGAACCCTGAACCCATGGCAGACTTCTTCGATGTGATGATCGCGGGTGATGGCGAGCCTATCCTTCCGGAAATATGCGATCTTTGGATCGAACTAAAGAAACAGTACCGAAACGAGAACGGAGAATTTGAACAAGGCTCTTCGGGACAACGACAACGTGCTGAAGCGTTAGCAACACTCGCGAAGACAATTGAATCTGCTTATGTACCCAGATTTTATCAACCAGAGTACCACCAAGGCCGAATCGTTGCGCTCAACCGCACACGAGATGATGTTCCTGCAACGATCGCCCCCAGTGTGATCAAGGATCTCGATTCGATTCCTTTGCCCACAAAACCAATTGTTCCATACATCGAATGTGTTCACGATCGAATCGCAGTGGAAATCATGCGCGGCTGTCCACATCTTTGTCGATTCTGCCAGAGTACCGTGATCAAACGCCCTCTCAGAATCCGAGAAGTGGAGACGATTGTCGATGCGGCTCTAGAGAGTTACCGAAACACCGGATACAACGAGATCAGCATTCTATCCCTCTCCAGTAGCGATTACCCACATTTTGAACCGCTTGTTGAACGACTCCACGAAATCTTCAAGCCGCTCGGTGTGAACATCAGTGTCCCAAGTCTTCGTGTCAACGAGCAATTGCGAACCCTTCCAATTCTTCTCGGCAGTGATCGCCGGCGCAGCATGACCTTGGCGCCAGAAGTGGCTCGCGATGATATGCGTGAACAAATTCGAAAGAAAATCAAGAACAGTGATCTCATCGAAGGCTGTCGAGTTGCTTTTCGAAATGGTTTTGAAAGTATCAAGCTCTATTTCATGTGCGGGCTACCAGGTGAACGCCCCGTGGATCTAGATGGAATTGTCGACTTAGCTGAAACGATCGCCAAAGTTGGTAAAGAAGAAACTGGGCGGTACGCTCGCGTGACTGCAAGCGTCTCCAATTTTGTACCAAAAGCACATACCCCCTATCAGTGGAACGGTATGCAGAGACGAGAATACTTCAAGTGGGCGCATCGTTACCTCCGTGATCGCCGGCAAATTCGAAGTGTCACCGTAAAATGTCACGATGTTGAAACGAGCCTACTTGAGGGCGTTCTTAGTCGCGGTGACCGACGCACCGGTAAAGCGATCCGACTGGCTTGGGAAAGGGGTGCTCGGATGGATGGATGGACCGAGCATCTTGACCCTCAACGTTGGTGGAAAGCGATTGAAGATGCGGGAATCGATGTTGAAAAACAGGTTCATGCAAAATACGAATTGCTCGAAAAACTGCCTTGGGACCATATGAATGTCAAATTCGGACGTGGATATCTCGAAAAAGAGCAGGGCAGGGCAACGGTCCAGCTTGAGGAACTTGCAAAAGTTACCGAGTGATACTTCGGGGTGTGCCTCGGCACAATCATTCCATCGATAGCAAGCCTCGTCATTCATTCGCGCCAAAATCTAACCTGCTAACAATGTCGCACTCATTTTCGGTGGGTTCACCACAGAATCTGGGTACTCCGAATTTTTAAACCCGATAATCCGCCTACACTGCAGCGAGCATCTTACCGACAGCTCATTTGCTAGCGTCACTGGATTTCTGACAGAAACGGTGGCACCTTTTCAGGACTTTACCTGAAGGTTGGCGCCAACTAGAGACGATACCCCTTACAGCTTTCGCAATTCTCGCGCTGAAAAGTCTCTTTTCGCTTACGGATTGCATCCTGGGACAAGGATCGCGGCGCCAACGACCGAAGCGAAAGCTCCAGCCGACCCCACCTTAGGGGGATGCTCGGAAATCGGTCACCTTTGCGCTTACACTCCTCTAGTGCTGTCTGCCATGGTTTTGGTAGTACTACACTCCGTGGAGATTCTCGTCCCTCATGGGAGCAATTTGATTATGCAAATTTATGGCCCTTTTCGGGTTTCAACGAGCACATCGGTTTCGCCAAGCAATCGTGTGCAAACCCCGCCTGCAACTGAAGGTACTGCAAAACCGTCGGCGGCACCCGTTGACCAACTCGATCTTTCGAGCAGCACAGCTGACGTTAACCGTCTACAAGCCTCTGGCCAAATTATTGGTGGTGATATTCGCGTGGATCGCGTCGCCGAAATTAGGCGACAAATTGCCAGCGGAGCCTACGAAACTCCAGAAAAGCTCGACGCAGCACTCGATCGGATTCTAGATCAGTTCGCCTAGAAATTCACTGCATGTCAAAGAAGGCTATGATGGACGGCTTTCGGTAAGAAAGGATCTCATCTTTCTACGTGCAAACCGTTGTCACCTAGGTCGTGACTGCGGCTAACATCGAAACACCGAACCACCATCTTTTTCTTTAATAGTCGTGTCGAATTCCTCCGAATCACTCGAACCGCTTCGCGTTTCACTGTCTCCACAGGAGCGGTTCGAGGAGTATCTCCAGACTCGTGGGCTGAGACAAACTAGTCAACGCAAGTTCCTCATTGAAGCGGTCTTCCAAGAGCATGACCATTTTGATGCGGACGAACTGATTGACCGCTTACCTCGGCGAGGCGAGGAAAACTACGTTAGCTCAGCGACGGTTTACCGGACTCTTCGTGAATTTGTTGATGCGGGGCTCTTAAAGAGCTTTCAACTCGATGGACGTACCGTCTATGAGTTAGATTACGGCTACCCTCAGCACGATCATCTCTACTGCACCGTTTGCCGCAAGCTAATCGAGTTTCAAAGCGAAGCACTCGTCGCAATTCGTGATAAAGTTGCCACCGAAATCAGCTTTCGTGTCTCTGGCCATCGTATGATCATTCAGGGGACATGCAAAGATTGTGGCAAACTTCGTCGAAAAAAGAGAAAGCAAGATCTCGTCTAGATCGATCCTATTTGCTTCAGAATCGCGTTAATCACCAGCTCATTCTTCTCAAAATCACGACTCTCCGACTGAAACTGGATTGCGTAAGTGAGTCCCGAGATTTCCGAGAACATCAACCGTGAAATAATAAGCAAATCAAGATAGTAGAATCGGTAATCAACCGCCAACTGAACACCTGGTAAATCCACTGCATTCAACTTCAATTGCTCTGCTTCCACCTCACCGTACTCATCCTTGAAGGTCTCCGCAATTTGGTCTACCAACACTTCGATCGATTGATCGGATTCAACCGGTTCGAGAGTAAAAAAACCACCCGAGGGCAAATCCAGCATCACACCAGGATGATTCTCTGATTCACTTTCTGCCTGCACCACCCAGTTATCGGGATAAAGAAACTCAAGGCCCATCGCGGAAAAAGTCTTTGGCATCTAAAAATCACTCCTAAGCTTCTAATCAATCGGCTCGCTATCTTGGCATGATGTGATCCAATCCGATAGCAGATAAACAGGATCTTTTTCATGTTTGGAGCATCCTGACTCGCTTCAGCAAGAGCACCATCCTCAAGCTAGCAACACGAATCGATCTTTCCAGTCCATGTGACGCAAAAGAAAGACACACCAAAAATTAATTGCTCTAGCGTTACATGAATGAACCATTGCAAGATGGTTTCGTCTGCACTTAGTGTTTACGAGCTCAAACGATGAATCCAGCAACCGCCACAGCTACTCCGTTTTTGGTCATCATTTTTTTGTTGGCCAGCTCAGGGTGTCGCGCTATCAATAGCTTTGGCGATGGGAGCCAAGCTATCTCCGCAAGGCGTCTGTCAGGGCAAGGATTCCAAGCCATGCACGACGGAAATTGGGGTTCAGCGGAAAATCTTTTCCTTGAAGCCTTGGAAATCTCTGATGACGATGATCGAGCACACTGGGGGCTAGCTGAATCTTACTGGAAACGAGGTGACCAAGCGTTAGCAGTGGAACAGATGGAAAAGGCGGTTGAACTCAGTGCTGGTGATCCAAAACTGGTTCAACGCCTAGGGCGGATGCACTTAGAACGGGGACGTCTCAAAGAGGCTGATCAGCACAGCAAGTGGGCCCTCGACTCTGACCGAAACTCCGCTCAGGCTTGGGCACTGAGAGGGGATTGCCTTCGCGCATCACAAGAACTTGATGAAGCACTGGCAGCTTATCACCGAGCCCTTGCACTTCAGCCTGATTACCCAGAAGTTCAGTTAGAAACGGCTCGAATTTATCTAATGCAATCTCGACATGATCGAGTCATTGCAACTTTAGATCGGGTACAGGATGAGAAAGGACTTACGGAATCTCCTGCCGAAGTCGACCTCCTAAGGGGTGTAGCAATGCGGGAACTTGGACGACTTGAAGATGCTAGACGCTGCTTCGCGAGGGCATCAGAAAAAGCACCTCTCGACGCCACTCCCTATTTGCAACTGGCTGATTTAGCACTTCTCCAAGGCAGAAAAAACGACGCGGCAAAAGCAGTGGAGCGGGCCAAGCAACTCCGAATCAGCTCATCCGATGAGGCAACTTGGATGTCACAACTCGATCAGCAGCACGCACGTGTCGCCTCGCTGCCGGATCGCGGATGGTGATTGTTTCATTCAACAGGCCTGTTGAATCAATTCTCAGACGAACTGCGGAATCTGTTTTAGGCCAAAATATTTTCATTTTGTAGTCGCAGTATGTCATTCCTGACCTATGGTTCCCATAAGAGGCAGTTCTTTAGTAGCTGTAGCTAGCGAAGGTATCCGTTTCCCGAGAATCAACATGTCGATCTCCAACACTTCTAACTTTAACCCGTTTCACCAGTCGTCCCTCCCTTTTGGCTCAAGCAAGCTAGCGGTTGGAGAAACCAGTGCAGTGCAGGCTTTCGCAGATCGACGAAAACAAGCATCAGATGATCCTAATCGTGTGGAACGTCGGCAATTCGGCGATGGACACCGCGGCCTCTCTGCTGCGGGACGAGAGCTCGCATTAGCGATCGATCGCTACAAACTAAGACATCATCGCCGATACCTGACTTGTGACGAGCTGCTACGAGTAATGATGCAGCTTGGCTACACAAAGTCGTGATCTTCCCCGAGAAGTTTGAGATATCTCTCCAAACAGCAGATGGAGAATTCTACTTATTCAGAGGCTCAAGGAGCTGCCGTCGAGTCACCAGACCTTTTGGCTTACCTCCTTCTCCCTTGAGAAGTGCCACCTCACTTCCGGCGTCGTAAAGTTTTAAGAGAACTCGAAGATGGCGATCGTCTGCTTTGGCTTCACTGATAGCCTGCCAATGAATAGGCTCTGTTGTGGTTAGTAGATCGGCATAACGAAAATAACCGACGATCCTCTCTTCTTGCGAAACAAGGATAATTGAATGGTTACATTTCCTTGCTTCATTCTTAGCACGATCTAAATCAATCGGCGTTTCCACTTGCGCGACGCGTGAAACTGAGACGCCAAATGAGATCGCTCTTCGATTGCCAACTTCCAGAAGTCGACGTGCAAATTTGCGCTGCCCTGCCGCAAGGATCCCCGCTTCTTGTCCGGCCTGAAGAACCTTCTCCAATTCACGCTTTGCCATCGTTAATCGCACGGGAAATGGAGTCTTACCGGTAATTTTTCGCAAAACGACTCCTAAAGCCCCTAGGACAATTGAAACAGGCGCTAAGACAACCGCAAAACCTAGCAGCAATGTTCGCGTAGAACGCAGTAAGCGATAAGGCGCGTGATAAAAAAGATACTTTGGTAGCAACTCGCCAAATACAAAAACAACGGGTGTCAAAAAAATGGGTCCGAGCAGCTCCGCCATTGATCCTGCATCAAAAAGGAATCCCGTGGCTGACACGATCGCAAAACTTGTGACGTAATTGGCGACATTGTTTCCAACCAATGCAGTTGCCACAAAAATCGCTGGGCGATTAAGCAACCATACGAGCGCTCTCGAGGAACGTGATCCTCCCAAAGCATCCAGAACCAAACGCATGCGAGAGACACGATACAAACCGGTCTCGGTTCCGCTGAAGAATGCACTGAGAAGTAAACCAAGAAAGAATAGGAGGATTGCGATCAACATCAAGCATCTCCTTGCTGATTATCGACTCGCTCAATCTCCACCAGCCAACCGTCCTCTGTCTCGCTTTGCACCGATAACCCATAGTCCCCGAGCGTTGCCCGATCGCCTACTCGTGGAAACCGCCCATTCTGTCGCTGGACTAAACCCATCAGTGTTGTCACACCTTCTTCACCAGCCTCCACACCGAGCCTGCGTGCTAAGCTCCTTACGCTTACCGAACCAGGTGCCCTAAACACACTATCGCTTAGCTCTTGGATGGCCCACGCGACGTCGGCATCCTCATCACTTCGGGTGGTCATGATGAATCTGAGGATCTCATTCTTGGTCAAAGCCCCGGCGAGCTCCCCGAACTCGTTAACGACCACGGCAACGGAGCATTCTGCACTCTGCATCTCATCTAACACCTGCGAGACGAATGCGGACCAAGGTACATAGATGACTGATTCAAGATTGTCTTCCAGCTGATCAAATTGGCTCGGCCTAAGGGTGCGAATCGAGATGGCCGCTCGAATCATATCGCCATCAAGATTGGTTACCATTAGATGACTACAACGCCCCACCGTCTCTAACTCAAGCTCACTCAGATCACTCGTCATCCACAGCCTTGATCGTGGTTGCATCAATTCAGCGACTCTTGTCTCCGCTATCTCAACAAGCCCCCGCAAAGCAGCTCTCTCTCGCCTCCGTAACGCTGCATCATCGGTTCCCAGCTCAATTGCCCGCTCAATATCATCAAGACTGATCTCATCTTCCGGTTCAAAAGTGGGCCAGATGATACGACTTGCTAAACGATTACTCGCAGTCACAAGTGGCAGGATTGGACGAACCAGTTGAAACGCGATCATCAACGGGGCCCCCATCGATGCGGCGATCAAAACAGGTGAAATCACGGCAAAGCTTTTTGGAAGCATCTCACTGAAGAAAATGATAGCCAAGAGACTACCCAAGGTGAAAAGCATCGTCACAGACGCCCCATGCTCCAACTCTGAGCCAAGTCGATCGCCGACGATTGCCGCGATGGCAAAGTACGTCATATTGATTAGCAGATTCCAGAACAGAATAGCCGACAACAGAAGATCCGGTTGCTCCAACAAGCGGTCTGCCTGTTTGCCAGAACTTCCTAGGGATCTCAGCTTTTTTCGTGACGTCTGATCAAGTGAAAACAGGGCAGCCTCACTGCCACTGAAAATGGCACTGAACAGCATCAATATCGCCATCCCAACAAGCCAAGGCCAAGCTTGCACGAGAAGAGTCAATTTTCATCTCCAACCGCACCCCGACCACGCTCCAGAGAGACGTCAAATTCGCTCAGTGCAGGAATCATCATTGCAGCAGTCGTGAACACGTAGCCAGACAACAATGCGACAAAAACATAAAGGTGGTCTGTTTGAAGCAAGAACTGTGTAATCGCATAGAACGTTACAAGCGGAAGACCAAATGAAGCGAAAAAGACCGCGGAACTCGGATTCCTCCAACCCAAAGAAGCAAATAAAGCGGCACCACCACCGAGAATCATCACTAAGAACGGTGCCAACTGCAGTTGGAATGCTCCCCGAAAGCTCACCATGATAGTCATGCAGATCGCGATTCCAACGCAAAGAAAAAATACCGTACCGATACTGTTGAGTATCGCTGTCCGTCCCGAGACGTAATTCAATCCGCAATGAATTCCAAGCATGATAACGAACGCAAACAGGATCAGTGAACCTAAAAGTGCGTAAACCATATTCTCATAGGACATCACCTCTTGCATTGCCAAATAGATGAGCAAGATGAGCGGAAGAAAGATCATCTCTTTGCCGACGTAAACAACACCTAGAAGCTTTCCAAATACAAATTCACGTGGACTCAGATCCGTTACCAGCAGGAGATCTAACGCCAGTCCGTCACGCTCATTGGTGACGGAATTAACCGCCAATGCATTAACAAGCACGAGACTGATCACTCCTAAACCGGCTACGGGCAACGTAGCTGACGGTAAGGCTCTACCTATATTCCCTGCTTTTTCGTAAGCACTACCGTCACGGATTTGAGTCTGCAGCACGCCCGCGATCAAGCAAAATAGCATGAAGAAGGCAACACGAATCACAACGACTTTTCGCCCATAAGCCCAAGTACAAACCTCCCTCCACAAAACTGGATTCGACCAGACTGATTTTGGCTCTCGTGCTTTCCAAGATATCTGCTTGTCTTCCGCCTCTGTCTTATCTTCTTCCTCGGTATTTTTAAGTCTCAATTCTCTGGACGGATTCCAAACTCTTACACGGTTGATACCAATCAATAAAACGACACCGGAAAGAACTAGATTCGTGACGACAAAAACTGCAATTGCGGAAAACGTTTCGGCCAAAATGCTGGCCATCGGGGATGCTGCCGCGGCTAGTGCTCTTACGGGACTGACCGATAATTGAACTGCGGCAGGTGCATTCACCCACTGGGTGGCAAGTATTTCCCCTATGCCCAAATATGTCAGAAGGCCCAACACGGTCATTGCGATTGCTTGAAATGTCTTCTCCCGCCACAGCCCGACCACAGTGCCAACACTACCAGCCAACGTGACCGTTACAGCAGTGACAAGAAACACACCAACCACCTGAGATGGTGAAACTCCTCCCAATAACGGCAGGACAAGAAACAGTGGTAAAGCAGCCAATAGCAACGTAAACGGTGTCAGGAGCGTTGCACCCAATTTTCCAACAACGAGTTCTATTCCGCTTAACCTAGTTAACAAAAGCAAAATCAGCGTCCTGCGATCTTTCTCCTGCGCGACACTGGCCGCAGCGCCAACTGCTGCCAGACTCGAAAGCACTAGAAGTTGCAACGGCGCGAGCAACGTAAACATCCAGCCACCAAAACGTGCAGCATCACCACTGGTGGCAAGTGATCTCGAACCATCTAAAACGAGGTAGCCCGTGCAAAGCAGGGCAAAGAGGGAAAGAACGTAAAGGCCTCGAGCCACAAACGTTTTCGGACGCTTGGGGGTTACTGCAGCTTCGCGATAAAAAATTGGGCCCAGCATAAAAGCTTGCTGTTTCTCATAGATGAGCGATAAACGAACGACTCCCGAGCGGGAACCTACGGAAATAGGTTACCAAAGTGAATACCCTCGGAAAGCCGGAGTTAGTTGAGTTTCACAATAGTTTTTCAAGAGAATTGCCCGAGCAAATCAACACCAACGACGACCAAGAGCGTGTCGAGACCGCTGACTGATCACCCTCGCGAGCAATCAAAATGTGACTAGCTTCCTACCGCCCCATAAAAAACCATCACCGGTGAACCATGACCCAAATCATTCGTAACGGCGGCAGATCTACCGTTATCTCAACCTCTGCCCAGATACTGAAGTTTTCTTGACATTGCCAATCGGTCTAGAATCCAAGTATCAGCGTATTGCCATTCTTTGACTTGCAATAAGTTCAACGTGATTCGAGGCGTAACCCGCGGAACACACGCCACCTCACTTCTCCAGCAGAATCTATCATGAACTTCCTGTTTCGATCGATCGCCGAAGGCTGTTGCCTGTTGAACGTGGATGCTTCCACGATGGAAGAGATTATCGAGGCTGCAGTTCAATTCTTGGTTCAGACCGGAAGACTGCCCGAGAATCAGCAATCCATGGTAACGGCAGGTCTGAAGGAACGAGAGCAATCGGTTCCAACCGTGATCGGTCACGCCTGCGCGGTGCCGCACTTTTATGACGATGCGATCACCGAACCAGCAATGGTGTTTATCCGCTTAAAGCACGCATCCAATATGGGTGCCCTGGACGGCATTCCCACTCGCTACATTTTCTTGCTCATCGGGTCAAATGAACAAACTGCAAGCCATCTCGATACTCTCTCTTCCATTGCGCGCTTGATGAGTGACAATGTCGTGCATTTCGAAATGATGTACGGCGATAGTCAGCAGGATATGCTCGACGCGATGGAGCGACACGTAAATCGCAACGTACTCGCAGCTCCACCAAAAGCTCGTGAAGTTACCGAGGGTCTCAAAACAGACCCAAAATTATTTGCGGGCCTGATGTCAGATATCAAAAGGCGCGTTCCACATTACGTAAATGATTTTCGAGACGGTCTCACAGCAAAAACCGTTGCTTCAATTTTCTTCATGTTCTTTGCTTGCTTAGCCCCAGCTGTCACCTTCGGTGGCGCAATGGGACTCGAAACGGGAGGCTTAATCGGTGCAGAACAGATGCTTAAAGCAACGGTTGTATGCGGTCTCGTGTATGCGATGTTAGCTGGCCAGCCCTTAATCATCCTTGGTGGAATTGGGCCGCTGCTGATCTTCACCATTATCCTGTATCAGCTGTGCATCAAAATAGGTCAGGCAGAGAACTTCTTGGGGATCTATGGATGGGTCGGTATCTGGACAGGTTTGTTTACACTGATCTTGGCGATCACCAATGCAAGCAACCTGATGAGATACTTCACTCGCTTTACTGACGAAATATTTTCCGCATTGATGTCGCTTATTTTTATCTACAAAGCTGTCGACTTCCTCGTAATAGGCTTTCAAGACTCAGACGATGCGACCTCCTACATCGGTGCTCTGCTAGCGTTGATTCTCGCAATTGGAACTTTCTACATTGCGATGACATTAGCTCGATTGCGAAGCAGCAACTACCTTTTCCCATGGATGCGGGAATTTCTAGCTGACTTTGGTCCCTCGATTGCCTTGGTGTGCATGATAGGCGTTGCGTGGTGGCTTGGAGATGAATCAACTCTTAAGACGCTGGGGTTTGGAAATGCGGAAAAATCCTCGGTGGAAGCCAGCAGCTGGTTTGTTGATTTTGGAGCAGTTCCCCTCTGGATTCGCTTTGCAGCAATCGGACCAGCACTATTGGCTGCTGTTTTGATTTTCTTATCTCAGAACATTACAGCCCGTCTCGTGAACAGTCCCGAGAATCGCCTAACTAAAGGAGAATCCTACCACCTAGACCTCGCAGTCATTGGATTCTTGGTGGGTGTTTGCTCGCTCTTCGGGTGGCCATGGATGGTAGCCGCGACCGTGCGTTCACTTGCTCATGTAAGGTCACTTGCTTGGTCGGAGGATATGGTTGATGGAAATGGTCAACACAGCGAAATTGTTCATGTTGCTGAAAATAGAATCTCAGCGATCGTGATTCACGTTTTGATTGGAGGCACCCTGCTTGTGCTTCCATTGCTCCAATATGTCCCGATGGCGGCTCTCTATGGGATCTTTCTTTACATGGGATTCGTATCGCTTAAAGGTGTTCAGTTCATTGAGCGACTCAGTTTTTGGCTAATGGATTCATCGCTTTACCCGATCAATCACTACACACGCCGAGTCCCCACAAAAAGCATTCACCTATTTACACTCTGCCAGTTCATCTGCTTAGTGATTTTGTGCATTATCAATCTTTACCCATACGAACCTGTGCGGATCCTATTTCCCATATTCATCGCACTCCTTGTTCCGGTTCGATTCATCATCGGCCGATTTTTCAATGCTGATCACCTCGCTTTTTTAGATGCGGATGAAGCTCCAGAAGACGAAGGATTACACTGGGTATAGAGCATCTGTGTCGTGATGCAGAAATAAAGCCACGCAAATTAGCATGCAAAAACTGCTAACCTAAAAGTCTTTGCAAAAAGCCTGAAAATTCGAAATCAAACCGAAGAGCTACTGAAAATCATGAGAGCTGACTGATCAACTCATTGGTGAGCTGTTCGAGCGCCAAGTCAAATGTTTCGGTGCTTATCTCTGAGAATTCCGACTTTTCGACTTGGACCATTGCAAGCCGTTCCGCCTCAATATCGATATCGATCGAAACGATATCTTGCAGAGGATAGCTGCCCCAAGTGTGACCAGAACCATCTGAAGGATCTAACGCGGCTTCTGGGTATTCAGGCAGCGGCGATGAGTTGCCTGTTGTGATAAACGAAGCAATGCTGATTGCTGTTGTAATGAACTCTCCCTCTGCAACGGTTTGCCTAGCGATCTGATTGATAACTTGTATCGCGTCCAAAGCCGTTACCAGCCCATCAGCCGAAACGTCATAGTAATTGCCGGAAAAATCGGAAAGTTCATTGATTGCCTCCAAGACAGGGCTCTCTCTTCGACTTAGCTCATTGATGACTCTTAAGGCGTCCACCGCGGAAGCGCCATTACCGGAACCGTCTACATCGTAGTGATTGACCGGATTTGTCCATGGACGACCGGGGTCACTTTGCACTTGAACCGAACCCAACTGGACCACATGTGTAAAACGACCGTCAACCATCCGTGGCTCAAGCAATACAGCATCGTCGCCGTATGTGACTTGCTGGTCAGCTTCAAGCTTTAAGTACAAAAACTCCTCTTCAACCGCTAAGCCAGCCAACCCTGACGACTTAATATGCACAGGGCTACCGTCGAGGTGGTAAGTCTCGAAAGACTGAATGCGTCCGGAGAGAAAGTCAACAAAGTCAATTGGCTTTGAAATCTGTAGATAGAGAGTATCCACGCCAGCCCCTCCATCCAAACTCTGAAACGATTCACCTTGCAGCGAGATTGCATCCTGTCCTCCAAGAAGTTCAATCCAGACCGGCCCAACTCCCGCATCGAAAGCAGGCAAAGCTAAAACCTGAACAAGGTCATTTGTAATGACATGCAAGCCGCTCGACGCGGGATTCTCCAAAAGCACTTTTTGAGTCGACGAATCCCGCAACTGTATCTGATCACCCTCGACAACCGCTTCAAGGTTACTTGAGTTCTCGTCAACCACACGGACATCAGTCCCCGCTGACGCATTGGCATAAAGCGGGTTCGATAATTCTGCGTTCACCTGAAATGAAACGAAAAATGACTCATCTCCTTCAATTTCAAAATCTGCAAAAGCGGAGAAGTCTACTCGCTGCTTTTGATCCCATGTTCCAGCAGTAAACGTTAACAATGATGGCGTTGCTTGCAGCTCGTCAATCGCCGCACCGAGATCGATAGACAGGTTGACATCACCAAGGGGCTGCGACGCCAGCGAAACATAAAGAAAATCGTCTGCCGTCAGCTCACCTATTACGGTAGTCCCGCCAGGCTCATCGATCAGCAACGCGGCTATTTCGTCATCCACAATGGTGAGAGATTGCGACGCGCCAACATAGCCGGAGGAACTAACCAGTAGATCTGTAGTACGATCACCTTCTAATACCAAGTTTTGTTTGGCAGTAAGCGTAAAGACTTCTGCAAATAACCCACTCGCCAAAACAGAATCAGTTACAGGCAACTCTAACTCGGCATCTGGATTACCGAACTGCAGTTCTGTCGGACTCTCCAGTGATGCATCATTTCGATACACCACCCACTCGGTCGGATTACCTTCCGTGATTTCGTCTCCAGTGTTCCACGCCGTCAGAGTCAGTGTTCTTTGTTCATCATCTTCTACCGCTAGACTGTAACTCCCCGCTATATAGCCCACCGCATTTGCAGAAATCACCACATCCTGAACTACATCAAAAATAAAATCGTCAACAGGATGTATTGGAACCTCGACGGAGACCACCCCTGCTGGGATTAGCACAGTAGCCGGGACATCCGCTTCTGTTTGGTCATTACTACTCAGAGAGACGACTAAATCTTCGGATAAATCATCATTTATTCTGCTAAGACTAAGTGCAGAAGGCGTGTATGAAGGATCATTCAAAACAAGGTGATCTAAAGCAAAATAGGCTGGCGTATTCATACCAAAAGCACCTACATCAGATGACTCTAGTTCGAACTGCAATTTCCTGGCACCGACCAAGCCCGACAAATCCACACGAACCCATTCGTCCACGAGATAATCGTCTACAGAATTTTCAAAGCGATAATCTGCCAGAGAAAATACAATCTCACCAACTACATCTCCTGACGCAGAGATTCCTTGGATCACCAAATTGAAATAATCCGGATCCTGCCCTGTATCGCCCCCAAATTTTTTCGCGAATGCGTCGCCGTCAAGCATTGAACGGTATGCGTAAGTTGTGTTGGTGATCATGACAGAATCAAAAGAAACTGCCGGATCTTCATTAGCAATCACGATTTCAGGAACCAGTGATCCTGGGTACGCATTGGCGACGACATAAGAATAGGAATTCAATGCACCTGAACCCGCAATTGCACTGAACTGATTCCCGTAACCCGCAGTCTGACTATCTGTTGTGTTTGAAACAGCCCAGCCACTCCAACTTTGATAGGTCGCATCGTACTGATTATTCAGCACGACTTGCTCAGCAAAAAACTGCCCACCGTGTCGACTCCCATCAAAATAGGACTCCACTGGTAACCCACTACCTAGACTTTCAAATGAAACGGTGGGTCTTGCATCTTGTTCAGCAAGTGTCGAAAAGTCGGCCGACAAGACCAAGACCTTTTCATCATCTAGCACCGACACCGTGGTCTCATCAGAGCCATAACCAGCTGCTGTAGCGGTAATATTTACTAGACGCTGTCCATCACCAAGTGAGTTATCGAGCACATCAAGCGAAGCAACCCCAAATCGCGAATTATTGGGAATAACGATTGGTTCGATTACCTGAAATTGCCCCGCAGGATCTGAATCAATCGAAACCTCTAACGGTGTTGTTGGAACTTCGACGTTTCGATTAACCAAGACACTCAGAGAACCAGTCCCCTCAACTACAGTATCCACGAGAGACGTCACGGTGAGTTGCGGCAAGTCGCTGTCTGTTACCTCCAAGCTCACCTGCCCCTGTAAAAGGCCTGCCGCATTTGCATGGATGTCGACAGCCTTATCACCGTCAACGAGAAAATCACGCAAGACCCACACGGGCACAACCACTGAACTTTGGCCAGCAGGAATCACGAACGATCCAGGGTCTCTGATTTCGGTGGGGTCAGAACTCGAAAGCACTACCCCCAACTCACTTGAAACATCATAGGTATTTCGCGCAACCAAGAGTTGTGGCTGCTGGACCTCAGAAGTCATGACCAACTGATCGATCGCAAAATATGCTGGCGTGTTCATCCCAAAGTCGCCAACGTCACTTGAAGACATTGAAAATCGCAGTTCAACAGCTGCAGAAAGACTATCTAGCTGGATATTCTCCCAAGTATCAAGGACGTAATCGAGTTCGTTATTCTCGAACCGAAAATCTGCCAAATAGAACTCAATCACGCCAACGGACTGTTGCTGACTATCGAGGCCTTCGATTGTTAACAACAACCAATCCGGATCATCGCCACTTTCACCTCCAAACTTCTTTGCGAAAGCATCCCCCTGAAGCATTGAAAGCGCGGCATACGTTGTGTTGGTGACCGAGATCGAATGAAAGGTAGATAATGAATCTGCATCTCTGATGATCGAAGGAAATGCAGGGTACCCATACGCAGATGCGATAGCGTACGTATCCGAACCTGAATCCCCGCCGCCAGTGTATGCACTGTATTGATTAATGTAGCCTGCAGTATCAACGTCGGTGGTGTTTGATATCGCCCATCCCGACCAACTACCGTACTGAGAGTCGTAATCATTCCCAAAAAAGACTTCGTTCTCCGTAAAGCCTCCGGCCTGGTCTGCCCCATTGAGATAACTCTCTTGCCCCAGTGTCCGGCCAATCAACTCAAACCCCACACTTGGTAAAGCATTAGCCTCGGAAAATGAAATCGTTTCCGTTGTGATGGTTAACATTGGTTCATCATTATCTTGCCAGTCAAACGAAAATGATGAGCCGACGTAACCGTTGGCTCCTGCTAGCACCTGGACAATTTGATTTGGGCGATCAAGATTATCGTTGACGCTGGAAATCTCGAAAGAAGCAGCGACCTGACCAGCGGGAATAACCACCTCGCTTGGTACGCTGATCAAACTCGTAGAATCCGTCGACAGGTTAACCGTTAATGGATTTTCTAGATCTCCGCTATTCCGGCTTACGGTGACTGAAACATTACTCGCTTCAGCAATCACCGTTGTGGTCGCATCCAAACTAAGCGTCAGCTGATCATCTTCCAACACAGTCAGAACAACCGAATCACTTAGAGTTTCTGACACCGAGGCACTCAAAAGAACATCCTGGTCTCCTTTTACGATTTCATCATTGACCACATCAATCGCAAAGTTGGAATGGTTCAATCCAACTGGAATCGAGACTGAGCCAGGCACTGACACCCGCGATGGATCCTGTGACAAAAGATCCACAGTTCTGGCAGTTGATAGATCTGAATAGATTCTCGTTACCCTTCCTGCAACCGGTAACGAAGACGCTCCCTCGGTAACCGACTTTGACTCCACATCGAAAAAAATGACCTCTTCATTTAGCTGAATTGAATCAATCGCGAAGTAAGCAGGAGTATTCATTCCGAATTCACCCACGTCCGAGGAGTCGAGCGAAAACTCGAGTGAATCAGCGGCGGCCAAGTCTGAAAGGTCAACTTTGACCCATTCGTTTAAGATGTAATCATCAGCCTGATCGACGAATCGGTAGTCAGCTAGATAAACCTCAGCCGTACCAATCGCAGCACCATCGCTGGACTTACCTGTGATGGTTAAGCGAAAGAAGTCTTCGTCATCGCCAGAAACCCCACCAAACTCCTTGGCAAAAGAATCACCATACTGCATCGACAAAGCAGCGTAGGTGGTATTAGTGACCCACAACGAATCAAAGTTACGATCATCCCCAACCAATTTTCGAATCGTTGGAAGTTGAGTAGTGTCGCCCTGCTCCACAAAGGCCACACCGTAGGTAGACGAACCATCAACCCCCGCACCAACGATCGAACTGAATTGATTTCCATAGCCAGCCGTCGTGTTATCAGTGTGATTGGAATACGCCCACTGACTCCAAGTCGTGTAGCCGTAATCAAAAAAATCAGAATGCGTGTTATTGAACTCTAGTCCACCGCTTTGAAACCAGCCGCTTGTGATCCACTCTCCATACTCACCTTCGCTCTGCTGTCCGCCGCTTACCGGGCCGTGAAAAACATCAATAGGAGCAAGCGACGAGCCAACATCCTCGAAATTGGCGAAGTGCTCACCAGCATCAAGAAAATGCATCACGCCAATTCCATCAAGGTCAAAACCTGCGCTATCAATCGTAGGAAAAGGATCATAAATAGCATCGCCCTGCGAATCTAAAACCGATCCGTCACCAACAACATCGACAAGCCGAACATGAGTAACTCGGTTCACATTGAGCGCCGGATCAATACCGCGCAGCAGACCTAGATCAAACGGCGTTCCAAATCCAACACGATACTTTCCTGCCAATCCGTCGATTTCGGTTGCATCTAGTGATCCGAAGGCATTGACCGGAGATGACGTAAGAGAATCGCTTGGAAAGGAAAAATAGTTGATACCATCGGAAGACACTTCTACCGATGCGAGTTCAAGAAAGGTGTCGCTGACGCCATTTTCAAAGACAGCAAAGTCAAACCCTAATCCATCCCGAATCGGATGAGGAAAACCGAGTGTTATCTGCCCACCACGCCCCAATGAAACCGTGGTGGTTACGCTTGCATCAGCTGCGCCAAGTGCCTGAGCTGTATCCTGAAAGCCTGCACTAACATCAGTTCCAGGCTGATACTCAATAACCTCACTCGCCCAACCAGAGATCTGTGGATCAAGGTAGCTGATTGCGGTAGAGCCTTCCAATCCAGCAGGCGGTGCATAAGGCCCCGCCAAGACACGTCTACTCTCCAGCTGTTCCAAAGCAAGCAGTCGTCGACGCCGTGACGCACGTTTACGCATACAATCTCGGTTGACCCTCATCTCTGCACCAATCGTTCATTATTGGGGTAAATCATCAACGGACTCAGCACCATTGCGCGTGCACAACGCAGCTAAAACCTCTAAATCAATGTTTTCATTTAGGAACTGCACGGAGCCGTCAGCGAGTAGACCGTTCGCACCTTGCGGATGCATACTACGAATATCATTTTCGAAACGCGGTGCACGATTGATCGAGAAAGCTTGATCGAACAGGTTCCATGCGTTGATCCACTGACCATCTGGGAAGTCCGCATCCTCAGAGACCATGAGTGTCCTCATTGTCCCATCAGTAATGTCTCTGAATCGAATGGATCGCTCATGAATCATGACACCGCGTGGCGGATAATTACGACTAACAATCCGCTCTCCATAGATGCCGCCGTAATCAGTGGCTCCGCGACCTCGGTGTCGAGTTGATTGCCGATTCGTACTCGGGCACAAATAGGTTTCAATAACCGATGCAGCTGCCTCAGTATTGGCAGCATGATCGAATGGGTAATCAAATCGTATCTTTTCGTACGTTGGATTCTCACCGATGAAAGGCAGAACAAAAGCTGACCAAGCATGTTGCTTACCTTTTCTCCACTGCGGCCTAACCTCCAAGCCGCCGGGCGGAAGCGTTCGAAACGCTGCGTGGTAGCTGTGAAGCCCGATTCCGATTTGATGCAAATTGTTCTGACACTGCATGCGTCTCGCTGTTTCTCGAACAGCTTGCACCGCAGGTAATAGGAGCCCCACCAACAAACTGATGATCCCGAGTACCACTAACAATTCAACGAGCGTGAATCCATCGAGGCGAAGACGCCAAGAAGAGTATGAGCAGGAAGTATACCGTCGCAATTCGCTGAACGCGCATCGCCGCTTCGTTGCACTAGGCTGCTCGGTAGCTCTAACCATTGCACACATCAACCTAGAACCAACGAATTCGATTCAACGAAAACGCGGCGAAATTTTGATTTAGTGGTAAGTAAGTCAATGCAAAACGAATTCACACATTGCCCTCTTGGCAATTTGACTTATGACACGGACCTGACCCTAGCAAATCACTTCGTGTCGCTTGCGATGGTAGGTCTTCTGACTTCCAACGTACCCCTGCTTGCCTTCTCATCGCGACTTACAACGATTGGTACGAAGTCGCGACAATGGCGTAGAAAAACATGGGGTTGCGGTTGATCCTTCCGTTGGTCACAGCGGCCGGGCCGTCCCGGATTCTCACCGGTGTTCCCTTATTTCAAAAGCGTAAAGAACGCTTCGATCACCTCGCAGCTTTGACAAGAAATCTATCTGCGTGCGACCAGTCTGTCAAACCAGCCACCTCAATGTTTCTTTTAAAGAAAAGGAACGTCTCACCTCCTAAATCTCGGACTCTCACAGCCGATTCGACACCCGTGCACCTAACAAGCGGGAAACACCCTTGAGGTCCGTCCAAGACTCTCCGGTAGATAACCGTTTCTCCGGTTGCCGCTCCCCCCTCCACAGAGCATTAAACTGCCAGTCACTCCGCCCGCAGCCCGAGGCTATACTTGTGGATTGAAAGAGCGGAAACGTGGACGCCGACAAAACAATTTGAATGCATTATGAATTTAGTGGCCTGACCTCTTTGCTGAAAAACATGACGAACTGCATGATCGTGCTGCCGGCTCGCCTCGAATCGAGTCGCCTTCCAAAGAAACTCCTCAAAGTTGCAAATGGTAAGACCATCCTGCAGCATACCTTTGAGGCAGCAAGCAACTCGAGGCTGGCCGATCAGGTCTTGGTCGCCGTTGATGATCAATCACTTGCGAATGAGGTGGAACGGTTCGCTGGATCTTGGGAACTTACCTCAAACCAATGCCAAAGCGGAACGGATCGGGTGGCGGAGATTGCGGCAAAATTTCCAGAAGTCGACGTTTTCGTCAACGTTCAATCTGATGAACCAGAAATCTCTGGTGAAACAATCGACTTAGTAATCGCTTCACTTCAAGAGTGCCCCGAGGCAGACATTTCAACAGCCGGAACCCCCATTCGGGACGCTGAAACCCTGCAAGATCCATCCTGCGTGAAAATTGTAATGGGCGATTTCCAGCGGAATGCTCCACCCAAAGACAAAGTCCATTCACCAATGCTAGGAACCCAACGAGCAGATGCGACGGGGCAGGGCAGGGCACTCTACTTCAGCCGATCCGCGGTACCTCACCTTAGAGATGGAATTGATAAGGAAGATTTCCTCCGTGAACCGCCTATTTTCTGGCACCATATTGGGATCTATGCGTACCGAAGAGAATTCCTCGAATGGTTTGCCAAGACCCCCCCCTCTCGATTGGAACAGCTCGAAAAGCTAGAGCAATTGCGGGCATTGGAGGCGGGGAAGATTATCCAAGTCGCGGAAGTTTCTCATGCGACTGCGGGAATCGACACCCAGAAGGACTTTGACCGCTTCGTTGCTCGGCTTTCGGCAAATGGTGAGAAATGAACAAAAACGCAAAAAGGTGATGAAGAAATTTTTCCCTAAAACAGAGTTCTCGCGGATAGTTGCTCGCCGAAAACCTCAATTGGCAAACTCATCGCAACTGACTCTCTCAATCAAGTGCCAGTTTTGCACGTAACCGAGCCTTCCCGTTTTTTATTGTCGTGGTATGATTCGTTCCCATGACAAAACATATCTTTGTAACGGGTGGGGTCGTTAGTTCCCTTGGAAAGGGACTGACAAGCGCCTCAATTGGGATGCTCCTCGAGCAGCGTGGGCTTCGAGTGCGGATGCAGAAATTGGATCCGTACATCAATGTCGATCCAGGCACCATGAGTCCATACCAACATGGCGAAGTCTATGTGCTGGATGATGGTAGTGAGACGGATCTCGATCTAGGTCATTACGAACGCTTCACATCTGGTGCGTTAACTCGCGATTGCAATTACACCACTGGTCAGATTTACCAGTCAGTGATTGACAAGGAGCGAAGTGGTCAATTTTTGGGCAAAACCGTTCAGGTGATTCCCCATATCACCAACGAGATCAAATCGGTAATCAAACGAATGGGTGGTGACGACGTTGATGTCGTTATCACTGAAATTGGCGGAACGGTTGGAGACATTGAGAGTCTTCCATTTTTAGAGGCAATACGCCAATTCTCCATCGACGCGGGTCGTGAGAATTGCCTTTACATGCATCTCACCCTCGTACCGTACCTCAAAGCCGCGGATGAACTGAAAACCAAGCCAACTCAACATTCCGTTGGTCAGTTGCGTGAGATTGGAATACAGCCCGATATTCTTGTTTGTCGATGCGAGCATTCAATCAGCAGAGAAGACAGGGAGAAGATTGCACTCTTCTGCAATGTCTCAACCGAAGCTGTTATCGAAGAGAAAGACAAAGACTTCTCGATCTACGAAGTGCCCCTGTCTTTAGTCGACAATAAGTTGGATCAGCTAATCATTGACAAACTGGGATTAGCTCAAGCATCCAATCAACTCGATATCACTCCCTGGACGAACCTCATTCAGCGACTTAGAAACCCTCGACACGAAATCTCAATCGCGGTTGTCGGTAAGTATGCTGAGCACAAAGACGCCTACAAATCGATCTACGAGTCGATTGATCATGCTGGAATCGCAAATGAGGCGCAAGTCCGAATCGGAAGAATACAAAGCGCCGACGTTGAACGCGAAGGCGCTGAGCGATTACTCAGCGGATACCATGGCATCTTAATTCCTGGTGGTTTTGGTGAACGCGGAATCGAAGGAAAAGTCCAGGCGATCAAGTTTGCCCGTGAGAGGGGGATACCATTCTTTGGCATTTGCCTCGGTATGCAGTGCGCCGTGATCGAGTACGGACGGCATGTCCTCGGTCTGAACGGGGCTCACTCAAGTGAATTCGATAAAGATACTCCACATCCTGTCATCTGCCTTCTTGATGAACAACAAAACGTCACGCAGATGGGCGGAACGATGAGGCTTGGAAGCCAGCCCGCAAAACTTTCACCATCTAGTAAAGCAGCAGATGCTTACGGATGTGAACTTATTGATGAACGCCATCGACACCGGTACGAGTTTAATAATAGCTATCGGGCTCAGTTCGAAGATGCAGGAATGGTGTTCTCCGGTACTCGCCCAGATGGTGGCCTAATTGAAATTGTGGAGGTGCCAACTCACCCGTGGTTCTTGGCTGTCCAGTTCCACCCTGAATTCAAAAGCAAGCCACTGAAAGCTCACCCGCTATTCGCAGGCTTTGTTGCTGCTGCAGTGGAAAAACATCATGATCGCGGCGAAAACTAAGAACCGTGGTTCTTGTTAAGTAATACCATTTCCTCAGATCACTTTAAGCATCAAGACGATCTAGAATGACCGACGAACCAGAAAACTCAGTATCAGAAGAGAGCGAAGATTCCTCGCAGGGAGTCGAAGCCAAACCCGCGAGCGACGCGAAAGCCTCGGAAGGATCAGCAGGCTCGCCGCCACCACCGCCTGCTTCATTTGAGATGCTCGTTTCCATGCTGTTTAGCCAAGCAATGGCAATGCTGGGGCATATTCCTGATCCTCAAACAGGCCAGACCTCTACAAATAAACCTTATGCGAAATACACAATAGACACGCTAGAAATGCTGAGTCAAAAGACCAAGGGCAACCTTAGCGACGACGAAGACAAGATGCTCTCGCAGACGCTACACGCTCTAAGAATGGCGTATGTCGAGGTCAGGTGAGAAACCTTGACGGTATCCCTTTCGCTCTAGCAATCACTTGCAACTACGCAAATGCTCCGCAACCGAGTCGATGATTGCGTCGAGATCTCTTTTCGCTTGGAATCCGATTGTGCTTCGAATCCGCGTTAAATCTGGAACGCGTCTTCGGATATCTTCAAACGAATGATCGTAAGCTTCGGCATAACTTTGAAAATGAATCTCCGATGATGATCCAACACGCTCGATGACTTTACGAGCTAATTCCAAGATTGAGATATCACGATCACTCCCAATATTAAAAACCCGTCCGAAAGCTTTGGGAGTCTCTAAGAGAGTGGTGACTGCTTCAACAACATCGCCAACATGTGCAAAACAGCGAGCTTGGTTTCCGTCATCATGAACCACCAATGGCTTGTTCTCCAGTGCGGCCTGCACAAAACGAGGTAACACCATTCCGTAGGCGCCTGTTTGCCTGGGGCCAACGACATTAAAAAAGCGCCCCACAACCACAGGCAAATTTCGTTCTTTATAGAAGGCGAGTGCTAGGAACTCATCGATTGCCTTAGATACGCCGTAACTCCATCTGGGCTTGGTGGTCGCACCAAACACAAGATCGTCTTCCTCGCACCAAATCTCTTTGGGATTCTTTCCGTACACTTCGCTCGTGCTCGCGAAGAAACAGGGAACCGCTTTGCCATGCTCCAAACATTTGCCTAACTGATTCAATATTAATTGAGTCGGGTAAACGTTTCGTTCAATCGTTTGTATCGGTTGCTTCGCGATCAATGCAACTCCGACGGCGGCGGCCAAATGATACACGCGATCAGCTCTGGAAATAACAAACTCAACCAATGATTCGTCATCGATCGAACCTTCGATGTACTCCACCCTCTCATTGTGAATAATGCTGTCCAGATTACGCGCATCGCCAGTGGATAGATCGTCGACGATGATCACACGATCACCAGTGGCCAGCAACCTCTCAGCCAGATGAGATCCAATGAAACCTGCTCCACCGGTGATAAGCGATATCTTTGACACAGGTTGCAACACTCACTAGTTGGAAACAATAGGGAACAAAATGGTCACTCAGCACGATACTCCATGCTGTATCACCGCCATTATGAAATCGGGAAATAGCATCAGATTTCGTCAGTGTTATCTGTTACGAGCCCCACAAGACCAAGGTTCGAGGCCGGAGCCTTCAACACAGGAAGTTTAGGCAATCCTTGCGGGCTGATCATGCCTCCCCAGTGCCGTTAGAACTTTCTACCAAATCAGAAGACCGCTAGACTGAGGGGTGGAGCGGGTTTCCTAAAAACAGAGGAGCCGGGGAGACAGCGGGAAACATTTTTGATCCCCCTTTGCAAAACGGAGTGCGATCTTGAGCTTCAACACACCACACGAACCCAAGCCGACTCACCCGGTGATAGCTAGATTGTGGCTATCGACTCAGCAATCTGAGCCGAGGGCCATCGTCCGCATTCTAGCGAACAGCCTACGAATTGCCGCGATAATCGCGGCATTGAATCTAGTAATGCCACTCCTCTCTGCTCAAGCACAAATACCGAGCACAACAGAAAAGCCAAAAGAGAGTGGTGAAAAAGCATTAGCCGTCTACACTGACGCCGCCAATTTTCAGAAAGGTGGTGCCTACTCGATTGCGATTGAAACTTGGCAGCAATTTTTAACAGAGTACCCCAGTCACCAGTTAGCAAGCAGTGCCTCCTACTATCTTGGCGTTTGCTACATGCAACAGTCGGAGCCAAGTTTTCTTGATGCGGCGAATGCTTTCGAACGCACTCTTTTAGATCCAAAGTTCAACCTTAGAATCGATGCACTAAGCAATCTTGCCTGGTGCCTCTACTCTCATGCAATGACGATACCTGACCCGGATAGAAGCTTATTGCAGAAATCTCTATCAATCCTTGCACAATTACGTAGCGAAAGCCCAACACCGACACAGATCTCTCAGTCTTTTTTGTATAGCGGGGAAATCTCATATCAACTTGGTAACCTTGCCGAAGCAGTTATTTTTTACGACAAGAGTCTTCAAAACCAAGAACCCGTATCGCCGCTCTGGACGGATGCGATGTACGGCAAGGGTGTTGCGTTAGAAGAGGCAAAACAAAACAAATTAGCTATCGAAACCTATTCAAAATTGGTTGAACTCAGTAAACGAGAACCAATCTTAGCAGACGCAGAAATTCGACTAGGTGATCTGTATGTCACTGAAAAACAATTTGAAGATGCCTTGAAGCACTTCCAAGCGGCAGCAGTATTAACGAAAGTTGCCAACGATCGATCCTACGCAATTTTCCGTGAAGCCTTCACTCTCGTTCAACTCGAACAATATGAGCAGGCTGGCGCGAAATACAACGAACTGCTTGAGCAATACCCATCATCGAAACTCGTCACCCCCGCTCAACTTGCAAAAGCTCAGAGCTATTACCGGCTTGGAAAATTCGATCTTGCAGAAGTCGAGTTCCAAAAAGTCTTAATCACCGAAGATACAATTTCCGCTACAGAAGCTACTCACTGGATCGCACGCATCAAAATCAGTCAGCAAAGATATTCTGAGGCCATCGAACTGATTAACCGACAGCTAGAACGTGGCCTTGAAGGCGATTTTGCGGTGTCGGTTCAAATGGATCTTGCTGAGGCCTATTCAGCGGGGATCACATCAGAACAAAAACGTTTGGGAAAAGAACGCTTCCATCAGGTCTTTGCCAGTAGCCCTCAAGACCGAAACGCCCCAAAAGCTCTTTTCAATGCTGCTGTACTCGCCTTTCAACTCAAGGAAAATCAAGAATCCCTCGCATACGCTGAGCAATTCATTAACGCGTATCCCGGTGACTCAATGGTCTCCGAAATCAAGTACATCAAAGCAGAAGCCGAACGCAATCTTGGAGATTTATCTTCTTCCACTCAGAGCTTTGCCGAGCTTATTTCCGCAACGACAAATGATCAACCTCAACGATCACAGTGGTTATTGCGAGCCGCATCGCACTGGAATGAAGCCGGTAGTCCGAAATACACAATTCAATGGATCGTCCCCGAGCAAAAGCTATTTGTCGACTCAGAACAACTGGCGGAGTTTCTGCTTCTTACGGGACAAGCTTACATTCAAGACTCCGCCCCTGATCAAGCGATTGAACGCCTACGTGAAGCACTGGTTCAATCATCCAATTCCCTCCGCAGGGCGGAAATTCGCTACACGTTAGGCGAAGCCTTATTGGCATCAAGTAATCCCGATGAAGCCTTGACCCTGTGGAAAGACCTAATCACCACGGACCCTCTATCGGAAGCGAGTAATCGAGCGAGATATCAAATCGCATCAATAGCTCGCGAGAAAAATGAACTGGAAGAAGCAATTACGCTTTACAAACAAATCACCCTGACAACCCAATCAAGTCGACTCAAAAATCAAGCGAGATACGCCTGGGCATGGTCACTAATCCAAGATCAACAATATCAAGAAGCTCTCGTCGCTCTTGACCCTCTACTCAAAAACAACGACCACACTCTGTACTTCGATTCTTTGATTGCAAGTGGGATTGCACAGCGTGGCATGTCCAAACCGGAAGAAGCAATCAAAACCCTTGAAGTTGCCTTATCGATAGCCAACGACAATGAAAGGCGAGGAAACGCTCTTTTTGAACTATCTCGAGTCTATGCAGGAAATAACCAACCAAAGGAATCTGCAAGTCTCCTGCAAGCCATTGTAGATGAGATACCCGATTATCCAGATCTTGAAACAGTCCTGCACGAACTAGGCTGGGCCTACAAAGACAGCTTAGAAGGCGATAAAGCCTTAAACGTATTCACCGAACAATTGAATCGATACCCACAAAGCGTTCACACCGCCTCTGCTGCCTACTACATCGGACAACAATGTTACGCCAAAGATGAATTCAACGAAGCCATAAAATATTTTGAGTTAGCAAGACGCAACTCGAAGGACCCAGACCTAATTGAACGGGCACTCTATCGAGTAGGTTGGTCGCAGTTCAACCAGCAGAAATTTGACCAAGCGGAAGCGAGCTTCAAACAGTTAGCCGAGCAATTCGTTGAAGGTTCCCTTTACTTAGACGCTCTGGCGATGAGCGGAGAATGCCTTTTTCGTCAACAGCGGTATGACCAAGCTCTCGTCGCATTCGAGGTGGCAAGAGATACAATTCGCAATCGCAATGAAACGGCGAGGAAACTCTTGGATCCTTCGGAGCGACAGGTTCGTGAAATCGTATTTCTTCACGGTGGGCAAGCTGCTGCTCAACAAGAGAAGTGGAAAGAAGCTATCTCATGGTACAACGAACTTCGAGAGCGTTTCCCCGCAACCATTTACCTTGCGGAAGTTTTCTACGAGACGGGCTTTGCACATCAGCAAGTGGGTAATCATCCTGCCGCGTTAGAACTACTCCGAGAGGTAGCAAACAACTATCGCAACGAATCAGCCGCAAGAGCACGATTCATCATGGGCGAAATCCACTTCGCCGACGGCCATCTAGATTTGGCAATCCCCGAGTTCCAGCGAGTGATGTATGGTTTCAACGCTGAGAACGCTACCAATTCAATCAAAAACTGGCAGGCAAAGAGCGGATTCGAGGCGGGGAGGTGTGGCGAGATTGTCTTATCTCAAGCCAATTCCCCTCTGGCAAAACAAAGGGCCAAAGACATTGCCATCTCGTTCTATCAATATGTTATCGACAAACACCCTAACCATGATCTCGTTGGCCAAGCACGAGAGCGACTTGAGGCACTGAAAATTGAATAAGCTACTGCGAATAATATTACCTCCGCGATGTGGCATCCTGATTTTCTTCACGGTGTTCGTCTTGCCATTCTATGCTCATTGTGTCGCTCAGGAAGAAAGTTCAAACAACGACCCAGCGACTGAGAGTATTTCGGTTAACGAAAGTGAGATTCGCGACCTTCTGGCGGATACAAACCAAAGTGAAAATGCCGTGCCAGAAGAGCCCACGAGTATCGACCTACTGTCTTTAATCATGCGAGGTGGTGCGTTCATGATACCAATTGGAATCATGAGCTTGATGGTGGTCACTCTTGCAGTAGAACGCATGCTCCACCTTCGCAGAGATTCCATCATGCCAAGGAAGCTAGAACAAGAAATATCACTACTTAACAGCCCTCCAGAAACATTTAACCCCTCTGCCGCATACTCGGTTTGCAACACCCATCCCTCAGCTACTTCCCGAATCATTCTTTCGATGCTGGTCAGAACCGGCCAACCGTTACAGGAAATTGAAAGGGCTGGCCTTGAGACTGCTCAGCGAGAAATTGACAAATGCGTCAGCCCGATTCGCTGGCTTACCCTCGCGGGTGCTGCCACACCCTTAATGGGCCTACTTGGAACGGTGTGGGGCATGATTGTTGCATTTCATGAATCCACAACGCTTACCCCGGACCGTAGCCGGAGCGAACAACTTTCTGAGGGAATCTACACAGCACTGACAACGACATTGGCGGGTTTGGCTGTCGCGATTCCGGCTGCCATCCTTGCGCTTTATCTCGAAAATCGACTTCTCAAAATCTTTCACGCTGTGGAGGATTTTGCATTCCAAATATCCCCTGGTTTAACGAGATTCATAGGCCGCGGCCAATTGGACAGCAAGGGTCGCCTCGTAACGATGAACTCCGCAGATGTGGTGTCTCCTATTCTTCCTGCTAATCCTACAGCTACTCAAGGAGCAGGCAACTCAACTCAGGGGATGCCAAGCCGTGGCTAAACTAAAACACCAAACGAGCGCCAGCACCCTCAGCCTAACACCACTTATCGATGTGGTTTTTCTACTCTTAATTTTTTTCCTCGTCACCAGCGAATTCGAAAACGAAGAAAAACGACTGGACATCATTTTACCCTCTGCGACGAGTGCCGTTCCCATGACGGGTAAACCCCGCGAAATTGTGGTCGATGTGAGTCAAGATGGCGTGGTATTCCTATCAGGACAACCAACTGAGCTGGAAGAATTGAAGCGTCTCTTAAAAGTTGCAGCAACCAATAATCCTACCAATCAAAGTGTCGTTATCCGCGCTGA
>JBMHCO010000097.1:0-27017 GCA_049889895.1 Rubripirellula sp.
GTCAATGTGGTGGCTTGTGTTCTCTTTCGGGAAATCGAGAGTCAATCCGAGTGTATCGACGAGACGTCCGAACAGTGCACGGAGCGTGTTCTCGTACTCTCGGTTGGAGAGTCGCCGCATGACCGTCTGCTCTGTTGAGCCGTCCAGTAATGACTTTGCATTTTTAACTTCGTTCCTCAGTGTGCCGATGAGCCGAAGACGATCCTCGTCCGAAGGTTGTTCCGAGTCCTCGGGAGGCATGCTCCTCAAGGTCAGTTGGTCAATGATCTCGTCCGCACGAATGACGGCGTCCACATTCGTAAACGGAAACGGCAGTTGATCAAATCGTCTCTCCCCTTCGCTGGTCTCGGCGTTATGGCATTCAACGCAGTATCGATTCAGGAAATCGGTTACGTGACCCGCCTCAGTTGCTACCGGATCGCTTGTGTCGGATTCATTTCCTCTCGCAGCGTCAAGACTGAAGATTGGCGAAAGGCAAATCCATAGCGTTAGTAACCCAGTCGTTTGGGTTGAGATTTTCAGTTTCATGAAAACTTTGGAGATCATGCTGCAACACAAATTTCCATATTGCAGCATTCTGTAAAACAGTGAGTGGAAGGTATTTAAAAACAGGGTTCACCTCACCGGTCTTTCTTTTAGTAGGTCGCGTCGATGCGATCATCCGCGTTAAGAATATGTACCCGTGCTGACACCGAATTGTTCGGTGGGGACCCCCGCACGTTGAGCAATGTCGACAAAGAGGTTGCACAGTGGCACTTTATTCAAACCGCTACCAGGGGTGACGCGATAATCACCCGACTGGTATCCCGCTCCAGCGAGAACGAGAGGTAGGTCACTGTTAGTGTGTGAACTACCGTTACCCATACCGCTTCCGAAAATAATGGCGGTTGAATCGAGAAGCGATTGATCGCCGTCGTCCATGTTCGCGAGGCGATCAAGGAATTTTGCGAACTGCTGAATCTGGTACGTCTCGAGTTGCACCAAAAGGTCGACCGTCTCGTCATCATTTCCATGATGTGAAAGGCTGTGGTACGACTTGTCGATGCCAAGGTTTTGTGGCAGAAAGCTTCCGCCGATTTCGAGTGTTGCGATTCGTGTCGACTTGGTCTGTAACGCTAACGCAATCAGTTCGTACAGAAGAGGGAGGTCGTCAACGGTGTTGCGGTTGACTGGTCGATCGAAAGGTGCGTCTGGTTTGGGTTGATCGGCCCAACGCTTGCGCAGTTGGATTTTCTTCTCCACATCGCGAACCGAACTAAAGTATTCGTCGAGCTTGTCTTGGTCTTCACGATTAACTCGTCGCGACAGGTCGCCTGCTTCTTCCAGGACGGAGTCGAGGATGGATGCCTGCAGGTCACCGTTTTGTTTGCGCTTTTGTAGTTCGTCTGCAGGATCGTTTAAAAACAGATGATCAAACAGTGCTTCCGGTTCGGTGATGGGTGGGACTCGTACGCCGGAACGGGTCCAAGAAAGCTGGCAACCACCGTGGATTCCTCCCTCAGAGCCTACTGCAATCGATGCATATCGAGTATCGCCACCGATTGATTCGGCTAAGTATTGGTCAATTGTGACATTGCGGTCTTTACGGTTCTTGGACTCGTGATGGAGCACACCTGAAAGGAACGTGTGCACGGCAAAGTGACCGCCACGCAGACCATGATCGAGGCCTCGATAAAGCGTGAACCGTTCCCGTTGCGACATGAGTGGCTCGAGGAGACGCGTCGAGTTGTATTCTCGCCCTGCGTTGTCGGGGAACCAATGTTTCTGCTGAAAGCCCAGAAGATTCGCGATGCCGACAAATCGTTGGATCTTAGGAGTGTTTCCCGATTGAACACCGTTGGTCGTAGAGGCTGCTGCAACTCGTGAAAGGGAACCGAGGCTTGGTAAGAGAAGAGAACCGGTTACCGAACGTAGGACTGACCGTCGATGGAATGCGTTTCGATTGTTCATATCGTCAATTTTAATTTGGTTCCGCGGGTTGCAAACACGAATCTTTCGCATCTGTGCCGATGCTTCTCGTTTGGCGGATCATTGTGCCAAATTTGATGGCTCCACTGTCTTTCTCGCATCATTCAACGCTCAGGCAGGAAAGACCCCACCTTGCACGCGACGGGTGAATGTCATTGCTGATTTAGCACTGAAAGTTTACACAAAATATAGCAAAGATAGGCTCTGAGAGTCTAAATCGGTTTAGGTTCAATCAGAACCGATGCTAAACCTCGGATTTTGAGGTGACTTCAGCGTTCGTTCGTTTTTGAACCGATTCAAGCAGTTCTGCCAGTGTGATTCGCGATCGTTCGTGGGCAACCGAGGTAATCGAATCATCCCAATTGATCCACGCTGGGTGTTGTCGGGCTCGAGACATGCTCGCGGTGACTGTCACCACGTCTTGAACCACAATGTTTTCCGCCGGTTTAGCGAGTGTAAAACGCTGCTCGGCCGTGTCGATTTCATTTGCGAATCGTTGATCGACTAGTGCCTTTCCGAGACGTGCTGCCTGTTCGGTCGGAACGCTCAGTCGCCGTCCAATTTCCCTCGCTGTGAGGGTTCTGCCCGACGCAAACTCACTCGCAATTTCAGAGAGTGTGGGAAGAAGCCATTCAGCGGGGAACGATTTCTGGTCTCGACCTGCAATCAAAAGGCCAACCAGCGGTTGTCCGCTGTACGATTGCAGGGTTTGCGTAAGGATCAATCCAAACAAGACGATCCACCAAGTGAGGTAGATCCAGAGAAGAAACAAAGGTAACAGACCAATGGATCCGTAAATCGCGGAATAGGGAACCGCTTTGACGATGTAAATCTGGAATCCGTATTTTCCTAATTCCCAGAAGATCGCACTCACCAGGCTACCCGTTGCGGCCGCCCGAAGTGATACCTTCAAGTTCGGCATCCAAGAGTAGAGAAGGAACAGTAAGATCCAGGCCGCCGTAAATGATAAAAACTGACGCAAGCTTTGTTGTGTTGTCGATGTCGCTCCCACACTGCCCGACCATTCGATCACCTCGGATGACATAAACAGGCTCATCGCCAGAAGTCCACTCCCCAAGGTGATCATGGACCAGTGAATCGCTAAGCGAAGGTGGAAAGGCCGGTGGCTGGTAACGTCAAAAATTTTATTAAACAGGTGCTCTGTCGTGTTGGCGAGCGCGACCGCAGCATAGACAAAGACAAGTAAACCAATGACGCCGATGGAACGAAAGTCAATCGCCGCAACATAGTGCGTGATCTCCCGCATCCTTCGCCGAATGCTGTTTCGAGTTTCATCTTTTGAGAACTCTCCAACCTGCCCCGCCTCGGTTGTGTCTGTCTCCTCTGAAGGTTTTTTATCCACCGCTGCGACATCGGCAGTTGCGTTTCCGTCGTCGACCCGAGTGTCGAACTCTTTTGCTTCTTCCCCCTCCGTTGCTCCTGCACTCTCTGATTCGAATAGGTCATTTGTTGGGGCTAACGCGTCGGCGTCTTGGTAGGCCGCAGGCACCACATCGGGGACACCGAAGAAGTCGTAAAGCTGCGACTCAACGCGAGTCTGAACATCCGCGAGTCCTCCGAAGACACGGAACATAACCAGACCCAGCACGAGCACGGGGATGAGCGAGAAGACGGTTCGGTAGGTTAGTTCCGCAGCCATTCCTTCGGCGCGATGTCGGCGTAGTTGTCGCCAGCAGAACCACGCTAAAACACAAGCCCGAAGTAGTCCTTGAATCAAACGATTGTTGACGCTCTGTCCGCGTTCGAGACCTTCGATGAATCGGCTCAGCTTTCCGCCGCTGCGATTTTCCGTTTCCTTCATCTAGACAAAAGCCTTCCACGTAAGGGCATTGCGGATCCAAAGCAACGTTTGCAACGGCGTCAGTGTTTGCAGCGGAGTCGGGCGCAGCAAACCTTTCAAACGAACCGCTTGGGTTCGCATCATCTTCCCACTGAGGAATCGTCGCGATCCACTGTGGAGGCGTTTGTGCGAGTGATTGAGACAAGGGTGGTTCGCTTCACCGCGTCATTGGCTCGATGGCAGCCATTACAACTACCAACAGTCGCACCTCTCCTGCTTGACCGAATCACTGCAATAGCATGCCGTATCAGCCAAGCTGCCGCAAAAGCAACAATGCTAATCGATGCGATTTGCTGCCAGTCCAATGATACATCCTCGATACGATTAATTGCTAAAAGAATCTCGTGCCAATTTGATACGTGAGCATCGCCGCAAAGTAAGCAAGGAGTGTCATGTAGGTGAAGCTAAGTACTGGCCAACGCCAAGAATTGGTTTCACGCTGGATGACCAGCAATGTGCTGACGCATTGCGCACAGAGCGCAAAGAAGACCATGATCGATAACGCGACGGGGATGGTGTAGACAGGTGTTCCGTCTGGGTACGTCGAGGAGCGGATTGCCCCGATGAGTCCCTCTTCATCCTCGTCACCGTCAAGACTGTAGATCGTCCCAAGTGTGGCGATGATCACTTCTCTGGCGGGGAAACTGGCAATTGCCCCCACACCAATCTTCCAGTCCCAGCCCAAAGGGTGAACGAGGGGTTCAATGAGGTGACCTGTTTTGCCCAAGACGCTCGTCTCGAGCAAATCAGTTTTGATAACACGCAGTTCGGCTTGCGCGTCGGCGATGAAGGTTTCGGTCGCTTCGCCGGACTCAATTTGTCTTTCAAGTTCATGCTCACGCGTATGATCACCAGGCCAGTAACCGGCAAACCAAATCATGATCGTCGCGGCAAAGATGAGTGTGCCGGCTCGCAATACAAACGCTCGGCTGGCTTCCCACACTCGGAATAACACCACACGGATCGAAGGCATCTTGTAGTCCGGTAGCTCCATCACGAACGGTGCCGCCTCGCCACGGAGCAGAGTCCACTTCAGGACGAGGGAGACTGGGATTGCGACGACAACACCGACCGCATACATCGCCATTAGGACGAGTGCCGGTAGTGAGAGAACGCCACCAAAGAGGCTTCCAGATGGGATGAATGCAGAGATCAGGAGGAGGTAGACTGGTAGCCTCGCGCTGCAGCTCATCAACGGAGCAACCATGATCGTTGCGAAACGATCTCTGCGGTTCTCAATCACGCGTGTCGCCATTACACCGGGAACGGCACATGCGAATGAGCTCATCATTGGCAGAAAGGATTTTCCGCTGAGACCGAATAGAGACATGAGGCGATCGACGAGGAAAGACGCTCGTGCCATGTAGCCGCAGTCTTCGAGGATCGCGAGAAATAGGAACAGTAGTGCGATCTGTGGAAGGAAGATCAGCACGCCGCCAACGCCAGCAATCACTCCATCGGTGAGAAGGCTACGGAGCATTCCTGGTCCGATTCGGCTGCTAATGAAATCGGAAATCAATCCGGTACCTTCATCGATCAGATCCATCGGCCAAGAGGCGACCGTGTAAATCGACTGGAAGACAAGGAACATGATCAAAACGAATGCGACAATTCCCATCCAGCGATGTGTCAAAATCGCATCGATCCGATCCGTCAAGCTTTCGCCCGACTCGGCGCTGCCATGCACGACACCCCGAAGTTTTTCTTTGGCCCAGTCGTACCGAGCGTTGCACTCCATCTCGGTCGCATCTCCGACTCGATCCGAAAGTGTCTGACGCCAGTGCTCCAAAATGGTGCGGCCCGGTCCGCCGAGTGTTTCGATCAAGCGTTTCTCGGATGCACCCTCTCGATCCAGTAGCATGCGTTCGACAAAGTAGTCTTCGCTGAGATAATCACTGAGATTGCCGTGCACATCGTTGGCGTTTGAGGAACGACTTGTGTCGGCAGAGCCGTAGTCCGAGTGGCGGTTGCCGATCTCTTGAATCAGTTCCGAGCGAAACTCATCTCTGGTTTCGTAGAACCTCGTCGGCAAAATCTGAACGCGTTGGGTGTCTGTTTCCGTGGAGTTCAGGATCGATGCAATATTACTTCTTAGTTTGTCTAGTCCCTCTCTCTTGGTTGCACAAGTTGGGATCACAGGAACGCCCAAGCTGTCGGATAGCTTTTTTGCATCAACTTCGATGCCGCGCGACTTTGCCGAGTCCATCATGTTGAGGACGACAATCAGCGGTTTGCCAAGTTCGAGCAGTTGGCTCACTAGGAACAGATTGCGTTGAAGCATCAATGCATTGACAACGCAAACAATCAACTCGACTGGCGGCTCTCGATTCGCTTTATCAGTGAGTACTTCAACTGCGACGAGTTCATCTGGCGATCGGGGTGCTAACGAATACGTGCCGGGCAAGTCTATCAGGTCAATGACGCACGCACCCGGAATGAAGCAGCGACCGATTTTCTTTTCAATGGTGACGCCGGGGTAGTTGCCGGTCCTAACACTGAGACCTGCCAGTGCATTGAAGAGAGTGCTTTTTCCTGTGTTCGGATTTCCTACCAAAGCAACTCGTGCCGAACTAACTCCCACGCTCGAGGATGTCATCATGGGCACAGTGGAGTCAGGGGGGACATGACAGGAGGGGAATGAGAAAATCGGCGATCGGCTCGAGATATGGAGACGCGATCAAGAAGGGGGCAGCCGGTCGGTTTAACCAAGTAATTGAACCATGATTCGTTGCGCTTCCCCGCCACGAACGGCAATCCGTGAGCCATGGATCGCGCATTTTACCGGACCTCCAAAAGGCGCTGTTCGGAGGAACTTGACCAATTCCCCTCTTACGAAACCCATCTCCCGAAGGCGTGAGGCAATACCATCCACCCCGTGGATTTGAAGGATTTCAGCCTTTTGGCCCGGTTTGAGCTGATCGAGTGTGGTAGTCACGGCAACCTTTTCGCTATTGAGAACCAATCTCATTTAGCAAAAGTGTCACTCACGATGCCCTAAAAGTCAAGTCCCCGATGTCGTGCGAGAATGGTTTTGCGCGTTCTTACTGCGATCTCCTCGGTGCGATCTTTCCGATGCCCTTGTACTCCATAGGATTGGTGAGGCAGCCCAGACTATGCCGTAAAACGTTTCCTAACCGGCATAATCGTTACAACCGTTAGAATCGGTATGAAGGGAACGTCGAAGATACGGTTGATTAATCAGTATTGCTTCACGGTCTTTGAAGAGTTAGCCCGAGCAAATAGAATTGCATCCACTGCGAGCCCAACGGAAGCGAGCATTGCGGAATCTCTTATTTGTGAGGTGCTCTCAGTAGTGAAACGCTTCCAGACTCAACTCGAAAGTTAATTTGCTTTCGAATATCCCCCCATTTTTGTTAAACTGGTTTGATGCTCGTTCACGTCTGTGATGCGAATCATCGGCTGGCAAAATTGAATCCATCGAGAACCCTCCATGAATCTGTTACCACTTGCTATCGGCGCACCGGGGCTTCCCGAGTTGGTCGTGATTGCTTTGATCATCCTTCTTTTATTCGGTGGTTCAAAGCTTCCGACATTGATGCGGAATCTTGGACGAAGTACCAACGAGTTCAAGCGTGGAATGAGCGAAACGACTGCTGATGATGATCAGTCCGACTCTCAAGACGAGCAGAACTAGAAATGTTCGGGCTAGGTCCGTTTGAACTAGTGATGATCGGCGTTGTTGCAGTGATCCTCTTCGGAGGCAACCTGCCCGACGTAGCGAGAAAGCTTGGTGGTAGCTACCGAGAATTTCGCCGCGGGATCAATGAAGTGCAGCAGCAGTTCAAAGTTGCTGAGTATGAAGCCAAGAAGACGATGGCTTCCATTGAGAGTGCCGTCACCGATGTGGCGAAGGATGAAGAGGAAGAGGAAGTGAGCGGGCCATCGGTTCCCAAATTCAAACCTCCTGTTTCTTGATGAATCAACAACGCTGATCACTTGGCGTGCGATCATTCGCCGCAAGACATTTAAAATTTGCAAGCGACCGAATTTTGGGAGAGGGGACTCCAGATCGGTCGTTTTTCTGGGTTGATCGGTTTTCTGTGTCGGTCGCTGTTTCAGGTCGGTCGCTGTTTTGGGTCGGTGCGAGCGGCCATAACCGAAATGTCGATTGGTACGATCCGACTCGTCTTGAGATGACAATGCGGAACACCGGTAACGCTCTTGCATTTCTGTTCCGAGCTTAATCGTTTATCCGAAGCGATTCTTTAAGCATCGACTTATGAAGCTTGGTTTTCGGCTCTTTAAAACGCTTCCTGTTATTAACTCCGTGCCAAGACCGCATTGCGACGATGTTTAGGTGGTAGCGTCGAGAGGAGAACCGCAAGAGCATCACTCGTTCTCAAAGGCGATTTGGTGATTGCTGTTTTTCGGTTGATGGATGCAGTTACTTGGGTCGCGGTTGATTCTCAATCGGATGGCGTTGACGGCGTCCAGTTGCATTCTTCATGTAGGAGGACAAAAGCATATTGTACGGTTGTCAGCGAAAAACCGTGCGAGTTACAATCTGAGTATCGCGATGCAACGCAGTGGATATGCCTGTCGATTACATTGCGTCGAATGTTCTGTGAGAGAATGCACTTTGTATGAAACAAGAGTGAGTTCAAGAGACAGCAGGCATTGAAGATAAATCGGGCGATTAGCTCAGTTGGTTAGAGCGCTGTGTTCACACCGCAGAGGTCACAGATTCGAATTCTGTATCGCCCACTTACTGTAAGTCATTCCGAAATCCCAGCTTAGGGATTACCGCTAATGTGGCGTGCGGATCACCTTTTCAATCGTTATGCAGTAGTCGACTACTGCGAAATGAGAGGTGTCCCACGCCGCGTCCTAAATCTCCCGCTCCGGCCTACCAGTTCCATGTCAGCGGACGGGCTGTAGTCAGGCTCGACTACCAAGACTTCTAACTAGGGAAGCATGGCACCCCTGAGTCCTATGTGACGACCAAAACACCTACAAAGACTCGTCGAAAGGTGTCACCGCGTTATGAATCGCACCATCCAAATTCATATCTGTGATAGGTTGTTGTTGAGCGAAATCAATAAACTAACTTGCTCTCTTGGTTCGGGGTTGCACTGCATGAAGGCGTGTGATGCGGTGTTGTGAAAATCCTCGTGAGATCACAACCTCTGTATTGTTCTCAGGATTCTATCATGACTCAACTGGATACCGTGCGATTATCTAGCAAGCTATTCCTTTTATTGCTCTTGCTTGTTGGGGGCTGTGAACAACATCGGGGCACGCACGTCGGCGCCCAACGAGGGAAGGAACTCGCCACGCAATCAAGCGAAGTAAATCGAGATGGCGATATCGTACATGGCACTGGTTCAGCGGAGCCATTCGTCCCACAACCTCAACCCCAAGGGCAGGCTCTAACACCATTTGAATTGGCGATGTTTTTCATCGAACAGCACCAAGAAGATGGAGGCAAAGTTGGTGACTTGATAACTCTCAGCCGGCAGCTAATAGAAAGCAAGCAGGAGAGGAAAGCACTCTCTGTTCTGATGGAGGCTGCCGATGTTACTGAAGCGAATCAAGGCCGGAGAGACATCCGCCAGTTACTTGAGATTTCCAGTCTGTTTAAATCATTGGAGCGTGAAGACTTAGCCAATCGCTTTCTTGATTTGGCATATTCACGCACCGAGCGATTGGCGAAAGATCCCCTTTCCGCATTCACCAGATTGGCGGGTGTGCTGCCGTCGCTTTTCAAACTTGACTCACAGCGAGCACTTCGGATTCTCTCATTGGTGGGCGATGCGAGGATTCGTAATCAGATCACACAACAGCTTCAATTAAGTCTCAGTAAATCCGAGGATATTGACAGTTCAGTTGCGCTTTGGAGACATCGTGTTAGTGATGAATTCGGCATGGGATCATCCCAAGATACAGCTCAATTGGTTCAAAGTATCTCGTCGCTAGCTGAAGTAGCAGGTAACCGAAAAGCCTTGGAGTCGATTGCTGGGCTGATATCGGAAATTGACGATGACTTTGAACGCTTCAAGGCTTTGCTCGTGATTGCTAATTCTCTTAGTGAATCTAGTGAACGCAATCTAGCAGCTGAATCGATCGAGCAGGCATCAGAGTTGCTGCCAAAGTTTATGGATTCAAGGGCTGATCAGGCACGCAGTCTATTGGCACGTGCCTACGCAAAGGCCGGCATGGCCAATAGAGCGTTGCAAATTGCAAAGGAAGTAGACCAGCTAACTCTTCTGTTTAGCACCAATGATTTTGTTGCTTCTCTAGGGGAGGATCAGTCAACTTACCTTCTCCCGTTGATTACCAAGTTCGAAGAAGATTTAAATCAGAGCGACTCAAACATGGTGTCAGCCATGGGAACGGTAACCCTAGCATCAGTACATCTTGAAATCGGCGGCATTGAACGCAGCCTGAAATTGCTTGAGGAAGCTGCTGAAAGATTGCGTTCCTCCGAAGCTGAGTTTTGGCACTCATCTGTATGGTTGGACATCGCGAAAAATCAAACGCGGGGTGGTGACTCGTTGGCTGCCGGTGAATCGTTCATGCAAGCATTGGCTTCGGCCAAACTGATTGATCAGACGCATCTAACGACCGCGAGCCTGTGTTCGATAATCAAAGAGATGTATAAAAATCAACAAACCACCGAGGCGGATACCGCAGTTCGTGATGCACTGATGCTTGCCACCGAGAGTGGGGTTCCGTCTCAGCAAATCGGTCAATTGCTGCTTATAGCAAGTGCCACCGCTGCCAATGGAAACGCTGAGATAATTGAGGAAGCTCTAACAACTTGTTGCAATATTGTCGAAACCCTTGCACCACAGGGACGACCAAAACATGTCTCCATAATCGCAATTGAGTACGCCAAGATTGAGAAGTACGAGGAAGCTAAGCGAGTCATTCGCGACTTGCTTGAAGACCCGAGTGAGAAGTCCGCTGCTTTAAGCGAGGTTGCTGAATTTTTTAGACAAAATGGAAAGAGCTCAGACGCGTTCGCTGCCCTTCGCGATTCATTGGATATAGCCAAAGAAATTCTCGGCGCAAAAAAGCTGATTGCAAGCGTTGAACGGATTGCTCATCTGCTCGTGCTATCAGGCAAGTTGGAGAGAACGCAAGGAACCATAAAAGACAGTTTTTCTGAAGCTGAGTTAGACCTGGCGGAAAGCATCGTGGGGATAATTGAGTCAAAGAAAAGAGCACTTGGCAATCTGAGACTCGCGAACTTAACGACACTTGATATCGAAAGTCCTGACGCAGATCGGTTGCCCACACTACCCTCTTCCTCAAATATCTCGATCCCAATGCGAGCCACTGTACGGAGTGGCAAACAATTTGGGCTTCTTCGCATCGAGCAGCAAGCCGACAATGTTTCGTTCAGCGGTGTTGCAAGGAACCTTGAGCCCGGAACCTACCAGTTGCTTATTAGCAAGCCTGAGGAAATGCAGTATTCGAAATCGATCCTTAGTTCGCTGTATGGGAGAGGGGTTGAGAAGAAGTCATCACAATTCGACCAACATGTTAGGTTGCACGATGGCGTCTTAGTTGCTTGTCAACGAATCCAAAGATTGGAAACGAACCCTGCTGATGAGACTGAAATCGACTTTACTCTCCAGAAAGTATTTGTGAAGGATCTCGAGGGTCGAGCTTTGTTTTTGTGCAAAACGGACGCTCAGGAACCAGATGGATCTAGTGAATCGTATGAAGCCTCCTTATGGTCGTTTGTGCTAAGGCCGGAGGATCGGTTTAACGCAAGTGATAAGAAACTTTGGGCAGAGGTGTTACCTGATTTTTCGATCAACGATTTAACGCTAAGCGAAAATCGTGCATCATTGCAAGTTCCCAATTCCACTCGGGGTTACAAGCGACCAGAGGGACTCATTTCTCTCGGCCAAAAGGCTGTTTCTATGAATGGTGAGGAAGGTGCTTATCTAACCACTGATATTCGGCAGTGCGCGAGTCTACCTTTTACAATCGAAGCGTGGGTGAAACCCAGTGACTCAGAAGGAGACAACGCAGTCATTGGCAGCGAGACGCAGTTTGGTGCGACACTTGGAGTTTATGATGGTTACTGTAAATTAAAAATTCATGATGGCGTGCGTTACCGAGTGCTCCGAACCGAAAAACCGCTCAGCATCAAAAAGACATCGCACATAGCCGGTGTCTTTGATGGGAAAACGATTGCACTTTTTCTCGATGGTGAAAAGCAGCAAGAGGGAAGAATTGACCTTTCCGGTATTCAACTGCCAGAATCAACAGTCCTGCTCGGAGCAGCCTCAACGAAAACCGGTCTGGGTGAGTTTTACGCGGGCCTCATTGATTCCGTTCGGATTTCGTCCGCCCCTAGGTATGACGAAAATTTCACGCCCGAGTACAAGTTTAAGGCTGATGAAAACACCTTGGCGGTCTTCAGTTTTGATGAAGGCAAAGGCAATGTCGCAACCGACTTATCACCATCAGGTCGCGTCGCGCGGCTAGTTGGTTCGGTTGATTGGAATGGTGTGAAGGCACGTAATGAACCGTCGTCTGATGCAACTTTCATAGATCCAAGATATTACTCTAGCCCGAATAGTCTCCTAGTGAGTTTGGCGACAACTCTGGACAACCTTAAGGCGAAGACGCAATTGCTCGACGGGATAGCGTGGGAGAAGATTTCGAAGGAAGAGATTGCCTCGATTGTCGCAAACCTAAATTCCTCGGCGAGCCCCTCCGGCTCAGGCATAACACGTAAGTTATCACCTGAAGAGAAGATTCAGCTTGCTGTTCCGCTAGGGCTCGCAGGCGACAAATCCAATGCATTAAAACTGCTGGATGATGCGTTGATCACGATTAAAGAATACAGCAGCCGCGACCAACGCCTTCAAAAAGAGAGCTTGTTAATTTCGGCTTTTGCGAAACTCGGTGAGATACCGGCCGCAGTTAATCTGGCAGGTGATATTAGTGAAGTGAATGATTCACTTGGTCGTCTCGCTCCTTACACATATCAAATCCGACAGCAGAGTGAGTTGGTGCTGGCAGAGTCGATGATTAAGGCTGGCGATATTGCTGGAGGAACTGACCGGCTGCGGCTGGCCCTCCAATGGGTTCGAAATCTCGACGATGAACGTATATCTGGTCAACTCTTAACCAATCTGGCGATTCCGTTAGCTAACGTTGATAGCATCGATTCCATTATGCCGGATATTGAACAGGCTCCTTCCCCATCCAAATCAAATGCATTTGAGAAAGTAGCCGCTTTGCTGATTGAGCGGAACGAAATTCCTAAGGCGTTAGCTCTCTTGAACTCATTGCTGGACGAATATTCCAGTTTGAATGATTCAACTTACAAGTTTTCCAAACTGGTCCGACTGGCAAAACTTTTTAGGGAGGCTGGTTCAGCCGACTCTGAACTAGAGATCCTTGCTTCAATCAAGGCAGATTACGAAATCGCTGTTGACCAGTTGCTGGCTCTTATTGAGGAACCTGACCCTACACCTGAAAATGGTTCTAGCCGCTATCGCAATAATATTCGATTTCTGATTCAAACCATTCCCGACTTGCACCAGTCAGGTAATTCAGACCTTGCGACATCGTCGTTACGAAAGTGCCTAAGTGCGATCCAACGGTCTGAACCAGAGTTGAGGGCTACCGGTATCGCTGACATCCTTAGGTTAGCTAGTGCATGGAGGAATATAGGAGACGACAAACAGGTCAATGAAGCACTGCATCTTGCACTTCAAGGCACAAAAGATTTGCCGGTTTCAAACGTGTATTCAAAAGACAACAGTAAAGCCGATGCCATTTGCAGTTTAGCGAATTTTATATGTGGTCAATCAGATTGGCTGCGACTTGCCGATACTAGGGAGAAGGGAGACTTTCGAGAGTATGAAAAAGAATTCGCGAGGGAACTAAGCATCGTTTCGAGAACGATTTCAGAAGTTGATTCGGCGAGAAAACAGTTGAATAGTTACCCGGCACCAACAGCTTTCGCTTCAGGAAATCAAGCGAATCCGGAATTGCTTTGGCTTAAAGCACTTGCCGATTTGAAAGCTCAATTCAGATCTGTTTCCGGGCTCGATGCGTCTGACATTGGAATAATGCTTTCCGACTTTGGAATGTTAATTTCCCAACGGAACTATGATCAAGATATTCACCAAGCTGCGAACATTTTTATTGAGTCGTTGGAGCGTAGTGGAAAAGAGAAGCAACTCGGAGAACTTTATGAATTACTTGCGGATCGAATGAGCGAATCAAGCGACATTGGGCTCAGGAACATGGCGTCGAGAATGAGTGGCAAGGCGGCGTGGATCTCATTGGTGGGCAAACCCATGAAAATTGAGGGCACTACGGTTGATGGTGAAGTTGTCAATTTGAATTCTTACCGCGGGAATGTAGTCCTAGTCGATTATTGGGCAAGTTGGTGTCAGCCCTGCCGTGTTGTTCATCGCGATCTGAAACGAAAACTGGATGAATATGGAGACAGGGGATTCAATGTAATCAGTGTGAACGTGGACAATAATCTTGGGGATTATCAGGACTACATGGTTTCTCAAGATATTCCTTGGCCGGTAATACGTAGTCTCAATCCAATCGAATCAGGCACCAGAAATCCAAATGCGGCAAGGTACGGTCTCACCAGACTTCCGGCGTGCATCTTAGTTGACCGCGAGGGTAAGGTCGTCTCTAGGAATGCGCGAGGTGGTGAGTTGGAAGGGCTCCTCCGTAACCTTTACGGCGAAAGCGAAACGACAGGTGACCCGGCAATCGCTGGACGACCTTCAGGACCTAAAGCAGCGATGAGCCCAAACACGAAACTGGCGCAGAGCCTTTCGCAGTTAGGTGGTTTTTCAATGCGATCAGGGGACCTCGATGAGGCTGCAGATTACTTTCAACGGGCCTTAGAAGTCGATAGAGAATACAGCCCCGCGTTGACTGGTTTGGGCGATATTGAAATCAGAAATGGGAACGTTGACGATGCATTAGTACTATTCCGTAGTGCCATCAAGGCCGATCCAGCCAATGCGGTAGCCCACAACAATCTGGCGTGGGCCTTAGTTACCCATCCTGATGAGAATGGCGAGTTCAAGGGTCGAAGAGAGGCGATGCTGGCGGCTCGGAAAGCTTGTCAATTGCAGCAAGATAACCTAGGTAATTTGAATACTCTTGGAGTTGCCCTCTATCGAAATGAGATGTGGGATGAAGCTATTACAGCCTTGGAGGATTCGGTTAACCTTGGCGCAGACATTCCGCACAACTGGATTTTTATTGGAATGGCAAAGTGGCATCGAGGAGAAAAAGACGCAGCAAAAATTCTGTTGGATAAATCAATCAAATGGCAATCGCAGAACGCCCCCGAGGATAACGAGCTTGCCAGCTTTATCGAAGAAGGCAGAAAAACGATAGCAGTGAACGGGTCCTTAGAAACGTTGCCGCAAGATGAGTTGGACCGAAAATCTGCTGTTCCAATTTCATCAACGGGAGACCTAGATGACGCAAGAGTCAGTTTCCTCATTCAAAGGGCTAATGGTGGAGATGTCGCGGCGATGGCAACGCTCGGCCATATCTTACGTGGCGGTGAGGGTGGTACCCCACGTCCTGCTGATGCATTCAAGTGGGATCTGCTAGCAGCACAACTTGGTAACTCATCATCTCAGGCCGTTGTTGGGCATAGCTACCGTACCGGCCAAGGTGTCGAGAGAGACCTCAAGGAGGGCTTTAAATGGGATCTCAAAGCAGCGCAGCAGGGCGTCGTCACTGCACAACGCCTTGTAGGTAAGATTCTCTACGAAGGTGGAGTGACGAATAGAGACCCAATTGAGTCGTATGCTTGGTTGAGCTTGGCTGCGGAAGCAGGTGATGAAGTTGCAAAAAAAATGTGCGATAAATTGAAAGGGGAACTTTCAGTTACAGAGCAAGCAGAAGCGACAAATCGAGCTACTAATTATAAAAGTAAATTCTCAAATTGAATCAGCTTGGATATGGTTTGCTCTCGCTCGTTCTCTTTTTTGTTAATGAGAAGCTTGCCCCGTCGTGCGGTTTACATGTTAAACGCTCTCTTTTTTGCACTGTTGTTGTTAGCGAGTTAGGTCTTTATTTGGCAGGCTTAACTTAGCGAGATAGACCTGCACCTCGGAGGCCAGATTGGTCAATTCGATGGCGTTATATCATGTGGCAGAGATAAGGTGTCACATCACGTAATCATTTGAGCATTGAGGCCCCGTCTACACATGTATCAAAAACACGGCGTTTTACGCACAAGTGTAGACAGCAGCGTGCAAGTAAAAGTTCATTGCTGCTGTAAGACGTGACCACACCCCCTGATTTTGTAGTGACATTCCTTGCTACCGACCGCGGCCAGATCAAAGAATCTTCCGCGGATATGAGGTGTTTTGGCTGAATTTGTGAACGTCATGCCATCGACTTTCACCAGTTCACCGGAAACGATTGTGGCTTACCTCGGATCGATCCGGCAGTCTGCGATTTTTGGATACAGGAGAGAGCTTAGAGTTGCACTCAGCGAGAATCAGCGATCTGAGTTTGATTCGATCGCTTACAGGGTAACTCAGCGACTCTGTGTGAGCTGGCACGCCCGCGGTGAGTCGGAACGCTCGAGAGCTTTTGTAGCACTCAAAACATCCTCCTGATGGGCTTGGCGTCGTTACTCCAAGTCAATCCGGTACGCTGGCTTTGAGCGGTCAGCGTTTCGTATATCGTGTCCTAGCTAGCTCAGTAGTTGTGTAGCCGGCATTTCACGAGGTCATCCGTTTCCCCGCGTTCTGCTGTGCTTATTTGTTCTCATCGAGCGACGAAAAGTAGAAGAAACCCGCATATAGTCCTAGCGGGATAGCTACAAGGCTAACTGCGTCTACACCACGGATAGGACCATTCTCGGGACCGGACCCGCCGATCACCCACTGACTGTGAGGATCTACGGTCATGGCAAAAATAATCCAGCCTACGATCCACGCAGCACCCAAGGACAGTTGGAATTTTCGGTTTCGTAACACTCGGCTTTCCTTTGGATTACTCGCAGTCACACAGGCGACACGAGCCTATCGGGATCTGGAGCGTTTAGCAACATTCAGCCCGGTATAAGATCACCTCCACGACTGGTTTTCATCCATTGCAGGTATCACAAATAGGGCAACGCCAATCAAGAATACAAAGAAGCCAACTGCTTGCAGCCAAGGATTCAACGTCGGACCCTCTCCGGACAGAAAAAACAACCAACCACCGAACGCTACCAGTACAACACCACAAAGGCAAAACAAAACCTTCGTCACCGGTTTAAGTTTGATCGGTTTTCGAAAAGTTGACTTCAATTTGTACCTTAGTCAGCATAGTAAGTATTCTCGCTAGATGTCGGTCGTGTTCACTATGGGAAACTACGTCCGGGCGGCGTGCCTACTGTATACGACGAAGCCGCCATCGAGAATGCCATTAAGGCGAGGTGCTGATCAGTCGATGCGACCGAATAGGATGCCAGATTCAAATAGGTTGCGAATCACGTCACATGACTTTTGCACTTTCAGTCGCGACTCGAGTAGGTTGTGGAATCCGGCGACGGCAATGATCGAAGTTGGTGTGAACAGAAAAATATTTCTGGCGAGCGGTAAGGCACTTCTTGACTAGGCGTAGTCTACGCCTGCTGTGCCGGATTCAGTCCGAGCCAATCGGTTTAACGCCAGAAGACAAATTCGTTTTCGATATCCAACGCTTCCCCCCGTCTACACATGTATCAAAAACACGGGGTTTTACGCACAAGTGTAGACAGCATCGTGAAAGTAAAAGTGCATCGCTGTCTGCATGTGTGAAAGACCCCCTGATTTTGTAGGTGCATCCCTTGCTACCGACCGCGGCCAGTTCACAGAATCTTGCGAGGATATGGGGTGTTTGGGGGTGGCTATCACTTCCACCAGTCCTCGAGATCACTGAGTAGTGAATCTACTGCCTCCGTGCTCTCCTGTCCTACCGTCGCGTAGACAAGGTCTTCTGGACTGTCTGAAGCGTGAGAGGTTTCAGGATCAGCATCGCTGTAGATAACGTCCGTTTCCTTAAACTCGGATTCGAACGGATCTTCATAGGATTCAGCGTCATGTGACCAGACAGCGTCTGAGCCACCTGGCAAGTAATCGGCCGTTACGGCTTCTCCTTCGCCACTAACGCTACTTCGCGCAAGATCATTGATCACACGGAGGGCATCTAGTGCGGTGCATTTTCCGTCACCGTTCTGATCGTAGAAGTGACCTTCGCCGGTCACTAATATCGCTGCGTCAATGAGCTCGGACGTGAGATCGGCACTATGGCTGCGTCGTCCGAGTTCGTTGATCACCGTCAGTGCATCGAGAGCAGTAACGTGCTTGTCATTATTTACATCGGAAGGTTCTACAAAATTCTTCCAATTACTGCCCTCGATGATCAGATAGTTGACGCCATCTGTTGCTAACTGGACAAGCTTTCCAGCCTCTAGTTCAAGTTGTTGCGTGTGCCATGGATGCTCAGCAACAAACTGATGCAAACTTGTCACAAACGCTCTGAAACGGTCACCTTGGACCTTCAAGCCACTGCCGTCATGGCCGGCAATCTGATAGTCAGCAATCTGAGACTTGAGTACCTCAAGCGTGTCAGCAACGTCAAATACAGTCTCCAGTTCGATCCCATGCTGGCCCAGCAGTTCTCGGATCCGGACACCGTTCTCTTCCAGAGGTAAGAGGATCTGGCTGAAGTCACCCTCGAAGGGTTGCTCAGATGTGATCACTTCGAATAGATCACCAAGGGATGGCTTGAAGCCATCGATCAGCTGAACGTCGAGCGTTCCTCCTAGCTTCGCGAGGTAATGCTCGACGCGGTCAAATTCGGCACCAGCCAGTCTACCACCGAGTTCGATGACAAAGCGATTCAAGTCGGTGTAGGCAACGGTACCACTCGTCCAAAGAGCAGGACTGAAACCAGGAGTGAACTCACCATTCATCACGACGTTGTCGAACGTTCCTACGCCTTTGACTCGGGAGTTGATTGTGATGGGCTGTTCTGAAGAGGTTCCGATGATGTTTCCGTTATTGATGACGGTTCCGTCGGCGTCTGTCTGAATTGTGCCATAGCCTTCAACGTTACCTGTAAAGCTAATAGCTATTCCGTGATCTGAGATTAGAGTACCGTGCGAAATGCCATCACCAAGTGTGGTTAGCTCGCCAAGACTAGCTTGATTGGTATCGAGCAAGGTCACTGTGTTGACACCAACTTCTAGACGTCCATCCGATCGGAACCCATCAGAATCGGAAGCACTGCCGATAACGAGATCACCAGTGGCCCTGATCAGGGAACCAACACCACCTGTAAACACCGCATCAATCTGTCCACGTCCGATGACTGACTCTGCAGTATGCAATCCGACAGGTGTCTGTGAGATGATCCCTCCACCGCTGAGTGTCGTGCTATTAGGTAGGTTAAATGGTTGGTTTGACGAAAGCTCGAATGCGGAATCCTTTACCTGTAAATATGGGTCAGAGATCTCCACTCGATCTACCTGTCTAACGCTAACCCTCTCCACCGCGATCATCGTATAGCTATCAATCAATGTCGTCAGTAGCCTAACATCTACGATTACGTCGTTCGCGACCTGAGGATCTGATGATAGCCAAGCCCACTGGCTGCCGGTTCCAAGGACGGTGAGTTTGTCATTTGCGGAGCCACCCAGATAAGACCAAGAGGAGGATGATTCGCTCGGCTCTGAACCACTCAGTTCACTAAAAATCACGTTGTTGGAATTAGCCGGAGCCCCAATCACGTCAATATTCGCTGGCACCAACTCTCTTGGGATGTTGAGAAGTGTCTCTTGTGTCACATGATCAAGCATGACAAGCAAGTCATCGAAATACTGCAGTGTCACCTCATGATCACGTCCAGGTTCAAGTGTGATGGTAAGCGAATCTCCTTGCAGCCCACTGAGGATTGAAACCGTCGCAGTGGAGGTACTGCCACCATCATTGAGCGTATAGCTGAAGGTGTCGAGCCCCGAGAACCAGCTCGCAGGACGCCGGTAGGTGAGCTGATCTCCATCAACACTTATCGTTCCACCGCTCGTTGAGGTCGAGTCGGCGGTGATCGTGACGGTGTCCAGCGATTCACCATTGCCTAGCGTGTCATTTGCGAGCAATGCTTCCTTGGTAAGAATCCGTTCGCTGGGAGCCTCAAACGGAAATGATGCAAAATCGTTAACTGCAACACTCGGTGATGGGCTGATGATAACGCTAAATGTCACGCTTGATGTTGCGTTGTCGGAATTAGTTGACAGATCACGATCAAGGCCGCCATCTTCCACCGATACTGTAATCGTCGCAGTCCCAAAACGATCATCGCCAGGTATGAAAGACAATTCACCAATGGTGTTTGGACTTTGATATGTGACGTCGAGGGCGGTGATCAGCTCGGGATCACTACTGGATGCAGTGACCCTCAATGGCTGTGATTCTATATTTCCAGCCGCGATACCACTCAACTGAACAGTCTGTAGTCCACTGTCCTCGGTAGAATTCAGCCCGATAATATCATCTATTTCCGGCGGCAGATTGATGGCTCTAATTTCGAAGTCATTTCCATCTCCTCCAACGTACGTTGCAAGGAAAGTCGTACCGTTGAAAGATAATAAGCCTCCCTCGCCGAGGATCACATCGGAACCAAAATATTTTAATCCACCAACGAAAGGCTCCACGCTATCGTTACTAATTAGTACGAAATCCCCTTGACCTGTATGTTCACCGAGTAGTCGCAGGCTTACATCGTTAAAACTTACGACACCATTCAAATCAATCTGGTTGTAAGAAAGCTCTGGAGATGAGCCATTAATCTCAGAGATTAGATTCGTGGCGTTGAAAACAATTTCCCCGGCCGATAAGTCCGTTGGGTTGTTATCGAATTTCGCAGTATTTGTGTTTATCTCAAGGACAGCATCCAATCCGGCCGTGATACTGACTTCTGGGCCAAGCAGATGCATCCCAAAACTGCTCGATTCGCTGTCAATGGAAGTTGTATTGACAATGACATTTCCATTGCTGTGAACCTTCCCAGCGTCCCTGAGGCGTAGCCCGTCGTTCCTTGTCGAACCAATACGTTCTCCACCTGATCCAGAAATTGTAACCGTACCGCTGTCTGCTTTGACCTGGGACACCTCGCCAGTTAGTGGATTTGACTCCCAGATAAAAACACCGTGGTTAAAATCACCATCTCCAGAACCACCAATTCCTTCAATGGTGATTGCTCCAACACCACTCGTATTAATTTCTCCCCCAAAAGCCACTTCGACACCATAATTTCGTCTCGAAGTACTAGCGGCAGAACCTACTCCGGTTCCAGTAATTGATATATCCGCGCCGCTCGTTTTAATTTCCCCTACATCACCTAAGTATGAACTCACACTCACGCCCAAATTAAAAGGTCCGTCGGAGTTCCCACCGATTCCCGTAATGTCGATAGCCCCTAAAGTGCCAGCCTCGATTCGACCGCCATTAAATACCGAGACTCCTCGATTGTACGCTGACAGCCCGATTCCTCCACCGTTACCGTGGATAACAATATCCCCTCCAAATGAAGAGATGGTGGAGCGGAGGTCGGCTGAATAAATTCCGTGAACGAGTACCCCCTGATGTTCATCACCCGAACCACTACCTCCGAAACCCTGCACCTCCAAGAGACTATTGGAAGCACCTTCGATCAACCCACCTTTAGCAATAACCACTCCGCTATTCTCAGCAGAAGTTTGCGTGCCCCCACCGAATCCAGTAATTGATATCGAGCCGGAAGCTGAATGAATCCTTGAAGGTGAATTATCGAGAGGCGATGCGTTCCAAACATAGATTCCATGATTCTTGTCACCTACCCCTAAGCCACCCGTGCCTTCCACCGAGACGCTTCCACTACCACCGGCGGTAATCTCTCCGCCGTAAATCACCTCCACCCCATAATTCTTGGCAGAAGACGTGTTGGCGACACCACTTCCTGTCCCCTTAACAACAACATCTCCACCAGCTGATGTGATCCTACCTTCTCCGTAGACGTACGAACTAACGCTCACACCCAAGTCATATGGGCCATCGCTTAAACCCCCAGTCCCAGTGACAGTAACACTACCATTACCTCCCGCACTAACCACACTACCGTGCTGAATAACAACTCCTTGGTTGTACCCCGCCGTGCCTACTCCACCTCCGTATCCCTCGACGACCACATTACCGCCTCTCGAGGATATGACCGACTCGCCCGATTCACCTGGCAGGTTTAAATGAACGCCATGGTTGTAACGGCCAGTGCTGACTCCCCCGATACCTTTGATGTGTGTCGGCAGTGAGGTCCCTCCGGTAACGGATCCACCGTTGACAATGTAGATGCCGCTGAGCCGTCCATCTGCGTTTTGTCCAGTACCGCCACCTCTACCGAACAGTTCCAGACTTCCGCTGCCGCTTATATTTACTCTACCCCGGTCGATCGTAATCCCCGGAGCGTTGAAGTTGCTTGGCACCAACTGTTCGTTAGCGGAAAGCGATAGGTTTCCATCAAGTAACTCCAAAGCCGTTCCCAACCCGGAGATTTCGATTCGTCCATTCGTATCTACTGATAGCCCCGCAGCACCTGTAAAAGATGTGTTACCGAAAAAGCTGATCTCTCCGCCGCTAGATTGATCTAAGACAATCTCAAATGAATGTGCGTAGTGATTTGCACCACTATTGTTGAACTGAATCGACACATCAGCAGCTGAGTCTATTAGCCTGACACGACTTTGAGATGCCAATCCGGTGGAGCTAACGCTAAGTGTGGATGTGCCACTTCCCGTCACGGCGGTAGAATCTATCCCGGCCCAAGAACCGCTTGTCAGTGTCAACTCATATCGGTCGCCGTTCGAAACAGCGGACACAACCTGCCCGGCCTGCTCAATGTCTAGAATTAGGTTCCCCGCGTTTTCGTAGAAGCTAGCAAGAACACGTCGCTGTTCTAAACATTCAAAAGCAATTCGTCTCCGCTTAACAATTCGGGCTGAGTGTATACGTCTTCCTTTCACGAGCGTGATTGTTTTTCGCCATTTACTTCGTCGTTTTAGTTTCATGTGTAATGCAGTGATCAATAGCAGGGAAGATTTTTCTCCTAGGACTAGAGCTGCCACGAGCACAGGATAGCTGAGGAGATATAGCATGGCGGACTGTGCTGAACGGAAATGCTTATAAGTCTAAGAGGAGGATGCAGAGATGCAACCAACCAATTCTGCGAAAGCAATGATGACAGTTGCTCGGGGAGGCGATAATGTAGGCGTCCTCATCATCTGGAGCAGTCTTTGGTGAGCACTCCATGACGCCGTGAAAAGTGCGGCTGGTAAATATTCTGATCGTTACTATTCGCTGGACTCGATCCGTTTCACTTACGGTACGTCCGAAGCGTTGCCGGTTGCAATCGCCATCCTTGGAGGTGGTGAGATCCTTCAGCAAAAGTTCAGGGACTTCCAGAAACACCTTTGCTCTGCGTTGTCTGCATGATGTACGATCTATTCTTTATCTTTGATTGCCTAAACCGTCGGAGGCAAGACGAGACCGAGTGCGTCGTCTTTACAGTCTGCAATGCTTCAAATGAAGTAGAGGTGTTTGACGCAAAGTTAAGTCAGGAGTAATGCTACGGAAGTTGTGGAGAGCGATATTGGATTACCAAATGAATATTAATAACACCAATAAAAAACTGTATCGCCTCGAAGACAAGAAAAAAGCACAACCACATAACACTTGTTCGGCGTGCGAGAAAGCAGTTGAGCATTGGGATCAATATGGAGAGAGTCAAATCGATTATGGAATTAAGATTTGGGAATGTTGCCCTCACTGTGGAGAAGCCAGCAACGACCGTAGCGGGGCGTGGACTACGGTTGGAATTGCTTTGTTAGTTTTAGCGATACTCTTTTTCTGCGGGTCAATGTTTAATTACTACACTACGGTTCCTTACCCAAATTGAGAATTGCCAAACGTGCGGTGCTGGCAACGAAGTTGAAGTGTTCGATCCAAGTGAGATACAAATCGAAACCTGCCAAAACTGTGGCAGTAGTTACGAGATCAACTGGAGGGTTATTCAGGTTGATTTAGGACAGCCAGACTAACCATGCTTAACAATGTGAGAGTATCTCGATGAAGACATTCCGCAAATTTGTATTCTGGATTATCGACGAAGTGGAATCTGCTCCAACAATTCTCTTTTGGATACTGGCTATTGTATTTGTTGGCTTCCCGCTAATCGCATTTCTGGGAGGCGTACTGGCATGGGGGCTGGCTGCACCACCCTGACTATGTTTCAGCGGCGGTTCATCGGTTTCCCCTGTGACAATGCTAAAGAGGGCTTTTACGTCGCTGTCGCACTTGCCTCGCCATCGCCCAATCCTACTGCTGCCGCAACTTAGCGTTCCGGCTATTCTGTCCCGTATGGCCAGCGATATGAAGTTTGCACTTTCTGTCAGTTTCTTAACACTTTGAGCAGGTTGTTGGATCCTGTGATTACCTCTGCTTCATGTCTACATTCTTGCGATCTGGATGATCGCTTTTCCTTTGTGGCTTCGGTCAGGGTATCTTGTGGTCACTATAGATCCTGCAGTTTGGTAACGCGGTTTTCAACTCCATGATGTCACTTGGGGTGAGTTGAGTGAAAGTCAGATCAAGCCCTTCTAAGTTGGTTAATTTTTTTAAGTCGGCAATGCCAGCCCCACTGATTTCATTGTTCGCTAGGTCAATGGATACCAGTTGAGTTAAGTTCGCCAGGCAGTCAAACCCGATGCCAGAGACCCGTGTGTGACTCAGTTCCAGATTAACTAGGTTCTCAAGTTTTGCTAAATGCTTTACGCCAGCGTCACTGAATTTACTTTCGTAAAGATGTAGAACAATCAACTTTTTCATTCCCAAAAGCTCTGAAATGCCAGTGCCTGTGATCTGCGAACTAGGGAAACTAAGTGCTTCTAGTTCTGTGAGACCCTTAAGGTGTGCCAAGCCTTTGTCCGTAATCTTGTTTGATCTGATATGGAGGTATTTCAGTCGGTGTAAGCCGCCGAGAGACTTCAATCCTTCGTCGGTAATCTTGTTTGATTCAATATGGAGGCTTTTCAGTCGGTGTAAGCCGCCGAGAGACTTCAATCCTTGGTCGGTAATTTTGGCCCCATCCATATAATCACCAAGAATTGTCAGCGATTCGAGGTTGTGTAGGTCTCTAAGATGTTCGAGACCAGCATCAGAAATTTTCGCCCTGCCGAGGTCGAGATCTTTCAAGTGGGTGAACCCACCAAAGATGGCTAGCACTTCGTCCGTCACCTGGTCTTCGGCAGGAGATAGGTAAACACTGATGGAAATTACATTTCCATGTTTGTCCTTTTCGTAATCTTCACCATTTCCTAGCGCGATTAGAAGTGCATCAGCATCACCGGACGCAACCGCTCGTTCAATCTCGGTTCGGCAACCTACAATTACGAATGTTGTGACCATTGAGAGAATCAGTAGCAGAGGTTTCATCATCTGGTCTTGAGGTAGGGATGTTACTTGGCGATCTGTTGAAAGTCCTGAGGAGCATACCAAGAACTCGCATGTAGAAAGTGGTTTGAGCGCAATAATACCACAATCATCACCATAACTTGCACCAGTTGGTTGCATGGTTTAGCATCGCGAGTGCGGTATTTTCTCACGAACAACTGCGTTGAAGCGATGTGATTCAGACCGATTCACACATCTCAGGAGTCTTTTCTTTTGAGGGACTGACTTGTGCTAAAACGACCTTTCTCTTTTCTGGCTTTTGTACTCATCGTCACTAGCACGACCTTTTTCATGCCCCTCGGTGTGCTCTTTGGTTACATCTTTCTGGCGATAACTGGTGTCCTGTTTTGTATTCGTTGCTGTCGCGAGATTCCCGCGGAAGCATCAGGTTATGTGTCGATCTGGATGACCTACTTGGGGATCATCATCACTCTACATGGGATCCTGCTTGGCTGGGACTCGTCCCTCGGGGGTGCTCCACCGAGCGCAGGGATGAAAAGGCTGAGTACGTGGGTCAGTTACACGGGAGGCGGGATTGCATTCCTTTCGATCGTAGCGGCTTATTTTTTCGCACCGTCGAAAGACGTCAGTAAGGATTCGACACCTTGATCTCGTCGCTCTCTAGTTGCGGTAAACATTGATAGATCTTTTGTTCGGCCAAAGAATTCAGCCATCGAGCGATTTGGCTCTGTTGATTGATGATGTAGTTAGTGGGTGCAAGGAGTGGTTTTTGTTTATCAGTAAACTGGTTCATCACCTCACCAATAACGTAACTCTGCCCCGCTGAGTTCTTCAGTCTTGCCAACTTCTATTTCAAGCTGATCGTCAATCCCTTGTTTATTGCAATCAATTGCATGAGCGTTTCGCTACATTTCTCGAGTCAAGCGTTATAATCGTCATTTCGTTTATGGTAGTCTGCGTCCCGGATGAAAAGATCACCTATGCGCTTTGGGTACTCTTCATTACTGGTTGTCGCCGCTGACACACTTGGTCTGACACTGTGTTTAAAGTTACGGCTAAGGCCGCGGTGATCAACTTGGGCAATAGGAATCATGTTGCGGTGAATCACTCAAATAGATGGGGTGTTCATGCAGAATGCGTTACACTTTTGTGGCAATCATTGTGAGCGATTGATGTGAACCGATTGAACTTGAGGCATTGAATGTCCACTGGCAGAAGAATCACATTTGCTTTATTCCTTTTCACTCTCTCAGTGATCACACATCCAAGTGAACGGACAGTAAAAGGTGAGAATCCGTTTGCTTACCAAAACGATTACGTCCGGCCATATTATCCAAGCGGAGAGTTCCCCAAGCTGATTACTCCTCAGTGGGTTGGTGAAGATGGAGTTGATACGGTCATCACACTAGGGATCGATGACATGCGGGACACGGCTGGGTATGAAGCCTATCTGCGCCCGATTCTCAGGAAGCTCAAGGAAATCGATGGTCGATCGCCAGTGAGCATCATGACATGCAGCGTTGACCCGCGAGATCCGCAGTTGCAGCAGTGGCTCAGTGAGGGCTTGTCGATTGAGGTGCACACCTCAGATCATCCGTGCCCCTGCTTACAAGGTGATGATTTTGATGCCGCAAAATCTACCTACGACCGGTGCGTCGATCTGATGGCATCCATTCCCGGTAACCAACCCGTAGCATTCCGCACCCCCTGCTGTGACTCTCGAA
>JBMHCO010000098.1:0-79929 GCA_049889895.1 Rubripirellula sp.
ACCCTTAGAACTAGCATTCACGTGTGCCGCTCGGGGTCCCGGCGACCTGCTGCGTTTGGATTTTCGATAAACAACCCAATCCCCGCGGGACCATTTCCTTCCCATTTTTCTGCACCGCTCGCTTGCAATAATGGTGTTCTAAGCCTGTGTCATCGTTTCTAGCGTAGATCGTCGCTTTATCTGCAATCAAGACTCATTTTCGTCCGACTCGAAATCCGCCCCCCCTTGCGGCGGCACATCTAGGGCTTGAGCCTAAGGGTACTTCGATAAAGAAACGCATTCGTTGCGATTGAACCGGTGACAGTGGCCGCGATATTTACACTATAATTGACAAGAACCTTTCGTTTGCCAGACAGCTTCTGCCGTGTTTCCGATACTCCGCTTTTTGGCTGCAGCGGACAAGTTAATCGGAAAGAAGGGAGTGACCTCAAGCACTCAGCGGCATCGATCTTATCGCCCGAGACTTAATCATGACCCCGTCCCTCCTACTCTCGGATATCGCTCACTTGGTGAACCCGATGGCCCCCACATTACTTTCACAGGGCAACCTGTCCGATCAAGGCTGGATCGGTAGCCTTCTGTTTGCGTTGACAATTTTGGGCGTTGTGTTTTTGGTCGCATTGGGGTTCTTCTTCACCCGCTATTTTAAGCTCTGGTTTCAGGCCTACATGTCTGTTGCGGATGTGAGTCTGGTCAGCCTGATTCGGATGCACTTCACAAAGGTGAATCCGGTCGTCGTGGTGCAGGCGAAGGTGATGAGCGTTCAAGCGGGCCTAGACATCAACCGGAATACCGGAATCAGCACTCGTCGTCTTGAGGCGCATTACCTTGCCGGGGGGAAGGTGATCAATGTGATACACGCAATCATCGCCGCCCATCGAGCACAGATCCCCTTGGACTTCGACCAAGCTGCCGCGATTGATTTGGCAGGACGTGACGTTTTGGACGCGGTGCAAACCAGTGTTTACCCCAAGGTGATCGACTGCCCTGATCCCGCGCGTAGTGGCAAGACCACCCTGAGCGCAATCACAAAAAACGGCATCGAGTTGAGAGTAAGGGCACGCGTGACCGTCCGCACAAACCTCTCGCAACTAATCGGCGGTGCAACCGAAGACACCGTGATCGCTAGAGTTGGCGAGGCCATTATCAGCTCCATCGGCTCAGCGACGTCGCACTTTGAGGTTCTCGAGAACCCAGACATGATTACAAAGGTTGTCCTCTCGCGCGGTCTCGATGCTCAAACAGCATTCGAGATTGTCTCGATTGATATTGCTGATATTGATGTCGGCGAGAACATCGGCGCAAGACTACAAAGTGATCAGGCCGAAGCAGATACCCGAGTCGCCCAGGCGCAAGCCGAACGACGTCGTGCCGAAGCGATCGCAGAGGAACAGCAAATGAGAGCGAAAGTGGCAGAGAACCGCGCCCAATTAGTCCTCGCAGAATCAGAAGTACCTCTCGCCATGGCAGAAGCATTTCAAGCAGGTCGAATCGACTCGGCGGAAAAGTAGCGTGCTGCAACCACTGATCAATTCAGTGGATGAGATTTGAGACACGCAGCAAATGACCATCAACTCCCATGTAATGCCACATCTCCATGCCTCGCCCCGAATCCATGCCAGACACCATGGAAAATCCGGCACTGACAGAGCGAAAATCGTATCGAGTCCAATTCAAAGGCGGACTTGATTACGCGTTGGCCGGGATCATTGATCGACCCGTTCAAGACAGGGATATTCGTGCAAGCGTTGTGTTCAGTCATTGCTTCACCTGCAACAAAGATCTTAAAGCGATCGTTCGTATATCTCGAGCGCTCTCCAGCCTGGGGATCGCCGTATTGCGTTTTGACATGACTGGACTAGGTGGTAGTGATGGTGATTTTTCCCAAACAAACTTCACCACAAACCTACAAGACCTGCGTTCAGCAATTCACTTCGCAAAAACCGAACTTGGTTTTGTAACAGGACTGATTGGACACAGCTTCGGGGGTGCTGCGACTCTGGCACTCACCGCAGAATACTCGCTCAGCTCTAACCTACCCGACACCGACCCGAAAGTAGCGATCACTCTTGCAGCCCCAAGTGACACACAACATCTCGCTGCGTTGCTGGAAAGAATGAATCCTGAAATCGAAACAAACGGCAGTGGCATCGTTCACATCGGTGGAAGGCCATGGAGGATCACTCGAGAAATGCTGGCGGATTTCCGTGTCCACGACCTACCAAAGCTCATCGGCTCGATCGCTAAACCAACCCTGCTTTTTCATTCACCGACCGATGAAACAGTATCCTACGATCACGTATTGAGAATCATTGGGCTGATTCAAAATGGTGGAACAAATCCATATCCACCAAGCCTCATCTCGCTTGTCGGTTCGGACCACCTCATCTCGAATGAGCCAAAGACGATCGACTGGATTGCATCAAGTGCCGCTGCTTTCCTGCAACGTTTCACAAACGAAAATCAAGTCATCCACCCCGCGTGAGCACCATCACTGCACATTACCATGCCTGCAAAAGCACGGACCGGCCCACCATCACAACAACAACTACCTTCGGCACCCATGTCAATCCACCGCATCCTGCTTGTCATTTTCGTCATATGCATCCCGTACTCAGCAACCACATACACCACCGCAACGCAGGCTCAGTCCGTCGCGGTTGATTCCGAAAAGCAAACGTCAACAACCGCCAACACCACTCAAAAACTCAAGGTAATGACATGGAATCTTGAGTGGTTCTATGACGAGAACAGAGATGACAATTTCAGTGATCTCGCCAAAGAAAAATCTTCGCCAAACCGAGAAGCTTGGGATTGGCGTCGCGATGCCATTGCCAAGAGTATTGCTGCGGCACGACCGAACATTGCCGCTTTCCAAGAAGTCGAGAACCGAAGAGTTCTTTGGTACCTAAGCCGAGCACTCCAACGAAACCATCAGCTCTCGTACTTCGAAACAGGCATTGAAGGCAGAGACTTCTTCACCGAGCAGGACGTTGGTTATCTGAATTCCGCGGGAGTTGAAGTAGAAAAACAAACCTTTTACGGATTCCCTCCTTCGCTTCGTGACACGGATCGGTACCACAGCGTTACCAAGCATTTGGAAACCACAATCACGATCTCGTCCGGAGGCACGACCTACCCGGTGATCATCTTCAACACCCACCTGCGCGCAAGAGAAGAAGCTGCGGAGATCAGAGTGAAACAGGCACGACTAATTCGACATTGGATCGCTGCATACCTAAATGAGGGAGCAGACGTCATCGTGTTGGGTGATATCAACACAGAGCATCGGGGTAACTCCACCAGTGACCCGAACACCGAGATTGGGGTCTTATGCGGAGCGGAAACCAACAGCGTCGCAGATGACCTTATCGACTTAACAAGAATGTTAGCCACATCAGAACGAGGAACGCACTTGCTTGCGGGCAAGGAATTCGATCGCATCCTATGCAGCCGCTCGTTAATGCATGACGATCCTGATCGTCTCGACCTTGTCTTCTCAAAGATCGAAAATCTCAAGGACCTATGCATTCAGGGTGATGTGGATACACCTGAACAGCACTGGGAACAATATTGGGAGATGGCAGCGGATCAGCGAGACCTCAGCGACCATCTACCAATCATGGCGACCTTTGAACTGAAATAAACTGCCCCCTTTAACGCGAAAAAAAACCACGACACATGATGCCGTGGTCTCCAATGGATCGGTCAGTCTGATCGACTGAGTTAGTTCTCTTCTTTTTTCTTTTTCTTACCCTCAGGCTTGGCTTTTGCCTGATCAGCATTGCCCTGCATCCCGCGTGAAAAGTCCTTAGGAAGCTTTTCCTTCTGTTCTTTGGTTAACAGGCCAACCACGCTTTTACGAAGCGCAAGTCTGAGCCCATTAATTTCCTTCATCGCCTTGATTTGTGTCTCATTCAGCCCTGCTTCACGATTAACGATTTCGGCAACGTCCGCACCCTTCTTTCCTGATTCACGAAGCTTCTTTTGAATCTCTGTTCGCTTCTTAATGATCTCTGGTGTGATCCCCGCCTTTTCCCGAATCGAAGCCGTCTTCGCATTCGATTCCTTACTTAGCTCTTTTACCTTCGCTACTTGTTCATCGGTTAACCCAACCTCTTTGAGCTGGTTCAGAATTTGAGTCGCACCCGCTGCGCGGCCTTTCTTCTTACCTTTCTTACCGTCCTCTTCTTGCCCAACGGCAAGACAGGGAATCAACGTAAGAGCTAATAAACACGCCGGCAGAACCAATTTGGACATTTCTTGATACTCATGGGCAACAAGGAAAAACCGGGCAATCCAGAAGTTGGATTCCTCAGCCCAATATTAGAACTAGAAATCTAATTCTGTCTAGCAACTTCGATTTTCACTTCACAAAGTCTGCCCACCATCAACAGCGAGAATCTGCCCCGTAGACATGCGATTCTGCGTTGAAAAAAATATAACGGAATCCGCAATCTCATCTGGACTGGACGCCTTCGGAATTGGGTACCCTGCTACCATTGCATCCAAATCCCAGTCTGGATTTCCCTCCCTAATCCAACGACTATCAATTGGCCCAGGACATACTGCATTGACAGTCACTTCAGGAGCCAAAACACGTGCAAAAGACTTGGTCATCGTGATCAGTGCTCCCTTGGTTGCACAATAAGCAATGGAAGAGCCGGACCCTGTAATACCCGCGACCGACGCGATATTAACAACCGCCCCACGTCCACTCTTCTTTAGTAGATCGGCAGCGGCTCGCGTGACAAAGAATGCTCCCTTCACGTTGACTTCAAGCATTCGATCCCACATTGACTCAGTCAAATCGTCAAGTCTTTCGTGCGAAATAAAATTCGTGGTCGCAGCGTTATTAACAACGACATCCAAACGACCGAAGCAATCCTCGGTGCGTGCGATCATGCTTCTGACGGCCTGATCATCAGAGACATCACAGCAAACCAGCAGTGCTTTCCCACCGACTTTCTCAACCTCTGCCGCTGTATCGGTGGCTTCTTCGTGGCTCCTTGAATAGTTTACAACGACGCCGTAGCCCAATGATGCGTACCGCAACGCACAAGCACGCCCAACCCCTGTGCCGGCGCCCGTGACCAAGGCAACTCTTTCTTCGAACATTCGATTCCCTCTGATTATGTCTCTTGAGCCATTCGCTTCTGTTTCAGAAACGAAAAAGGATGACGCTGTTGACGACAATTCTAAAGGTTATCGTGATCACGTCGAACCCGCGTCGCTTCTCCAGACGTGAGTTCAATCTCTCCGTCTGTCGATGCGATCCTTAAGCCACCACCCTCTGAGATACCTAGGCAAAGTCCCGAGTGCATCATGCCGTCAAGTTGATACTCGATTTTATCGCCCGTTAAGAGGCAACGATCACGGAGGTCTTGCACCAATGAAATTGGATCGTCGGAAATTTCATCCACAGCTTCCAGAATCGACTGAACAAGGCCATCTAATAGATGGTATCGCTCGATCTTGCGACCGATTACCTGTGTTAAGCCGGTCGCTGACTGCCTCGCATTGGGGTCGGTAATCTCGGGAACACTTCCAATGTTGACTCCAACTCCGATCACTAGATATTCGGGATGTCTCCCATCTAATTCCAACAAGATCCCTGCCAACTTGCCGCCAGCCAAATAGATGTCGTTAGGCCACTTCACGCTTGTTCTAAGTGGCGAAAACTCATACTCCAAAAATCGCGATATCCCAACACCGACGGCAAGCGAGCAATACTTGCTCATCGCCTCGCGATGCTCAGGCAGTTCATTGGAGATGATGAGGGTAAAGGTCAAGGTTCCGCCATCACTATCCCACCGCCGACCATGACGACCTCGTCCTGAGACCTGCTGATCTGCAACCAATAATCGCGGCAATGAACCGAGGTACTCGCACTGGGATTTGATCTCGGCGAGTGCCGCTGTGTTGGTTGAGTCAACCGACTCATAGAGAATCGCTGAACCAATAACTTGCGACTCCCGTAGTCGCTTGGCTGCTAATAAGCCAAGCGGATCGGGACAACCCATCGCCGTAATCATCGGACTATCTGTCTGCTCAGTCATTAAAAAAACAGCAACCCCAGAAAGAACATGGTTAACAGCATCAATGCGATCAGTTGCCAATGCCAAGGCGTACTTGTTGCCTTGGAACCGTCCCCGAATTCACTCGCAACATAGGATTCATAATCGAAGTCATCTAAATCAGACTCCTCGTCCGATCCGTGCATCGCAGCGTCACTCCAACCATCGGAATCACTACTCCCACAGTGGCGGCAAAATTTTGCGTCTTCCCTTATTTCTCCGCCACAGTGTGAACAGTTCATCGAATTCGCTTTGACTTCTTTGATTCGTGGCCAACGCAAACCCAAACACGATGGCGTCAACTACCACTACCTCTCTCGACACCGCTTTAATAACAGCTCTCCCCAGCGTATCACATCACACTGAGCAGTAAAATCTCGAATAAGCAAGACGGTGTTCTGGCGAATGCGGCACCCCTGAACCATCGGACACCACATCGGATACAATCCGGCGAATTGCGATCAACAAGCGAACGTGATCACCTCTCCAGCCCTCACGGGATGGCAACCTTTAAACCCAATATTTGAGTCAACGATGCAGCAAGAAATGAAGATCGGCGTAGTCACCGTGTCGGATCGTGCCAGCCGAGGTGAGTATGAAGACTTGGGAGGCCCCGCGATTCAGGATTATCTTGATGAAGTCATCGTTTCACCATTTCAGGTGGAATGTCGAGTGATTTCCGACGACCAATCAGTCATTGAAGAAACCCTTATTGACCTATGCGACCGCCAAGGTTGTTCATTGGTGGTCACAACGGGCGGAACAGGTCCGGCAAAGCGTGACGTGACCCCGGAAGCAACCGAGGCAGTTTCAGAAAAATTAATGCCGGGGTTCGGCGAATTGATGCGGCAAGTGTCTCTCGAGAAGGTTCCTACAGCGATCTTATCCAGGCAGACCGCAGGCATTAGAAACCATGCACTCATCATCAACCTGCCAGGAAAACCAAAGGCAATCGCGGAATGCCTCGATGGTGTCTTTGCGGCAATCCCTTACTGCATCGACTTGATTGAAGGTCCCTACATGGTCACCAATGAAGCTCGATTCGTTGCATTCAGACCCAAAGGTAAGTGACCGCCATTGCGTTGCGCGAGACACGTAATAAGGAAAACACCGCACATGAGAATCCCGCACAGGCAAGTCTTCCCACGCGTGATTTCACAAGTCGCTGACGAACCCTACAAACGCGGCCTAGACTTTTCCATTCTCGGAGTCGTTCAAAAGGCTCCTTTCACTGGCTGCTGGATTTCACTGGCTGCCTGACGAATCTCATCCAATAGATGATCCAAATCGTACTCTGTCATCATGGGGTTCATAATCGTTGCACGAAGATACAAACGCCCGGCGACTTTGGTCTGCGTCAGATAGCCGCGACCCATCTCCAGCAACCTTCGTCGAAGACGAAGTTGGAAAGCTTCATCCCAAGTACGGCCTTCGCGATCAAGCGAGTTTCCGCGATACGAGAACAGGACAATATTGCATTCAGGTCGTCCCCAAACCTCGAAGTCGTCGGCTTGCTCCAACCGCTGAAACAACTCAGAAGCCCTTGTGATCACACGGTCAATCAACGCCCCGAAAAATGCCTTACCAAAAATAGACCAAACACCCCATAGCCCGATTGCTGATGCTCGCTTGGTACATTCCAGGGTGACCACTGCGTTATCGTATCGCGCCAACGTGGGCTCCGATGGATCAAACAGATAAGGCGCATTCTGATCAAATGCGGCGAATTGATTCTCAGGTTCCTTGAAGAATAACATCGCACAAACGGCGGGTACAAATAACATCTTATGTGCATCGACTACCACGCTATCTGCCAACTCGAGACCGTCCAATTTTGAGCGATGTGATTCGCTAAATCCCAATGCTCCGCCATGCGCCGCATCCACATGTAACCACACCCCATACCGATCGCACACACGAGCCACTTCAGGGAGCGAATCAAACGCACCGCATGCGGTGCTCCCAGCAACGGAGACAACCGCCAGAACAGGAATCCTACGCTGCTGCAGGTCGTTCAAAACATGATTTAACGCCTGAACACACATGCGACGCTGATCATCAACAGCAACCCGCACGAGTTGATTCGTCCCCAAGCCCATGACCCCAATCGCCCGCTCGATGCAGTAATGCGCATCTTCGTGCACCACAACGACCGGTTGTATTCCGCGTGACTCAGTGCCTTTTTCCCAAACCTCCGGAAATTGAGCATGCCGAGCGGCAAGAAGGGCTGTCAAGTTAGCGAGAGATCCCCCAGAGGTGACCAATGCGCCGAAATTTCCCGCCTCAAAACCTAGCTCAACCCCAACCTGATTTAGCACCGCGCGTTCAACCGCCACGGACCAGGGTCCCATCTCGTAGACCCCTTGAACCTGATTGGTGATCGAAGTCAACGCATCAAACCAACCAGCCAAAGGCAACGAAGCGGGTACCTGATGCCCTGCACAACGCGGATGGTGTAAACCCTGACTTTTCTGCAAACAGACCCCAACTGCTTTCTCAAATTGCTCGACCAAGCTAGCGGAATCGGCTACCGAACGACCTTCCACTCGCAAGACTTCATTTGCAGACGCTTGTAATTTCCCGGGTGCTTGTAAGAACGACTCAGCATGCCGAACGTTGTCCTCTGGCCCAACCCATGTTTGAAAGTCACGTTGGTCGGACTGCAAGCTACCAAGGTGCATCGAAAAAAGCTGCGAAAGCTTCTCCCCACATCGCAATGAAAAATCCGAGTCATAAGACATGCGGATCCATTCATCCAAACACTTACCGTCCACAACCAAATCCTATTCAATAATCCAGTCCGCGATCAAAAAACACCTAACAAGCATAAAACGAACAGGCAAGATTGCCGTCGCAGTGGCCTAACGTTGACGGATAAAATCAATATCTTCAATCCCCTTTGATCTTCTCCACGCTTCAGTCTCTTGAAGAAACCTCTCTGCATCCACGGGGTACCCCGCAGTGGGTTTAAGGTCGCATTTCATTTTGTCAATAAAATAGGCATTCAGCATTTCCATGAATCTTTCGCGAAGAAACTTGGCTACCAAAGAAGAATAAGCGACTGGAGTGAACCGATCTCCCTTTACCGTAAAGTGGACCCGACTCGGCCCCCCCTGATCTATCTCGTAGACGCTAAGCGATTTTGTCTCGCCGACCACACGCACGATCCCGTCACTGAACTGATTCTGCAGTACCCCCGCGTAGTAGCGACGTCCTCCATGGCGATCACAGAACACGTCCACTGTTTCCTTTTCAGGAACGCAGTTAAACAAGGTCGCAACAAGCTCAATCGTCAACATCGAAAGAAGATCGGATTTATTATATCCCCTCGAACAAACATCATTGAAAGAACGAGCTGTGACACACCGCGTTCGAATTGCGACCAAGTCTAGCCCATTGCAAAACCAGCGATCTCTTAATTCTTTCGCAAGCTCGCCCTCAATCGCATCCGCCTCTCCATCGCCACGGAACAGCAATCCATCTGAATCATTAAGGTTCGCAGTGGCCTGATCCTGAAAGAGCCACGGTGTCTCACAGAGCGACTGAATATCCATCGGGCATATTTCTGATAGCACCTCCACTAATCGGGTCGCTTGAACACCACATTGCATCAATCCTGCCGCCACCATCGTCTCCATTGCCGCCAAACCCTTGCCCGGCTGGAAGATTCGCTTGGAGTCATCCACCCTTAACACATGCCCCCCCAATCTCTGCGGCTCCGACAGAGGGCGAAAGGCATCCTCCAATACCGAATCACTCGAAGCGCTATCGCAAGGTAATCGCCACAAAGAACCTGCGATCACAAGCGGCCCCAATTTCGGACCATAACCTGCTTCATCAGTTGCGATCAAAAACGAAGTCATGATGCGTATTCATCCTTGATTCAACTTCATTCCGGTGGGAGATATCCCGTAAAAAACAACGGCGAGAAAAGAGTCTCAATTTGAAAACCGGTGGATTCGACAATCCGAAACTGTCTGCTCGCACCGTACTGTACCCCATCCACACTCGCCGCATCACCGCAGATACAAAAACGAGCAAACTTCCTCAAAACGCGGCAACCCCGAATCGTCACTTCAGGCCAATCGTGAATGTAACCACCTCAAAGATAGACCACAAAACGGTAACCAAAGGCGGAATCCCGCCCCATGCATCCTTCCTAAAGAAGTCCTTAGAAGAATTCGTTATTTTCGTGCTACCATGAAGAGAGGTCAAAGCAGACGTGGCTAGAATTCGAGACCTTTTATCCACGGAGCGATTGAATCAAAGTAGAGCTAACGCTTCACAAGAGGCGTGGCAGTGTATTTGAACTGACAAGAAGCATCGAACCGCATGATCGCTATCGCACCCGGCACGCCTTTTCCCCTCGGTGCATCACTTGCTCGGGGTGGGGTTAATTTTTCGGTTTATTCAAAGCACAGCCAGCAATTCAATCTTTTACTGTTTGATCATGCTGACGCGGTCACACCAAGCCATACGTTTCCACTAGACCCAAAACAGCATCGTACGTTCCATTACTGGCATGTCTTTGTCGAGGGGCTGAAACCCGGACAGCACTACGCTTTCTCTATCCCGTCCGATGATCGACAACCGCCCCTCAACGCGAATCGTTCCGATGCGGTGCTGATCGACCCCTATGGCAAAGCGATGGTGCTACCCGAGGGACATGATCGTTTTTCTGATAGCCAGAACACGCCACTGAAAAGCATCGTAACCGACGAATCGAATTATGACTGGCAAGGTGACCGTCAACCTCGCCGGCCATTCAGCGAAACGATCATCTACGAAATGCACGTCCGTGGATTGACACAAAACCCAAATTCGGGCGTACCACCTCAACGCCGCGGAACCTACCTCGGGATCATTGATAAGATCCCTTACCTGAAACAACTAGGGATTACAGCCGTTGAATTGCTGCCCGTCTTCCAATTCGACCCTCAGGATGCTCCGAAAGGCCTGACCAACTATTGGGGATACAGCCCGATCTCCTTCTTTGCACCGCACGCACAGTATGCAACCGACGGTAAATCATTGACCGCCATCCGAGAATTTCGCGAGATGGTCAAAGCGTTACACGCCGAGGGAATCGAGGTCATCCTTGATGTGGTCTACAATCACACCGCCGAGGGTGGTCGGGGTGGGCCAACATTCTGCTTTAAAGGCCTACAGAACGACGCCTACTATCTGCTTGAGCCAGATAACGATGACGATGCCGCAGCACCTGAATATTCCAACTACAGTGGCTGCGGAAACACACTCAACGCAAATCACTCCATCGTTCGTCGCATGATCATGGACAGTCTTCGGTACTGGGTCCAAGAGATGCATGTGGATGGCTTTCGATTCGATCTCGCCTCCATTCTCTCGCGAGACATCAATGGAGAGCCGCAAACGAATCCCCCCATCCTTTGGGACATCGAAACCGACCCCGTGCTATCGGGAACCAAGCTGATCGCTGAGGCATGGGACGCTGCCGGCCTTTACCAAGTCGGACACTTCTTTGGAGATCGCTGGAAAGAATGGAATGGGCGTTTTCGTGATGATGTCCGAGCATTTGTCAAAGGTGACGAAGGATTTGCCGGGCATCTTGTCCAGCGTTTCCTCGCAAGCCCTGATATCTACGGGCATCGCAATCGAGAACCCGAGCAGAGCATTAACTTTGTCACCTCGCATGATGGATTCACGCTTCGTGATCTCGTCTCTTACAACACCAAACACAATCTTCAAAACCGCGAGGACAATCAGGACGGTCACAATGAAAACCTGAGTTGGAACTGTGGCGATGAGGGTCCGACTGATGACCCGAAAATCGAAAAACTGAGAACGCAACAAGCAAAGAATCTGATCACGCTCAATGTCCTGTCATTCGGTGTTCCAATGCTCCTCATGGGTGATGAAGTTGGCAGGACTCAAAATGGAAACAACAACGCCTACTGCCAAGACAACGAGACGAATTGGTTCAATTGGGACCAGGTACAAGAGAATGCGGAGATGCTGAGATTCGTTCAAAAGCTCATTCAGTTTCGCACCGAGCTCCCCAAACGAAATAACCCGACATTAACACTCCCCGAAATTCTCCAACCCGCCACAATCACTTGGCATGGAACGGAACTGGAAAAGCCAGACTGGAGCGAATCATCACGCAGCGTTGCGTTGACGATCCAGTCCCCCGCGAAATGGTACCACCTGATTTTCAACGCCTATTGGGAAGCGATCCGTTTTCAGGTCCCTTCGTTACCAGCATGCTCCAATGGATGGCAACGGATCATCGATACTTCGCGATCCTCACCCGAGGACATTAACCTTCATCCTGAGAGCAACAAAATCTCTTTTTATGAAGTCGCTGCGAGATCGTCCGTGCTGCTAGTGGGTGATATTGAGACTTCATCTCCCGCGGGACAGTGAGAACACAAAAGTCGTGTTTGGAAAAGCGGTGAATCACAAAATGTCGGATCAAAAAGCAGCTACAAGGCTGCCAAGGATCGGAACATCCTCCGCGTCACTCCGATCGCATCTGACCGTAGCTCCAACTCACTACCGCCGGCGGTTCGAGATCGTATTGCCCGATACCCACATTCGCGAATTCACCGTCCACCTCGTACGTCCAGCCCTCACGGAGCCCGGTTTCCACCTCACCGATTTGGTAAACAAATGCCGTCTCTCCCGAACCGGTGATTTGGACATCATTTACCTGCGACATCACTTTCTCAAGCGAGGTGCCCGATGGAACGTCTTCAATAAGCTGGAACGATTGACCGCTCGGCGAGTTGATGATCACCACAACCTGCTGACCGACAGGCTCAGGAACTGACAAGACCTCGACGGAATCGCTGCGGACCGGGGTCGACATCTCTTGCTGTGCGTCAGGCTTCGTCTCGCCAACAACGGACTCCGAACGCTCAACTGACCCGGTAGGATCGGCGCAACCACCAAACAAGACCAACAAAACACACAGGAGAAGCGATCTATTTCTCATCGGTATCAATCAAAGAGAGGACACAAAGCCAATCATCGACGTTAATCATCGACGAGCAGGCAAATTCGTTACCGAGAATGTTGCGGCAAAATCAATCTACCCAATGCGTAAGTGCCAGAACAACTCCAAGGGAGCTAATCCATCATGACACGAATGGCATCAAGATACCTCTGAACCGTTTCACGATCTGTCTCATTCCAGCCTGAGGTTTTGTGCCGGAGAATCGCCAGCTTCAAAGACTCAACGGCATCAGAAAGATCGTCGGGTAGTTCCGGCAATCCTGAAAATGGTTGAATCGATGGCTCGGCATCTGAGACGGGAGCATCAAAGGCCGGTGCAGCTGAAGCAGAGGAACTGCCCGATAAAGATGTCAACTCTTCCTCACCCTCTTCACCGAAGTCAGGCCGCTCGGGTGCGGGACCTGAAGCAGCCCCGGATTCATCTCCGTATTCACGTGTGCGGCCACCACCCTGTGCGGGTAGCACCACATCTTCGTCCATATCAACCGTGACAACTTCGCCGGACACAGGCCGATCGGTTTCAATGGCTCCCATCGCTTGCCATCGCTGATCTCTCATCTGAGAGACGCTCCAGTTCTCTTGAGCCGCCCCTTCGAGCCACATTGGAGCATCCTCCCAGTCCAATGCGGCGAGGAAGTGGCTCCAGTACAACCCCGTATAACTATCGTAAGATTCTATGAATCGGTCGTACACGCGTCGCAGTCGTCCAACATGCGGTGACGTTACGCCACCGACCTGATTGGCCCACGCCTCATCCGAGTACTGCTGGGACTTTGCTCCTGAGTCAATCAAAGCCTCACGCCACTCGCTAATGATTCGTCCCTTCTCCCAATTAGTCGTGCTAATTAATCGATTCCATAGACCCACAAAAGGCGTTGCGACATCCGAGAAATCGTCTTCCTCTGATGCATTCGGCTGAGCGTCCGTCACACCGTCAACCGCATCTTCCCAAGCGGCTCGGGACGCGTCGAGTTCGTCTCGATCTTCCCCCGTCAGGCTCTCCGACGGATTCACTGCCTCCTGTTGAGATGCATCCTGAGGGGCAGCATCCAAGCTGGATTCTTCGGTGTCAAACGGAGTCTGGTAGGAGTCTTCGGGTGTCATGAAAGTCTTATCTCGGAATCAAAAATCGTCTTGAATTAACGGCTACTACACTAACCACCCAAGGCATATTCCGTGAAGCGTTGAGCGAGCTTTTCCACAAACCAGTCATAATTACAGGGCTTTGTGGGGCAGTTCGATCCGTCTGGCGAAGCTATAACATGTGGAAAACATGTTGGAACTACGCAGTTTAATTACGGACCCGTGGATTCCGGCCGAAATTAGGCTCACTGTGGGCCTGATTTCACAAATCGAATCCTTGATACCAGGACGATGGACCAGCACTCATGAAAGCTTTGCCAAATCATTTCCAGAGCACCAATCGAGCATCTTTGTTGCAACCTCTAGCCAACCACTTCAGATCATTCCGCAGGCGTTTCGCCTTGATTGCTCTGACGTTCGCTGCCACTGGTTCACTGGCAACACACGCCCAGAACGTCCCCGTCCTGACCCCGCAAAAAGTGAAAGCTGTGCGTACCAATCAACCAAGTTCCAAATCGGCTCAACGAGTGCTTCGTCACGCTGTCTTTTTCAGCTTCAAAGAGACATCTAACCCAGAGCAAATCCAGGGCGTCGTTGACGCCTTCGCAGCCCTGCCACAAAAAATCGACGCGATCATCGATTTTCAATCAGGAACCAACAATAGTCCTGAAGGGCTTGATGATGGCTTCACACACTGCTTCCTGCTGACCTTTAAGAACGAGGCTGGTCGTGAGGTCTATCTTCCGCATCCAGCTCACACCGGAGAGTTCGCAAGCACACTTCGACCGCACCTCAAGGATGTCTTTGTGATCGACTACTGGGGTACTACCAGCGACAACGATCAAAATCGCGAACTGAAGCACGCTGTCTTCTTCAAATTCAAAGACGATGCTGATCCAGCGGCGGTCAAGCGGGTCGAAGACGCGTTCGCCGCTCTGCCTTCGAAAATTGATTCAATCAAATCCTTTGAATGGGGCAAAAACAATAGCCCCGAGACTCATGATGATGAGTTCACACACTGCTTCATGGTGACCTTCAATTCAGAAGAAGGACGAGAGAAGTACCTGCCTCACCCCGACCACAAAGCTTTTGTCGAAGTACTGAAACCGGTACTTGATAAAGTTCGCGTCCTCGATTTCTGGGAAGACGGATACAAAACAAAGTAGCGTCACCGAAGCTAACTAATGAAACTGGATACAAAAAAAGGCTCACCGTCGTTCGGTGAGCCTTTCTGCGTTTTTAGATGATTGCTTCGGTCAGATAAGCCGGCCGCAAGTCAATCTTTATCTGAGTTTAGTCTCGGTCTCGGTTTCCACCGCTGTTGCGATCCCTACGGCCACCACCGCCGCCGTTTCCGCCGCGTCCACGACCTGAACCGCCGCGTCGTCGACGAGGTCGATCGTCGTCACGATCACCACGCTCGGAGCGTTCACCGCGGTCCGAACGCTCTTCGCGATCACGACTGTCATCGCCAGCGTCCGATGCCATCTCGTCCTCGATTCCCAATTCCTCGAGTGCACGACGACGACTCAGCTTGACGCGGTCATGCTCATCAACGTCGATCACGAGAACCTTCATCGCATCGCCAACACTTACAACCGAATCGATGCTGCTGATGTATCCGCTACTCAATTCACTGATGTGGCAAAGGCCATCACGACCGGGCAAGATTTCAACGAATGCACCGAATTCCTTGATGCTGCTGACCGTACCGTCGTAAATCTTGCCGATCTGAACGGTGGCGGTGCAAGCTTCAACTGCTCGAAGTGCCTCTTCCGCGGCGTCCTTGTTGCTACTGGCGATCAAAACGGTACCGTCATCATCAACCTCGATCACAGCTCCGGTGGTCTCTTGGATACCACGGATATTCTTACCGCCAGGGCCGATCAACGCACCAATCTTGTCCGGAGAAATCTTAGTACGAAGCAGCCGTGGAGCGGTTGCCGAGATCTCACGTCGCGGACGGGAAATGGTGGTCAACATTTTACGAAGGATTTCGATACGTGCTTCACGAGACTGCTTCAAAGTCGCACGAATGATATCTTCGCTGATACCCGTTACTTTCAAATCAAGTTGGATACCAGTGATACCGTTTTGAGTACCAGCAATCTTGAAGTCCATGTCGCCGAAGTGATCTTCGGTTCCAAGAATGTCGGTCAACAGAACCCAATCATCAGGTGAGTTCCTAACCAAACCAACCGAAATACCTGCAACCGGATTGGAGATAGGAACACCCGAAGCCATCAGGCCCAAGGTTGCACCGCAGACACTGGCCATCGAACTGCTACCGTTGGACTCCAGAATGTCACTGATCACTCGAATGGTGTAAGGGAATTGCTCGGCGTCTGGGAGGACTGGAGCCACACTACGCTCTGCAAGACAACCGTGTCCGATTTCTCGACGGCCTGGGCCACGAATCGGTCGCACTTCGCCAACCGAGAAGCTCGGGAAGTTGTAATCGAGCATGAACTTCTTGCTGTACTCATCCATCAAGCCGTCAACTCGCTGCTCGTCCTTGGAAGTACCAAGAGCAACGGTCACCAATGCCTGAGTCTCACCACGCTGGAAGAGAGCGGATCCGTGAACGCGAGGCAGAAGATCAGTTTCGCAGTAAATGGGTCGAAGGCTCGTGTTGTCTCGGCCGTCTGGGCGCGTGCCAGCAGTAATCAAGTCACGAACGACCTTTTCTTCGAGATCATGCCAAACGGTTCCGAATCGCTTGGAGCAGATTGCATCCTCAGCATTTGGATCAGGGATTACCTCAGATACCGCTCGCTCTTTCAACGCCTTGACCGCTTCAGCCCGCGCCTGCTTCCCGACGGTCTGCTGTGCCGCTTTGAAGTCAGAGTAGTAAGCGTCGCTCAAACGTGCGAAGAGTCCGTCATCCTCTGGCGCAACGTACTCACGTTTGACTGGATTAACCTTGTTGTAAAACTCTTCCTGAAGATCAATGACATCACGGATCACGGAGTGGGCGAACTGAATCGCCTCAAGCATCTGATCCTCTGGCATCTCTTGTGCGAAGCCCTCGATCATGGCGACTTCATCGCGCGAACCGCTGACAATCATGTCAAGTTCGCTCTCTTCCAACTCACCGTGAGTTGGAAACGCGACCAATTCCCCGTCAATCTTACCAACTCGAACGCTTGCAACTGGACCTTGGAAAGGCAACTCGCTGACGTGCAGAGCCAATCCAGCTCCGTTCATCGCCAAGACATCGCCATCATTCTGAAGATCACTTGCAATCACGAATGCTTGGACCTGAACCTCATCGCGGAAACCAGCTGGCCACAGCGGACGGATCGGACGATCCATCAAACGTGCGCTTAGCGTCTCTTTGGTGCTGGGACGTCCTTCACGCTTCAGGAATCCACCGGGAAATTTACCGGCAGCCGCGAGTCGCTCGCGGTAGTCACATGTTAACGGGAAAAAATCGAGACCCGGTCGTGGATCGCTCGAGGCCGCAGCAACCAAAACAACCGTTTCACCGTACTGGACGAGAACACAACCGGCGGCTTGCTTCGCGAGTTGACCGGTCTCAAAAGACAGGGTTTGACGGCCAATTTGCTTCTCAACACGAATTTTCTTTTCACTCACTTTAAACTTCCTTCAACCTACAAATAAACTTCAATTTGATGCTTGGGTCATTCGGCCTACACAACAGACTCGTCCAAGCTCTAAACGCGGTGATCGTTTGCAACCAATCTCCGCAGTGAAGGGCGCACCCTTCCTCTGTTATCAAACAGGATGCGAGAACAGAAACGCCGCACGACCAAACCGATCGCTCCCCTTTCAAGTGGAAGCGAAATTAACCGGAAGGCTGAATTGCGTTAAAAACAGAGTCTAACCCCTAGGGCTCGACTCTCACCCAATTCGCCACAATGCGTCAGGCAAGAGAAACCAGCCAAGAAAACTCGCCATCAGGCGAGAGGCAAAGCCTTCTTCGCTTGACTGCGGCGGTGAGGGCTATTTTCGGATGCCCAACTTACCAATGATATCGAGATATCGTTGAGGATCCTCGCCACGCACGTAATCCAGCAAGCGGCGGCGACGACTGACCAAACCCAGCAGACCACGCCGTGATGCGTAGTCCTTACGATGAGTTCGCATGTGCTCAGTCAAACCATTGATTCGCTCAGTCAAGATGGCAATTTGCACCTCTGGAGAGCCCGTATCAGCGTCCGATTTCTTGTGTTCGCCAATAACTTCAGCTTTTCGCTCGTTCGAGATCGTCATACGTTTTTACAGCTATTACGTCGTTCCATAACTCACATTTCAGAGCGGTAGTGTACCGCCGCCGCCGTTTTACGCAACGGCAAATCTGAAATCCTATCCATTTACAAGGCCGTGAAGTCTACCTCAGGTGAGGAACCCCAAAAAGGGGGCAACCTAACCCGTTTCCCCAGTCCTAATTACCCCTCGTTCCCGCAAGCTCTCAATCACTTGCTCAGCCAACTCCTCGGGCGACAAATCAATGCCCCCGTCGAGATGGATTTCTGGGGACTCCGGCGATTCGTATGGATCGCTTATCCCCGTGAAATGCTTGATTTCCCCAGCTCGAGCCTTCTTGTAGAGCCCCTTGGGGTCCCGCCGCTCGCACACCTCCAGCGGGGTATCCATAAACACCTCGATGAAATCACCCGCCTCGCCGTTGCCCTGTACAACAGCGCGAACTCGATCCCGATCACGCCGGTAAGGACTGACAAAGGCAGTCAAAGTGATGATCCCCGCCGAACAAAACAGCGATGAAACTTCACCAACTCGTCGGATATTCTCCTCGCGATCGATCTCCGCAAAGCCAAGCCCGAATCTCGAGGCAAACTCCTCACCATGATCCTTCACCAGTCGATCCGGGGGAGCACAAAGACCGTGACGCAGATTATCACCATCAAGCAGGACCGTTGTGCAACCTAAAGCGTTGAGCAATTGGTCCAATTGATTGGCAACCGTACTTTTCCCACATCCACTTAGGCCGGTAAACCAAATCACCGCACCACGCTGCCCCAAGCGTGCCTCTCGTGCCGCTCGCTGCACAGACGGGTCATGCCAAACAATGTCCGAGGAGTTCGCCATTTCGCTTCAACCTAAGCTGACTTTTTATGATTTAAAACACGCGATTCGAAAAACTACACCAGCAACCCCTCTGGCACCAGAAACCCCATCGAGAACATTCGGCAGAAGACAAAGCCAAAACCTAACAAACCGCTTCACTCGGCTCGCCTGGAAACAGGCTCGCTAACCGAACGAGAAAACGACCTACCGGTAACATCAAACAAAGCGATGCTGCAAACAAAGCGATGCTGCAAACGAAGCGATGCTGGAGGGGCACTAAATCGTGTCCGGATAAATCACGATCTCGACACGCCGATTACTGGCACGCCCAATCGGCGTTTCATTGCTTCCTCGAGGCTGACTGGCCCCCTGAGCGATGGCAGATAACCGAGTTGAGTCCAGACCGTTAAACCGAGACATCAAACCGATGACCGCCGCAGCCTGCGCGGAGGTCAACTGGAGTGGCGACGCGGAGGTGCCGCCCAATTGATAGGACTGATCGGTGTACGCCTCCACCGACATCCTCTGCCGCGGAAAGACCGCTACGAGTTGTGAAGCGATCGGGTCGACCACACTGGACGCCTGCGGCAACAACTGAGCCGATCCGGGTTGGAACAATTGATCTGAGGGAATTCGGATGCGTAGCTGATTCCCATCAGGGAAAACCTCAAGACCAGGTAGGCTCAATTGGGATGCCTGCAGCGATAGATTCGTGTTGGGTGTGATCACCGCCCCACCTCGCATCTGAGTTGACGCCTGCATCCCCCGAACTCTCGACTCAGCGTCCTGAGCAACTTGCTTGGAAGCCTCAAGCTGCTGACTCATGGATGTCAACTGCTGACGCAGCAATTCAGCTTCGTCCTTGTAGACCTCCGCCTTCTGCTCGCTCTGTGCCAACTGTGTATGGAGCTGACGATTGTTGTCATCCAGTAGCTGAACTCGTCGATTCAGCTCAGTGACCTTCGAATCAAGGGGATTTGCTCCTGCGGGAGCCGGCGACATCTGCCAGGCACCTGATCCGGGAGCGGCATAATAGGGATTTTGGGTGCAGCCAGAAATCATGAACAACGAGATCGCGATCAACGATCCCGCAAACACGCGAGGCTTTGCCGTGCTGAAACCCGCCCGAAAAAACATTTCGTGGTTCGATGCAACTGATGATGCAACCATTCGAATATCCCTACAATGCTGGCGCTAACGTCACGCACGCTTTTGCAAACCTTAAAAGGTGTAGCGGAAAAAGAACAAGTGCAATTTCTTTAACCAAAGCACCCAGAAAGACACAAAAAGTCGAATAACGGGTAAGCGATGACGATCTTAACGTGACTGAAAAAACTGGCTCAGTCGCCTATTCCAACCCATAGTGAACCATGACACTCAACGATTCATCCGTCCAATCACTTCGCCAAATTTTTCCCGCACTTCGCAAAATCACCAACGGACAACCGGCAGCCTTCTTCGATGGCCCCGCTGGTACCCAAGTCCCTCAGATGGTCATCGATGCGATTGGCAATTACCTCATCAACCACAACGCTAACCATGCTGGTTTGTTTGAGACAAGCGTGGAGAGCGATCAAATGCTTGCAACCGCCCATCAAGCGGCAGCGGATCTGGTAGGCACGAACGATCCAGGCTCGGTTTCCTTCGGCAGCAACATGACGACGCTGACATTTGCGTTATCGCGTGCCATTTCCCAGTCATGGAATCCAGGCGATGAAATTGTCCTTAGTCGACTGGAACATGATGCAAACTTCACACCTTGGACCCTCGCAGCACGCGACCGCGGTGTCACCGTCAAAATGATCGATGTGGACCCCGAAGACTGCACCCTGCGATTGGAGCAATATCAGGAAAAAATCACCGAGCGCACGCGTCTGGTCGCCGTTGGCTGCGCGTCCAATGCAGTGGGAACGATCAATCCAGTCAAATCGATCTGCAAGATGGCCAAACAAGTCGGTGCGATTTCCTTCCTCGATGCCGTTCACTACGCACCACACGCCTCCATGGATGTTCAGGATTGGGATTGCGATTTCCTGATTTGCAGCGCGTATAAATTCTTTGGCCCACACATCGGCATCATGTACGGCAAACGCAATCTGCTGGAATCCCTTGAACCCTACAAGCTGAGAACGTCGCCAGAGAATATCCCCGGCAGATGGATGACTGGGACTCAGAATCACGAATGCATCGCCGGAACACTTGCTGCGATCGAATACCTAGCATCCATTGAAGAGCGAACTAGCAGTCAACCGTCTTCAAAACACGGTGCACCGGATTCTCAAGCCGACAACGTCGCTCCCCCGAATCTCGGTGATTCGCCACAGAATCGTCGACGCCAGAAACTGGAAGCATCACTGGCAGCAATCCGCCAATACGAACAAACCCTTCTAAGACACCTGATGGAAGGACTACAGCGTCTGCCCGAGATCAAGGTTTGGGGCATTACCACCCCAGAGCGATTTGACCAACGCCTCCCAACAATCTCCATCACTCATCCCAAGCACTGCCCCAAAGCGATCGCAAAACAGCTTGCAGTTGAGGGAATTTATGTCTGGCATGGTAACTACTACGCCCTGCCTCTGACCGAATCGATCGGAGTGGAGCCAGATGGGATGGTTCGTATCGGCTTGTGCCACTACAACACTCGCGGTGAAGTCGATCGCTTGCTTGAGAGTCTCGCTCGTTTGTAAGAACCAACGTGCTCAAGCCCCGAACGCGCCTTCCACAAACCGCCTCTAAGACGATTCGCCCTTGGATTCAATCTGCTTCATCAGACGATCCAAAATCCCGTTCACAAATCGCGGACTCGTCTCCTCGCCGTAGCGTTTTGCCAGCAGCACTGCTTCGTTGATCGCGACTCTCCCGGGGGTAACCACATGCAACATTTCATAACCGGCCAAACGCATGATATTGCGATCGATGACCGCCATCCGAGAAAGCGACCAACCTTTAGCCAAGTTCCCCAAATGCTGATCCACCTCGTCTCGGGCCTGCAATGCCCCCTCCAACAACTGAATCCCAAATTCAGTCAATGCACGATGCCCATGCAATCGTGATCGAATGAATCGATGCATCGCCTCTGGGTCGCGAGAGCCATTGATATCAGCTTCGTAAAGCATCTGTAGAACGATCTCTCGGGCGCGTCGACGCGATGACATGATACGAAACCAGATTCTAAGTGGGCTGAGACGTCCAATTGTCAGAAACAATTGAGGTTTGGCGCGGGATTGTAGTCGCTAACAGACTCAGCGCCGATTGGGGTAAATCTCCTGAGCACTCGCTGGCCATTGCATAGCCCCGCTACCGGTTGCACTGATGATGACTCGCACATGACTCGACGTTGCCCTGCTACCAAGCCCTTTCCCCCTCGCACCACGTGTTCACGCGGGAAGCGTTACAATGCTCCAGTTGGCTACAAACCATTGACCCCAATCGATCCACCTCTAGGTCACCACCCGACGCATCCCAAAGGGGAAACACTCCATGCCAATCCAAGCACACCGATGGATCCACAACGCGGCGATCGGCTTGGCCGTCATTTTTTGCCAAGCAACTAGCCTCCAGGCCGAAATTCGTGTCGGAGCTGCCATGGTTGACATCACGCCGGATCAACTTCCCGTCCTCGTCAATGGCGGAATGCTCTCGCGAAGCGTTGACCAAATCAAGACACGGATTAACGCGCGAGCCATCGCAGTGAGTGATAACGAGACAACCATCGCCATGGTAGTCGTCGACAGCTGCATGCTGCCAAGGCTATTGCTCGATGACGCAAAGCAGCGTGCCTTTTCCAGAACTGGCATCAAACCTGAAAACATCCTCGTCTCCGCAACCCACACCCATTCAGCTCCCTCGGCATTCGGGGCCCTCGGCACCGACCCGGACCCCAATTACGTTCCTCTGATTCGTGAAAGGATTGCAGAGGCAATTGAGCTCGCCCACGAAAAGATGCAACCTGCCAAAGTTGGCTGGGGCACAACCAACGCAGAAGCGTTCACGGCGTTGAGACGTTGGGTACGTCGACCAGACCTCGTGGACGAAGACCCATTCGGAAATGCGACGGTCCGAGCCAACATGCATTCGGCCCGAGACCTCAACGCTGTCACCGGTCCCTCAGGACCAGAGGATCCTGAGCTCTCGATCATCGCTTTTCAGTCGCTAGACGGACACCCGATCGCGGCGATGGCCAATTTTTCGATGCACTACTTCAGCGATCAAGCAATCAGCGCGGACTACTTCGGACTCTTTTGTGATGGCCTGCAACAACACGTTAAAGCGAAACAACAACCGAATGATCAGACCCCAATGCCAAATTTTGTCGGCATCATGTCGCACGGATGCAGCGGTGATATCTGGCGTCGAGACTACATGACATGGAAAGGTGAAGACGACAGCACGATCGAAAGCTACACGCAAGGTCTGCTAGATGTTGCGATCAATCTTTTTGAAACGATCGAGTACGAAGAGGCCAACGACATCTCGATGGCTCAGGCTGAGCTGTCAATGAATTATCGCACTCCCGATCGCCAACGGCTCGAGTGGTCACAAAGCATTGTGGAGGGGATCGAAAACAACACCCCCAAAGACACCCGAGAAGTTTACGCGCGCGAGCAAGTTCTCCTGCACCAAATGCAAAGCACCGAAATCTTGGTTCAAGCAATTCGCATTGGCCGCTTTGCGATCGCATCGACCCCGAATGAAACATACGCCTTGACGGGACTCAAAATCAAACACCAAAGCCCCGTCGATCACACTATGGTCATTGAACTGGCCAATGGTGCCGATGGGTACATCCCTCCGCCGGAACAACATCGGCTCGGTGGCTACAACACCTGGGCAGCACGATCTGCTGGTCTCGAAGTCACCGCGGAACCTAGAATCGTTTCAACAAACCTCGGACTACTCGAAAAAGTCTGTGACCGCCCTCGCCGCCCGTACCAAGAAAGCACCGGACCACTGGCAGCAAGCATCCTAGCGCAAGACCCAATCGCTTATTGGCGTTTTGCTGACTCCGAACACCCAATTGTTCGTGATGCGTCGCCTCATGGTCACCATGCCACATATGAGTCGGACGTCTGCTTCTTTCTCGAGGGTCCCCAAGACAGAAAATTCACCGTGGATGATCAGGTGAATCGTTGCGTGCACTTTGCCGGAGGGCGTGTTCGGTCAGTCATGAACCAACACTCTGACTCTTATTCCATCGTCATGAATCTCTGGAACGGGATGCCCAGCGACGCGAGAGGAGTCACAGGATGGTTCTTTTCCCGAGACCACGCACATGCGACGAGTGCTTACGGAGAACACCTTGGACTCGGTGGCACTGAAACCAAACCTGGGTGCCTGATTTTTCAATACGGGAACCAGAAACCGATTATCGGCAAAACCCCACTCGACAGGTGGCAATGGCATCAAGTGATCATCGTTCGTGAACCGCATCGCATTCAGGTTTTCCTTGACGGGAAGAGTGAACCGGAAATCGACGCTGAACTCCCAGCCAAACCGACTGAATCAATCAACACCTACTTCCTCGCAGGCCGCAGTGATTCGTCCAACAATTGGCAGGGCAGTCTTGACGAGGTTGCGTTATTCCCGCGTGCGTTGAACGAATCGCAAAGAAAAAACCTCTCGCCACGCTGAATCAGCATAACGAGAGGTGATTGATGATCTGCTACGAAGCAACATTCCCGACACTTGCAGAACTACGCTCGCGCATCAAAGTCGCGTGACTTTCGGCTCATCAAAGCATTCGCCTGCTCGTCATCAACAAACATCTCGGCTTTTGGATCCCACTGCAAATCGCGTCCGAGCATCAACGCAATATTGCAAAGATGGCAGGAGGTCATTGTTCGATGATGTGACCAGACGTCGGAAATCGGCTTGCTTCCATCCTCGATACAGTCAAAAAAGTTCTTCATGTGACTGCCTGGCTGCTTTCCTTTGCACAACTTCACGATGCGTTCGTCGAGCAATTTCCGATCCGCGTCAGTGAGAGCCTTGTAAGGACTACCTTCAATTTTTCCGCGGTTGACGAAGATTCTTCCCTTCGAGCCTTCAAAAAGAATACCGTTTCCAAAATCAACGTTATCTCCCTCACGCTTGTAGTGATGGTTCACGCTCATCATTGAACCATTGCTATAAGTCAGATCGATACTGAACTTGGTTGCGGTGTTGTAGGCATTAGGCAGGGAAGCTTGCCCGTTGAGGTACTGATTCCAATTGAAATCCTCTGGGACATTCTTTGTGAATTCACCAGTGCCCGAGATCTTGACCGGACCATCTTCGCCGGGTGCCAACGCCCATTGAGCGATATCGATGTGATGAGCTCCCCAGTCGGTCATTTTTCCGCCGGAGTATTCAAAGTACCAACGAAACATTCTTCGCCGTTGCTCCGAGTACCCCACCATCGGTGCAGGACCAACCCATAGGTTCCAGTCCAGGTCTTCCGGGGCATCTACATCGGGAAAGGGACCATCGCCGGGTGCACCACCGATGGCAACATAGGCGTTGACGTCATCACCTAAATACCCACCCTGCACCATAGCGATCGCAGTAAGAAACTTGTCCTTGGAACTTCGCTGCTGCGTCCCCACTTGGAAGACGCGTCCGGTCTCCTCCACCACCTTGCGAATCTGCTTTCCTTCATCAATCGTTAGGGTAAGCGGTTTCTCGCAATAAACATCGGCGCCACTTCGAAGTGCAGCGATCGCAATCGGCACATGCCAGTGATCAGGAGTCCCAATTGTGACGACGTCCGGCTTTTCTTTTTCTAGCATCACTCGATAGTCGCGGTAGGTATTGAGTTTCCCACCAAAGGACTTATTGAATTCAGCAGTGTGGCGGTCATCAACGTCACACACGGCAACCATCTCTGCATACTTCGCTGCGTCCCTAGCGATCGAACCACCGCGATTATAGCGACCACGACTTCCCCCAACGCCAATTGAGGCAAGACGCAGTTTCTTTGTCCCGCCGTCGGACGTTTGAACGGCGTGAGCAACGTGGCTCCCCGAGACAGCTAATGTGGACCCGGCAGCGGTGGCCTGCAAAAAATCGCGACGTGATGACGCCATGAAAGATGACTCCTTGTTAAAAACTCAATATGAACACTTCTCGGTGCATCCACTCAGCCGACAGACCGAGACACCAAGATCGAACACGAGCATAGTGGATTTTCGAGCACACCGCAAAGAAAGCAAACAACGAGGTTTCAAAGTTGACCGATGATTTCGGCAACCTCTTCACACATACTCTCCGCTTGTGTTAGCTCCTCGGCTTCGGCAATCACACGGACAATCGGCTCGGTATTACTTCCTCGAACCAACAACCAGCGATCTGACCATGCCAAACGGATTCCGTCCCCAGTCTGCACTTCCGCGTCAGCAAAGCGTTGTGTGAGTTGCTCAAAAAGAATCGGCAACGCAGCTGTATCGATGGAAACAACTGACTTGTGAATGTGCAATTGCGGCATCGCGTCCGCGAGATCTGCCAAACTTTTGTTGCTAGAAGCCATCAGATCGAGCACTTGAGCCATCGCCACGAACGAATCACGGACGTAGCCGACGCGGGGATCAATCGGTCCGCCGTTACCTTCGCCACCGTAGGCGGCTTGATTGGCGATCATCATGTCGGCGACATTGGCCTCACCCACTGCACTCCGCATCGAAGCGACACCCGCTTTCTGCGCCAGTCGCTCGCTCATCCCGCTCGTCGCACCATTGATGACAATGGTTCCTCGCGTTTCCGGCACCATTAAAGCACGCTGCACACACAACGCCAGCGTAAACTCTTCGCCGATGTAACGCCCACCCGCATCCACCAAAGCAAGTCGATCAGCATCGGGATCTTGGCAGAAACCGACGTGACAATCCTGCTCCCTCACACGAGTAGCAATTCCCTTGAGATTATTGGCGGTCGGTTCAGGTGGATGAGCAAACTTCCCATGCGGTTCAGCCCCAGTGATTACCACTTCACAGCCCAAAGCTTCCAACAATTGCTGACCCAGGATCCCGCCTGCTCCGTGGTTACTATCGAGTAGCACTCGATAGCCCTTTGCTTTAATGCTCTCGACATCCACGGTCGCAAGCACTTCACGCAGGTGCGATGAATGTGGATCCGAGTCTTCGACAACAGAGCCAATTTGATCGAAGGAAACCCAACCCGAAACACCAGCCTCGTATGCATCGCGAACCTTCGCACCCGTTTCAGCATCGAGCACACGACCTGCGGATCCAAATAGTTTGATGCCGTTGTAGGGAGGTGGATTGTGGCTCGCTGAAATTTGCACGGCCCCGGCGGCAGAACGTTCTCTCACCAACACACCCAGCGTCGGCGTCGCAATGACACCAGCATTGATGCATGTGCGACCACATGCGGCCAGTGCCGCGATGATCACCTGACTCAGCATCGGCCCGCTTTCCCGACCATCGCGTCCTACTAGGATTGGTCCTTCGGGTAGTTGAGATGCGTAGGCCGACACGAATCTTGCGGCGACATCAGGCGTGAGGTCTTCGCCAACGATGCCTCTTAGCCCACTCACACTGATGATCAATCCACTCATGCCCCGAGTCCCCAAAACTTTGGAAAGTCCTTCATTGTCCTGCACAGTTTGGTGCTAAAAACGATAGATCGAATCGTAAACCGCCGGTCCGCCTGGCGAGGACTTCAACCGCCTTGATCGACAAACACCGTGTCGTGGGGCGTCAGGTCATTCCGATCAATCCGGTATTGATGATCCGTTGTGCTCGTGGCGTCTCCGGCAACGCACCCGTTCAACGCCATCATCTCTTGCAGCAAAACCATCCCTTACCCCACAATCAACTCGTAGCGACCAGAGATTTCCTAAAAATGTGATTTCTCCACCGCACGTTTTTGACGATCAACCGATCGCAAAAACAGAGAAAGATTCCTTTCGCTTTGATTACACCAAGCAGCTTTTGTACCGCCATGACTTCAACCGACGCCATTCAAAACGCCCTCTCAGCTATCGACCAAGCGACCTGTGATAGCCTGATCAGCGAAACCGCGCAAGAAAATCTTCGCGTGTGGCTGACCGAGCAGCGGTATTCCCAGTACCAACAAGAAATCATCGACCACATTGATGCGGGTAAGTGGCAGGCTCTGGATGACGCTTTCTGGACAATCATTCCCTTCGGGACCGGCGGACGACGCGGTAGGATGTACCCAATCGGCTCAAATGCGATCAATGATCGAACAATTGGCGAGAGTGCTCAGGGGCTAGCCAATTACGTTCGCGAATACACAGGTCGCACCGAAGGTCTTTCGTGCGCTATCGCGTATGACACGCGACATCGATCCCGCCATTTCACGGAACTCTGCGCGGGGATCATGGTCGCAGCAGGATTCAAGGTCTACCTTCTTGATGACTACCGCGCAACACCTCAATTGTCGTTCGCGGTGAGGTACAAAAATTGTGATTGCGGGATCATGGTCACCGCAAGCCATAATCCTCCGAGTGACAACGCAGTGAAGGTTTATTGGTCGAGCGGCGCTCAGGTTCTCCCCCCGCACGATCAAGCAATCATTGATCGCGTCATGACGTGCCAAGAAATTGTTTCTACTCCGTTTGCCGAAGCGTTGGCAGCGGGGTACATCGAGATCGTTACCGATGAGATCGATGCTGCATATCTTGATGCCTCTTCGGCCTGTTCCTTTGACGGTCCCCGCGATGTTCGCGTGCTTTACACGCCACTTCACGGCGTTGGATCGGCAGCGGTCGTTCCACTATTGAACCGAGCAGGATTCGATCAGGTTCAAATCTACGAACCGCATCGTGAGCCTAGCGGAGATTTCCCAAATGTGCCCGGTCACGTCTCAAACCCCGAAAACAAAGCGGTCTTTGATCAACCGATCCAGCAGGCACAAGAAGACGGGTTCGACCTAATCCTCGCCACCGACCCTGACTGTGATCGCATCGGCTGCGCAGCACCTCTGACCAACGACGCAGCGGGCCACTGGAGAACTTTTACAGGGAATGAAATTGGATCGATGCTGACCGAGTACGTCCTCAGTCGCCGTGCTGCCAAAGGCGATCTGACGCCTGACCACTATGTTGTAAAAACCCTCGTCACCTCCGAACTCACACGCCGCATCGCCGAGCACTACGGGGTCCGTTGCGAGGGCGACCTTCTTGTTGGCTTCAAATACATCGCGGAAGTGATGGACCAGCAGGGCCCCGACCACTTTCTCTTTGGCACCGAGGAATCGCACGGTTATCTAACCGGGCAGTACTGCCGCGACAAAGACGGTGCCGTTGCATCAATGTTGATGAGCGAACTCGTCGCACAGCTCAAATCCGAACAAAGATCGCTCCATCAATACCTAACCTCCCTGTATCAACGGCATGGATACCATCGAGAAGAGCTAATCAACTTAGTGATGGAAGGCAGTGAAGGTATGGCAGCGATCAAACGCTTGATGGAAGCGTTCCGAACACAGCCCCCAAGCCAACTAGCTGGAATCGCAGTCAAACAGATCCGCGATTATCAAACCGCAACAGTCACTCCGGCGGACGGCGGCGCACCGGACCCCCTTACAGGCCCAACTGGTAATTTGGTTATCTTGGATCTGGCTGAGGAAGGCAATTATGTCGCTGTGCGTCCTAGCGGAACTGAACCTAAAATTAAGCTCTACGTCTTCACGCGTCTCGAGCCAACAGCATCGCAAGACACCGAAGCTGCTGAAAAGCAACTGAACCAACGTGTCTCGCAACTAGAAGAAGACGTTCGTCGCTATGCAAAACAAAACAGCTAGCGCGACCAATCAAAAAAGTGAGACAATACGATTTGGCTCCAATGCCACATCGATACTCACCGACGCGCACTGCCAACATCAAATCATCACGTGTTGTTCTAGCTTGACGACCAGTCGACTGCGGGCCCAAAAAAAGGATCAGCTGCTTAGCTGATCCTGTCAGATTATTTTCAATTCCAAGGCGAACGCCGTTTCTTATTCAATGACGTTCGCTATGAGCCATCAGTTCAAGGCATCCTCACTGACTCAAACAGACACCGATGTTTTATCGTGTGCTCGGTTCAATCAGGCGATCGGATTGGCCTAATAGCGGTCTCGACCGCCGCCATAGCCACCACGATCTCGGTCACGTCCACCGCCACCGTAGCCACCGCCATCGCGTCCGCCGCCGTAGCCACCGCCATCGCGTCCACCACCGTAGCCACCACGACCGCCACCACCACCACCGCCACCGCGAGGTGGACGAGGCCGTGCTTCATTCACTTTCACGGCGCGGCCAGCGATGTCTGTTCCATCGATATTCTCGATGGCTTCTTTCGCGTTTTCAGCATCCGCCATCTCAACGAACGCAAACCCTCTGGATCGACCAGTTTCGCGATCCATAATGATGTTGACCGAAGTCACTTCCCCGTACTGCTCAAAGGCACCTCGAATGTCGTCATCGGAAGCGTTGAACGACAGGTTACCTACATAAATGTTCGTCACAGAACTAACCCTAAATCACTACCACCTTTGAAACGACTCGTTTCAAACATCCGCCAGGTTCGAGAAAGAAAACGGTCCAAACCAGCAACCTCGGCGAACGAGGTGGACAAAACTTGCAAAAAGCGTGGCAGAGTGTCACAGGGCAGTCAATATAACGAATCTGAACTCCACCCGATTTTCTCCATTTTTGCCTTGACTCCGAACCCTTGATGACGGCTGAGGCGACAATCGGACCTCGGATATCCAAGATTACCGAGCGAACAACACAACACAGGCGGTTCGACTACAATCCTTGCTGCCGACTAAGAGACTCGTAGGTGGCTAGCAAAATGTTGGCCACGTTCGGGTAATCTCCGGCGCGGCAAGCGACCCGTTGGAGCACTCCTCGGTTCACTCAAACCCTAGCTCGGTTAACCCTGTTGTGGATCAATCCCAGGATTGGATCAAAGACAGTTAACCGACCACAATTTTATACATGCCAACCGATCTTTGCCGTTTGATCGTGGCTTTTTGACTTTGGCTTCCTCTTTTGTCCCTCCAGCCCTCAAACAATCGAAAATGAAGAAATCACTGCGAATCGTAAAAGGCGCATTGCTCGCAGGCGTCCTCTCCGTGCTACCGACTCCGGCTTTTGCTGCCGATCCACCGGAAGGTTTCGAACCCATCTTTGATGGAAAGACAATGGAAGGCTGGCACGCCCGTCCGCATTTCAGTCCCATCGAACTGGCCAACATGGATGAGGACGCAAAATCAGAAAAGATGGAGCAATGGATGGCCGATGCGAAGCAGCATTGGTCGGTTGAAGATGGCGAATTGGTCAACGATGGTCACGGAGCTTACTTAGTGACCAATAAAGACTACACCGATTACGAGTTGATGCTCGAATACAAAACGGTCGCTCGAGCCGACAGTGGCATCTACCTGAAGGGGAACCCACAGGTGCAGATTTGGGATTACACCGATGAAGCCAAATTCAAGCTGCATGCCAACTTGGGTAGCGGTGGACTTTGGAACAACAGTGCTGGCGCACCGGGTAAAGATCCGTCTGAACTTGCTGACCGACCCTTCGGAGAATGGAATCAATTCCACATCAAACAAATTGGCGCACGCACCACCGTCTACCTCAATGGCAAACTTGTGGTCGACAACGCGATCATGGAAAACTTCTGGGACCGCGCGAATCCACTGTTCCGCTCAGGCCCCATCGAACTTCAAACTCACGGCGGTGAAATTCGTTGGAAGAACATTTGGGTCAAGGAACTCAGTGCCGAACAGGCCAACGAGCAATTGCAAGCCAGTCATGCCAAAGGCTTCCAATCTCTCTTCAATGGAAAAGACCTCAGCGGATGGCAGGGTAGCGTCGACAATTACCAAGTCGTTGATGGAGCGATTCAATGCAAGGCAGGCAAAGGCGGAATGCTTCTGACTGAAAAAGAATATTCCAATTTCGTCGCTCGCCTTGAGTTCAAACTTCCGCCCGGAGGTAACAACGGACTTGCGATTCGCTCACCCGGCAACGGTGACCCCGCCTACGCTGCGATGTGTGAACTTCAGGTGCTCGACTCTGAACACCCCAAGTATGCGAACCTCGACCAAAGACAGTACCACGGCAGTGCCTACGGTATGACCGCTGCACATCGCGGTTTCCTACGCGAAGCGGGCCAATGGAACTTCCAAGAAGTCACGGTCAATGGCAGTGAAATCAAAGTTGAACTCAACGGTAACGTCATTTTGACGACGGACCTCAGCAAGGTGACCGAGTTCATGGCTGATCGCCCTCATCCGGGCAAAGATCGCACTAGCGGCTTCTTCGGTTTCGCTGGTCACAACGATCCGGTCAGCTTCCGCAACGTTTCCATAAAAGAACTGCCCTGAGTGCGAACGTTCGGGTGCGAACGTTCGGGTGCGAACGTTCGGGTGCGAACGTTTGAGCGGACACGTCTTCAAGTTGGCAGGGTTCGTATTCAAGCGTCATTGTATTCATTGCCGCGAGCTGCCAATAAAGCTCGCGGTAATGAACCTGGCCGAGAATTCCCTGCAGACTCGCAGTCCCTGAAGAGCACAGTTTGATCCACAAAAAAAGGCGAACCCCCGTCGAGGAGTTCGCCTTTTTTATTTTGCTTCGACAAGCCCGATTGAGCGGCTAGTTCTTGGGCTTATTGTTCGGCCTTCGTGGGTTCAACGGAAGCACATGTGCTCGCTCCGCGTACGCTTGCCACATGCCAGCAAGCTCCTTGGTGCGTTCGGGCAGCTCGCTACTAAGGTCACGCTGCTCGCTGCGATCCTTTGCGATGTTGTATAATTCCCACTTACCTTTGGCACCCTTGGCCACTAGCTTCCAGTCACCCATACGTACGGCGCGATTACCCTCGTGTTCCCAATAGATCGCCTCGCGATCAATCTCCTTCCCAAGGAAAGCGGGCAATAAGCTCTTGCCTTCCATAGGATGAATCGACTGCCCACCATGGAACGTCTTGGGATAGTCTGCCTCTGCAAGATCAACGGCAGTCGCCATGAGATCCACGAGATGACTTGGTGTTGATTCCAATTCGCCTTTACGAGTGATCTTTGCCGGCCAGTGAGCGATGAGAGGTGTTGAGATTCCTCCCTCGTGGACCCAGTGCTTGTATTCTCGGAACGGCGTGTTGGAAACGGTAGCCCAACCGAGACCGTAGCCGATCGCTGTATCAGCTGGCCCCGCCATCGAGCCCTTGCCTGTTCGCATCGCAAACCCATCTCGTGACTGGGTTGGAGTCATATTTGGTTGAAGGTAATCATCACCAAGTGGCTTCAACGTTGGCTCCTCAGAGCGAGGCCCACCCTTGCCGCCGCGGCCGTAACCTTCGGCACACCCACCGTTGTCTTGGAAGTAACAAATCAGTGTATTGTCAAATTGCCCCGTGTTTTTCAGTGACTCGATAATCCTTCCGATCCCCTGATCCATGCTGTCAATCATCGCAGCATAGACTTCCATGTTTCGCTTGTCCCATTCCCAGTGCTCAGTCTCTTTCCAATCCTCAGGCATCGGCCACAGCACGGTGTTAGTTTCGTCAATCAGTCCAAGCGAGACCATGCGTTGATAACGTTCTTTACGAATCGCCTCGTAGCCGGCGTCATATCGGCCTTTGTACTTTGCAATGTCCTTTTCAAGGGCGTGCATGGGCCAGTGCGCGGCGGTGAATGCAACGTACAGGAAGAAAGGCTCATCGTTGGTAGCCTGATGATGATCGTGAATGAATCTCGACGCGTGATCCGCGATTGCGTCGGTGTAATAAAACTCACCGTTGGCCATCTCGTTTTTGGTGTACTCCGGATCGGCGTACGGCGAGATGTATTGGTTGCCTCGGGTCAGCGTATTGGGATCGAAAAAACTACCCGCTCCATGGATCGTTCCGTAAAACTGATCGAAACCACGTTGAATTGGCCAGTTGTGCTTATCGGCTTCGCTTCGCGGGTTGATGACCTTCGTCACATGCCACTTCCCTGACATGTAGGTCCGGTAGCCCGCGGTCTTGAGCACTTCGGCCAGAGTCACGCATTGGCGATTCAAATCTCCTCGATAACCGTCGACACCACGATCATCCATCATGTGACCAACCCCAGCCTGATGTGGGTAAAGCCCTGTGAGAAGACTCGCTCGAGTCGGACAGCACCTGGCGGTGTTATAGAACTGGGTGAAGCGGACGCCGTCCTCGGCAAGCCGATCGAGATGCGGTGTGGCAATCTCGCTTCCATAGCAGCCGATATCCGAGAACCCCATATCGTCGGCCATGATGTAAATAATATTTGGGCGTTCTGCCGCTTGGGCGGCACCAACCAACCCACCGATCGCAAAAATACAAACGCACCCAAGGGCAACCAATGAACGAGACGAGAAACCGAGCATCATGTATCTGTTCCGGGGTAAAGAATCTGTTCCGGGGTAAAAATCGGCGACACTGAAAGAACTCCAATCGAGGCGAAGCAATCTTTCAACCAAAATACGTGGACGTTAGTCTAACCGAACCGCTGCCGTGGTAGCACACCGAGGTTCGCTTTTCATCCAACAACTGCAGACATGCCTTGCACCGTACGTGCTCCCGAATCATCGTGCCCTCGAATCAACGTGCCCTCGAATCATTGTGCTCACCAAATCAGAGCGCACTCCTCATGTTGAGGCACAACGCAGTCATCAACATAGTCACAGCCACGAACCACATTTTCAGACGCATGCATTTTGGTCCCCTTCCAATGAGTCAGCCCCAATTCACCACTTTGGCTCAGAGACGTCTGGTTTGCATGCTCACCTTCTTGAGTCTTTCATGCCTCCTCAGCGGGTTCGCGTTTGGAGTTGGTGGGTCATTGACGGTAACCATTGCGGAGGAAGAAACGGGCGAACCGACCATTGCAAGGTTTGAAATGCACCGCGTCGACGCCCCGAACAAGACGCTACCAATTCGTCGCACCGTGCCTGCGGGAATCGGTGTTATTTTGGACCGTGAACTGCTACTGGAAATGCCCGAAGCGAACTACCAATTCCGGCTCACTCGTGGTCCAGAATATCGCATGATTAGTGGCACGTTTGCGTTGGAAAAATCAAGTTTGGATTCGCATCGAGTCGAACTTCCGCGGATGGCAAACATGCTGAAGGAAGGATGGATTAGTGGTGACTGCGCAACTCCCGCCAGTGACGCCAGTCTTCCCCTGAGAATGGCCTCCGAAGACCTACACGTCGCCGCTTCAATCGGACATCTTCCCGCCAAACCCATTGCCGGACGAGACGACGAGGACCCAATTCTTCACGCTCCCACTTGGATCCGCAGCGACCTGGTGCTTTCTGACGGTCTTGCTCTCTACGGCGTCGCTGCCTCCGCACTCCATGAAGCAAGCGAGCCGTCAAAAGATGAGCGAGCCGCGTCTGCAAATAAGACACCGGCAGAGCTTCTTCCGATTGAGCGGATTCTCGAGGTAGATCAAATCCCCGGTGCCCAGATTGCTATTGAGAATCCTTTTGCTTGGCCCTTGCCAGTATGGCTTGCGAGTGAACGGATCGATGGAATCTTCTTGATGAGTGATTGGCTTCGGCTTGATCGCCAAGTCAAGACCATCCCACAGAGCCGCCCGCCAATTGGACCATCGGTGGGCGATGGACGAAGCCTCGGTCGCTGGGCTGAACGCATCTACTGGCATCTACTTGAGGCAGGGTTTCGAATGCCACCCTTGGCCGGCACGGGCGATCAATGTGGCAAAACCCCCGTGGGATACAATCGCCTATACGTCGCCGTAGATGACCAATCGCAAGAAAGCGACCACCCGCTGCACGTTGAGCGAGCAGAGTCAGAGCAAGCTTGGTGGGACGCCGCTTGGGAAGGAAAAAGCATCGTAACCAACGGTCCACTTCTGCGACCCAAATTAGCCGGCCGAATTCCGGGACATCTTTTCACCGCTCGAGTTGGTGAAAAACTTACCTTACAGCCAGAACTAAATCTTTCCGTTCGAGACCCAGTGGAATATCTCGAAGTCATCCACAACGGTGAAGTGCACTACAGTGCACGACTCGACGAATTCGCCAAAGCGGGCGGCATCATTCCAGCGATCGAAGCGACCGAGAGCGGCTGGGTGATCATCAGGGTGGCAACGCTACACGAAGAACACTTTCGTGCTGCACTTTCGGCACCATGGTACATCGAATTTGATTCTCAACCGAGAATCAACGAGAGGAGTGTTGCCTTCTTCCAGGAGTGGCAAGCGGCCTACGAATCGAGACTCAAACAACTCAGTCCGCAGGAAATCCAGCGTCACGCACCATTTGTGATCGCATCCCGCGAATTCTGGAGTCGCCGGCTCGAACAAGCTACGGTAAGGAAATGATCGCCCACGCGAGACGGTATTGCACCGAAGGAACGGTTCGTCTGACGAACTGCAACTAACGGGCAGGCTGAACCGTCAATTGATTGTCGATCTCGCGTATGCCAGGCTCCAGACGAAGCAACAGTTCACTCATTCGACGATCGCGTTGAGACGCCACAACGCCGGTCAAGATTCCGCGACCCTCGACAACTTGCACCTTCACCGTTCGAAACTCAGGCCGACTCATCTGTTGAAATCGGGTAGCCACCGCTCTCTCCACGACCGGAGTAGCGGGTCGCTCCACATCAATCGCTGCTCTCAGACGCGTGCGAATTGCGGGCTGACTGTTTTGCGTCTGACCACCAAAACCACCAAAGAGGCTTTGAAGGCCACCAAGACCACCGAATCCGCCGCCAAGTCCGCCAAAGCTGATGCTGCTTCGCCCCGCCGTTCCCGAAGAAGCTCCGGCACTGCTAAAACCCGATCCGGTCGCCCCAGTCGCTCCGACCGTGTCACCACGCTCAACTTGCGAAAAAGCTGCGTCCGCATCCAGACTACCGCCGGTTGTAGTTGGCTGACCGATTGAAGTGTTGCCAGTGGTTCCCGTGGTGGTTTGTGCAGAAGCCTGACCAGCTAAAAGGGTGACAGCGAAAAGGATGATGGCGGCACGATTAAATGCGCGACAAGTTTCAAGCCTAAATTTCATTTCTGGCAACCTTTTTAAACTTGGGATTCCGGCTCATTGACGGAGTCCAGTGTGTCGCATCAGCCGAAGGGGGTAATCGATGCGATAATTTTCGTCATCGACAGTACACGGTTGATCTGACGATGACGAGCGAAAGCATGGGTGGTTCAGATTTCCTCCCGCGGTGAGACTCTCAACGCAGAACCAAGATGACGCCATCAAAATCTCACCACTGCACCGTTACATTATCAGCCAATTTGGCTCGGTTTATTGAAGAATCGTGGATGACATCCTTTTTTTTTATCCAATACCGGTAGAATCGAGGCTTACAACCGACTTTTGGCGAATAGAAATACAGACAAAACAGGCCAAAAGCCGAGGACAGTCCGCAAATCGTGGACCGGGGTTGATCGAACCAGTCGTCGCCACCAGCACCGAGTCATCCTAACGAAGCGTCCAAACAAGCATCCGATCATGGGACTTTGAATGAGTACGAGAACTATCACCATCACGATTTTTACGAGGATTGCAGTAACTTGCGCGGCTTGGTTGACTTTAACGACCACGACCGTCCCTGTGATGGCTCAGGACAAAGAGACCCCGGGTGCTCCCCGCCTTTTACCCTCTGACACACTTGCCTACCTGAGACTCGATAGTGCGGAACGATATCGAGAGGACTTTTCCGCTTCGTCCGTCGGGCAGATGCTCAATGACCCATCACTGAAACCGCTCGCGGGAGAGGTTTATCAGATGGCAGCAGAACTGTTCGAGCAGGTCGGCGCGATTCTCGAGGTCTCGCTGGATGAGCTTTTGGCGATTCCACAGGGGCAGGTTGCTGTCGCTTTGATGCCCGGTAATTTATCGGACTACCAAAAGGAATTAGCAGCCGAAGAAGATGACGATGAATCGCCAGAGGCAATCCGCAGACGACTGGCAAGAAAACGTCGCGAACAGAATTCGCTTGCGGGTCTATTCCTCATCGAAGCTGGCAAAAACGCTGACACTCTTTTGGGCTTGATGGACAAACTGGAACAGCGAGTCACAACACAAGGCTACCTTCAGCGATCAACCGAAATTGAAGGCACCAAAGTCATCAAGTTGCTACCGCCGCGACCAGGCCGTCCCGAGATTGAATACTTTGAGAAAGACGGCACCATCGTCTTGGGCGTTGGGCACGATACCGCCGCGAAGGTTTTAGAGCACTGGGCCGACCGCAGCGAAGAAGAAACCTTGGCGGACCGAAGTGACTTTGTCTCCATCATGTCGCGATGCGTCGGCGCGGAATCCACGCGTCCGCAAATGACTTTCTTTGTCGATCCTTACCGCATTGCCGAACGCCTCGTCAAACGCGGAAACGCGGCAGCATTCGTCTGGCCGATCATCGAACAACTTGGACTTCCCAAGTTACGAGGGATTGGTGGTAGCTCATTCTCCGGTGGTGAAGTATTTGAATCCATCTCCCACATGCACATTCTGATTGATCCGCCACGTGACGGCGTCCTCGGTGTGCTCCGCCCCGAAGTCGTTGAATCCGCTCCACCAAAATGGGTGCCGGCCGACGTAGCGTCTTACACCTCAGTCAAATGGGATTTCGAAACCACCTATGACAATCTCGATAAGATCGTCGCACAGTTCCAAGGTGAGGGTCCCATGAAGAGGTTCGTCGAGGGTCCAGCGGAGCAGCAATTTGGAATTTCCATTCGCGAAGATCTCCTTCAAAACCTGACCGGTCGTTATGTCAACTGCGGATGGATCGAACCATCGGCCAAGCTCAACAGCCGAACCGCCACTCACGCAGTCGAACTCAAAGACAGCCTGAAGGCAAAGAATCTTATCGCAAAGTTTCGCGAGCGACGGCCCAACGATTTGACAGTAGAAACCATAGGCGGCACCGTCGTTTACGTTGCAAGGAGCCCAAACAGTGGGCAATTACCGCCCAACTTCCGAGTCCCTGAACCCGCTCTGATGATCCTCGGCGACTGGCTGATCTTCAGTGACAGTCGCGAGATGCTTACGCGGATTACTCGTGCGAACCTTGAGGCGGCACCAAGACTGATCAACGTCCCCGAGTTTGAATTGGTGACGAGTGAACTGGGGGGGAAACTCGATGGCGAGAAACCTTTTCTCGTCTCATTCCTTCGCGGTGCAGAGTACATGAAACAGCTCTATGACCTAGCCAAATCCCCCGAGACACGGGGCATGCTTCGCCAGGCATCAGCCAACGCCCCCTTCGCTGGCAAGGTTGTGTCCATGCTGGATCGTAATCAAATGCCCGACTTCGAGAAGTTTGAAAAATACTTCGCTCCGTCGGGAACCTTTGCTTACGATGAACCAGCTGGCATCCACTTCGGAAGCTTCACGCTAAAAGCGGATGAGGAGTGAGCGTTAGACCAAAGTGAGAGCTGTCCCTGGGCTACTCATGGCTAAAGAGTACACAGATCGGATTCGGGACGTTGATGCAGTTTCGATTGTAAGTCAGCGTACCGGTGTCCGCGTTGACTTCAAAACTTGCCAACGTGTTCGAATCCTGCCCAGCTGCGATGATCCATTTGGATGTCGGATCTAAGTTAAAATTCCGCGGCGTGGCTCCCCGAATGTGTTCTCTCTCGACGATCGCGAGATTGCCACTTTCTGGGTCAACAGAATAAACCGTAATCGTGTCATGCCCACGGTTGGCGGAATAGACAAATCGACCGTTAGGGTGAACGCGAATCTCTGATGCACTCGAGAATTTTTCCTGCGCTAACTCATCAGGATCAACACTCGCAATGGTCTGCTTAGCCGTCATCACTCCTTGTTTTGCGTCATAGTCGAAGACGGTCACACTGAGAGCCAACTCGTTAAGCACATAAACCCAGCGTCCATTCGGATGAAACTTCATGTGCCGCGGACCACCACCTGGTGGAACGTTCGCAGCCCCATGTGGCTCAAGCGTTGCATCCTGTTGATTGACTTTGTAAATCACCACCTGATCGAGCCCCAGATCGGGAACAAAAGCGAATCGTTGGTCGGGAGAAAAGCCAGCCCAATGCGCGTGCGAGGCTTCTTGCCGCCCCTGCACGACACGACTGCCACCTTGATGCTTAATCAAACCGGTCTGTTCAGCCAGACTGCCATCACTGTCGAGACGGTACGATGCAACGGAGCCGCCACCGTACTGAGCCGTTAACAACACGGTACCGGCACGATTCACACCCACATGAGCTGCTCCACCATCCCCGATCGGCAACGCTTTCTCTAGCACCAAGTGTGACTTTCCGTCACGCTGCTCAATCCGATATCCGATCACCGAAGGAACCTCATCCAACGTTCCAACCGCATACAAACGTTCGCCGTTTGGATGCATCGCCAAAAAGCCTGGCCCGCTCACCTCGGCAGCAAGGGATACCTGATCCAGACGACCGCTCTCGGTGTTTAATCGACAGTGGTAAATCCCGCGACTTTCCTTTGCTCGCCCCGTACCAAGCCAAACGTCAATCAGATTACTTTGAGCTTGGACCGTCGATGTCATAAGGCAAACCATTCCAATGATGAACAGTGATAAGAAACGCAACCCGATAGGACAGGTTGCTTGAACCATACGCCAACCATCCTCGATGCGGGAAATGGTCTTGTGGGGCTGTCCAATCGGTGGGACAAAACTCCGAGTCAACATAGGACGAGTCTCTCAGGGGGCTTGGTTGCTGGGAAATACAAAGGGCCAATGATGATCGATTCTGATGCATGTGTGCAAGCATTCTATTCGGAGCGTCCCAGGAGGACTGCTGGAAGCTTGATAGATCGAGTGTGCAAAAAAAAACCCGCTTGCCGAGACCAAGGTCATCTCGACAAACGGGGCTGTTTTCTCGTTATCAAAAGATGACGAGTGGGGTGGCCGTGCCGAAGCAGCAGCCCGCCGACAGTGCTACGGGTTACCACCCCGTTGGCTAGTACAGCTAATTTCCACTTGCTCACCTCCTTTCAAATAGGTTCGGCGATCCCCAATCCGGTTGCCAACCAGAATGGATAGGAGACCACACAGAAACAGTCCGTCGCGATGCGTCATCACGACACGACTCCCGAATTATCACCAAACCGTATCAACGGTTCAAGAGAAATCCGAATTGAATCGCACTGGGTAATACCAACAAAGCAACATCACGGTTCGGTAAAAAAAAGAAAAAAGTGGATGCCCGCTCTTTTTCAACACGCTCATTCTAAAATCGGCTCGAATGGCAGCTCGGTTTGCACAACTGGTTCCCAAATCCTCAGTTCCACTTCATCAACCATCAACTCGCCGGCGCCGAGCAACTCAAACAGCACGCGAACCTCACCATCTTTCTCTGCTTGTCGATAAAGACGAACGGGAGTCCATGTTGGGTAGTTCTTTAACAACAGACCCATCTCCGGCCCCGAAATGGTCTCGTAAACCAAAGCTCCCTGATGCGGACCACCAAAGCCGATCGTTTTAATCCACGCGTCGATTCGAACCGCTGTGCCCGCCTTGAGCCGCACTGTCGGGCTCTTGATCTGAAGAACGGTACCTTCGTATCCGCCTGGCAGTGGGTCATCTCGCAACGAAGTCACACTTGCGCGTAGTGCGCCGGGTCCCGCAAACGTCCCCAGTGTTTCCCTCATCACACTGCTCTCAGCTCGATCGGTCAGGCGTTTACCCACCGTCCAGCGACCTTCGCCGAAGAACTGCAGTTCATCCATCGACCCACTCGTCAATCGATTCCGTCCCCAGCCACGATCATCCATGAGAGGACGCCAAAAGACCTGAACTTCTTCGGCTCCCATCATGACCGGTGGACAACTTGTTGGATTGGGCCAGTCAGGCATTAGCTTTTCTGCCAATTGCCAATCACTCCGCAATACCCAAGCATCGGCTCTTCTGGCCATTCTGATTGCAGATCCTAGATCCCCACTTCGGAACAACGGCTCCGCATCGCTTAGTGTTCGCTCGGCCACATCAACAAAACGAGATACTCCACCTCGGTCAGTATCCTGACCAGACACCCGATTCATCGACGTGGCAGCGATCCATTGGCTCTGAGATCGTTCCACCGCGTCGTTGGCGAGTTGCCATCGGTCCATGGTCGCCTGCCTGAGAAACTGGCCTGCCGATTTAGCCAACAAACCGCCCACACTCGGGTCACTACTGAGACATAGAACTTCCACCACATCAGGTGAGACGATTTCAAGCTTTGGCCCCGTCTCCGTCATCAAAGGACTGAGTCGCTCGGCAGAAAAATGCGTCAGTCTCCAAACCGTCTTGGTCGCATCCGATGGGGTGAGCTGAAGTTCAAGTGATTCTCCGTCACCTCCGAGAACCTCCGTTCCCCGCGAAGCGGTGGATGTCATGATGAGCAAATCGGCTTGTTCATTGGTCAAGCGACAACAGCGGTAGACGCCATCGGAAAGAACCGGCGGCGTTGCTTTGGTTGCCGATGCGATCCACGGAGAGATCATCGCAATCATTCGATTCACATAGCTAATTGCCATCGCTCGCTGTGTGTCCATCGGTTGCCCAGAGGCGAGGGTTCGAGTCGAACGATACACGATCGCACGCGGGAGTGTTTCTAGCGATCTCATCGCTTGAACCCACATCGAATGCCAGTGATAACTACTCGGCTTTGGGATTCCAATCGCTTCGGCAATCGCATCGTTCTGCCGCAAAAGCGTCTCCGGCGGCATACTCAGCAGACCGACCGCATGACTCACGCGATCCCCCACTTGATCCAACCGCCTTGTCACCTCCATGACCTCATCTTGCGCGTTCAAAGAACGCTCGCGGGGAGGTAAATCCTGCACCACGCCGTCTAAAAGCGGTGCGTAAGCCCGCCAAGACTCCACAGGTGAAGCCATGAGCGGACGTTGCCATCTCGGTGGCAAAAGACGCAACCGTCGCACCGTCTTGGCAACCGAGGTGACCATTGCTTCGTCTAAAACGTCCGAACTGCCGATGTACCAACCCACCACCGGATCCAACAAAGACTCCAACGCAGGATCAAGCTGCTCAGGAGGCGAGGCGTAAACCAACACGCGGGTCTGAATCGCTTCACGCAATAATTCAGCCGTCGGAGGGTCTCGTGTGATGATCGCGTCGAATCCGAGTGAACGTACCCATCGCATCGGTTCCCCATTGTATTGCAGCACACGAATCACTTGACCGTTCGGAAAAACACCAGCCCCAGTGGTCGAACCCGGCGTCTTCCCCTGCGAAGTCGATTCGATCGGCGATTCCATCGCACTTGATGAGGAACCTCGTGCATCACCCCCAAGTGGTGAACCGGTTGAATTCGCAGTGATGCCACGCGATCGCTCCATCACTCCTGCAGTTAACTCACGACCGATGGGCAACATTCCATTGACTCGGAGGTTATCAAGACGAATCGCGGTAGCACCGGAACCTGAGTAGGCGTTGACAATCACCGCATCGACATAGGGATCACCAAGATCTACTTGCAGGCCGTATTCACTGCGAAGTGCGACATGCTTAAGTCGTAACGGTTTTTCAATTAGCCCGACGCCTATGGATGCAAATTCACCGGGTGACTGATAGGACGCACCGTAGATGGTCACCGCGACCGCATTTTTGGTGACGGGATCCCTGACGTAAGGATAACGAACGCGAAATCCAATACTCGCACCCGGCTTCGCACTCATCACATTTAATGTTGCCGTGAGATCATCGAGCGGTAAGACCGGTTCAATGGGATAAACAAGTTGCGTTTCACTACCATTCCCAGCGGAAAAGTTGATCACCTCGCACGCGCCACCACCAACGCCCCCTTCGAGCAAATGCTTCTGCTCAGTGATCCGCGCATCACAATCGGATTTTCCCAAAAACCAACGAGGGGGATGAGTATCGAGAGGATCATAGAGTTGCCCGTACAAACTCGACGCAACACTGAAACACGCTATCGCCATCATCCACGCAGCAACACGTAAGGATTGCCAAAACGTTCCATCTGTCATGAATCCAGATTTAGTCATGTTGTCTTGGTGCCTGTTTGTTTGACCGAAGCTCAGTCAAGCGGAAGACTGTCAACGAGTTCGAGCGTGTTGCAAAAACTCATCGCGTGTTGGATTTTCGCGTAAGGTCACAACTAGCGTCGTAAGTCCATGGCATAGCATGATTTATCGTCGCAAGCCAAGAGATAAACACGTTGACATCCGGCAACGTTGCGAGAAAACAACAAGATCTCACACCACGCGTTAACCCGATACATACCAACCACTTACAACCAATCGACGAAATCATATCGCTCTGATTGGTACCCAAAGTGCAACGGATGGCACGCTATCAAAATCCATTCAACCGCCCTTATCGAGCTTATCGGCATGTCTAACACAATCGGAACCTTCAGCAAGGTGGACGAAAGTCCCAAAGAGATTCAGGAACTTGCGTTCGCCCTTCAACACTTGCCTCCCGAATGCATTGATACTCTCGCTCCTGCGATGCAGAAGGTGATTGATTGCAGTATTCGCCGAAAGCGAATCCTGACGATGGTTCAGGAAGCACTAGCTCAGCTCCGACTCGACATGAAGTATCTGATTTTCGATCTTGAAGCGACTCGTCGAGAACGAGATCACTTCAAAGAACAACTTGAACAGGAAAACTGATTCAAGAGATAGACATTCAGGAGAGGCAATGGCCGTTGTGTTTAAAAGACTCGGCGATCTATTACTGACCTTTAATCATTCGCCAATGGGTTGGTCCATGAGAGAGAGAAGAGCGCGTCCAACCATTCGGCGAACCTAACACCAAGGCAGTGCCGACGATGATGAGCCCCCATCGTCGGCACTCTTTGTTCAGACATCTCATCGACACACATGACGTACTTGCCCACCGAGTATCGTGCTGCAGTTACCCCTCCAGCAAACTCGGACCGCTGATATGTCAACCGGTTATCTCAATTCCCGCCAAACACCTTCCGGTGGACATCCGCGCCGCACCGTTCTCTTCTTAAGCAGATTCATGAATCGAGTTTCGAGCCGAGTTCGTAATGTGGTCGTGTTTGTCGCGGCAGCGTGCTCAGGCTTGCTGTTCTTTCTTGAGGACTGGCAACGTGATCTCAGCACCAATTACGCTCGGCTTGATCAGGCGGCGAAAAATCCTCTTCTGCGACCACAGGTTCTTGTGCTGGAACCTACTGATGCCGCAACAGTAACCAAACAGTGGGTCACTTCAAATCGCATGTGGCAGGTTCAATCCGAGGCAAAGGAAGATGACACCATTAAGCTTCATCTGACACGCACCACGCGAGTGCTTCGTTTTATCGACGACATCCATGTCGAGTTTCAACCGCACCCATCTGGCGTGATCGTTCAGGCGATCAGCCAATCTCGAGTCGGAAAGGGTGATCTCGGACAAAACCCCCGTAACCTCCTAGAACTGACCAAGGCATTGATCCAAAGTCAAAAGGAGTGACAATATTCGGCTTCGTCACCCCGCACACAACGGATCCCAAGCACGACGGATGCCATGACCAAGTCAACCGATGTTCAGATCTCCGAGATCGAATACTTCTTTCTGCCCGTAGAAATGCGGATGCCATTGAAATTTGGCGCGGAATCCGTCCAATCGGTTAACTGCCTGCGTGTTGCCGTTACCGTCACGGGAGTCGATGGCGGCCAAGCAACCGGTTGGGGCGAAACCCCGCTCTCGGTGACATGGGCTTGGCCGAGTGCAACACTCAGCTACGGCGAACGATACGACGCTATGGTTTCTTTTTGCCATGCACTCGCAGAGGATTGGTGCTCGGCCACGTCCTCAGGTCATCCTCTGGAAATCGGTCATGATTTTCTAAGTGGTATCTTGCCGGAGAGATTGGCGCAATTCAACGCGGAGCGGAGCGACGCTCCCATGCCCCACTTGGCGGCTTTGATTGCTGCAAGCGCCTTCGACATTGCCTGCCATGATGCCTTCGGCGTACTTCATGACGTCGATATCTACAGCACCTATTATTCCCGATATTTATCAAAGGACCTCTCCGCATATCTCACATCACAAGACGAAGGGATCTGTTTCGATGATAAATATCCTTCCGACTTTTTAGTGGAGACACCCGAGAATTCTCTGCCTGTCTGGCACTTAGTGGGAGGGCTAGACCCAATCGAAAAAAAGGACTGCCACGGAGATGAACCGCAAGACGGCTACCCGGTGACACTTCGTGACTGGATAAGCTCTGACGGCCTTAATTGCTTAAAGATCAAACTACGAGGCAATGATTCCGACTGGGATTACGAGCGACTGGTTCGCATTGGGAATCTTTCCATTGAATTGAACGTGCAATTTTTATCTGCTGATTTCAATTGCACCGTGACGGACCCCGAATATGTCAACTCAATTCTCGATCGGCTTCGTACCGAGCAACCCGACATCAGCGATCGCTTGCTCTACGTCGAGCAGCCATTTCCGTATGACCTGAAAGCGAACCAAATCGATGTTCATTCCGTCTCTGAGCGGAAACCCCTGTTTCTCGATGAGAGCGCACACGACTGGCAATACGTTGCGCTCGGGCGGTCCCTAGGGTGGACCGGTGTTGCCCTGAAAACATGCAAAACCCAAACCGGTGCAATCTTGAGTCTCTGCTGGGCGAAGGCTCATGGGATGCCGCTCATGGTTCAAGATCTCACCAACCCAATGTTGGCCCAGATCCCACACGTCCGACTTGCCGCCCACGCGGGAACGATCATGGGGGTTGAATCCAACGGGATGCAGTTCTACCCGGATGCCTCCCAACCTGAAGCTGAAATTCACAGGGGGATTTATCAACGCCGCGGCGGTCACCTCGACATAAGCACCATCGGGGGCAGCGGTTTCGGATATCGAGTTCATGAAATCGATCGCGATTTGCCCGAACCCCATACCGTGACCAGAAGTAGCAGATGAACCTCAGGGTTCGTCTCGCCGCTCTAGCTATTCAGGTGCGATGAGTGAATTGAGTGCGTCTTCGATCAACAACTCGTGACGTTGACGTTCCAAGAAATAACTGACGTGGCTGAACCCCGATTCCTTGAGCAAATTAAGTCCCGTCTCGTAACCGTCGGCGACGCGATCAGGGACATGGGCGTCAGAGCCCAAGGTGATCGGAATGCCGCGTGCTGCAATCTCCTCAAGCATTTTTGGCATCGGGTTCATCTCGGAGATCGTCTTATTCACGCCCGATGTGTTCAACTCCATTGCCACACCAGTTTGGGCGATACGATCGAGTGACCGACAAATATCGGGCATGATGATCTCAGGATCCCAGCTAGAGGACGTAAAATTCTTGATCAGATCGGGATGGGAAATGGAATCAAAGAGTTTGGTTTCAGCTGTTTTTGCAAGAAGATGAAAGTAAGTTCTTTGCACTTCAACTAGATCATCTTGCCAGTAGCGTTCTCGCCATTCACTAATCTGAGGGTGAACGGAACCGAGCACAAAGTGGAAATCGGCAGATTGCAATTGCCGCTCCAGATAATCCTCCATCCCCTCAAAGTAGTCCGCCTCGAGACCAAGCCTAACGTCGACCCGCCCAAGAAACTGCTCGCGTGTCCGAGACACCAGTTCGACATAACTTTCAAACTCATCTTCCGCCATCCGCACGCTCGCCGAAAACCCATTGGGCATTGGGTTATGACAAGTGACGATCAATCCCTTGAGGCCACGTTTCTCGGCAACCAAAGCATACTCGTCCGGCCAGCCATCAGCATGCTTGCACAACGGTGTGTGGGAGTGAGATTCGTACATCAGTGGCTGAATCATCGTTCTTCATCTCTCGAGGTGAACTTCAAGTCGCGAACACATAACCTACCGATGAAATCCTAACGAGAGAAGGAGCGGAGGAAATGCAATCACAAACAAGCCGCTTCAAGATTCGAAAATCGTTTATCATCTCCTCTAGCTCATCCGCTCTTGCCCGAACCAATTTATCGGATCACTCGCCATGCTCGGCCCTTCACAAACGTCCACCACACTCAAACCTCTCGTTTTGCAAGTGATACGTCTCGTTACCGTTCCCAAGTGGATCATCTCATTGCTCTTTGGAACGATCTGGTGCTTAGGGCTGGTCAACGCAGTGGCGAACCCCACCAATCATGCGTCTCCGGGCAGCCCCAATATTGTTTTCATCTCCATTGATGACTTGGCCTGCACACTCGGTTGCTACGGTGATCTCATCGCCCAAACGCCTAATCTTGACCGCCTTGCCGCTTCAGGCATCACGTTCCAGCGAGCCTACAACCAGCTTCCCCTTTGCAATCCAACTCGAGCTTCTTTGATGACCGGACTGCGTCCGGACCAAATCAAAGTCTACGATCTCGATCGACACTTTCGCGACCAAACGCCAGACGTTGTCACCTTGCCGCAGGCGTTTCAAGCGGCTGGTTACGATGCGGTTCGAGTTGGAAAAATCTATCACTACAATGTCCCCGCCTCGATTGGCACCGATGGATTTGATGACCCACCCTCGTGGAATCTGACGATCAACCCCAAGGGACGAGACAAGGACGAGGAGGCACTAATCACCAATGCGGAACCCCACCGCAAAATCAGCGCTGCTCTGAGTTGGCTTGCGGCAGAGGGTGAAGATACGGAGCAGACCGACGGCATGATCGCAAGCGAGGCGATCAAACAACTTGAAGCACCTAGAGATCGACCTCTTTTTTTGGCGGTCGGTTTTTTCCGCCCGCACACTCCGTATGTGGCGCCAAAAAAATACTTCGATCAATATCCTCTCGCTTCGCTGCGTCTACCGTTTTCCCCTGGTGGCGACCGCAACGACATCCCCACCGCTGCGTTTGCTCACAATTGTCCGCTGCCCAATTACAACCTACCAGAACCTTTGCTGCTGCAGGCGACACAGGGCTACTACGCATGTGTTTCCTTCATTGATGCGCAGATCGGAAGGATATTGAAAACGATTGATCGACTCGGACAAACCGAGAACACAATCGTGGTGCTGTGGAGCGACCACGGCTATCACCTCGGAGAACATGGTGGGATCTGGCAAAAGCGTACGCTATTTGAGCAATCCGCAAGGTCTCCGCTGATGATCCGAGCGCCGCGAATCGGCAACGCGGGTCGTGATTGCGATCGCGTGGTCGAGTTTGTTGACATCTACCCCACCTTGGTCAGCCTCGCTGGAATCGAACCGCCCGAGCATCTCGCGGGTCGGGACCTGAGCCCATTGATGAAAGATCCGCTTGCTCCTTGGGACGAGTATGCGATTACCCAGGTGCTAAGGCCTGCTGACTCAAGGCTGAGTGAACCTGTGATGGGCTGCAGCATTCGAACATCGCGGTGGAGATACACCGAATGGGGTGAAGGGAAGCACGGAGTCGAACTATATGATCACCATACCGATCCAAACGAGTTTCAAAACCTAGCGGTAAACCCCGATGCGGCAAGCTTGAAAGTCATCGACGAGCTGCGAGTCAAACTAAGGGACTATGCCAGCGGACAACCCCCCGAGACGCCGTTTAACCCCGCAAGACTCTGAACCGCTACACCTTCCGAACCGCTGAACCTTACCAATTACTGAATCTCAACGACTGCAGCACGCAGGCGAAACAGCCTCAATGCGTTTCGAGAGTGGTTTGCAACCAAGAGACCTCGTTGGCGATGTCTTCGGCTAACCCTCGTTGCCGCATCGCCTCAGGCAAGACAGTCCAAGCGTAGGTTTCGACTTCAAGATGCCCGGTAAAATCCGGCGGCAAATTATCTTCACTTAGAAACTTCAAACACTCCACAACATCACTTTGACTGGTTTCGAGATGACCAAAACGCTCCAAGAAGATGGGAACATGAAAATGCACCACCCACCGCTGCTCGTCACTCAGGTCGACCTTACCCGATTGAACTTCGGCGAGTAGCAGCGGTAAATCTTCTGCCAATTCAAATTGCCCACTTCGCGTCATGCGCCCGGTTTGGTGCAGGTAGCGATCTTCGCCGAAAGCAGCGAGCTGTGTTATGGCCTCGCGTTGGCGATCCTCTGACATTTGATCCCAACGAACTTGAATTGCGGAACTGACCTGCACCTTCCCAACGGCGATCCCAGCCTTGGCAAAACGCGATAAAACGTCGGACTGCGACTCCATCATCACGGCTGAATGGCAGATGTCGTGACAAACGGTGAGGTAACGTCGATGCTGTGACTCGGGCAACTGCTTCTCAAACCATCTGATCACATCTTCGGTGGTGTCGAATTGACAACCGGGCTCCGGTTCGATTGCCACAACGATTCTACGACCGGTGTTCGATTCAAGCTGATGCAGATGATCCGATAGTTTTCGAAGCAACCGTCCACACGCTTCGAGATCACTCGATGAAGCTAGCTCGGTGGGCCATCCGAGGGGCAGTGTGCTGATGGAGCCAACTTGTTCGTCCGGTGTTCCCGACAGTAACTCTACGAGCACATCGGCCAACTGACAGGTGTACTCAAGTCGAGACTCCTCGGCCCATGTCGGTTGGTAGACGCGATGTTTGACGACATCCTGATGAAAGTTATCGTAGGGAAATCCGTTGATGGTGAAGGGTTTCAGTCGCCGCTCACGCAAGAAACTGGCAAAACCAGACGCGTCGTTGGAAAGTTCTCGCGCTGCGTGAGCAGGAATCCAGAGCCCGACACCCAATGAGTCATCACCGACTGAATCACGCACCGCCACCGCGTATTGATCGAGGTTGGACTGGATCGAACTCAGGTCCACACCGGCGTGGACATTTGTGCAATAACCAATTTGCGGTTTAGGAATCATCGAGAAAACACTCTCTTGATCGCTTGGGGACATTGCCGCCATCGCGAAATGGGGGTCGCGGCGGCGATTGGCTAGCTGGAATTTGAGACACAGATTAGTGCATCGTGCGCTATCAGGCCACGATGGTCTCTGTCAAACCGCCTTATTTCCCCGCGATCAGCTCGCAACGCGAATGGCGGGTCGGGCATTACCATCCCCTAGACGCTATGATCTAGTGGCTATGATATTGGCGGCAACGATATTCGCAGCAAAGCGAATCTCGGTCTCCAAGCCTAGTCTCGTTGATACTCTCAACTAGGGCATCCTTGCCACAGCCAAGCTTTGTTCTCTACAAAAACAGAAACGCCAGACTTCGATGATGCGAAACCAGACCAGAAATCTTTTTACAACTTTGATTCTCGCAATCTGCAGCCTTTCTATCGCAAACGCTCAGCCGTTGCCCAACCCTAAACACAGCGACTCACACGGCGACCGCTTCTACCAAATTGACCAGTGGCTCCCGACCCCCAATGATCAGCGAACCGCCTCCGGGGCTCCGGGGCCAGAGTATTGGCAACAGCGAGCCGACTACCAAATCTTGGTCACCCTTGACGACTCCAACCAGAGAATCTCAGGGGTCGCGAAGATCGATTACCACAACGAGTCACCCCATCTTTTGAACTACATTTGGGTCCAACTGGATCAAAATCGCTTCGAGCCTGATGCGATCTCAGCCACCGCCTCACCCGCCCCCTCGCTCGCTCCTCGGGTCACGTTTGATCGGCTCCGATCGATTTTCGCAAGACTCACTTTCGATGGTGGTTACAAGATCAAATCAGTCAAGGACCAGCAGGGCAGCCCGCTCAAGCACACCATCAACGAAACGATGATGCGCATCGATCTCCCCAAACCCATGATGCCAGGTGAATCGCTCAGCTTCTCGGTCGACTATGCCTACAACATCATCGACTCGAATCTGATTTCCGGTAGATCAGGGCATGAGTACTTTGAGAAGGACGGAAATTACATTTACGAAATCGCGCAGTGGTTTCCTCGGGTGGTCTCCTACACCGATTACACCGGTTGGCAAAACAAGCAGTTCATTGGACGCGGCGAGTTCACATTGGAACTTGGTAATTACGACGTCAGCATCACGGTTCCTGAGGACATGGTGGTGGCGTCCACGGGAGAACTCGCTAACCCTGACCAAGTCTTGAAACCGGTCTGGATTGAACGGCTCGCCGAAGCAAGAAAATCAAACAAGCCGATGTTCATCGTCACCCCCGAGGAAGCCAAGCAGAACGAAGGGAACGGGACGAGCGAAGCCAAAGCGAATGAAAACGGATCAACCCGCGAGGGAACCGTGAAGAACAAGACTTGGCGTTTCATCGCTCGAAATGTCCGCGATTTTGCGTTCGCAGCAAGCCGCAAATTCATTTGGGATGCGATGGGTGTCAAAGTGGGTGACCAAACAGTGATGGCAATGTCCTATTACCCCAACGAGGGTGACCCGCTCTGGAGCCAGTATTCAACCGAAGCGATCGCACATACCCTTGAAGTCTACGGCCGATACTCCTTCGACTACCCTTACCCCGTCGCAATTAGTGTGAACGGTCCTGTCTATGGGATGGAATATCCCATGATCTGCTTCAACGGCCCTCGCCCGGAAGAAGATGGCACCTACAGCAAGGCAACCAAATATGCCTTGATCTCTGTCATCATCCACGAGGTTGGCCACAACTATTTCCCGATGATTGTGAATAGTGATGAGCGTCAATGGACTTGGATGGACGAGGGATTGAATACTTTCCTTCAGTACCTCAGCGAACAGGAGTGGGAAGAGAACTATCCATCCCGGCGGGGTGAACCGGAAAAGATTGTGCCTTACATGCGTGGCGGCAATCAGAGACCGATCATGACCGGCAGCGAAGAAATCTTGCAGTTCGGTGCCAACGCCTACGCAAAACCGGCCACCGCGCTGAACATCCTGCGTGAAACGATCATGGGTCGAGAACTATTTGATTTTGCCTTCAAAGAGTACGCCGTAAGATGGAAATTCAAACGACCAACTCCTTCCGACTTTTTCCGCACGATGGAAGACGCATCCGGAGTTGATCTTGATTGGTTCTGGCGAGGCTGGTTCTACAGCACCGATCATGTTGACCTTGGCATCGAAGATGTGAATCTATTTGTCATCGATCAGGGCGATCCGGATGAAGCGGCTGAGCAAAAGCGGAAGGAACGCGAAGAAAAAGAGCCTTCGATCTCAGCTCAACGCAACAAAGAACTCCCAAAGCGAATTGACTGGCAACCGGGACTTAAAGACTTCTACAATTCAGCTGATTACGACGAGTTTTCGGTCGAAGAGTCAGCTCGCAAGGCGTACCAAAAGATGCTCGAGGAGCTCGACGACACTCAGCGTTCGTTGCTGCAGCGGACCACAAATTTCTACGTCGTAAAATTCAGAAACCATGGCGGTATCGTCATGCCGATTATCGTTCGCTTGCACTATGCAGATAACACCAACGAAATCGTGCGGGTGCCTGTCGACATCTGGCGATCCAACGGTGACTCTGTATCCAAACTGTTTGTTTCAGAGAAAGAAATCGTTCGAATGGAACTCGATCCATTCCGCGAAACCGCCGACACTGAATCCTCAAATAATCATTGGCCTCCGAAACTGATCCCGAGCCGATTCAAACTCTACAAGAGCGGCTCCTCCGATAATGAAATGAGGAAAGCAAACAAGAAAAAGGAAGCAGCGGAAAAGAAGGCCGCCAAGGAAGCAGAGGATGCCCAGGAGGATGACAAAGAAAGCGATGACGCAGTCGAAGATGCCGCTGGAGACAACCAAACAGGGTCAGAGGCAGACGAAGCTGCCTCGTCGACTCAAAGCAGTCAATGACCGCCCCCCTTGCGAATCGCCAACACCATTTATCACCCAGCCTTTCAATGCTCCTGTTCATCGCAGCTTTCATCCTTCACCCCGTCCACGAAACGATCGCAGAAATCGAATGGAACAACGAGTCTCAGCGACTCGAGGTCGCGGTGCGTCTCGATGCCATTGACGACCAGTGGATTCGCAGGGAATTCAAGAAACTGGAATCCAAGCAAAGCGAGTTCAACCGCACCGTCACACAACCGACTGATAACGCGACCAACAGTACAGCCTCATCACCACCTCCGGGGCGAGGCCAGAGACTCCTGCCATCGATTGGTCGGCGCCAAGGGAAACGTGAGACCACCTCGTCAAAGACCCCCGAGCGTTCCACCGCTTCATTGTCGGACAACTGGAGACTGCGATACGCTCAATCTCATTTTTTCTTAACCAACAGTGTGAGCGACACCAGCGATAAATCGGAAGCGATCCGTCAATCTCGTTATCACTGGATCGGGATCGAAGAAGATCGTGGCCACGTTTGGTGGTATTTCGAGATTGAACCGATCAACGGCAGGGGCTCCAAAGTTCTCGAGAACGTGATGCTGTTTGAGAAGGAACTTAATCAGGCAAATCGAGTTCTGATTCTCGGTGAGAAACCCAATCGAACCCTCGTCCACACCCACAAGTCCCCACGCCACTCCATCGAGCCTGATTCACAAGATGTCGAATCCAACTAAACAATTAGTCGCAGAAGTCATTTCGATTGGCGATGAAATGACCAGCGGCGCGAGATTGGATACCAATGGCCAGTGGCTCAGCAGGCGTTTGGGCGAAATGGGAATCCACGTTGCTTTTCATTCAACGGTGGGTGACACACTCTCTCACAACGTTGATGTATTCCGACACGCGGCGAACCGAGCTGACTTGGTGATCGCTACCGGCGGACTGGGGCCAACTCGGGATGACCTGACCCGCGAAGCCCTAGCCGAGCTAGCACAGCAACCACTCGAATTGCGACAAGATGCACTCGATCACATCTTGGAATTGTTCACCAAACGCAATCGAGAAATGCCCGAACGTAATCAAGTCCAGGCGATGTTTCCTGTCGGCAGTGAGCAGATTTTTAATCCCGAAGGATCCGCACCCGGAATCGATATCGTGATCGAGCGTGCGAATGATTCCCACTCTCGCATTTTCGCTCTACCGGGCGTTCCGGCGGAAATGAAAAGAATGTTCGATGACACGGTTGCTCCACGGATCTTGGAACAGGGTCATAGCGGAACGATCATCCAACACCTCGTCATGAAGTTCTTTGGGACGGGTGAAAGTGACATGGAACAGCGTCTCGGGGAGATGATTTCTCGAAACAGACAGCCGAGGGTTGGAATCACCGTTAGCAAGGCGACCATTTCGCTGCGAATCACTGCGACCGCGACTTCGAAAGCCGAATGTGATCGCCAAATCGCCAAAACTCGCCAAGAAATTCTCGATCGAGTCTCAGAGTTCTATTTTGGCGAAGGTGAAAATTACGAACAACAGCATGCAATCGTTGAATCGCTCAACGCGAGTGGCGATTCGCTCATGATCATCGAACTCGGAAGGTCTGCACCGCTGGGAGACTGGTTTGCCGCAATCGATCAGGCAGACTGCTACCACGGAGGGATTTCGGTAGCAAATCATGACCAGCTCTTGCGGTTCGTCACATCTGAACAACAAGCAGCCCAGAACGAACAGCAAGAAACCCAAGAGCCTCATAACGGCACCGGGGAGACTTCACGTCCCGATGAAGTTTTTGGCGAACGATTACATCGGTTTCGCGAACAGCATGCGACAGACTGGCTTCTGGTGGTGGACTCTTATCCATCACTGACACAAACCGCACCTGGCCCGCTTCCCGCGCAGGACGTCCATTTCTATGTGATTGATCCATCCGGCGAGATCCACGTCGACCATCAATCTATGGGCGGTCATCCGGACGTAATCCAACCACGCGTTGCAAAGGCCGCAATGAGATTCCTGCGCCAAAGAATTTCTGATCTGAACAATTCAAGAGCTTGATGCCACAGAACCGCTCGAAAAGAAACAACGTGCGCATTGCTCCCCACGGGAACCAAACTGAACAGTGAAGCTGCTCAGTGAAGTTACTCAGTGAAGCTCATCAATCACTTCTTGATAATCAATCAAGATCGGCGAAAACGGAACATGCCGAATTGCAGCTCCGCCATTGTAAAAACGCACACCTCCAACTTCGTAGTCCAGCAAGCGACGATGGGTATGCCCAAAGACAAAACGACGCACACCCGTGACCGACTCGGAATCTTGCCGATGCAGCCAGCGAAGTAACCGCAGGCAAGTGGATCGCTTACGATGTGCAGTGAGTGCCGCCACTTGATGGGCGCGAACTGCGATCGCAACGTCATAAGCGCGACTGGCAAAGCGTGACGCAACCGGCTTATTCTCCCAACTCGCTCGGTAATCCCGAAAGGCTTGCAAGCTGCCGCGACCCTCGATCACGTCTCCATGAGTAAAAACGGTGTCACCGATCCTCACACTGTTGTAGCCACAATTGAAGGTGCTAACGCCCTGAGACCACGTTTTCAAATCGAGTCGAAAAGGCAAATGGGCGTCGTGGTTACCGTCCAAATAAAGAAATTGTTTTTGGGGAAACTGCTGAGTCCAACGATCGAGCCACGCGATCGCCTCACTCACCGAACGCTCTTCACACCCCAAGCGACTCCATCGGAAATCAAACAGATCCCCACCCCAAATACAGAGGTCGGATCTTTCAATGGACCGGCGAATCACGTCCGTATGCTCTTGGACACAGCAACGATCACTGAACAGATGCAGATCCGAGATGAAACAGATCAACCCGTGTGCCTGATTGAACTGCCAATTCTGTATCATCTCCCACCCCTCAACCTTTTCCCCTGAAACACACCGCTTTAAACCGAACCAAGGTAAACCTCGACTCGATTACGACGAGACCTTCAAGCGGCGGAATGCTGTTGACTGCGACCACATCGACGTTGGTTGCATTTCCTGAAAACGTCACCGAATATTTTCAGACTTCTTCCATCCTTCGCTCATCGATTTGGGATAGAGCCTGATACCGTTACGAGTTGCGTTACTTCGTGGAGAAGGATCCCATCGCTTCGCGTCACCCTCGTTAATCACCTCTCCGATGTCTTCGATCGTAACGTTGTGGAGAGCAGCAAAACGCGAGATCTCCCGATCGAGTGTCTGCTGCAGCATTGTTTCCATAACAGCGCGTGGGGGGCTACCGGCAGGAAGCGGCAGAGGCTTCTCGATCGTCGTCCGCGCGGCGGAGCGGTAATCTTTGTAGATCGCCCGACGAGTCGCATCGGGTAGTCGAATTTCACGAAACACCACTTCGCTTGGGTCAGGAAAGACGGTCGGCTCGTTCTCCCCGTTTTCGCCTCCGCTGGACGAGACAACTGGCTCCGCTTTTGCCGGCTCTTCAGATGAAAAAATCAAGGTCGAAGCCCCCACCAAAGAGATCAGCAAGAGGCCGCCCAAGACAACGCAGGCCAACAAGATGGCTTGATTGGAACTAGCGGGAGTGGCTGCAGACTGCGTTTGAGTGGCAGCCTTCTTTACCGGGGCGGTGGGAGTAAAAACGCTTCCGCATGCGGCACAACGCGCCTGGACGATTGACGCGGGGATCGCGACTTGTGCGCCGCAAGCGGTGCACGAGACGGTTCTGCCGGTACCCACATCATTTGACATTTCAATCACCTTCTACCCAAAAATAATATCTCTCTGGTGGTTCAAGCGACCGGAGCATTCTTTCCGTCGTCAGATCAAAAGGAAAAAGATTATCACGATCGCAAAAACTCATCACCTATTAAGTCTCGTAGTGCCCGTGAAAATACCACAGGAATCTCCCTCCTGTATGAGTCGATCCCATTTACGGGTAAAACTCGTAGCGGAGACCGAGATTTTCACTACTTGAGTGATCCACTAACAAAAGTTCCGTAGAGAGGTTTCGATGCGAGTGCTTGTCACTGGTTGCGGCGGATTCTTGGGACGTGAGATCGTCCGACAACTGATCGATCGAGGCGAGCAGGTTTTTGGTATCTCGCGAGGGGAATATCCGGAACTGACCGAGTGGGGAATGGAACACCGTCGTGGTGACCTAACCGACGCGTCATTCGTTAACCAAGCGGTCAACGGCATGGAGACGGTCGTCCACACTGCAGCGGTGGCGGGAGTATGGGGGCCAAAAGAATTCTTTGAACAGAACAACGTTCTCGCGACCGAAAACGTGATCAGAGCCTGTCAGACCGCCCAAGCTAGAAACTTGGTGTTCACCAGTAGCCCGAGTGTGACCTTTGATGGTGAACATCAACGAGGTGTGGATGAAAGTGAACCCTACCCAAAGAAATGGCTCTGCCATTATCCTCGCACCAAGGCGATCGCCGAACAAATGGTGCTGAACTCGCATCGCCTTGACGGTCTGAGAACTGTCGCCCTTCGGCCACACTTAGTTTGGGGTGAGGACGACCCACATATCCTACCGCGAATCCTGCTCCGCTCCAGGCAAGGTCGATTACGAGTCGTAGGTGATGGAACCAATCTGGTGGATACCGTTCATGTGATCAACGCAGCAGGTGCCCACCTGGATGCCATCGATTCACTGGAAAAGTCTCCAGAGCATGCGGGTGGACGGGCTTATTTCATCGCGCAAGATGAGCCGGTGAACTGCTGGGATTGGATTCGCGACATTTGTAAAATCGGTGGCGCGCCGGAACCGAGCAAGGCAATTTCTTACCCAATGGCCTACCGCATTGGCTCGACACTCGAAATGACATACAGAATTCTGGGAAAGCGTAGCGAGCCGCCGATGACGCGGTTTGTCGCCGCACAGCTTGCCAAAGATCACTACTTTGACATTTCTGCTGCCAAAGAACGCCTCGGCTATCGCGTCAGGATCTCGATGAGCGATGGCCTCGCACGGCTCCGCCAAGCGTGGAACGAGGCTTGAAGAACCTCCGTGATCTTTCAAACGGGACTCAAATCCCGCAAAAACGCCCATTCAGGGGTACGCAAAGAGTTGGTTGCAGCAATTTTTAACGATCTGGCAGGCTAAATCACGTTTCGCATGTGGGTTTCGGTGGGATTTGTCGGTCTGATAATAGGGCGGGCGTTGTCATTAATCGACTCCGCTGGTAGCCTTTTGCCGTTCGGGAACCGGTATGTTTCCGATCCGATTTTTGCTTGACGCCGCGAGAACTTCTCGCGGACTGGTTCTTCGTTTACTAATGAACTGCCTAACGTGATCGCCCCCAATCGTGCCGCCGACCTCCCTGACGAACAGCGAATCGTCATCACCGGTCTGGGACTTACCTCTCCCAACGGAAATGATTGGGGTAGCTATCGACAAGCGTTGCTTGAAAAACGCAGCGGCGTAAAGCCGTACGAAATTCGATATTTTGGCAAAACGCTGGCAGGCATCTGCGACTTTGAACAAACGCGATACCAGACTCGCAAAGACTTACGCCGAGGCACTCGCGCCGGCAGCGTCGGGGTCTACTGTGCCAATGAAGCGATTAAGCATTCAGGGATCGACTGGGAAAACGTCAACAAATCCCGTGTTGGAATCTACGTGGGTGTGACCGAACACGGGAACGTGGAGACGGAAAACGAGATCCACGTGATCAAAGGTTTTGACTACGACACAAACTGCTGGTCTCACCATCACAATCCCAGAACAGTCGCCAACAACCCCGCCGGTGAAATCGCTCTGAACATGGGCATCACAGGCCCTCACTACACAATTGGGGCTGCCTGTGCGGCAGGGAACGCTGGGATCATCCAAGGCGCCCAGATGCTGCGACTGGGCGAATGCGATCTCGCCATCGCCGGTGGAACGAGTGAGAGCATCCATACCTTCGGGATTTTTGCCAGCTTCAATAGCCAGAATGCCTTGGCCACGCACGAAGACCCCGAGAAAGCTTCGCGTCCCTTTGATGTTGATCGAAATGGAATTGTGGTTGCCGAAGGCGGCTGCCTATACACGCTAGAGCGTCTCTCGGATGCAAAAGCTCGCGGAGCAGAGATCTACGGCGAGCTGGTTGGTTATGCCATCAACACCGATGCGACCGACTTTGTTCTGCCGAACCCGGAGCGTCAAGCAGAGTGCATCCGCATGGCTTTGGATCGTGCCGGCCTGCAACCTGACCAGATCGATATCGTCAGCACTCATGCAACGGGGACCAGCAGTGGAGACTCCCAAGAGTGCATTGCACTGAGAAATGTGTTCGGACAATCGCAACACACTCGCATTAACAACACAAAAAGCTACATTGGTCACGCCATGGGGGCCGCAGGATCACTCGAACTTGCCGGCAACCTACCTTCATTCAAAGACAAAACGGTTCACCCCACGATCAACGTGGACCAGGTTGATCCGGATTGCCATCTTGAAGGTCTCGTCATCAATGAGCCGCAGGAAAGTAAGAGAGTTGATTACATTCTCAACAATTCCTTCGGTATGCTGGGGATTAATTCGGTGGTGATCATCAGCCGGTTCTAAATCCCCCCGCGTGACGAACCAACCTACTTATTCATAGACGACCTGATTCCGATTCAATTGAATCATTGGAGAAATCGATTCGATGACGCCAGCAGAAATTCGCGATGAAATCCTCGATATCCTCGAAGACATTTCACCAGACGAAGATTTGGATAACCTTGATGACGAGAAAGCTTTTCGAGATCAGTTAGAACTCGACAGCATGGATTTCCTCGATATCGTCATGGAATTACGTAAGCGTCATCGCGTTCAGATTCCAGAAGAAGATTACGGGAACCTTGCAAGCATGCACTCGACGGTGACCTACCTCGAGCCGAAAATGAAAGACATCGTTAAGTGAGACGTGCTTCGTTGGCAAGTGTGACGCAATAAGCCGAAACGTTTAGTCGATAAAAGCTTCTGGCCAAATCGGTGTCGTCATATCGATACGCTAGCCGCCGTGGTGTCTCGAAACGATGACACCGCGGGTCACGCGTCTTTCTCGAGACAAGACGCGTGTTTAGGATCTACTTAAGTTAAATCTACAAAAAACGCAGAAAAACTGCCCCACAGATTAACTTTTTCTCCTCTGTCAAAATCTTTGGCACACGCTTCGCACTCAACGTTCTTTCAATCAGACGATTGATTGGTCGCCCGAAAGTGGTTTCGGAGAAAGTATCAATCAGTCCTCCCAGGTTCTGTTTGAAGGAGAGAAGAAACGATGTTCACGACGAAACGATGGATCCTTGCACCAGCACTCATTTTAGGCTCGGTATTGGCCACAGGGTCACAAGAAGCCAAGGCGGACGTTCGGGTGGTCCCATCATGGGGCGGAATCAGCATTAGCTTTGGCAACCACCCAAGAACCTGTAACACGGGACGAAGCAGCTTCTTCGGTTCGGTAGGTATTTCGCGTTCTAGTGGTATCTACTTCGGCCCAAGAATTCGCTCGGGAAGCTTGCATCATCACCACTACCGCAACCACCGTCCCTCCACCTACCTCCGCTCGCGAAGTCGTAATCAGTGCAGCCCTCGCTATCGCAGGTAGTTTCAGATTTAGCGAACAAAATGCAATCACACCAACTGGGGTTCAAGCGAGCCCCAGTTTTTTTTGTTGATGGTTGAAAAATGTTGATACCAGGGCGATAGCGTTCGATAACTTTGGTCTCGATGAATAAGATATGGAGGCACTCCATTTCAATCGCACTCCCCCCAACGTCAAAACATGTATCAGATCTCGACTCTCCGACAAAACTCCATGCTTAACCAACTCGCGCGGATGACCTTCATCGCACTCTTGATTGGTGGCGTCAACGCACTCACAACGCAGAACGGCTCCGCAGAATCCACGGTCGGCAAGTGGCGAGGAGAATGGCGAAGTGAATCAACGGGCCATCATGGCCCATTGAAGGCAAGAATCCGTCAAGTGGACGAAGACCAATACAGGGCGGTATTTACGGGGCGATTCTTCAAGGTAATTCCTTTCATCTACCCGACCACGCTGGAACGAATTGACAGTCCATCAACGGGTAAAGATGAAACCGTGGAACATTTAAGTTCGCGTCAGAAACTACCCCTTCTCGGAACCTATCGGATGCAGGCGACGGTCAGTGAAGATCGATTCCAAGCCACCTTTGAAGGGCGTCGCGATTCGGGAACTTTCGATCTAACAAGATAAGGACTTCGGTGCCGAGTGATCTCCCACTCCCTCGTCAACCACGATGCGCACAACCGACATCAGTGCTGACTTGCTTAGCGGTTCCGGTATGGATAGAGTCTTTGCTACTTGGCAAAGGTCTAGGTGGAATCGTTTAACTTGAGAAAGGATGCCGATAGATGCCGAATCCGTTCATTGATCCGGCTCTCCTTTTCCACATGGAAATCCCGCTGAGACATTGGGATGGAAAGTGGGAGAGCAAGGGAGTTCAGCTACCGGAGACCTACCAGGTTCCGTGCTTTGCTGAATTCTCTGATCGACAGATTTTCTCTGACATTCGGCTTGGGTGGAATGCAAACGGCTTGGTGATTCAGGTTTCTGTCAAAGGAAAACGTCAAACACCTTGGTGCCGCGAAACACGACTCGACGAGAGTGACGGCTTTCATCTCTGGATTGACACACGTTGCAGTCCGGGCATTCACCGCGCAACACAGTATTGCCATCGCTTTTTATGGATGCCCTCCGGGGGTGGCCCGAGGCGAGAGAGTTCGCTCGCTGCAATGGTGCCAATCAATCGCGCCAGAAGCCATCCCAGGGCTGTGGATCCGAAGCATCTGCCGCTTAAAACCAACCTTCGTCACAACGGATACGAAATCTCTGCATGGATTCCTCGGGAAGCTTTGACAGGCTATAGCCCAGAGGAACAACCGCGGGTAGCTATTTACTACGCAGTGATTGACCGAGAACTCGGCTGGCAGGGTCTCACCCTCGGTCCAGAGTACCCAGTGACCGACGACCCGAGCCTTTGGTCGCAGGCTACCCTGCTCGCACCCTGACCCCCGGTGGTCCCGTGCCACCAGGGTCCCCACAACGATTGGAAAAAGTGATTTTTCGTCGATATTTTTGGGCAAACCGGTGGTAGTGACCGTTACGAGAATGTCTCAGATTTATAGACTGATGGATTCTGTTGATCCGCGTGAATCAGCAAACCAACCACGTCTCGCTTGTCGGCTCTCGAACAACATCGAAGTCGGGGCACAATTAATCTCCACATGGAAGCAACCACTTCAAAAGCCGTTCGTTCGGTATCAGGCATCACCGTTCGCCTCGCGGGTGACTCGGGCGACGGGATGCAACTTTTGGGCACACAGTTAACCAACACCAGTGCTCTGGCTGGAAATGACGTTGCCACCTTCCCTGATTTCCCGGCAGAAATCCGCGCGCCGCGCGGGACTCGAGCAGGCGTTTCCGGATTTCAGGTGCAATTTGCGAGTGAAGAGATTTTCACGCCGGGCGACGTCCTTGACGCTCTCGTGGTGATGAATCCAGCCGCCATGGTCACCAACCTAGGTGACCTCCGCAAAGGCGGGATTTTGATAGCCAATGAAGACGGTTTTAATGAGAAAGAATTCAAGCTAGCGAAGGTTGAATCAAACCCTCTCGAAGCCAATGTCATCGAAGAAACCTATCGCCTGATCAAGGTTCCGATGACTAAGTTGACCCGCGACGCGGTCTCCGAGTTTGGGCTCGGAGTCAAGATTGCCGATCGCTGTAAAAACTTCTTCGCCATGGGTTTGGTCTACTGGCTGTTCGGAAGGTCACTCGATCCAACACTTCGGTTCATTCGTGACAAATTTGGAAAGAAACCCGAGGTTGCTGCTGCCAACGAAGCCGCTTTGCGTGCGGGATGGGCTTACGGCGAAACAACCGAGGCATTCGGCGAGAGCTACCAAGTGGAAGCTGCTGAGCTGACCCCGGGCACCTACCGAAACATCATGGGCAACCAAGCCTTGGCGTGGGGCCTGATCACCGCATCGCAGCTAAGCGAAAAGGATCTCTTCTACGGCACGTACCCAATCACCCCGGCCAGTGACATCCTGCATGAACTAACGAAGTACAAAAACTTTGGGGTTCGCACCTTTCAGGCAGAGGATGAGATTGCGGCGGTTTGCTCCACGATCGGCGCCGCTTTTGGTGGCGGAATGGCGGTCACCGCGAGCAGCGGCCCAGGGATCGCACTCAAAGCCGAAGCGATGGGCCTTGGGATGATCCTCGAACTCCCCATGATCATCATCAATGTTCAGCGTGGCGGCCCCAGCACTGGGCTTCCCACTAAAACCGAGCAGAGCGACCTACTGCAGGCGATGTTCGGTCGTAATGGTGAATCTCCGATCCCAGTCCTCGCACCTCAGTCACCCGGTGATTGCTTTGACGTTGCAATCGAAGCATGGCGGATCGCAACCGAGTGCATGGTGCCGGTGATGATTCTTTCCGACGGTTACATCGCCAATGGTAGTGAACCCTGGAAAATCCCGAGTTTCGACGAACTTCCAAAAATCGAAATTCGACACCCCGAAGGTACCGATTCAGAGGAACCATTCCTTCCCTATGCTCGCGATGAAAATCTCGCAAGGCCTTGGGCAATTCCCGGTACCCCTGGCTTGATGCACCGAGTCGGTGGTCTCGAAAAAGAGGACGGAACGGGTAACGTCAGCTACGATCCAGCCAATCATCAGCACATGACCGATACCCGGTCCAATAAGGTCGCAAAGATTGCCGAGCGAATTCCTGACCAAGAAGTTTACGGCGACCAAACCGGTGACCTTCTCTTGGTCTCTTGGGGCGGTACCTACGGAGCTTGCCATACAGCGGTTAAAAGATGCCGCGATCAGGGTCATGCAGTGAGTCATCTCCACCTTCGATACATCAACCCTATGCCCGCAAACCTTGGGCAATTACTCGGCAACTTCAAGAAGGTTGCGGTGGCAGAACTGAACCAAGGCCAACTGAGAATGCTCCTGCGGTCTAAGTTCTTGGTTGATTGCCAGGGGATCAACAAGGTTCAAGGAAAACCTTTCACGGTTTCTGAACTTACCGAATCGATCGACGAATTGCTGTAACGCTCAAACGGTGCGTTGCAAAGACAGAAAATCAAACACTCAAACCTTGCTAACTAGACGGCAAACACGCAGATGACGCTACCAGTCCTAAAGGCCTCGGATTTCGCTTCGGATCAAGATGTACGCTGGTGCCCCGGATGCGGCGACTACTCCATTCTCGCGCAGATGAAAAAGGTTCTTCCCGACCTTGGGGTTCCACGTGAGAAAACTGTCTTCATCAGCGGTATCGGTTGCAGCAGTCGTTTTCCGTACTACATGAACACCTACGGAATGCACAGCATCCATGGCCGTGCCCCCGCCTTTGCAACCGGACTCAAATCAACCCGACCCGATCTAATGGTTTGGGTAATCACCGGTGACGGGGATGCGTTGTCGATTGGTGGCAATCATTTTATCCACGTGCTTCGCCGAAATCTCGATATCAACATCGTCCTTTTTAACAACCGAATCTACGGTCTCACCAAGGGGCAATACAGCCCAACAAGCGTGGAAGGACAAGTGACCAAAAGCACGCCGATGGGGTCGATCGACCATCCCCTGCAACCTCTATCGGTGGCACTGGCAGCCGAAGCGACCTTTGTTGCTCGCAGCTTGGATGCACATGTTAAACATCTCGGTGAAACCCTAAAACGCGCTGCAGAGCACAAAGGCACATCGCTGGTCGAGGTTTACCAGAACTGCAATGTGTTCAACGACGGCGCCATGGCCTACGCACAGGAAAAGAAACAACGTGCCGAAAACGTCATCGAGCTTGAACATGGAAAACCATTAACCTTCGCCAACGGAACAAAAGGTATCCGATTGGTGGGTACGCATCTTGAAGTGGTTGAGACAAGTGATGTCCCCGCCGATGACCTGCTGATCCATGATGAGACCGATCCAAACCCGTCGATTCAAATGATGCTCGCTCGCATGAGCTACCCGACAATGCCAGAGCCAATTGGAGTCCTGCGAGCCGTCAGTGGCATCCCGACCTACGATGATCAAATCAATCAGCAGGTGGCATCGGCGACTGAAAAGAAGGGTCGTGGCGACCTGAACCAACTCTTCAACGCTGGTGACACCTGGAGTGTGCAGTAACCACAATGCGACCTCGCAACGTTGCATCATGAGTGCCGCAGCACAAACGATCAGAAACACGCTTGATTCCGATCGTGTAAATTGTGGAAAGTATCGTCCATCTAACCGATTTCATACTACCATTCGAGGATCCTCATGCCCCGCCAACGAACCTACGGAGACGCGTCTCAGGCAATCGGCGATACGCCGATGGTTCAAATCAATCGCCTAGCCCCCGAGGGCGGAGCCACGATTTTTGCTAAGTGCGAGTTCTTTCAACCGCTCAATAGCGTCAAAGACCGAATTGGGGTCGCCATGATTGAGGCCGGCGAACGAGACGGCAAAATCAATCAAGACACCCACATTATCGAACCAACCAGTGGAAACACCGGTATCGCGTTGGCTTTTGTTTGTGCCGCCAAAGGCTACAAACTGACTTTGACCATGCCCGAATCGATGTCCGTTGAACGACGTGCTCTCCTGCGAGCCATGGGCGCCAATCTCGTGTTGACTCCAGCAGGCGAAGGCATGAAGGGAGCCATCAATCGAGCCCACGACTTGGCGACCTCCACCGAAAACGCCTTCATGCCGCAGCAGTTCGAAAACCCAGCCAACCCTGCCATTCACGAAGCGACCACGGGCCCAGAAATCTGGGCAGACAGCGGTCAAAACATTGATGCGATCGTCGCTGGTGTGGGCACCGGTGGAACCATCAGCGGAGTCACACGTTTTCTCAAAAAGCAGAATCCCGATTTCAAAGCATACGCGGTCGAACCCAAACACTCACCCGTTATCAGTGGTGGCGACCCTGGCAAGCACCGAATCCAAGGTATTGGAGCCGGTTTCATTCCGGGCAACCTTGATACCTCCATCATTGACGGTGTGATTCAAGTTGATGATGAGGATGCCTTTGAGTGGGGCCGAAAATTGGCCAAAGAAGAAGGCATTGTGGCTGGTATCAGCAGCGGTGCGAACATGTGGGCCGCGGCACAACTCGCTGCAAGACCTGAAATGAAGGGCAAGCGAATTGTAACCATCATGTGCAGCTTGGGTGAGCGTTACCTCAGCACACCGCTTTTTGGTGATCTTGGCATGTAACGTCAGTCGAACCCAGATGAAGCAACAAGATGCGGCTCCTCTGTTCTCGATGAACGGCGGAGCCGTTTTTTATGTCGTTCGTATCGGGGCGTGAGAGCCTCAGTGCTTCTGAATGTTGCTTCGCAATCAAGCTCACTTCCCACTCACACCTTGCATGAGACAAAACGGTACGGAGCGTCAACCATCACGCAGTACCAATCTGTCCCTTCAGAAAATGAAAGCGGCGGGTACAACCTGTCTCCCCGACTCGAGACGCGTGACCAAGACCTCGATTGTCAATGAAACCTACCCAATCTCCCGCACGATAAACGTGCTCTTGAAGATTGGTTGACGGGCCGACGTAAACGAAAAACTCACCTTCTAAAATCTCTTGCAAGTAAGTCACCGCCCCATGTTCGGGATGATCCTCCGCCAAGTGAAGCCCACGGGCACGCCCCGCAGGCAATGTCTCCTCTGTTTTAGAGATCAAACGATCCTCGATCTCGCCCAAAGAGACTTCCATCGTGACGATCTCTGCCGTCCCAACGTCGCTACCATCCCAACGAACCAAGTCAATCACTCGAGTATCCATTCCCAGTCCCCAACACGCCGAATCTGCATCAAACTAAACTTTACGGGGTGATAGACAATTCACAGACCAAGCGGCAAGGGCACAAGACACATGTGCGCAAAACACTCGGCTGCAAGCCACACCACGGCAATCCACAAGGCCTCAAGACACTTTTAGCCTGACTCTGATTGAAAAACATAAACAACCAGCGAACCGCCCCCACGAAAAGAACAACAAATGGAACCGTTACCTCTCAATGCAATCACGCCACCACCGACCGACCCGACCAAGATTTTTGAATACTTTCGAGGTTGCTATGCGACTGAACTGTTGACCGCTGCCGTCGCACACTTTGATCTGTTCGGTCAACTCAGTCGAGGCACATTCACCGAGAGCGAACTGGCTGAAAAAATCGGACTCCAGAGGAGACCGGCGGTCGTGCTTTTCACCGCCTTACGCGCGATGGGACTTCTCGAAAATTGCGGCGAGCACCTCACGGCCACCGAGCTAGCTAACAACCATTTGATCCCTGGCGGTCGCTACGATGTTGGCAATTACATTGGCCTCGCAGCAAGTTCGCCTGGGGTTTTAGGAATGGTTGAGCTGCTGCGAACCAACAAGCCACTCGATCCGCAAGGTGACGGTGCAGCTTTCATCTACCGTGACGGTATCAAATCAGCGATGGAAGCCGCCGATTCAGCGCGACACCTGACGCTATCTCTCTCGGGTCGTGCAAAGAACGTCGCGCCGAGTTTTGCCAAAGCGGTTGATCTTCCCGCTGACGCTAACATCTTGGACTTGGGCGGCGGTACAGGTATCTATGCTTATGCGCTGCTGCAAAAACATCGTGACGCACGAGCCACCATTCTTGATCGACCCGAAGTTCTGCGGGTCGCAGAGGAAATGGCAGTGCAGCACAACATTGCAGACCGAGTCACCTTTCAGGAAGGCGATATGTTCGCAGACTCGATCCACCAATCAGAAGCGGATCGTCAAAGCAGTGATGCATCGGCGGCCTCTGCGTCACCTTCAGGTAACGACGTGAACTCTGACGGGTACGATGTGGTGCTACTGTCGAACATCCTGCACGATTGGGATGAACCGGAATGCCGGCTGCTCGTCGTGAAGGCTTCGGAAGTGTTAAAAATCGGTGGACAGCTAATCATCCACGATGTCTTCTTGAACGATGAAATGGATGGACCTCTACCGATCGCTCTTTATTCCGCATCACTCTTTTCACTGACCGAGGGCAGAGCCTACAGCGCAGCAGAGTATCGCGGTTGGCTTACCGAGTCGGGACTTAAACCGCAGAGAATCCGAGAAACGCTGGTTCACTGCGGCGTTCTTGCCGGTGTGAAAGAATAGCCCTTGTAAACGCAGAGACCCCTGTAAACGCAGAGACCCCTGTGAACACAGAGATCCTGTAAACACAGAGATCCATCGCAGCCGATGAATGGGGAACCGCTCGGCCCCACGGTTTACTCTTGAGGCTCGGTCATGCTCCAAGGATCAAGTGCCTTGGTTAGCGTTTCCTCAGGCAAGATCTCTTTCTCGAGACACAATTCGCGAATCGTCTGCCCGGTTGTAAACGCTTCTTTCGCCAGCTTGGCTGCCATCTCATAGCCAATCAAAGGATTGAGACTGGTGCACATCGATAGGCTTTGCTCAACAGCAGCTTCACATGCTTGCTCATTAGCTTCCATCCCATCGAGACAAAAATCGATGAACGCTTCGACACCGGAAGCGAGCAGATGAATCGACTCCAGTGCGGTATGAGCCATCACGGGCATCATGATGTTTAGTTGAAAATTCCCGCCAGCTGCTCCACTGACCGTCATGCATGTATCGTTCCCGATGACTCGAGCAGTCAACTGCATCATGGATTCACACATCACAGGATTCACCTTCCCTGGCATGATTGAGCTTCCGGGTTGGCGACTCGGGAGCGACACTTCATAGAAACCACAACGTGGCCCACTACCCAACCAACGAATGTTATTGGCAACATTGAATAACGTTTGAGCGACCGTTTTAAGCGAACCGTGCGACTGCACCAATGCATCACGCTGCGCATTGCCTTCAAAGTGATTCACTGCCTCAATAAAACCGAGCCCAGTTTTATCGGCCAGAACAGCTGCGACTCGCGCACCAAACTCGGGATGCGTGTTGATTCCGCTCCCCACTGCGGTCCCACCGACCGGCAGTTCGAGCACGGCATCACGAGCCGCGGTTGCTCGCTCAATGGACAACTCAATCTGCCGTGCGAAGCCACCAAACTCCTGCCCCAAACGTAACGGCGTTGCATCCATCAGGTGCGTGCGACCGATCTTGATCACTCGATCCCACTGCTGTGCTTTCTCAACCAAAGCAGCATGCATCCTTCGAAGTGCAGGTAAAAGGGATTGTTCGATCGTATTAGCGACAGCGACGTGGATCGCGGTTGGGAAGGTGTCATTGGTGCTCTGCCCCATGTTGACATGATCATTGGGGTGAACCAACTTCTGCTCGCTCATCCGATCACCACCTGCGATCTCCGTCGCCCGATTGCTGATCACTTCGTTGATGTTCATGTTACTGCTGGTACCGCTGCCGGTCTGAAAGACGTCAACGGGGAATTGATTGGCTAGTTTTCCATCGGCCACTTCCAACGCAGCATCGAGCATGGCTTGAACTTGCTCATCAGTGAGTGGCTGCTTGCCACTCCCGGTCAGTTTGCCAAGATCGCGATTCGCCACACCACAGGCGTATTTCACCAACCCCATTGCGGAGATCATCGTGCCGGGAAGAGACCAACCGCTTATCGGGAAATTCTCAACCGCTCGCTGGGTTTGCGCTCCGTAATACGCATCTGCAGGGACTTCGACCGTACCCATGGAATCCCGCTCGGTTCGCATTTCAGACATCGATTTCAAGGCTCAGTTGGAGGAGAAAGTAATTTGTTCAATGGTAAGGCCGTTGGTGCCAAAAACAGATGCCCCACTGCCTCCATTCATCATAAAACGTGAATGCAAAAACAGCGAGATGGGGCAGAACTTGCATTGCGGCTGGCTTCGGATGAAAATTCCTGCAGCAAACGCGAGCATGAATCATCGCAGCGGCACCGGTTGACTTACAGCCGGCACCCGAACACCAGATCTCTGCACATCATCTCTATCTCTGCAAAATCTCTGCACATCACCTTTCCCCCACATCTTGAACACTGGAATTCCAGCCGTGACAGCCAATCAGAATCAGAACCTTCGCAGTAGCGAGCAAGAAAAATCGAGCGGTCGAAGGCCCGCTCGCTCGGTCCGCTCAACCCCCGCCATCGGTTCTTTCCTCGCAAGTCTCTTTATCGGCTTGCTCCTGTCAGTTGTGGCAGAGGCTGCAGAACCGGGTTCCGATGCCTCGATCACCTTTTCAGGCACCGGAAAGGGAACCACGCGGAATACCCCTTACGCAAAAGACCAACCCTCGGGCTCGGCCAAATCAATGGCGATTGGCAATCCATTTGGTATCGAAATCATCGGTGAAAAGGTCTGGATCACATCGGTTGATGATCACTGCATCTACCAAGGCCCGATTTCGGGAGAATCATTGACTCGGGTCGCTGGCAATGGATTACAGGGCTACAGTGGCGATGGCGGTCCGGCAACCGAAGCAACTTTCAATTGGCCTCACGAGGTGCGAGCTGACGGTGCGGGAAATCTCTACATTGCTGACACTCGCAACCACGTCATCCGAAAGGTCGACGCAACCACCGGCATCGTTAGCACCTTGGCCGGCGATGGTACTGAGGGTTTTGCCGGCGATGGCGAGAGCGGTGCAAAAGTCAAATTTCGACAGCCCCACAGTGTTGTCCTAGATGGAAAGGGCGGGTTGCTGATCGCAGACACTGTCAACCATCGCCTTCGCCGTCTAGATCTCTCAAACGGCGTGGTCACCACCATTAGCGGTACAGGTGAACGCAAGCTGCCAAAAGACGGTCAACTCGCGTTTGGTGCACCACTTTTGGGACCTCGCTCGCTTGCAATCGACGAAAAATCGATCTGGATCGCACTCCGCGAAGGAAACAGTGTGTGGCGAATTGACCGCGAGACCAACCGCCTGCACCACGTCGCTGGGACTGGAAAAACGGGATACTCTCAAGAAGGTGGCCCAGCGGATCAAGCATTGTTTCGAGGGCCCAAGGGCCTAGTGATCGACGATCGAGGCGACATTCTGCTGGTGGATACGGAGAATCAAGCTGTTCGTCGAATCGACCTTAAAAACAATCAGGTCACGACGGTTCTGGGTGATCGAGCATCGGTTCACAGAACCACACTCAAGCGACCCCATGGAATTGCATTCTCCAAGCAGTACGGACTCATGGTCGGCGATTCGGAGAACCATCGAGTGCTTCTGGCCAAGTAGGGGACCCCGCAGCCGCAAAGGGGTCTTCGCCGCGACAAAGGGGTCAGGACTCTTTTTGGCTTTGCAAAAAAAAGAGTCCTGACCCCTTTTCTAATCGGCACATGTTTTGGTGCTTCCTTTTTTGCATTGGAGGCCAAAGAGGCGCGGACGCTTTGAGGTGAAAAACGTACAATCATCGCGACGGACTGAGAAAATGGAGCGAAATCCGCAAGGCAGGTTCTCCACAGACGATCCGTCAGCTGCATCGAGTCGTCCCCCCAGAGAATTCTCCAGCTTTTCCGTGCCCATGTCCGCTCCCGAACGTCAACTACGTGCCCTAGCCAGCAGCCCCAAGTTCCCCGCCATGGAACTTGATATCTTGCAGTATTGGGATGACCACGACGTCTATGCCGAATCCCTCCGTCGTCGCGCGGATTCCCCTTCGTTCGTCTTCTATGAGGGTCCTCCGACCGCCAATGGCCTGCCTCACCCTGGGCACTGCTTGACTCGCAGTATCAAGGATGTCTTTCCGCGATACAAAACCATGCGAGGCTTTCGCTGTGAGCGAAAAGCAGGGTGGGACACCCACGGTCTGCCTGTCGAAGTAGAAGTCGGTAAAGAGATGGGGATTCACAGCAAAGAAGAGATTGAAGCATTCGGCGAGGAACCCTTCATCCAAAAATGCCAGCAGAGTGTCTGGCGTTATATGCAGCAGTGGCAAGAGCTAACGCGTCGTCTCGGTTTCTGGGTTGATCTGGATGAGGCATACGTCACCTACCACCAAAGCTACGTCGAGAGTGTTTGGTGGAGTCTGAAGAACCTCTTTGATCGAGGCCTGCTCTATCAGGGTCATAAAATCGTCTGGTGGTGGGCGCAAGGTGGAACCGCCCTGTCTTCCGGGGAAGTGGGGCAGGGTTACCGGGAAGTTGCAGATCCAAGTGTTTACGTCCTGTTTCCACTCGTGGATCATCCAAATCGTTCGCTGGTGGTTTGGACAACGACTCCTTGGACGCTACCGAGCAATATGTATGCGGCAGTTCATCCCAAACAGGTTGAATACTGCGTTGCGCGTGACCCTGAGAACAACCAAGAATTGGTGCTCGCCAAAGCCCTTCTCGAAACGATCTCGGCCAAACTAAAACGGGAACTTGAGTGGGTCGAGGACGTTGAAGCCTCCGAACTCATCGGACTGCGATACGCCCCCCCTACACCTCACTATCGTAAAGCGACCGGCGATCCAGAAGGCGAATTGGTCGGCGGCGGCACAGAACATCTCTACTGGCGCGTTGTCCCTGCAGATTTTGTGACCACCGAATCGGGTAGCGGCATCGTCCACCAAGCTCCAGCCTTCGGTGAGGTTGACCACGACGTTTTGGTTGAACAGCAGCGAAGATTCGTCGAAGGACAACGGCCCGAGCTTCTGTGCGCGGTGGGACCCGACGGAAAATTCACAGAAGACTTTGACACATTCCAGGAGCACACCTTCGCCGGAACTTGGGTAAAGGATGCGGACAAGCCAATGGCTCGCGCCCTGAAAAGCACCGGACGGTTGTTGCACCAAGAGCAATACCTGCACGAATACCCATTCTGTTGGCGAGCTAAGAACGACCCGCTGATTCAGTATCCACGAAGAAGCTGGTTCATTCGAACCACAAAATTCCGCGACATGATGCTCAAGAATAACGCGGAGATCGGCTGGCAGCCCGAGCACATCAAGGATGGCCGTTTCGGTAATTTCCTCGAATCCAATGTCGACTGGGCCCTCTCTAGGGAACGCTACTGGGGAACCCCGCTACCGATATGGGTCTGCCAGGAAACCGGCCGCATGGAAGCCATTGGCAGCTACGATGAACTATTGAACAAACCGGGAATCGACGGGACGCAGGTTTGGGAGCAAGCCAAGGCCGCGCAGCCAGATCTGGTCGACGACCTCCGCGTTCACAAGCCGTACATCGATGCGGTCACCTACGCCTCTCCGTTCGCGGATGGGGCGAGAATGAAGCGAGTCACCGAAGTGATCGACTGCTGGTACGACAGCGGTGCGATGCCCTTCGCCCAGTGGGGCTGGCCGCGCCAGAATTCAGAGCGTTTCAAAGATCAATTCCCCGCAGACTTCATAAGCGAAGCACTGGATCAAACACGTGGGTGGTTCTACAGCCAACTCGCCATCAGCACGATGCTGTTCGGAGAAGGATCACAGATCTGCGATGAAGGGTTCACCGCCGATGATCCCCACTCACAAGAAATCGCCAATCGACAACCGTTCCCGCATCCTTTCCGAAACTGCATCGTACTCGGTCTGATGCTCGGCGAGGATGGCAACAAGATGAGTAAGAGCGAACGGAACTACCGCGAGCCACGCGAAATTTTTGATCGATACGGCGCGGACGCACTTCGTTGGTTCTTCTTCTCTGGCCAACCACCGTGGACTGCAATTCGTTATCGTGAACAATCGATCAAGGAATCGATCCCCGAGTTCCTCCTGCGACTTTGGAACGTTGCGAGTTTCTTCACGATCTACGCTGAGATTGACGGCTTTGAGCCAGGTTCCGCAGGCGATGCCGATGAACAACTCACGCCTCAAAGCTTAGCGTCAGCGCCCACCTATCGTGCACCTGCCGAACGAAGTGAAATCGATCGTTGGATTCTTTCTGAATTGAACCAAACCATCCAAGTCGTCACTGAACGAATGGATCGACTCGATAACTACAATGCGTGCCAAGCTATCACCGAGCTAATCGATGGACTTAGCAATTGGTACGTCCGTCGATCTCGCGATCGTTTTTGGGCCAATGCAGAAGACAGCAACACCCAACAGGACAAGGCAGACGCGTACTGGACGCTGTACGAAACACTCCTTCAAGTTTCGAAGCTCATCGCCCCGTTTGTACCGTTCCTTTCCGAAACCCTGTTCCGGCATCTCGCAGCGCCCTTTGGCGACAAGGTGCTTAAAAGCGTCCACCTCTGTGACTACCCCAACGTTGATCAATCGCAAATTGACAGCGAATTGTCAGAGTCGATGAAAGTCTTACGCGAGATTGCATCACTCGGTCGAGCGGCACGTGCCGAAGCGAAACTCAAAGTACGCTTGCCTCTGTCTCGCGTTGAAGTCGTCCTCAAAGATGACCAACAGATCCAGTGGCTAGAAAAGCATAACGAACTGGTTCGAGAAGAACTCAACGTCAAGTCCGTCGAATACACCACCGACGGCGATCAGTATGTTCAGTACACCGTGGTTCCCAACTTCAAGCTACTCGGACCAAAAGTTGGGAAACAGGTTCCCGCCGTCAAAAAAGCGTTACAAGAAGCAGACGGCAACAGCCTGTTGCAATCGCTTCAGAACGATGGGGTTGTGACGCTTGAACTCCCCGACGGGCAGCTGCAATTGACCGGCGAAGAAATCGAAGTACGCCTGCAAGCCAAAGAGGGCTGGGCAGCAGCTCAAGGAAAAAGCTGCGTCGTTGTCCTCAATACCGAAGTCACCGACGACCTGCGCCGCGAAGGAATCGCGAAAGACCTGATTCGTACCATTCAAAACCAGCGAAAAGCGATCGAATGCGAATACACGGATCGCATTCGGGTAGCCGTTGTGACCGACTCAGAAGAAGCCGCAGCGGCGATCGCCGCCTATGGTGAGATGATCACCGGTGAAACACTCGCTAACGAACTCTCATCCGATCCGATCGCTGACGCCGAGGCGATCGAAACCGAATATGGCATGGTTTACGTCACGAAGGTACAGGACTAATCATGTCAAAGCCAAGGATGCCGATCACCGTCTTTCTTAGTGGGGGCGGCAGATCGCTATCGAATTTGATCGAAGCCAATCATGCAGAGAGAATCGCAGTCGACTTTCGCTTGGTCATCAGCAGTAGCAGCCAAGTGCGAGGTGTGCAGATTGCACGCGATGCGGGGATCGACACGGAAGTGATTCTGAAAAGTCATCACTCGGATCCGGCAGATTACTGCCGTGCCATGTTTCAGCCCTGTCGTGACAATGGCTCCGAATTGGTCGTGATGGCCGGCTTTCTCAAGCATGTTCAGATTCCCGAAGATTTTCAAAATCGAGTCCTGAATATCCACCCCTCTCTGCTCCCGAGTTTCGGTGGGGCGGGCATGTACGGCCATCACGTTCATCAAGCCGCCATCGACAAGGGTGTTAAAGTCAGTGGATGCACCGTTCACTACGTCGACAATCAGTACGACAACGGTCCTATTCTGCATCAAAGATCGTGCAAAGTGCTGCCTGGGGACGACGCAGATCAACTAGCCGCACGCGTTTTCGAGCAAGAATGCCTCGCCTTGCCCGAAGCGATTGCGATGCACTACGAGAATTGGCTATCAACGCGATAACAGAATACCGCGATAATAGAACATCGATGAGAAACCTAATCAGCAAACAGCGGTAAGGAGAAAAGGCTAAAGGGAAACCTCTCCTCAGCGCAACGAACTCCCTATGCAGCTCTCTCTACTCGACCTCTTTATGCTCATGATCACGTAGATGATCCGAGCAATACGCATACTCACCACCACATTTTGAGCAGTACCGAAAGTCCATCTCTGGGGCTTTGTTGCTGTCGATACCGCAAGCAACACAGGTGTGACGAGGCTTGTTTGGATTGATCTTCACCTGCTTCGACTCCCACTGCATTTTCCGTTGCTTGGCCTTGGCTTTGTGGAACAGCATGGGAGCAAAGAAGATAATGTAATTTCCCAAGGCCGCCGTGATCATCATTTTGGCAGCAAGATCACCGGCGAAGAACACGACGCCGTAGCCAAGTGCCTGCAAGTACGCGAGCCATCGTATCTGTACCGGCAGGATCAAGAACAACCTCAATTCGAATCGGGGAAAGTAGGTCGCAAAGGCAAGAAAAATCGAACCCTGCAGAAAGAGCCCCACAGCCAGTCGCTCCGGAGCCACTGCAGCCGAAGCCAGCGTCAACAGATACCCGAGGTAAAAGAAAAGGTTGTACCGCACCGTGCCCCATGTCTGCTCGAGCGCACTACCCATCAGGTGAAAGAGGTACAGAGCGAAAAACAAGAACAGTGGATTGGTGGCCGGGGGAATCATCATGAAGGTGATCAAACGCCATACCTGCCCCGCCATCACATCCGACCAACGCAGCGCAGCACGCTCCAGAAGGCCGGGATCCGCTGCCGCGGCCAGAAACACGACCACCTGAAGAACGATGATCGTCATCGTCAAATTGGGGATCACAATCGGACGAACGAGTCGGTCAAGGCGATCGAGGATTTTCATGCGTCTCTTGTTTTCGAAGGTGCTTTCGGCGAGCAATCCAAAGTAACCGACACTGCGGCTGTTGGCGATGCCAGATTGTAGGCAGAGAAACAGGGATGCGTTACGATTTGGGGCAGTTGCGGGTATGAATTAGCAACTGAATCGCAACCCATTTGAAGATTCATCACTTCACTAACAGAAAATTTACCAAAGCGAGAAAATATGATCCCGAGTCGGCTCATAACGGTTGGTTTGGCTTTCGCAGTGCTCCTAACCACTGAATCGCTTTCCGCAAATGATTCCACATCCGCTCAACTGTCATCCCCAGCGGGTGCGATTGAGCCGGCAACCGATCCCCAGATCTACGGGCAGGGTGTTCGAGATTCGAATTGGCAAACGCCGAGCGACGAACGAAAGGGGTTTCACCTCGCTCCCGGATTTGAGGTTCGTCTCTTTGCCTCCGAACCGATGATCGCCAAGCCAATGAACATGGCTTTTGATCAGCGGAATCGACTATGGGTAACTCAGACGGTGGAGTACCCGTATCCGGCCAAAGATGGCAGCAAACCTCGTGACGCGGTGATGATCCTTGAAGATACCAACGGAGACGGTACCGCTGACAAAGCAACGAAGTTTGCCGATGGTCTGAATATTCCGATCGGAATCCTTCCCTATGGCGATGGTTGCATCTGCTTCAGCATCCCAAACCTGCTCTACCTCAGAGATACCAACGGCGATGGAATCTGCGACAAACGCGAAGTCATTCTCGGTCCATTCGATACCACGCGAGACACGCATGGAATGATCAACGCCCTTCGCGACGGTGGCGATGGATGGATCTACGCCTGTCATGGGTTCAACAATCAAAGTCAAGTGACTGGGGCCGATGGCCACCAAGTGACCATGCACTCAGGCAACACCTTTCGCTTCCGCCCCGATGGGAGCCGAGTTGAACATGTTACCCATGGTCAAGTAAATCCGTTCGGTATGACCACCGACGAATGGGGCTATCGATTCTCAGCTGACTGCCACAGCAAACCGATCACACAACTGGTCTTTGGCGCATGCTACCCAAGCTTTGGCCGCCCTCACGACGGACTCGGTTTTCTACCGCCGATGGTTGACCACTTACACGGCAGCACCGCCATCTGTGGAATAGTTTCTTACCCTTCCGACAGTGTCACCTCACCGCTGCGTGGGCAGATGCTAAGCGGCAACGTGATGACATCCAGAATCAATCGCAATGAAGTCACCTACAACGGCGCAACGGCCACGGGTCGTGAACTGCCGGATTTTATGACCAGTGATGACCCGTGGTTTCGACCAGTGGATCTGCAAGTCGGACTCGATTCACATCTCTACGTCGCAGATTTCTACAACAAAATCATCGGGCATTACGAAGTTCCATTAACACATCCCGATCGCGATCGTGACAGCGGAAGAATCTGGCAGATCCGATACGTTGGCAGCGATGCACCGAAAAGCGACCGTAGCGACAGTGAAGATCATCGCTATCTTTCCGGTGGCCTCTCACAGCAAATCGCATCAATGCATCAGCAGTTCACCGCAGGAAAACTTAATGAAACGGAACTGATCGCTGCGATTAATAATGGCTCAGCTCAAGTCTCCGTCGCGGCCATTGGCTTGGCTCGTGAGTGGATCTCGACTCACAAGGACTCCGCCTCAAACGTCCTCGAAATCATTCGCAACCAATTACACAGCGGCAACGCTCACGCGGTGCGTGCCTCCACCGAGATCCTAGGACAGCACGGCACAGCGGGTGACATTGGATTCATCCTCGAACGCCTCGCCGGTGTACCAACTGAAGATGTGGTTCTGCAACAAACCATGAGGATTGCAGTGCGAGACCTTCTCATGAGAGCGGATTCAGCATCGCCTGTATGGAGCAACACGGAACCTAAGAGTCTCGCTTCGATCTATCTTGGAATTGATCGGCCTGAAGTTGCTCCAGGACTGCTCCGATACCTCAGCCAAAATCCGGACATTGCAAACCGAGATGAACTGCTCGCCCACGCCGTTAAACTTGCTCCTGAATCTGAGCTTGAAAACTGTGTCAGAGTTGCTGATCAGTTGACTCGCAATTCTTCAGAGCAACGGGAAGCGTTGATGGTTCAGCTTCTCGATGTGGCGAACGACTCTGCGAATACGCCTCGGGCGTTGCGAGACTGGATTTCGCGTCATGTTCAACAGCGGCTTACCGCGATAACCGCACAGGAACAGGTGATCGGCTGGTCGGTCACCGGTGGTGGCATCTGGCCAGCTGAAACTCGCCAACGTCAAGGTGGTGGCGAATTGACAATCGCAAGCAGTATCGGACGCGGCGAAACGTTTGTGGGTCAGCGTGTCAGCGATCCTTTTGACGCGCCCGCAAGGATCGAGTTTTGGCTTGCCGGACACAACGGATTCCCTGAAGAGGACGACCACGGCAAAAACCGCGTTCAGCTCATCCGAGTCGCAGACTCATCCATTTTGAAAGAGGCTTTCCCGCCTCGCAGTGACATCGCGAAGCATGTTCGGTGGGACCTTTCAAATCACCATAGCGAGAAGGTTCAAATCCGAGTGATTGATGGCGATCAGGCAACTGCATACGCATGGCTCGGTGTTGGTGACTTCGAACCAATTTGGTTGCAAACCTCGAAACATGCGCAGTGGCTACAAGGCTCACTCGACTTGATCACGAAAACCTCATTGGTTGAAACTTCCGATCAACTCGTCGA
>JBMHCO010000099.1:0-4254 GCA_049889895.1 Rubripirellula sp.
AGTAAGCCATGCTGTGGTGTGTTAAGCACGGGAGTGCGTTACCTCATTAATTCAATCTCTGCTGATGGTGGTGGGCGGCGCTCACCGCTGACGATTGCGATTGGAAAGCCAGGTGAGGCCGGTTTTTCGAAACTCTATGTCATCCGTGATGCAATTTTCGAAGAGGGACCCGGCGAATCCGATCGCAACGCCGCGTTATCTTATCCGTATGCCACCGAACAAGATGGCAAGTTGTATGTCGGTTATTCCAATAATGGCCCGCGACGCGCGAACAATAACAGTGCTGAAATGGCGGTGATCCCAATCGATGTTCTTGCTTTTCCCTGATTGGCTTCACATGCTGATTTGCTAACTGAATCCACTTGCTGCCAGTGAGCGGGTACGCGCACAGCTTGGTTTCCGGTACCGCGTCGGTTCACGGTGTAGGCCATTTCATCGGGGATTTGAACTTGGAGTGGTTTCAGCACTTATCGAGTGCGGGGTTGTTGGATTTTTTTTGTGTTGAGATGTGGGCGCGGCCGAGGTTGGGTGTGTGGGGAGCCATGGCGATCATCGAGGTGGTTTAAATTTTGACGCATTTCTGCGATGCTAGATGAAATGAGGAGTGATCGATCAGCTTCAGGGGTGCGAGAGTTCGGCGGTTACATGGTGGAGAGCGTCTGCTTGGGTATGAAGGTCAGAAGCGTTGTGAGTTTCATCTCAATTTTGATTTGCTGTCCGCTCTTGGTTACCCTCGACAGAGTTTTATCGCGTCTTGGTTCATTGCAAAACGAGAGTATTGATGCGTTCAATTGCAGTTGTTTTCTCTTTCTTGATCGCTTTCCCCTTTCCTACACAGGTTAGTGCAGCTGAGATCAAGTTTGATGACAAAATCGCCCCCATCTTGGAGCAACGCTGTTGGCACTGTCATGGCGAAGACGAGCAAGAGTCGGGTCTGAGGCTTGATCGACGCTCCCGAATGATTCGCGGCGGAGATTCTGGCTTAGCGGCAGTCGTTCCAGGCGAGCCGAAGCAGAGTTACCTGATCGAGGTTATCAAGCATTTGGACGCGGGAATGGAAATGCCGCCGGACGGAGATCAATTGCCGGCCGACGAGATAGCTGTTCTTGAGGCATGGGTCGAGCAAGGGGCAATCTGGCCAGGGCAAATGGAAACCTCTGACGAAAAGGAGGAGGTCGATCTGTGGTCCTTTCAGCCGGTTCAACGCCCCCAAGTGCCACAAGTCACTCAAGACGCTGACCAAAATATCCATTCAGATAATCCGGTTGACTCGTTCCTGATCAATCAACTGGCATCGAAGGGACTCAATTACTCTCCTGTGGCGGAACCTCAGGCGCTACTGCGACGACTATCAATTGTTCTGACTGGATTGCCACCAACCTCTGAGGACCTGCAGCAATTCCTTCGGGACTATCAACAGGATCCGCAATTAGCTTACCAGTCGGCCGTGGATCGCTTGATCGATTCCAAATATTTTGGCGAACGATGGGCGCAGCACTGGCTTGATGTGATTCGTTGGGCGGAAACGAACGGTTCAGAAGCAAACCTTTATCGAAAGAATGCTTGGGTCTACCGTGATTACGTGATTCGATCTTTCAACGAAGATAAACCGTACGATCAGTTTCTGAGCGAGCAGATTGCTGGTGATTCGCTTGGTGCCGGTGAAGCTACGGGATTTCTTGTTGCTGGACCACACGTTCCCGCAGCAACGGTGGGCCGCGAGCCCTCGGCCATTCGGCAGGCACGTGCTGATCGGATGAATGAGATTGTTCAAACGGTAGGAGCATCCGTGATGGGAATTACCGTAGGCTGTGCTCGCTGTCACAACCACAAATTTGATCCGATTTCGATTCAGGATTACTACGCGTTGACGGCAATTTTTCAGGATGTCGAATTTGGTGGTAGGCATCCGGAGTTCTCTTCTGAACATCCGGTTGCGCGACGAGGTGCCGAGTTGAGAGAATTGCTCGATGCAAGGCGTGAACAGCTGCTGAGCTATGGAGGCTGGGAAGAAAATTGGGGAGCCTATCGCGAGCTTCATTTTCGCCCGATCAAAACTGATGGGATTCGCATTCGATTCAAGATGAATGCTCTATTCGTTGATGAATTAGAAGTGCTTGGAACCGAACTGCCCGACAAGAATCTGGCTTCAGCAAGCGAGGGTACGATTGTCAGCGGATACCCAGAGAAAGGTTTTGAGAATCGTAATCCAATTCAGCGAGTAAGTGACGGTGAATACGGAACGATGATTTGGCGAGCCAAGGTGAACAAGAATGAGCAGCGTCCGTGGGTTCAGTTTGATTTGCCCAGTGCTCAACTGATCAATCGAATTCGTGTCAGCAATAACCGCGAATATTTTTATGACACCGATTACTTGGACAAGAAACCGAACCTGCCGCGATATGAGTTTGATGTTGAAGTGCGTGCTGAAGACGGGCAATGGAAACCGTGGACCGGAACCTGGGCGGTTAATGTCAAGCTCAAGGAAAAGAACCCCGATCGGCAGCTAGTCTTACAGGAGGTTCAAAAGCTGATTGCACAATTAGGAGAACAAGGTCCACGACCATCATTCGTGGGGCGTTTGATTGAGCCGTCAGTGACTCATGTGCTGTTGCGAGGTAGTCCCGAGAGTCCACGGGATGAAGTTTATCCATCGGCACCCGTTGCGCTCAACGGTCACTTGGATTTAACCTCGAACACTTCAGGCCCAGAGCGTCGAAAGGTTTTCTCGCAGTGGGTAGTGTCTCCAGAAAATCCGCTAACCGCTCGCGTCGCAGTGAACCGAATTTGGCATCATGTATTTGGAGCGGGGCTTGTTACAACGGCGAGCGATTTTGGAAACGCAGGTGCGCCTCCGACACATCCTGAATTGCTGGATTGGTTGGCAAGTGAATTCGTGGATCCGGAAGCGGGTCGTACAAAGCCTTGGTCGGTGAAATCTTTGATTCGCTTATTGGTGACCTCCGAAGCCTTCCAGCAATCGAGTCAGCCCAACGATCGAGGGCTCGCAGTGGATGCGGCGTCTCAGTACCTCTGGAGGTTTCCACCAAAGCGAGTTGAGGCTGAGGTGATTCGCGATGCAGTCTTGCAGGCTTCTGGCAATTTGGACGAGACCATCGGAGGTCGAAGTTATCGAATTCATAACCAAAAGAAAACTTACGCTCAGTGGCAGGTAATTGATAATCACGGTCCCGCAACGTGGCGTCGGATGATCTATCAGGAGAGAATGCGGCGAGTGGACGATCAGTTATTCACTGCCTTTGATTTCCCTGACTGCGGTCAGGTGCGTTCACGCCGACCCGTTTCTACCACTCCGTTGCAGGCGCTCAATCTAATGAATAGCGAATTTGTGATGGAGCAAGCAGCCGAAATTGCAAAACGAGCAGCTCATCAGGCAGAAGAATCTGGTGGTGATTCACTTGATCACTGCTTTGATCTTCTTCTCGGACGTCGCCCGAGTGAAAGTGAGCGAGAGGCGTGTGCCGAGATGAAAGACCTGACACTCGTTTGCAGGGCTCTGATCAATTCAAACGAATTCGCATTTTTGCCATAGGTGATCCCATGAAAAAACCAGAACACCTTTCAATGCACGGACGACGGTTGCTCGATCGTCGCGGATTCCTCGGTACGGCTGGGCTATCAGCAGCTGGTCTAGGACTCTCTGCCATTCTTGATCGCGACGGCTTACTCGCATCGGAAGTGCAAACCGTCGGCGGAAAGGCTCCGATTCGTCCGGTCATCGATCCAAATCAGCCTTACATGAGTCGCCCTGCCCACTTTGCTGCAACTGCCAAGCAGGTTTTGGTGATTTACCTGCCCGGAGCGGTGAGCCATGTGGACACGTTCGACTATAAACCGGAGTTATTTCGTTTACACGGCCAAAAGCCACCAGGGCTTCCGGCAGTGACATTTGAGGGACCTAGTGGGAACATTGCCAAACCCTTCTGGGATTTTAAGCCGCATGGTGAAACGGGGAAAATGGTCTCTGGGCTTTTACCGAATCTCGCTAAGCAAGTCGATGATTTCTGTTTTCTGCATTCAATGACGACCGATACGAGTGCGCACCCGCAGGGTGAAAACTTTATGAACACCGGATTCACGATGGAAGGATTCCCATCCTTTGGATCTTGGGTCACCTATGCACTTGGCACTGAAAATCAGGAACTACCAGCATTCGTCGCAATCAACGACCCGAGAGGTCTCGCGCGAAGTGGTAAGAACAATTTTGGTAACGGTTTTTTACCAGCCGCGTAC
>JBMHCO010000100.1:0-21102 GCA_049889895.1 Rubripirellula sp.
GGTCGCTACGACAACCTGGCGGGGCTTTACACCAAGCAGCATCTTCCAGGGATCGGGGCGTCACTCGGGCTGGATCGATTGCTGGCAGCGATGGAGCAGATGGATTTGTTGCCCGATGCGTCAACGCCTGCGAGCGTCCTAGTGACTTTCTTTGAGAAGAGTTATCGCGACGACTACTTGCGACTCGCTGCTAACCTCCGTGAAGCCGGAATTGCAGCCGAGGTCTATCCCGATGCAAAGAAACTCGGTGCACAGCTCAAGTATGCGGACCAGCGTGGTTTTCCTCTGGCGGTGATCGCCGGTGGTAATGAATGGTCGGAGGGCAAGTGTCAACTCAAACTGTTGGCCACCAAGTCTTCAGAGGAGATCAACTACTCACACGATCAGCCCGGGGAGTTGATTGCACGCATCAAGCATTGCTTGGACGCTGAGTAGAATTCATCAGACTGAGGTCGGGCTGATGGTTTTTTTCTTTTGGGTTGCCTGAACGCCGCTGCTTCATCTTTCTTTGCTTTGCTCAGATGCTGCAGGCTGGGTGTCAGTGTTGACATCGATGACATGAATCGCTTGTGTTCCTTTGGGTGCATCCAGACTCTGGATGGTCGAGTCAATGGAGCGATCAATCTTTGGAAACGGAACCGTTGCTGCGGAGTTCGGTGCTGATGAGCTTGTTGCTGATGAAGAGGTGGTTGACGTGGATTCATCCGGCGATTGATTTTCCTTCGCGATATCCGAGACGATTTCGTGAAAACGTGTTTTTATCTGGCCGAGTGTTTCGTCAGATAAAGTCATCATGTGACTCAGACCCGGGACTTCGACCCAGTGTTTTGGCGAGCAACTTGCTGCTCGGAATAGGTTGCGTCCGCGTTCAATGCTAATTATCTCATCTTGGTCCCCGTGGATCATGATCAGCGGACCGCGATACAGTTGAAGATTGCTGATCGAATCGAAGCGGTTCTTCATGATCGATCGTACCGGGAAGATTGGATACTGTTCGGCAGCCACCTCAACGAGTTGATCAAAGGTTCGATCGAGAATGACCACTTTGGCTCCTCGCTGTGCGGCCAGAGTCGTCGCGCATCCACCGCCGAGCGATGTTCCGAAGATCGTCACGTCATTTGGTGTCAGGCCGTATCGATCGCAGAGAAAATCCATCGCCGCAATGCAGTCCTGCTTGAGTCCCTCTTCGCTCGGTGTGTGGTCATCTTCAAAGCCTCGATACTCGGCTGCCATTACATTGGCGTTGAGGTATTTAGCCAGTCGCCGCATGCGATCATCCAGATAGACAACTCGGTTTGCATTGCCGTGAAGGACGAGCACGGTTTCTTTCTTTTGATGAGCCACCGAGCCGTTCTGTGCGTTGTCGAGCGAATCGGTTAACGCATTGGAGTTGGGAGGTGCTTCCAGTAATCGACCGCGGAGCAAAAGACCGTCGCACGTGCGGTATTGAACCTCTTGGATAGTTCGATCGCTTTCGGGCCAGTCCCGTGTGTCCGTTGGTGGCATGTAGGCACCCGGATAGACCAGTCGGCTTTCAAGGTTGACCAGTGCGATCAGAACCGCTGTGTAAACAATCGTAATCGCAATGGCGAGCCGGAGTAGAAAGCGATAGGTGGAACGCATCTTCGCTCAGTTCTGTATCGTGCGTCGGCGGGTAAGTCAGCAACAGTGATGCAAGTTCGGTGCAGCAGGGCTAGGTGAATTATAGGCTAGCGTGAACGGGGCCTTGGGGTGCTGGGGCGTTGTTAGTCAGACTTAGCAATCCGTGAAGAAATACAAGCTGGATGTTGCGAACTTGCAGGGCTTCTCGCAACATCGCGGGCCGTCTTTGCGATGGTTTGAATGCGGGTGTTTTTTGCCTATCCAGCTCGGTTCAATCCCCAGTGCCATTGCGTTTGCTGTTCAGTTATCCGAGGAATTGCAGTTTTTTGACTCGCTGGCGACTCGCTTGCTGCAATGGGGTGATGTAGATAAAGACCGGTTTTAGCACGTCTTGGTATCTGACGATCCTTGGCAGGTAATGCGTTGCCTGTGCAAAGTTGATTAGCGGTTTGGCGGTCCATGTGATGAATTTTGGTGTCGCAATGCATTTTGCCATCGATGGGTAGCGTTGCCGTCGCACGAACATTGGTCGAGGCGAGTGGGGCGTTGCTGGCACAAGGCTTCGCCGCTTTAGCAATCGCCGCGCAATTGACGGTTCTCTCGATGCACGATTCGGAAACTTGGGGTGACGGAGCGATCAGTGTTGATGCGACAAAGTTCCCGCCGGAGTGATGGGCCGTGACCGATTCGGTTGCGAGCGGTGCGGTTTCGCTGATGACAAACATCTTGTCATCTTTGCTCACTACAAGCGGATCGTTCCAGCCAAAAAGTCGCGCAAGTCTTTGGGGGATCAGCACGCTGGTATAAGCGGTGAGGGAGGTACACGCATCTTGGATTAATTTCGCTGCATGCTTTGGTGTCTCGGTTCCGCTGCTTGGTGCGTTGCTCGGTTGTTGGCCGAAGAGCTGGCCACCGAATTTCTGATGTCGTTGGCTAGTGCATTGCGTATCGTATGACCAGTGTTCATTCGTTTGAAGGTCGCTGCCGGATTTAGCGAAATTTCCCAGCACAACGGGGCCGGTAACTGAGCAGATCGCACGCGTGGCCGATCCACGGAAACTTGCCTGAGTCCGGAGACGCGAGGCTGACTCGCGGTAGATCGACGTTCCAAAGGAGTGGCAACGAGAATGCATGACATCGGCGATGCCTGCGGCGAATGTGGTGACCGAAGGTTGTTGTGACGATGAGTCACGAGTTGCGGACTTGAAATCCTTTTTGCGTTGTTTTGCTACCAGGTTTTGAGCATCGGATGCTGTGGTTGGCTTGCCGGTTCTTTGGGAGGACACGCCGGCAGCGAAATTCAGGTCAACCCAGCACAAAGATTGGCTTGCGATTAGGGGGACAGTGTCAGTTGCAAAGCCGCTTACGATAGATGGACCATCGTTACCGTACAGAGCTTCTAGTTTTTCTGCCCCGTCGGACATCGGTAGCACGTCGGTATGGTGCGAAAGCAAGTCAGGAGAAGCGGGAAGACGTGTGTGTCTGACTGTGGTATTAGCTTTCGGGTAGAGGTAGGGGGCGAGCATGCTGTAGCGAACGGAATCGTTGAACGTTCTCGAGTCAGGTATCAACACATCGTTGGTTCGTGAACTCTTTGAACAATTTGCGATTTGTTTGTCGGTTTGCGCTGCTTGGGTCGAGCCGATCTGCTCATCATTCCACGACGGTGGCAAACTTCTTTCCGCTAGGATGCCTTCTGTCCCGCCGAGTTCCGCCGCGATGCTGTTCTGTGCGGTGAAGTGCTGTTCTGATGTTGGGGTGTTGTTGGGAGTTTGCAGTTCAATGACCGTTTGCCAACGAGTGGACGCGGAAGCTTGGAAGCCAAGTAGGTGCAAGTCGCGTTTCACTGAAGATCCAGCGAGGTGCAATTGAATAGAACCTTGCTGCACATGGATACAACCGAGGTGCCCCGCGTCGAGGCGGATGACGCCAGTGGTGCTCGGGGTCGATAAGCCCAAGCGATCAAAGCTTTCTCGATGCGGGCGATGGGTGAACGGGTTCATGATTCCATTGGCATCGCCATCGACCCAACTGCCATCGCCATCGACCCGATTGGCATCGATGAAGGGGAGGTGCTGGGAGGTTGCGTGGGAGGTTGCGTGGGACGTTGGAGGTAACACGTGGTCGATAGCGATGCCGTCAGCGAATCTTCGGAGGGAGATCAGGGAGGGGTGGAGGCTTACCGAAGATTCGCTGAACAAGAGACGCGACGTCGATTGAAAGTACGAAATCGAAGGGAGGGTGGAATTCATCTTTGGGCACATCAAGTGTGCTGGAAGGTCAAAGACGGATTGCGTACGGTGCGACGTCGGGAGGGTGGAGAGGTGCTGGAGGACGGATTGGAGGGTGGGTTTCTCGTGGTGCTGACAAAAGATCGATTCTGCTCGATGAGTCTTTGCGGCAGCAGCCAATTCGTGTGAGGAAAATGCGATGCTTTCCTCGGAATGACTCGCGAAGTGTAGGGTCCAAGCAGACATCTCAATCAAATTCCTAATTCAATCCTGAAAGGATGCGATCAACTTGGAGCCCAACGGGAAACGAGCATTTTTCGTTGGCAGGTCACTTCAGCCATGATGAAGGTTCCTCGTGTACCGGGCGTTTTGAAAACTAGGACGCAGCGGCAGTGAGGTTGATAAGCTTCGGGAAAAGTGACTTGCGTGAAAGGAGCTATCAGCGTTTTGAGGCCTTGGTGGACAATTCAATAGATGAGAAACAGTGCGATTCACGTTCTCTTTTCAGGTCATGCCGTTTGTACCGATCACGCAGTCACCTCGGACTAGAAAAGAGATGACGCCTGCATCTCCTCGCTCTGAAATGAGCGTCTGGAAGCGAAGTCACTGCGCCATCAGGATCACTGCGCCATCAGGATCGCTGCGCCATCAGGGTCACTGCGGCAGGCTGATGTCGTAAGCCAAGACCGTGGTTGGTGGACTGAGTAGCGAGTAAACTTTGCACCTGAACTCTCGACTTCTCAATGATTAGGTGCTCTTCATGCTTCGACATGTGACGTTTTACTTTGCCACGACGGGTTATTTTGCCGCGACGGGTTGCTTTGCCGCAAGTCGGGCTCTAACGGCGAGTGGAGCCCTAAAGAATCGATTACCGCTATTGGCGTGCCTTTTCTTTCTGTTTGGTTCGGCGGTTCCTGCTGATGAAACATCGACATTGGATGAGCGATCTGCTCGAGATCCGATCCGTTTGACGCACGGTCCGATGCTCGGTGCAGTGACCGCCGATTCGGTTCGTGTTTGGGCGAGGACGTCTGATCCCGGCGAATTTTCGGTGCATTATGGTGTCGCATCGGACTCATTGGATCAAGTGAGCGTGGTCGGGGTCACTGAACTGGAGCATGATAACACCGGCGTTCTGTCCCTCGAGGGGCTCGAGCCGGACACTCGGTACCACTACCAAGTGCAGGTCAACGGGCGGCCTCATGGGTTACCCGGAACGTTTCGGACACTACCAAGCGTCGAAGCATCGATGCACCCAGAATTCAACCCAGAAGGCTTGTTCAATTTTCGCTTCGAGATCGGCTCTTGTGCCAATCAGAATCCGCTGCATGGCGGTGGGCATCGAGCGTTGGCTTATGAACACCTCAATCGTGACTGGGCCGACAAGGTGCACTTTCACATCATGAACGGGGACTGGCTTTATGAAGAGCTGCGTGACTATCCGGCGGAAGCGTGGCGACTGATTCAGGGCATCAAGCAAAACCCCATGCCGGTGGAGATCATGCCGTCAGTGGTTGGAGTTTGGGAAAACTACAAGCTCTATCTCGGTCGTGGGCAAGATCTTTCCAATTGGCATCGCAATGTGCCCAGCTATTTTACCTTCGATGATCACGAGCTCGTGAATGATATCTGGGGAGCATCAGAAGCTGGTAAACGCCATCGCAGGACGGTGTTTCGTGATATTGGAACCTACGCTTGGCATGACTACCTCGGGTGGGCAAATCCGATGGAGCATGAGCACCCGATTCATCTCGGTCGTGGTGCGATGAAGGCGGGGAGCGATTTACTCGTCGATCCTCTGGCTGATTTCACCAAGTTACCGCTGAAGGAAATGCTGAACCTTCATGTTCACTGGGGGACTCCCCAGGCAGGCGTGAACGATATGAGGTTCGATGACGACTCGGGCAATCAAAACTCATACGTCTATGACATTGTCGAGGTCGTGGACCGGCACACATTGCGTTTGCACATGAAGGCAAAAGTCGATGACGCATCGCTGAGTTATTCAATTGGCCGACGCAGTTACGGCAAATTTCGCGTTGCAAACTGCGAATTCTATCTGCTTGATACACGTGGTGACCGCGACATGCATGATGTCAGCGATCGAGGTAAAGCGGGCGTTTCGATGCTTGGGAAGCCTCAGCGTGAGTGGCTTCTTCGTTCAATGGAAGCAAGTGATGCAGACTTTTTCTTTGTGATCTCGTCAGTGCCGTTCATGATCCCACACAGCGGTGCGGGTGGCTTTGAAGCAGATGCAGCGAACAAGGAGGAGGCGTGGACCGGTTTCTTCGATGAGAGAGAGATGTTGATCGAACGCTGGGACAAAATGGGTAAAAAGGTGTTTGTGATGACCGGCGATCTGCACAATAGTTTCGCTGTCAAAGTCACGGAAGACGTCTGGGAGTTTTGCTGCGGACCTCATAACAGCGTGAATCATGTACCGGAGAACGATGAAAGTGGTCGGCCGGCAACGGGTAAGTTTAAATTCGGGCCACGGGAATGTGACATTCGCTGGAGTAGCTACATCCTTCCCGACCTTCCACGTCTCGAGCGGCTTTACCCTCATTTTTGTGTGGTTCAGGTCAATAACGTCTTCAACATGCCGCAAAAACTTGGCGGTAAACGGTTGGTCGCTTACCCGCATCCACAGGTTGTTTTTCAGTATTATGATGGCAAAACAGGCGAATTGGCCTATGCCGAGGCAATCTCTCTCGATCGGTAATCCATTCACGAGAGCCACCGTCTCATTACTCCTCACTCACTCCTCGCTCGGGATGTACTTCACCCAGTGAGGGCGCAATCAAAGGGAGTCATCCGAAGGAAGATGTCATACGCTTTACTCGGTCGAGTTGTTTCGCTTTTCGTCGCTTTGACCTATTTTGGTGTGGCGGCAATGTCCGGTGGATGGGGGAACCTCCTAGGTTTTTCAGTGGTTCTCAGTTTTCCACTTGCTTGCATTTGGTTTCCGGATGAGTTGGGTGAGCTAGCAACGATAAGAATGCATTCATCGTCTTCCAGCCCCGGATGGTTAATCGCGGCGGGTGGGTGGCTCCTATTGATTGGACCGCTCTGGTTTGCATTCTGGGGTTAATAGACACGTTCCGAAGGGGGCTGCTCCATCCTTGGACATGCGTGATTCTTTTTGGGCGGCTGTCTTTTTGCCAGATCTTTTCTTGAAGCCGCGGAATGCTAGCGAAGAAGTTTTGATTACTCGGGTGTTTGCTATTCACCTTTTTTTATGATTTTTGTTAAAGAAAGGGCTGCCAGAAGAATTGGCAATACTTTGCGCAAAGGAATGCGACTCATGAAATCGTTTGGTGTACGACTCGGGGCAGGTGCGATTACCGTCGTTCTTGCGGCTTATTTGATGCTGAACTCGCAGAAAAGCGAGCCTGAGGACGTATCGCAATGGACAGCTGAAAACGGTGCCGCCCAAGCTCCCGCGGATCCATTGTCCACTGCTGTTGCGGGCGATTCACTCGAATCGGGTTGGTTACAGCAGCCAAAAACAAATTTGCTCTCAGCCAATGATCAACCGGCCGAAGCTGGTTCCAATTCATCAGAACTCACTTCGGTGATGTCGACGCCGTCCACCGGTGCTGCGTCATCAGGTGGTTCTTCCGTAGCCAGTGGTGACGTGCGTTTGGTTCAGCACGATGAAGATAATGCAACGGGTGCGGTGGCCACGGCTTTCGGGGCGACGTTACCCAGCACTCTGTCAGCATCACAAGGCGGGCAGAATGAAAGTGCCGGTTCTCAAGGCGTGGCATCTGATGATGCGTGGTTGTTACCCAGTGGCGACTCGGTTCAAGGAGAGTCTGTCGCCGTTAGCGGTGATGTGTTCGCACTGCCGGGAGCCGTTCCCTCTCAAGAAATTTCAGCGTCCTCATCCGACACGGTTCTTGCTGTTCCTAGTATTCCGAACGGCGAAACAGGGATGATCCCAAGCATTGGAGCGGAGGTGGAATCCAACGCGGGGCTAGCGGTAGGTTTTGGCGTACCGGTTGCAGACGCGGAAAGTCCCGCCGCCGAAGCCAATGGAGCTGAATCAGCTCCAGTTGCATCCGCCGCAGTTGCACCTACTGTAACCACCGAGATGAATGTCGGATTGGCGTCGCAGCCAGCGAATTTACTTCGAGGTGGTTTTGAGGGCGAAAACGCGCTGCGCGGATCAGAGCAACCTGCCGATCTCGGATATAGCTTCGATGAACCCACCGTAACCGCATCGTCTGCTACGGGAATGACGCAGGTGGGTAGTGGTATGGTAAGCGCATCTCAACCTGTTGGCACGGGGCAATCCGTTGGAACCAACCCAGCACTTTCGGTTGAGACACGCCTGCCAAGCATTCAAGACTTGGACGAGGAACCGGTCGGAAACGGGCTTCGCGATGAAAACCCTGTAGGGATGATCTCAGACAACAGCGGCTATTCAAATGAATCCGCCGCAATCGCAGCGGTCGAACAAAATCAAAACATCCAATCCCGCGGTCTTGAATCAGGTAAGCCAGAGATGGGTGTGCCCGGTCGCCTTGGAGGTGTTGAAGACTTTGCCTTAACCAATCCGATTCGTGATCAATCGCCGATTGAAGTTGAGCCTGCAGGTTCGGAGTCAGTCTCAGTGCTGGAAGTCGCTCCATCTGCACCGAGCCTTGGCGTCGCTGGTAATCCAGTCGCTGGTAATCCATTGGTGTACGGCAGTGATGCATTCAGCGCAAGTAACGCAATCCCGAGTTCTTCCGCGGCAAGTTCGATGGGTGCGAGCGTAAACGTTGAAGCGATGGGTAATCCGATTGCGATTGCAACACGTCCGGCTGCGGTTGCCACAATGGACTCGCCAGGAGAGCGACGGCTGGAAGGAGCTCAGACGCCGAGCGTGGTGATCCAAAAGCGAGCACCAAGCGAGGTGCGTGTTGGAAAAGCTGCGTCCTTCATTGTCAATGTGCAGAATGTGGGTGTCGCGGACGCTTTAAACGTAGAGGTTTACGATCGGATACCGGCTGGGATGCGGTTTGTAGAAGCTTCTCCGGCTGCTCAACAAGTTGGCAATCAATTGATGTGGGAATTGGGATCCATGGCTGCTGGTGAACAAAGAACGATCACCATGCAGCTTGTTCCCGAGCAAGAAGGTGAGCTTGGAAGTGTTGCAAGGGTTAGCTTTGAGGCGGCTGCATCGGTGCGAACGCTGAGTACGAAACCCGAGTTGAAAATTGTTCAGCGAGTACCTGAGCAAGGGGTTTTGATAGGGCAGCAGTTGGAAATCGAGATTGAGGTTTCCAACCCCGGCAGTGGTGCTGCAAATGGCGTCGTACTGCAAGAGGATGTGCCTGAGGGGCTTGAGCATCCGCGTGGACGTCAGCTTGATAATGCTCTGGGAAGTCTCGCGCCGGGTGAAGTGCGACGGCAGGTGTTGCGACTGCGTGCGGTTCGTCCGGGGGTGGTTGAGAATACGATCCGGTTGGTTTCGGATGATGGTCTGGAAACCGAGCATTCCGTTGCGGTTCAGGTCATTGCACCTGATCTGCAGGTTCAACTCAATGGTCCCTCTCGACGATTCTTGGAGAGGCCCGCAACTTATGAGTTATTGGTGGCGAACCAAGGCACTGCCGACGCTACCAATCTTGAAATCGCCGTTCATCTTGATCGCGGTTTTACCTTTGTCAGCACTGAAAACGAGGGTTACTACGATCCTAATCGTCATGCTGTCTTTTGGTCACTCGCAAATTTACCAGCGGGTGCTCAGGGCATCGTGCCTTTAACATTATTGCCCGTCGAGATCGGTGAGCAGGCCATTCGTATTGAAGCCGATGGTGATCTCGGTGTCGCCGTTCAATCTCAGCGGACGATGAGTGTCGAAGGATTTGCCGAACTGACTTTTGCGATTAACAATCCCGGTGGGCCGATCGAGATTGGTGCAGAAACCGAGTACGAAGTGACTGTCACGAACACTGGTTCGATGGCCGACTCCGGGGTGCGTGTCCAGTTGCAATTACCAGTTGGTTTGGAGTTGGTCAGCGCAAGCGGTGATGCTGGAACCAACGGACAGGGATTGGTGGCATTTCAGCCGATTACAGCGCTCCAGCCCAATCAAACCGTGAAGCAAACCATTAGGGTTCGCGGTTTGAACGCGGGCGTTCATTTGGTCAAAGCTGTGGTGGTGAGCGAACAGAGTGCTGTACCGGTAACCAAAGAAGAAAGCACCCGAGTTTATGCGGACCAATAAACGGGCCAGTCCCCTGTGCCCGCTAACCGGTTCCCAATTCCCAGTCATTTATTGGGATCCAAGTCCAATGTTCGTGACGATCAATTGACTCGTCTCATGTAGGTCATAAAGGCTTTATCTAGGTCAACTAGAGAATCGCCCATGACCCGTTCGAACATTTCAATTCGTTCTGGCCGTGTTCGTTCGGCCAGTGGCTTGCCTTCGCTAAGCTCACGAAGGTAGTCCACATATTCGTCACGTCGAGTCTTGATTAGAAAGTACGTCAATGCCCAGCTTTCGGCGTAAGCGGTGGTCGCGGTCGCGGCGCTGCGAAACCGCTGGTCGTCGGCGATCAGTGTGGCCAGTGACTCTTCGGGGCGTGAGCGGACGTACTGTCTCCAGCGAGCAAGATTTACTTGATTGACTCGTCCGATGGATCGCCACCGCCCCGGATTTCTCATGTCCGGAGATTCAAAAAAGGTGGCAAGGCCTTCGCTAACCCACATTGGGTTGTCCGCGAACCGCCTCTGCATTCCGGTGTTATAAGCGAGTTGATGCGTCGCTTCGTGAATGATGGTCGCCACGTTACGTTCCCAGTTGGGAACATTGAACGTGGTCATGCGGTTGCTTGATAGGTGGTAGTATCCAATGACGCTATTGGCGGTTTCGCCGATGTCATTTTCAGCGTAGTTCATGAAGGAATCATGATCTCGCAAAACGATCCCCACCAGTGGATAATCTGGTTCATCAAGATCCCAACGTTGGTTTTTCCAGAAAGTGAAAAAACTGCGATGTAATTGTTCAAACAGGGCACCAACACGCTGAACGTATGGTTCACTGCAGTCATATGCGATCAGATAATGCTGCGTGGGATAGATAGAAAAGGTCGGTCCGAGTTCTTCGAGCAGACGCGCTGATACCACCTCGGCAGATGCAGGAGTGATCGGTGCGTCATCGCGTTTTCGGTGGATGATTTCGTTGGGCTGAATCAACCAGATGCGACTGTCGTCACCCCGCAACATCATGCCGCCGTTTTGGGCTTCCACTAGGACTTCACCCTTTACTTCTCGTTCATTTTGCTTTGAATCTTTGAAGCGTACAGTCTCCGCGCGGGTTTCGCGAAGAATCGCCGTTCCGAGGAATACGGTAGCGATGATAACTGTTACCAACCTTGGCATGGATTCGATCCGACTGAGATTCACGGTTTCCTTAATCATGTGACGCTTGGGTGAGCGACCACAGACCTATCTTATACCAGTTGTCGACTCATTTGGCTCGCCCTGTTCCATGATCGATCGTGTCAACCAAACGAATCAGCAGCCAACCGAGCAGGGCGATCGCAAGGAGATACCAAAAAGCCAACGCCGCCTCCTGGAATCGAGCACCGCTGTGAAGTAGGCCAAAAAGACGGCTTCCTACCGTGGTCATTCCTGGGGGCAAGATCGGTAGCGATGCTGGTACATCGCCGGATGCAAAAAGACTGCTCGCCAGCCACGCCTGAATCAGAAAGCCACCGATTAGCTTGCGGTCCATTCTGATGATGCGTCGTAATGTGCCGTGTTCCAGAGCCGCAGCTTCCAGTAACTGTTCGGGGAGCGTGGAATATCCAACCCTCAATACCCAGTAGGCTAGGGGAAGTGCGCGGGCGAGCAATGAGATTGATGTGGGGACGACACTCCGTTGGTAAAGAGTCGCAAAACCGGGGACGGAAACCTGAAACATCTCGATGATCAGAATCGCAATGACGGGGCCGGGGATGACGGCTAGAGTAAGGGTCGAAAAGTCGAAACAACGACGCATCGCAGGAGCGGTTCGTCCAAATGCTGCCATCGGCCACGCGATCAGAAGTGCTAGAGTCCCCGTGAAAGATGCGAGAATGAGCGTCCACGTGTACTCATCTTGAAAAATCGAGGGAGCTTCCAGCAAGCGTTCAATGAGTACCGAGATTGACCAACCGCTGGCGACGTTGCCCCCGATCAGTTGTACTGTCTGACCGAGTTTTAAAAGGATGCTGATAAGCGGTACAAATACCGTAACGGTCAACAGAGACAGGCTAACGGTTAGTGCAAGTGAATTGATGATTCCCGTGTCGTTCCGGGATTCGGAAATCTGGTGATACGTTTTTGACTCGGATCCTTGTCCTCCATCAAGACGACTGATGACCCCGAGGGGGCGTTGACGAGATGTAACCCACCACAGCGAACCGCCCACCAAGATGATCAGCGGAACGATGCAGGTGATCAGGATTGACTTCAGGTCAGGATTGGCAGCGTAGAGCAGATAGAAGTGATCGGCCAACGTGCGACAGCCATACAGATCTGCAATGGTCATTTCGGTGGCGGCCAGCATCGCGGTCGCAAGGAGTGAACCGATCCACCAATTTCTAGCGAGCGGTAAGCGCAAACGCCACCAAAGCCGATGGTCACCCATCTCCAATCGACCCCGTTCAATCATCGCTCGCGGCAGGCGACTGGTACCTATGTACGTAACAACGCAGACGAGCGACGCACCTGTGATTCCGTGAATCCAACTGGTGGCGATCAGACCGGCAAAAAAACTGTAAGAAACGCCGGCAGAGACACGGACTCCGGTTTGAGTCAGCATGGTTATCCCGAACTTACCAGCAGTTGATTCCCACGCCACCGCATGCAGGATCAGTGGTGAAAACACGACCATGACATGTGTCGCCAAAATCAGTTGATTGAGTTTTTTTTGAAAAGGGGTGCCTCGCCCCAGCACATGGCTCGCCCACGCTGCGATGGTTCCAATAGTGCCGGCAATCGTGACCGAAAGCGCAATCAGCTCAAGGGTTAGTAACGTCGGGTGAATCCAGTTCGACACGCGTGGCCTTAAGTTATTGCCGTGGAACCTACACGATCAAGTTCATCAGCTTGTTTCGAGAACGAATCAACCTTTTGAGAGATCATCCGAATCAACTCAGTTTAGCGTGCTGGAGAGTCATTTTGTTTGGAAAGCTGAACTGGCAACCAGGGCATGAATGAATTCTCTCAACACAAACTCTTTTTCGCTGACGATTGCAAAGATTTCATCAGCAAGATCTCCGTCTGTAAATCCAAATGGACGGCCAAGCCCGTATTCAGTCAGACGCTCAATCAGCCCTCTAGCGAATGCATCCTCTTGATCTGCAACTCGTTCACGAAGCTCACGGAAGTTTGCAAACTTGGGGCCAAGATAAAAGGCTCCGGATGCATCAATCTCCCAAGTCTTTCGCTTACCGATACCTCGGCCTCTCTGGTCTCGCAATTGGTAGCTGTCCTCGGTTCGCCACTTACCGGCCGCATTGAAATTTTCTAACCCAAAGCCAATCGGGTCGATTTTTCGGTGGCAACTGGCGCACTGAGCTTCTTCCTGATGTGCAAGCAACCGTTCTCGCGTGCTCAGAATTTGGTCTTCGAGTCGCGAGATCTGAGGAACGTTAGGTGGAGCGGGAGGAGGTGGATCATTGAGTAGATGACGAAGCACCCATGCACCGCGTTCAACGGGGCTGCTGACGATCCCATCACTGCCCATCGCGTGAATGGCGGCCATTCCCAAGAGGCCACCTCGAGGCGAATCACTTGGCAGTTTTACTTTCTGAAATTCGTCACCCTCCACTCCCTCGATACCGTAGTAGGTGGCGAGCAATCCGTTGACGAAGACATAGTCGCTTTTGAGTAAGTTCACGAGTCGCCCGCTGGAAGAGTCCTGCTCTGCATCCCTAAGCAGATGTGCAAACGACTGATAAACTTCTTCGCGGGTAGCACTTCTTGTGCTTTCATCAAAATCGGGGTGAAGATTGGCGTCAAACTGAAAGAAGTCGAGCCGCTCCATGTCTAACCACTGGTGAACGAATCCCGAGACGAAGGCGTCAGATCTTGCGTCATTGATCAGCCGATTGGTCTGTTGTCTGAGCACTTGAGGTAAGTGCAGCCGGTTCTGTTCTGCAAGTTCAAGCAGTTCTTTGTCGGGCGGTCCACTCCAGAGAAAGTACGACAATCGTACGGCGAGTTCGCGGTCATTAAGCGTGCGAGGGCTTGCATCGACCGATGGTTCATTGAGATAGAGGAAACCGGGAGAAGCAAGGATCACGCTTAACGGAGTCCGAATCGCGACTTCAAAAGGTTCCCCTGAGTTTCGTCTGCCCTCAAAGATATTCACGAGTCGCTCGATAAAATCTTGGTTGGGGCTCAGATCCCTGAACGCGTCTGTAGCAAACCTTCTGAGGATCTGCCTAGCCAAGCTGATTTCCGAGTTATCGGTTTGGGCTTGTTTTATCATCGCGAGGGTTTGGGCGAAGGGATACTCACCGTCTTCAACACCCAGTGGGCCTTCCCATTCAACCCAGTCAATCCAGATCGCTGGTACGGGCGCTAATCCCGTTTCGTCTCGAGCTTTCTTGTCACGTTGTTGATCGAGATTCGGATCTCGTTTTTCACGAATGGCAAACTTGCGGGGACCGTTAGTCGTCAGCTGGACGGGGAATTCAATGACTTGAGCCTGGTCGGTGGGAGCGGTGATATGAAAAGTCGCGAGATGTTGAAATTCGTCCTCGGTCGGCACCAAGCCGAGATCGATGAAATGACGCTCGCTTGGAGTCCCCTCAACTGCTCCAGCACGAAAACGCAACTTGTAATTTCCAGAGGGCAACGAATCAACAATGTGTTTTAACTTGCGCCAACCGGTAGGGTGCTCCGGCGGTAATGCGATGAATTCTTCTTTGTTGACGTTGGAAATCGTGAGCAGTGCGCCGGACTGCGTGAGTGGGTTGTCAAGATATCGACGGAAGGTAGGACCCTGTTCTTCGAATTGACGAATCCGAAATTCCGCCTCCTGTTGATCGACGATTCCCTTTTGTGATTGCCCCGTTTTTAAAAAAGCCTGAGCCTGCTCATAGCCACCTTTGAAGTATCCGTTATACGTTCCTCCCACCTTTACATTTGCATGGACTTCAACCTCTCGTCTCTGTTTCCACGTGTTAGGTTTCCATGTGTTGCTGTTGATGGGACCCTCGAGTTCGATCCAATCGACCCAAATCGCTGGAGGTGTGCCGTATCCGTTTTCACGTTTGTGTTTGAAAAAGTCGTTTCTAATTCGTTTGGTATCGGCAGTGCGTCGTTCTTGGATGCCGAGTTCACGCGGCGTATTGATGCCAATTTCAATCTCTGTCTCGATCACTTCTGGGGACTCAAGTGTGCCTGTCACTTGATGGCTGCTGATCGGAAGTCCAGCAAATCCCGCTGGCACTTGGTTGACTCGTTGCGGATGACCAATTTCGATGAAGTGGCGAGATTCCGGAGTTCCAGCAACCTTTCCCGCGCGAATTCGTAGTCGATAGGTACCCGGCGGAAGCTGTTTAGGATCTGGGCTAATGTCAATTCGTTGGATACCCCAAGCCAACTTGAGATAGGTTCCGCGATCACTCTGAGGCAACTCCGAGTAATGCTTCATGTACGCATAGCTGCGACCGTACCCTCCCTGATAGGAAAATGAGGCATCATTCGAGTCTTTGAAGCCAAATTCTTTTGCGTCCGGGATGCCTTTCAGAAGATCGGCATTCTGATACAGACGGACACTGTCCGTGATCTCTTTTAAACTGTATCGATCCCTGATCTGCTGCACGACAGCCTGGTTTTCTGGTGCGGAGGCAGCTTCATCTACTTTTGCCTTCCATCTCAAGTAGCGTTGATAGGTTTCTTCCATCTTCCGCATGTTCTGTTCCGTTTGAACATTCACGGTGGTCTCCGGTTCGACTCGAAACACGGAAGGCGGTTTTGTTTGAGAAGCATGTCGATCAAAAGCTTCGTCGATCGCGATTCGCCCCAGTTTTAGGTACTGTTCAAACTGATCGCTCGAAATGAACTGAGAAGACCCGAAGGTGTCAAAGACGCCTGACCCACCATCAGGTGGAAGGGAGCTGATGTCGAGTTTGACGCCCGTCAAGCTTCGGATGGTGTTCTGATATTCACGTCGGTTGAGACGCCGCATCATGATCTCACCGCCTGAATCGGCCAGAATGCGTCGAGCGGCCACCATGGTGTTGGCAAGATCATCCAAGAAATCAGCCTTGTCTCCGTCTATGAGTTGTTCGGATTCTTCCGGTGGCATTTCACCCGCGTTGACAACGTTGAGTACCTTTTGCCACTGTTCTGCCTGTTCGATCGAACTGATTTTCATCGAGAGATTTTCTAGGTCAAAGTTACCCTCTTGAACCTCGCTACGATGGCATTCCATGCAGTAGGAGTTTAGGAGGGTACGGTGCTTTTCGGGCAACTGTGCAGTTGGCTCTGTATCCTGACCGTCTGCGGCATTCAGCACATCCACGGCATTCTGGGCTTTCTGAGGCTCCGTCGGTACCGCATCGCACAACGCTGGTGCCACGAGAATCAACAGTAAGCGGAGCGACAGTCGAGCGAACCAAGCGGTGATGCAGTGGTAAGGACGCACCATCATGCTTTCAGCTCCCGTACAATCCCGGTGCTGTCGCCGTGCCGTGATGTTTCAATTCCCATCCCCTGAAGCATTGTGAGCCAGACGTTACACAGTGGAGTGTCATTGGGCAGCACGACATGCTGGCCGAGTTTTAGATTTGCACCTCCGCCCGCTAGCACGGTAGGGCAGTTGGTGAGGTAGTGGATGGAGCTGATGTTGGATCCGAATACAAGGGCGACATGGTCAAAGAGACTCGAGCCGTCCGCTTCTTTGGTTTCCTTGAGTCGGTCGATTAGGCCGGCGAGTAATTCGCTGTGTGCCTGATCCCTTGCTTGCGACGCGTCCATCCGGGGGCCAGGTGTGTAGTGGCTGACATTGTGTGAACTTGCCGATAGGTTGAGGCTGTCCAACAAGGACTGACCGGGCATGCGGTAGGTGATCGCTCTGGTGCTGTCGGTCTGTAACGCAGCAACAATCAGCCGATACATCATCTCAATTTCATCTTTGCCCTTAAGACCCGGTTCAGGTTGATCGATCGGTGACGTTGCCTTCGGGATGCTTAGCCAGTCTTCGTCCTTGCTTAGACGCGTCTCGATCTCTCGGATCCCTTGGAAGTATTCGTCGAGTTTGCGGTTATCATTCGTGGAGAGTCCGCGTTGGACTCGTCGAGCGTCCGAGAGAACGGCATCAAGGACACTGCGATTCTCCGCGATTGCCGCTTGTCTTTGCTCAAGAGGCATCTCGTCGGCAGAAAAGAGCTTGTGGAAGACTTGGACCGGATCATTGATACCGGCGACCGGTTTGCCTCGCTGATTCCACGAGAGCGAGAGTCCGGGACCATGTCCTTGGTCAGCGGTACTCGAGAGTGCCAAAGATGAAAAACGGGTCTGTTTGCCAAGGGATCCCGCGACCACCTGGTCCATGGAGATGCTGTTGGCCATGTTTTGGCCGGGAATGGAATACCGGTTCGCACCGGTTAACCAAAAAGTGCTACCCCAATGTGCCTCGTTGTTAAATTGATTTGTGCAACCTTGTACCACCGTTAGATCGGACTTGTGTCTTGCGAGCGGCAAAAGGCCTTTGGGCAGGTCATATTGCGTTCCCGTCTGATCGGTGTTTGGGAACCATGTCTCTTTCGTCACGCCGAAACCGATTCCCAGACAAACCATCCGCTTTGGTGGATTGGAAGGTGTTCGTTCAGAGGAGGTAGCGGTCGACGTATCGAGAGCTTTCTCTGATGCCTTCGCGTGAGTCTTGAAACCCAATGATTCCATCGCGGGCAACGCGATCAGTGATCCGGTTCCTCGTAGAAGGCAACGGCGGTTGAGGCGAAATGACATGCGTAAGTCTTTGGGATTAACAGGTGACCGCATCCATCCTTAGCGGTCGCTTTTTAGTGAGATTCAGGCAACAAACCCTGGGTTTTGTGAACCGCGGTGATTTGTAAACTTGCATACCTGAATCAATATAGTCCTCATCCAACGTGAGGGGTTCATTTCCCGAGGTCATTGAGCGGCGGAGATGAGAAAATGCCGCGAATCAGGCGATCTGGAGCGGAAAGGGTTCCGAGGCGATTTATTTTGACCTCGCTAGTGGTTAACCTGAACTGACTCAAAGCATGATTCTGGGCATTGAATGAAAATCACTGCGATCCCTCAACTTTACCGTAACCTCAAACGCTGGCGAGAAATACTCGCGGTGCTGCGGCGTTATGGATTGGCCGATTGGTTGACGCAGTTTCAATTACCATTCCGTGACGCGTTGAAGGACCGCGGTGGCGTCCCCCTGTCTCAGTATACGCGGGAACAGCGAGTTCGAATGGCACTGACGGATCTGGGACCGACGTTTATTAAGCTCGGGCAGGTTCTAGCCGCACGGCCCGATTTGGTTGGCCCCAAGCTTGCTCATGAACTGAAGGAACTTCGAGCCCATGTTCCCGCCGACTCAATCGAGCAGGTTCGAGAGACGTTATGTCATGAATTGGGCGAAGATTATGAACGGCATTTTGAGTGGATTGAATCGGAGCCATTGGCGACTGCATCGGTCGGCCAGGTTCATCGCGCAACATTAGTGGATGGTCACTCGGTGGTGATCAAGGTTTTGCGCAGTGAGATTGAGCCGATCATACGACAGGACATGGAGGTACTCACTGGGCTCGCTCAGTTGGCGGAGCACGTCGAGGCGTTTGCAGTTTGGCGGCCAACGGAGATGATCCGGCAACTTGCGCCGATGATCACACGCGAGATTGACTTTGGCCGTGAGCGGCAGAACTTGGAGCACTTTGGTGAGATGCTCGAGGCGAGTGGTGCTGATGTCGTAATACCCAAGCCCGTCCCGACTCTCTGTTCACAACGCGTCCTGGTGATGGACGAGTTGGTCGGGACGCCGTTATCTGATTTTCTTGAGAGTGATTCTACCGAACCAGCGAGTCGTCCAGAGACGAGAACCGACCACGGTGATCTATCCAAGGATGAGCTTGACGAACTCAGGATGTCGATTTCCGGGACGCTTGCAAATGTTTATTTGGAGATGATTTTTGAGGATGCGGTCTTTCACGCGGATCCGCATCCCGGAAATCTGATTGTGCTGCAGGATGGCCGATTAGGTATTCTCGATTTTGGAATGGTCGGTCGGATTGATGAGAATTTGCGGGAAACAATTGAGGAAATGTTGGTAGCGGTCTCTCAGGGAGACCAACATCGTTTGATGCGTTTGATAAGACGGATCGGCGATGCGCCACTTGATCTTGATGAGTCGTTGTTGGCCATTGATGTGGCTGAATTTATCGGAACCTATGGGCGTCAAAGACTCGGTGAATTTGACATGACAGGGGCTCTCAATAGTTTGAGCGATCTGTTGCACCGACATGCGATTGCCTTGCCCAATCAATCCGCTCTGCTACTGAAGATGCTGATCTCCCTCGAGGGAACGTTGCGCGAACTCGGAGCAAGTTTTGATTCGCTTGATATTGTGCGTAGCTTTGTTCGTCGCGTGATGATGCGTCGTTTGAGTCCGAAGCGGCGTTTGCGTCAGGCCCGTCGAATCTATCTCGAGGCAGAAAGCTTTCTCGAGACAGCTCCCGACGAGATTATCTCTTTGATGCGTCAAACCCGTCGCGGCGAACTACGAGTGGTTCTTGAACATCAACGCATCGGGCCGACAGTGAATCGATTGGTATTAGGATTGATGGCCAGTGCTGTTTTTCTTGGCTCATCTTTGTTGCTCGCGATGAAGGTTCCGCCGCTGCTTTTTGCGGAAGAATCAGTCCTTGGGATTCGAGAGATTAGCCTGCTTGGGCTCATCGGAGTGACGGGAAGTTTTTCGGTCATGATTTGGTTACTCTTGGCGATTCGTCGAACCGGTCATTTGACACGCGGGAACGAGGATTAGTGATCTGCCCCGTTTGGGCTTTGACACCAAGCTGGTGACTGTGATTCACTTCCTTGCAGAGTCACAACTGATATTCCTCGGTTAAACGTCTTTTTTTTGCCTGTCTTTTCAAGCAGGTTCGCTCTCTGTCTCGCCAGTTCGACGCAATTCCTTCCCTTATTTCTGCTCTGGCGGATACGTCTTGAATCGCGTGTAACTGATCTGGCGTTTTATTCCGCGATTAGGCGTGTCAGTCGCATCTATCGCATAAACTTCAATCGCAGCCCAGTCAGCAACCAGATCGGGATTGCGTTTCAAAAACGCTTGCATCGCCTCATCAACTCTGTTTACAGCCTGTGTGTATTGCCCACGCGTGGTATTGGTGGAGAAGGCGAAACCAAACAGTTGCACGCTAATCGTGATGCCGTCGGTCGTGTTCCGCATATAGAATGAGTCGCTTTCCTTCCCGAAAATCATGTGGTCGAGTTCTTTCTCTCCAATTGTGCGAAGATCCCAACCTTGGATATGCAGATTGGAGAGCACGTAGTATCGCTCGGAGCGGATCTCCGACAAGACAAACCAAAAGATAATCGCAGCAACAACCGGAATCGCAAGAAGGGCTTTTAGAACGTAACGCATTGCTCTCAATCCCAAATCCTTTGTTTCGCTGAGCGGGCTACCAAGCGTGTCACTTTTATCGCTCTACTCACATCCTAACGCGCCGCCCGACGATCGTGCTGCCAACCTCCTAACGACGCGCCTCCCCTGGGCGTAGGTGTCCGCTCGCGTGATTTTGGTGAGGGCGATCAGGTGAGTGAAGGGGGAGGATTTTCTGGAAATGCTTTTCGCTGCCGTGTAGTAGTCGCGTGTTGCGCTGTATTGCGGAGAAATAAACAAAAGTTTTTCGCGTTCTGCCGGTGTGTCTCAGCGCAGTAAAGACCACTGCGCTGCAGTAGCGAGTGTAGTGCAGCGGAGAGGACATTTCGGCGTCGGTAAAATAGGGGCATCGCGACGATCCGATGCATCGTTTGGGGGCACTCGATGCGTTGGTGAGGATCGCGGTTTCATGGATGAATCCGGAGGTGATTGGGGGCAACTTACCTCCGGTGGTTCCGGCAAGCGATTTCGGCTCCTTCTTTCACAGGAGCGGGAAGACGCAGCTGGAAAGGTCTTGGATGGACCAAGGAGGAGGAGCGAGGTCAGGACGTCAGCTTGGGGCAACACGGCATCCTGGTCCTCGCGACTCCCTTCCTAACGATCGAGGGTTCGTGT